>NZ_RZAA01000012.1:0-184029 GCF_003994535.1 Pseudomonas sp. PAMC 29040
ATGGTGAGTGAGTCGATATCGATTTACAACAGCGAGCGTCCGCACCAGTCTTTGAAATACAAAACGCCCGATGCAATGCATCGGGCGTTGGGGTGAAACAGGTGTAAACCTATTTCAGGACTAGACAGTTTGCTATCAGTTGCCGTAAACAGGCAGCTTGGCGCAAATGGCTTTGACCTTCTCGCGAACGGCATCAATAACGGCTTCGTTGTTGATGTCGTCAAGGATGTCGCAGATCCAGCCTGCCAGTTCACGGCATTCTTCAACCTTGAAGCCGCGGGTGGTGACAGCCGGAGTACCGAAACGCAGACCCGAGGTAACGAACGGGGAGCGTGGATCGTTCGGTACGGAGTTTTTGTTCACGGTGATGAAGGCTTTGCCCAGAGCGGCGTCAGCATCTTTACCGGAGATGTCCTGCTTGATCAGCGACAGCAGGAACAGGTGGTTTTCAGTACCGCCCGAGACCACGTCAAAACCGCGCTCGATGAACACCGAAGCCATGGCCTGAGCGTTCTTGACCACTTGTTGCTGGTAAGCCTTGAACTCAGGCTGCAGCGCTTCCTTGAAGCACACGGCCTTGGCCGCGATAACGTGCTCCAGCGGACCGCCCTGGGAACCCGGGAAAACAGCCGAATTCAGCTTCTTCTCGATGTCGGCGTTGGCTTTGGCCAGGATCAGGCCGCCACGTGGACCGCGCAGGGTTTTGTGGGTAGTGGTGGTCACTACGTCAGCATAAGGAACCGGGTTCGGGTAAACGCCCGCTGCAACCAGACCGGCCACGTGTGCCATGTCGACGAACAGGTAGGCGCCGACTTTGTCTGCGATAGCGCGGAAACGAGGGAAGTCGAGGATCTGCGAGTAGGCAGAGAAACCGGCCACGATCATTTTTGGCTTGTTCTCAACGGCCAGACGTTCAACTTCGTCGTAGTCGATCAGGCCATTGGCGTCGATACCGTACTGGATGGCGTTGTACAGCTTGCCCGAGGACGAAACGCTGGCGCCGTGGGTCAAGTGACCGCCGTGGGCCAGGCTCATGCCCAGAATGGTGTCACCGGCCGACAGCAGGGCCAGGTATACAGCGCTGTTGGCCTGGGAGCCGGCGTGCGGCTGAACGTTGGCGTAATCGGCGCCGAACAGTTCTTTTGCACGGTCGATGGCCAGTTGCTCGACGACGTCGACGTATTCGCAGCCACCGTAGTAACGCTTGCCCGGATAACCTTCGGCGTACTTGTTGGTCAGAACCGAGCCTTGAGCTTCCATGACCGCTGGGCTGGTGTAGTTTTCCGAAGCGATCAGCTCAATATGTTCTTCCTGGCGCTGAGCTTCTTGCTCCATGGCGGCAAAAAGGTCGGCGTCGAACTTGGCAAGTGTCAAATCACGGCTGAACATGGCGGTCCTCAAGGATCGGGGGCAGAAAAGGAGGGCATTCTAACCCAATGGGTTTTATCTGGCATATGAAAGCGATTCACGGCGTTCCTGATCAAACTGCAAGCAGGTAACGGCCACTTCAAATGGGTAATTCATCACTGGCAGTGTGCCGCTGCTTGGCCAGTAACTGTTTCTCTAACTGGTGTGCCGGCAGCGGTCGTCCCAGCAGGTAGCCCTGGACTTCGTCGCAGCCGTGCTCGCGCAGGAAAACCAGCTGTTCGTGGGTCTCGACGCCTTCGGCGATGACCGCCAGATTCAGGCTGTGGGCCATTGCAATAATGGCCCGGGCAATCTGGGCGTCCTGCTCGCCACAGGGCAAACCGTCGACAAAGGTACGGTCGATTTTCAGTACGTCGATCGGGAATTGCTTGAGGTAGTTGAGCGATGAATAGCCGGTGCCGAAGTCGTCGACGGCAATGCTCAGGCCGAGATTTTTTAGGCTGGCCAGAATTTGCAGCGCCTCGCTGACTTCGCGCATCAGGATGCTTTCGGTCAGCTCGAGCTCAAGACACGCCGGGGGCAGGCCCGTTTCCTTGAGGATGTTGGCAATCCGGTTGCCCAGCTGGCCGTCCGAAAACTGGCGCGCCGAGATATTGACCGAGACTTTGGGCACCCGCACCTTGGCCTGATGCCAGTGTTTGAGTTGGCGACAGGCTGCGGCCAGCACCCAGTCACCGACGTCGACCACCAGGCCCAGCTCTTCGAGCACCGGGATAAAATCCCCGGGCGGCACCAGTCCGCGGCGCGGGTGATTCCAGCGCAACAGTGCTTCAACCCCGGTCAGGCGTTTGCCGTCGCCACTGAATTGCGGCTGGTAATAGAGTATGAATTCTTCCTGTTCCAGGGCATGGCGCAAATCGCTCTCCAGTTCCAGGCGTTCCAGGGCGCTGGCGTTCATGTCGGCCTGATAGAACTGGAAGTTGTTCTTGCCGCGCTCTTTGGCGTGGTACATCGCCGTATCGGCGTTTTTCATCAACTGGCTGAGTTCGTTTCCGTCTTGCGGGCTCAGGGCTATGCCGATACTGGCCGTGACGAAGAATTCACGGCTTTCGAGGACAAAGGGTTGTACCAGGCTGGCGAGGATCTGTTCGGCCACGCTGATGGCCCGGTTCAGGGCTATTTGACGGGTTGCCCGTGGTTGCAGGAGCAGGGTGAACTCGTCCCCGCCCATGCGCGCCACGGTATCGTCGTCGTCCACACAGGCCAGCAGGCGGGTCGCCATGTCTTTGAGCATGCGGTCGCCGGCGGCGTGCCCCAGGGAGTCATTGATCGGTTTGAAACGGTCGAGGTCGAGGAACATCAGGACCACCCACGACTTGTTCCGGTCGCCCTGTTGCAGTGCGGTGTGCAGGCGATCCTGAAACAGTGTCCGGTTGGGCAGGTGGGTCAGGGCATCGTAATAGGCCAGGCGGTGGATTCGCTGCTCACTGGCCTTGCGTTCGCTGATGTCACTGAAAAAACACACGTAGCTGGCCAGGTCGCCTTCATCGTCCAGCACCGCGGTGATCCCGACCCATGCCGGGTAGTGTTCGCCGCTGCGGCGTTTGAGCCACACCTCGCCCTCCCATGAACGGTGCTGATTGAGTTGCTTGATCACGTAACGCAGATGCGCCTGTTGCTGTTCATCCACGGTCAGCATGCTTGGCAACTGGTCGAGCACTTGCGCTACGGCGTAACCGCTGACCCGGCTAAAGGCCTCATTGGCCTGGACGATATAGCCGGCCGGGTCGGTTATCAGGATCGCCGAGGTCGAGTGTTCGAATACCGTAGCCGCCATTCGCAGGTCTTTTTCTGCGTTGCGCTGCTGACTGATATCGCGGCCAACGCCGAGGATGCCCTCGAACGTATTGCTCTCGTCCCACACCAGTACCAGACGCAGCTCGATGGGGATTTTGCGTCCGTCAGCCCGCAAGCAGTCGAGCAGGAACACCTGGGTTTGCACTTGAGTGCGCAGGGGCGCCAGTTGCTCGGGGGTGTCCAGTGCAGCGCTGACCCGCGCCAGCAGGCTGTAGATACCCGCCAGTTGTTGCGGATTGGCGATGGTCGATTGCCAACCATTGTTGAACACCCATTGCGCGTCGTAGCCCAGCACTGTCTGTACCGACGGACTGACGTAATTCAGGCATAACCTGCTGTCGGTGGAGAAAATCACATCACTGATGCTTTCCGCCAGCATCCGGTAGCGCTGCTCACTGTCGCGCAGCGATTCGCTGGCCTCGATCTGGTCGGTGATGTCTTTGGCAACCCCGACAATCCGCGTTACCTGCTCCCCGGTACCCAGGGCCAGAGCCTGTTCGCGAATCTCAAAACTGCGCCAGACGCCACTGCGATGACGAAAGCGCAACTGGCATTGCAACCGGCGCACATAGTTGCCGTGACGTTGCTGGTGGCGCAGTTCGTGATAGTGCCCGGCGTCGTCGGGGTGCAGCAGCAGCTCCCAGAAATAAGCGCCCATTTGCTTGAGCTCGGCGGCGTTGTAGCCCAGGGTGTGGCCCAGATGGTGATTGCTGAAAATCATCATCTGGCTGGTGACATCCTGCACATACAGGTGGTCCGGCACGGTGCGTACCACGTCGGACCAAAAGCTTTCGCGCTCCTGCAAGGACAGCTCGATCAGCTTGCGGTTGGTAATGTCGGTAATGCTCAGAATGACCGCGTGATAGTCCAGGCGGGTATCGGGCAGACGCAGCACCAGCCATAAATGCTGGTCACGCCCCCCGGCGTCGGCCAGTTTGATTTCCAGCTCCAGTTGTTGCAGCCGGTTGAGCACGGCCTCGACCAGTTGATAACCAATGGCCGAGCCGGCTTGAGGGGCGCCGCTGATCAGTTTTGACCAGGCGCCGTCCTCGGATTCGACCTCCAGCAACTGCATGGCGACCTGGTTCACTTCGGTGATGCGCAATTGTTCAAACAGCTGGCGCCGATGCTGCGGCTGGTTGTTCAGCCATTGTTTGAGGGCATGGCTGTCCTGGATTTTTTCGCGCTCAAGAAAGCCAGGCAGGCTGGACAGGTCGAGTACGCAAAGCGCGACGCCGGTGCCTTCAAAAATATCGTGATAACGACGCCGGCCTTCGTGCAGCTGGCGCTGGCGGCGGCGCATATTCAAAAGTGCGACCACCGGCAGCATCGAGAACAGCAGGCCGAGCAAGCATTTGCCAATCAGTCCGGGTAGCAGCTGTTGCGTCGCCATCTGGTCATTGAACAGCCCGCGCAACTGCCAGTCGCTGTTGCGCAAGGGGGTCAGCAGTACTGTGTCATCCATGTCCCGGGGATCGGAGCTTGATAGCCGGGTGACAGGAGCGGTACTGGTGCTGAGCACCTGATCCGTCAGGGTGTTTTCGACCTGCCATTGGGGGCGGTTGCTGTTCAGGGTCTGGCGCGTGAGGTTTTGCAGCAGATCCGGGGTCATGCGCAGCAGCCAGTAACCGTTGGTCGTGTCGCCGGTCTGGCGCAACAACAGATAAGCAACGCTGGCATCCCTGTTGTTGCCATAAAAATACCCGGCTGTACGGCTGTACAACCGGATGTTTTTTATCCAGTCGGCCAGGTAGGCCGCATCGGGGCTGATGCCCGTGCTGTCGAGCAGCACTTCTCCGGCTGGACTCAATAAAGCCAGGCTTTGCAGGGGCGGCAAGGTTTGGCGCAGCCGTTCGAGCAGCTCCTGTAGCTGGAGCGAATCTTTGGGGGGGGCATAGGCAGGCAGCAGGTTGAGGGCGGTTTCGGCCCTGAGTTCCATACTCAGGTTGATGTGGTCGGCCAGGTCTGCGCTGTAATTGATGCTCGACAGGCGCTCCTGCTGGATCGCGTTCCGGAACTGTTCAATCAATAGCCAGAACAGCATTGCCAGCAGCAACAGGACCAGGGTTGCCAGTGCGCCTTTTAACGTGCCGCGCACAGGTGTGCCAAGGAGTTGGCCTGGTTTGCGGGGCAGTGTTGGCGGGGTGACATTGGGCAAGCTGTGATCCTGCGGTTTGGCAAACAAGGCGCGCGCGCACTATAAGCCGGACGCCCAGAGGGCGCCTAGCATGCCTTGGGTTGTGGCAAAGTGCCAGCCCTGTGCTGTGCTCTGGTTTGCCCTGATCAACGCATTCAGGTAGCTTTGCCGGTTATTCGAGCGCCTACACTCAGGCATATACTGTCAGCAGGTATTGATGCATATCAGTCCCTGACTTTTTCCTATTGCCTGATCCGGCAATGCTCGCGCCTTATTCATCAGTCACTGACGCTAGGTTCTCCATGGCTCAATACGTATTCACCATGCATCGGCTGAGCAAAGTTGTTCCGCCGAAGCGGGAAATCCTGAAAAACATCTCCCTGTCGTTTTACCCGGGCGCCAAGATTGGCGTGCTCGGTTTGAACGGTTCGGGTAAATCCACCCTGTTGAAAATCATGGCTGGCGTGGACACCGAGTTCGACGGCGAAGCACGCCCGATGCCGGAATTGAACATCGGCTACCTGCCCCAAGAGCCGCAGCTGGACCCGAACAAAACCGTACGTGAAGTGGTTGAAGAAGCCGTTAGCGTGATCAAGGATGCGCAAGCGCGTCTGGATCAGGTTTACGCTGAATACGCTGACCCGGATGCCGACTTCGACAAGCTGGCTGCAGAACAGGCCAAGCTCGAATCGATTCTGCAGGCAAGCGACGGTCACAACCTGGAGCGCCAGCTGGAAGTCGCTGCCGATGCACTGCGTCTGCCGGCCTGGGATGCCAAGGTTGAACACCTGTCCGGTGGTGAGAAGCGTCGTGTGGCCTTGTGCCGCCTGCTGCTGTCGGCCCCGGACATGCTGCTGCTCGACGAACCGACCAACCACCTGGACGCTGACTCCGTGGCCTGGCTGGAACACTTCCTGCACGATTTCCCGGGTACCGTGGTTGCGATTACGCACGACCGTTACTTCCTGGATAACGTGGCTGGCTGGATTCTGGAGCTTGACCGCGGTGCGGGCATTCCTTACGAGGGCAACTATTCGGGCTGGCTTGAAGCCAAGTCCGATCGTCTGGCTGCCGAATCCAAGCAGCAGTCGGCCCATGAAAAGGCCATGAAAGACGAGCTGGAATGGGTCCGTAAAGGCGCCAAGGCTCGTCAGTCGAAATCCAAGGCCCGTCTGCAACGTTTCGAAGAACTGCAATCGCAGGAATTCCAGAAGCGCAGCGAAACCAACGAAATCTACATCCCGGCCGGTCCGCGCCTGGGTGACAAGGTTATCGAATTCAAGAACGTGTCCAAGGGCTACGGCGATCGCGTGCTGATCGACAACCTGTCGTTCTCCATGCCTAAAGGCGCCATCGTTGGCGTGATCGGCGGTAACGGTGCCGGTAAGTCGACCCTGTTCCGCATGCTGATGGGCAAAGAGCAGCCGGACTCCGGCAGCATCGAAATCGGCGAAACCGTGCAGCTTGCCTGTGTTGATCAGAGCCGCGACGACCTGGATGGCAGCAAGACTGTGTTCCAGGCCATTTCTGATGGTTCTGATGTGATCCGCATTGGTAACTACGAAATCCCGTCGCGTACCTATGTAGGCCGTTTCAACTTCAAAGGTGGCGATCAGCAGAAGTTCGTCAAGGACCTGTCCGGCGGTGAGCGTGGTCGCTTGCACCTGGCCCTGACCTTGAAAGAGGGCGCCAACGTGCTGCTGCTCGACGAACCGTCCAACGACCTTGACGTTGAGACCCTGCGTTCGCTCGAAGAAGCGCTGCTGGACTTCCCGGGCGCAGCCATTGTGATCTCTCACGATCGGTGGTTCCTTGACCGCGTCGCGACTCACATCCTGGCGTACGAAGACGACTCGCAAGCGGTCTTCTTTGAAGGCAACTACACCGAGTACGAAGCTGATCGTAAAAAGCGTCTCGGCGAAGCGGCCAACCAGCCGCACCGTGTACGTCACAAGAAGCTGGCCCAGTAAGGCCGGTTTGCAAGAAACAACGGAGCCCCTCGGGGCTCCGTTTTTTTTGTGCAGACAGGCATGATTTCCGTAGTTGCCTACGAGGAACGAAGGTTGCGCCTGGGGGCGGGTTTCAGTTGGTGCAAAACTGGGTACAAGAATCACTTTTATGGTGCGCAATGACTGCTTTAACTGGACTAATTTATATAAAAGCACCATTTAAATTCATAACTGCGACATTTTGCGCTGTCGCGGTGCTTCATGAGTTGATAAGGTTCTGGGCAATCAGCTTCTAACGACAACAAATTTGCCGAGACTTTTCCATGATCGAATCCGTCGACCACTTCCTTGCCCGCCTGAAAAAACGCGACCCTGACCAGCCTGAGTTCCATCAGGCCGTAGAAGAAGTTCTGCGCAGTCTGTGGCCGTTTCTTGAAGCCAATCCGCACTATCTGACTTCAGGCATTCTCGAGCGCATTTGTGAACCCGAGCGGGCGATTGTGTTCCGCGTGTCGTGGGTCGATGACGAAGGCAAAGTGCGGGTCAACCGCGGCTTCCGGATCCAGATGAACAGCGCCATTGGCCCTTACAAGGGCGGTTTGCGTTTCCACCCGTCGGTGAACCTGGGGGTTCTGAAATTCCTGGCCTTTGAGCAAACCTTCAAGAATTCCCTGACCTCGTTGCCAATGGGCGGCGGTAAAGGGGGCTCGGATTTCAATCCGAAAGGTAAAAGCGATGCTGAAGTGATGCGCTTCTGCCAGGCCTTCATGAGTGAGCTGTACCGCCACATCGGTTCCGATGTTGACGTTCCGGCAGGCGACATCGGTGTGGGGGCACGTGAAATCGGCTTTATGTTTGGTCAGTACAAACGCCTGAGCAACCAGTTTACTTCGGTGTTGACCGGCAAGGGCATGAGCTATGGCGGCAGCCTGATCCGTCCGGAAGCCACCGGCTTCGGTTGCGTGTACTTCGCCCAGGAAATGCTCAAGCGCAGTGGCCAGCGCATTGATGGCAAGCGTGTAGCGATTTCCGGATCCGGCAACGTGGCCCAGTATGCGGCCCGTAAAGTCATGGACCTGGGTGGCAAGGTGATCTCGCTGTCGGATTCCGAAGGCACGCTATTTTGCGAAGCCGGCTTGAGCGAGGAGCAGTGGGAGGCGTTGATGGAGTTGAAAAACGTCAAGCGCGGGCGTATCAGCGAACTTGCCGGCCAGTTTGGTCTTGAGTTCCTGAGCGGCCAGCATCCGTGGAACCTGGCCTGTGACATCGCGCTGCCATGCGCCACCCAGAACGAACTGGACGCCGATGCCGCCCGCACTTTGCTCGGCAATGGCTGCGTCTGCGTGGCTGAAGGCGCGAACATGCCCACCACCCTCGAGGCGGTCGACATGTTTATCGAAGCGGGTATTTTGTTTGCCCCGGGCAAGGCTTCCAACGCCGGCGGCGTGGCAGTGAGCGGTCTGGAAATGTCACAGAACGCCATGCGCCTGCTATGGACGGCGGGTGAGGTGGACAGCAAGCTGCACAACATCATGCAGTCGATCCACCACGCCTGTGTGCACTACGGTGAAGAGAACGGCCGGATCAACTACGTGAAAGGCGCCAACATTGCGGGCTTCGTCAAAGTTGCCGACGCGATGCTGGCCCAGGGCGTGGTTTAAGCCGGATCAATCCTGATGATTTCGACCTGCAGATCCCCTGCGGGCCGAAACCACAGCACTTCATCTCCGAGTTGCGCGCCCAGCAGCGCGCGACCCAGGGGCGAGCCCCAATTGATCAGCCCCTGGCCTGCATCGGCCTGATCCTCGCCCACCAGTTGCACCCGTTGTTCATTGCCCGATTCTTCGGCAAAGGTTACCCAACTGCCAATCTGCACCTTTTGCGTTGATGTCGCGGGGGCGACCACGTGGGCGCTTTGCAGCCGCTGGCTGTAGTAGCGCAGGTCGCGCTCAATCTCGGCTAACCGCTGTTTGTCGGCGTCATCGCGGCGGGCGGACTCGGCACTGTGCTGGCGCTGCAATTCGTTGACTTTGGCTTGCAACTGGTCAAGGCCGGCAGCGGTGACATAGTTGGGCTGGTCGCTGATCTGGCGCTCAATCGGCGTATTGGCCTGCTCGGCGGCGGTGTCTTCGTTGACAAATGCGCGGCTCATGGCGGTGTCCCTCCGGGGCTGTAGGCTTTAGAGCCTGCGCCGGAATCAGGGTTCAGACTGGTTTGGCAGATAACCCGTAGGAGCGAGCTTTTTCAATCCAGCAGCGAACAGCTCGCGCCTACAGTTTTATTTAGTCAGCCAGCTGCAACGCTGCATGCTCTGCCAGCTCCTGCTGGATAAAAGCAGCAATCATGGCGCGGTAGACGCTTTCGGTTACATCGGGGTTGGCTCCCAGCTCCTCTGCCAGGGCGCGGGCCTTGGCGATAACCTGTTCAACCCGCTGTGGCGCTTTCACCGCTGCACTGTCTTTCTTGAAGCCTGCGGCCTGGGAGACATAGGCTCCGCGTTCGGCGATCAGGCTGACGATCTGGCGATCGAGGCGGTCGATCTGCCCGCGCACTTGTTCAAGGGAATCACAGGTGACTGCCATGTTTTTAAACTCCATTCAGTAGTGATACCACTTCAGTTCCAGCATGACTTCGTTCACCGGGGAGCTGAGGTGGCTGAACTCACGTTGTGCGGTCAATCGCAGCCCGAGGTTGCGTGACACTTCCCATTGCTGGTTCAGGCTCAGGCTGCGGCGGATTTCGCCGTTGGTGAAGTAGTCGCCTTTGGCTTCCAGGCTCAGGTTGCCCAGCGGATTGCGCCACAACACGCCGGTGTTGAAGCCCGCCGCTGGCGACACAAAGGCCGCGAAGTCGTTGTTGTGCTCTACGCGCAGGGTGCCCAGGGCGAATCCCAGCATATTTTCGCCCAATTGCCAGGTGCCGCCTGCGCCGCCATTGACGTGGCTGACCAGGTTTTCGTCGCCGTGCTTGCCGAGGACGCGCTCGAGCCCGCCACCTACTTGCCAGGACCAGGGCTGCAGCAAGTCGTTGCGTGGGGTCAATGAACGGATATTGGCCAGGTCCAGCTGCTGGACCTGCCAGTGATTACCCTCGTACTGACGCAGCTTGAGTTGCAGAATTTCAATCTGGGCACCCAGAGGAAATCCCGGAGCGTTGTCGTTCAGGTCGTGATAGGCCATGCGCAGGCCGTATTCGGCAAACGCCTTGTCGTCCCGGCTACCGGCGCCCAGCTGCCAGGTGCGCGACTCGTGGCCGTTTTCGGGCAGTTCGGGTTTTTCGACCTCAAGTCCGGGCGCGGGATTCTGGTTAATGGCCCGCAGCAGTTCGAAGCTGCGCTGTGAGCGCTCCGTGTCCCGCTCAAGGCCATTGGCCCGGTAGCGTTCAAGGCGATAGGCCGCGTCGATAATCAGCGCCTGACGCTCTTTGGGCAGCGCCTTGAATTGCGGGTTTTGCAGCTGGGCCTGATCGGCGCTGACCTGCAGTACCCATTGCTGTTCTTCAGGGTCCAGCACCTTGGCGCGATCCAGCAGTTCACGCTCGCGGGACGGGCGATATTCGATGCTTTCCACCAGCCCGGCTTCCTTTACCGCTTTCACGGTGTCGGTGGGGATCGCGGTCAGCGGGAACTGGCTGGTCAGTTGCAAGCCGGGGCGCGCTACTTGCAGCAGTTCAAGCAAGCGGTATGAACAGTTTTCGTCGAAGAAGAAATAGTCGAACTGGATTTGTTTGAGTTCCCACACATGTTCGACCATGCGCTGGGTTTCTTCGGGTGTCAGATTCAGGCGGTATTCCCACAGGTCGCGGTTCTCGAGACTGCGGTATTCCGAGAGCTTTTCCTGGTAGGGCACCAGGGCAAACAGGCCGGGATAGCCGCCGGCCAAACCTTTCCAGGCATACAGAATACTGTTGTCGGAACCTTCAATGTAGGCGCCGAAGTTGATCGCATAGCTGAGCAGCGCGGTCTTGTTGCTCTGCACGTCGGCCTGGTCGATACGCAACAGGGTGTGGCCGAACATCGACGACGGGCTGTTGAGGTAGGCCGCCGGGAAAATCATCACCGTGCTGTCGGGAGCCACATCCTTAAACCACTGGCTGAACTCTGCGCACTCGGCCTTGGGCAGGTCGGTCAGGTTCAGCTGGGCCTTGAGCCAGCGGGTGCGTGCCGGGTATACGCATTGCGGGTGCTTGTCTCCCAGGTTCAGGGGGGCATACAACGCCGTCAGGGTCGCGCGCAGTTCGGCATCCGGATGCTCGGCGCCGTCTTTGGCGAGAAAGAATTTGTCATCGCTGACATAGCTGCGCCAGCCGCCCAGTTTGCGGGCTTCATAATGGCCCAGGGAGATCCAGAACGGATCGTTGGCCAGTTGCTGCACTCGTTGATCGTCAATATGTGGTGCGGCATACAGCGGGGCGCAGGCACAGAGCGCCAGGTAGGCAAGGCGTTTGAGCATGGTGGGCAACTGTTGTCAGACAAATAGAAGTGAAGCTGGAGAATACCCGCTCCGGGAGGAGCGGGCGGTGCTCATTTGTTACGCAGCAGTTGCGTATTTCGCCAGGCGTGCGTCGCCTTTGAGGATGGCCAGAGTGTTGGTGTGTACATCGTCAGCGGTTACGTCGGCTTTGCTGAAGATTTGCTGGAAGTGCTCGTGGGTAACAGCTGCGAAATGATCGCGGTCTTCAGGGGCCACACCCAGTACCACCGCATAGGTGGTCAGTGCTTCGCCATTGCCTTTGGCCATGTCTTCGGACAGTTCGTTCATCATGCCGTTCATGGCAATCCACGATTTGCCGCCGTAAGTCAGGGCATCCTTGGTCGTACAGCCGTTGGTCCCGGAAGTCATACCGAAGGTAGCGTTACCGGAGGTGCCGTTGGTGGTTGATGCGAGGAAGTGAGCCGGTGTGCCGCGCTGACCTTCAAACAACATGTTGCCCCAACCACAGTTCGGGCCACCCGGTGCTTGCGCCATGGCATTGAGGGAAACAACAGTAAAGAGAGTACCAAGAAGAATCCGTTTCATAAGCTTTGTTCTCTATGAGTGTGCAACCAATGGACAAGGGTGTCTGGCCCAGAAGCGCCAGAACGGGCCGGTTATTAATCCAGCCGCGTAACAAGTAGGAGTCTAGGCACGATCGGACGGTTCCGTGAAATTTTGTAAAACAATCTTCGATCGGGCACATTTTCAGCCTGTAAATACCGGGCCCTGATTTTTCAAGTGCTATGCGCCTTGCCAGTGGGATACAGCCAGCGCCAGAATGCGTTCATCTGCCCCGCCCGATGTAAGGAAGCCCGATGCCTGATCCTGTAGCTGCCAGCTTGCGTCTAGCGCCTGACGCGCTAACCCGTCCGTTCTCCGCTGAACAGTTCAGCTTCTCCAACACCAATGATCTGGAGCCTTTTCGCGGCATTCTCGGCCAGGAGCGAGCGGTCGAAGCCCTGCAATTTGGCGTGGCCATGCCACGTCCGGGTTACAACGTATTTGTCATGGGCGAGCCGGGTACCGGACGCTTTTCGTTCGTCAAACGCTACCTCAAGGCCGAGGGCAAACGCCTGAAGTCACCCAGCGACTGGGTCTATGTCAATAATTTCGACGAGCCGCGCGAGCCGCGCGCACTGGAGCTGCCTGCGAGCACCGCCGGTGCGTTCATCAGCGACATCAATGGTTTGATCGACAACCTGCTGGCGACCTTTCCGGCGGTGTTTGAACACCCGACTTACCAGCAACGCAAGAGCGCCATCGATCGCGGTTTTAATCAGCGTTACGACCGTGCCCTGGATGTGATCGAGCGTCTGGCGCTGGAAAAAGGCGTGGCGCTGTATCGCGACAGCAGCAACGTGGCCTTTACTCCGATGAGCGAGGGCAAGGCGCTGGACGAGGCCGAGTTTTCGCAATTGCCCGACGAAGAGCGTGAGCGGTTCCACGAGGATATTTCCGGGCTTGAGGAGCGGCTGAACGAAGAGCTTGCGAGTCTGCCGCAGTGGAAGCGTGAATCGAACAACCAGCTACGCCACCTGAACGAAGAAACCATCACCCTGGCGCTGCAACCTTTGCTGGCGCCATTGTCGCAAAAGTACGCCGAAAATGGTGCGGTCTGCGGTTATATGCAGGCCATGCAGGTGTACCTGCTGAAGACTGTGGTCGAGCAACTGGTCGACGACAGCAAAACCGATGCCCAGGCCCGCAAGTTGCTCGAAGAGCAGTACCTGCCGAGCCTGGTGGTGGGCCAGCCCATGAGCGGCGGCGCACCGGTGGTGTTTGAGCCGCACCCGACCTACGACAACCTGTTTGGCCGCATCGAATACAGCACTGACCAGGGGGCGCTGTACACCACGTATCGGCAGCTGCGGCCCGGGGCACTGCACCGGGCCAATGGCGGCTTTCTGATTCTTGAAGCCGAGAAAATGCTCAGCGAACCCTTTGTCTGGGATGCTCTCAAGCGTGCCCTGCAGTCGCGCAAGCTGAAGATGGAGTCGCCGCTGGGCGAGATGGGCCGCCTGGCCACCATCACCCTCAACCCGCAAGTGATTCCGTTGCAGGTCAAGGTCATCATCATCGGTGCCCGCCAGTTGTACTACACGCTGCAGGATCTGGATCCGGACTTCCAGGAGATGTTCCGGGTGCTGGTGGACTTCGATGAAGACATCCCGATGGTCGACGAGAGCCTGGAGCAGTTCGCCCAGTTGCTCACCACCCGCACCTCGGAAGAGGGCATGGCGCCGTTGACCGCTGATGCCGTTGCGCGTCTGGCGACCTACAGCGCACGTCTTGCCGAGCATCAGGGGCGTTTGTCGGCGCGCATCGGTGATCTGTTCCAGCTGGTCAGCGAGGCAGATTTCATTCGCCATCTGGCCAACGACGAGATGACGGATGCCGGACACATCGAGCGGGCGCTCAAAGCCAAGGCCACCCGTACCGGCCGGGTTTCGGCGCGGATTCTTGACGACATGCTGGCCGGGATCATTCTGATCGACACCGATGGTGCGGCGGTCGGCAAGTGCAACGG
Source organism: Pseudomonas sp. PAMC 29040 (assembly GCF_003994535.1). Lineage (NCBI taxonomy): Bacteria > Pseudomonadati > Pseudomonadota > Gammaproteobacteria > Pseudomonadales > Pseudomonadaceae > Pseudomonas > Pseudomonas sp. PAMC 29040. The sequence continues at coordinate 14,314 of NZ_RZAA01000012.1, forward strand.
CCTGACGGTACTTGAAGTGGGGGACTCGGCCTTCGGTGTGCCTGCGCGGATTTCCGCCACGGTGTACCCGGGGGGCAGCGGCATTGTCGACATCGAGCGCGAGGTTAACCTCGGGCAGCCGATTCACTCCAAGGGCGTGATGATTCTGACCGGTTATCTGGGCAGCCGTTATGCCCAGGAGTTCCCGCTGGCGATCTCGGCCAGTATCGCGCTGGAGCAGTCCTACGGTTACGTCGATGGTGACAGTGCCTCGCTGGGTGAGGCCTGTACGTTGATTTCGGCGCTGTCCAAAACGGCCCTCAAGCAGTGCTTTGCGATCACCGGTTCGATCAACCAGTTTGGCGAAGTGCAGGCGGTGGGCGGGGTCAACGAGAAGATCGAAGGCTTCTTCCGTCTGTGCGAGGCGCGTGGTCTGACGGGCGAGCAGGGCGCTATCATCCCGCAAGCCAACGTGGCGACCTTGATGCTGGATGAAAAGGTGTTGCAGGCGGTACGTGATGGCAAGTTCCACGTTTACGCGGTACGCCAGGCGGATGAGGCGTTGAGCCTGTTGGTCGGCGAGCCGGCCGGTGAACCGGATGCCGAAGGTCAGTTTCCGGAAGGCAGCGTAAATGCCCGGGTGGTTGAAAGATTGCGGGCGATTGCCGAGATGATCAACGACGAGGACCTCAAGGAAGCCGAAAAGGAACTACTTGCCGAGGCGCTGGCGGCTAAAAAGCCGGCCTGACGCTGGGTCAACTGTAGACGCGAGCTTGCTCGCGAGCCTTTCACGGCTTGCACAAGCTCGTTCCTGCAGCGGCCAGGGCATCCGTTTGTCATGGCAGCCTCTCCTGTCAGATTCTTCCTCTATTCTCAATGCAGGACTTCCACTGTCGTCACTGGAATGATGCAGCCCGTAGTGCGTGGCTGATGACAGAATTTACCGAGGGTCGCCGCCATGTCGCGCAACCTTTGTCTTACCCGCCAATGCCTGGGTCTGGTCACCCGTATTGAATGCAGCATTCGTCCGCTGGCAGGCAATACCGGGATGTGGACGCTGTTGTTTGCTGCCGGTCTGGCAGGCGAGCAGCCGACTACGATCAAAGCCCAGGGTCCGTTCCCCGGTCCTTTCGTGGCCGAAACCATTCTGGAATCAATCGTTGAAAGCCTGACGCTGCATGGCTATCGGCTTGCCGATGACCCGCAGATCTGGTGCCTGCACGTGCAGGCCCAGTTGCGCCAGATCAACGGTGGACGCTGTCACGCCTCCCGCTAGGCCGCTGAATCAGCGGGGCGGGGTGACTTCGGGGACTTTGTCGAGCTTGACTTCAAATCCGTACTCGACAGGCAGCAGGTCTTTGCGGGCATAGCTTTCGAGCTGGGTGGGCTGTCCATAGAAATAATGCACGTCAAACAGTGCCGGGCCATTGGGTTCGGCGCTATGGCTTACGGCGAGCACTTCCTTGAGGTAGTTGCCGGTGTCGTCTTTGGCGTAAAAGCGCCAGGCCTCGGACGGGAACAGTTTCTGATCAACAACCAGTGCGTTGCCTTTGAGTTCGAGGCCTTTGGGCAGTTGAGCCGTGTTCAGGGGCTGTTTGTCGATGGCGGCGATAAACATGGGCATCGAGCCAATCGCGTAAGCCGGAGTTTCGGGGAACAGATTGAGGTCATAGGTGATGACCCCGGTATGCGGGTCAACATCGAAGGCTTCGATGGGCAGCTCCAGAGGCTCGCTGCGCTTGCCGTTGTCGTCTTCGGCGAAGAAGGTGACAGGTGCGTCAGCCGTGTCGGGCAACGCGCCCAGCAGCTCGTCATTGAAGGTTTGCGGGTGACTGAACTCAAGGGTGGCGGCGCTGGCGTCATCTACGGTCTGGCTGATGACGACGCTTTTTATCAGTTGCTCAGGCTCAAGGCTCGCGTCCTTGAGGTAGTTGACGGCCTGATCGTCATACACCACCACCGACAGCGGCAGGGGTTGAATGTCTTTGCCCACTACCGTCTTGTCGAGCCGGCGCACAGGCAGGTCGAGGTTTTTGCGGGTGATATTGGCCGTGGAGAAGTCGAGCACGCTGATGTCGAGGTTTTCGATATTTCCGTTGAAATACACCTTGCTGTAGTGATGGGTGTGTTTCTGGTCAAAGTCCTGCTGTTCGTTATCCAGCTGTTGTCCGAATGCTTCGCTCCACGCGGTTTGCTTGAGCATCTGCGCCAGTTGCTGCTGATAGAACGCCAGTTGCTCGGCGTTCTCATTGATCGAGCCTGAGCGCGACAGGAACTGCCCGCTGTGGTCGCGGGCCTGGATGATCAGCGGATTGAGCGGTGTATCGCGTACCTCTTCGGCCAGCTCGGCGCTGTTGTTGATATCGACTTCGGCGAAGTTTTTGCCCAATGCCAGCAGGGTCACGCTGATCGTACCCTCGGTGCTGGTTTTGCCCACATCCTTGCTGCTCAGGTTGAAGTGGACCACTTTACCGGGCGCGATCACCTCGACCTTGCCGTGCAGCATCAGGGGCTGAGGTTGCTGAATGTTTTCAGTTTCGATCCCGTCGATATAGGGGTAGGTGACCGTGAGATCGTCCGGGTTGCTCAGATTGGCGCTGGAAGGGCTGAGCTGGATGCCGGGATCGGTTTCAGACCACTCGGTCTGGAAGGGCACCTCTTGCTTGTTGCTCAGGGTTACGGATTGCCATTCAAGTGCATGGGGGAACGGAAACTCGGAATCGCTGTTTGCCGGGAACGGGAACACGGGCTCAAGGTCGGTCAGATAATCGGAGCTGGAGTTTTTACGCACCACAAACAGACCATTGATGTAGGTGTCGCTCAGGGCCTGGCTGCTGGGGTAGTGCTTGAGCAGCGCCAGGTCGTCATCGCCATATTCGGTTTCAATCGGTTTCTCCTCGAGCTTGACCCGGGCCCGTTCGAGCAACAGCAACGAGCCACCCAGATCGGCTACCGCATCCTTGAGTTGTTGGTCCTGAATGGTATCGAGGCTCTTTTCGAATGCGGCGCTGCGCTCTTCCAGGCTGGCCTGCTGGTGTTTGTCGTCAGGCGAGCAGCCACCCGTGATGAGCAAAGCAATTGAAAGCCCGAGACAACCCAAGGGAAATCGCAGATCCATTGTTCAGTTTTCCTGTCCGAAAGCGGTGCTGAGGAGGTCGACACTAGCAGATAATTTATTTAACAGGCTGTTTCAAGGGCTTTATCTCTGACGATTTGTCACTGATATACTCGCGCCCATTTTTTTACTTCCTGTGAGTTTCAATGGAACGCTTTATCGAAAACGCAATGTACGCCTCGCGCTGGATTCTGGCGCCGATTTACTTCGGGCTCTCGCTGGGCTTGCTGGCCCTGGCGTTGAAATTCTTCCAGGAAGTGTTTCATGTAATTCCCAACGTGTTCGCGCTATCTGAGTCGGACTTGATCCTGGTCATCCTGTCGTTGATCGACATGGCCCTGGTGGGAGGGTTGCTGGTAATGGTGATGATTTCGGGCTACGAGAACTTCGTCTCCCAGCTGGACATCGATGACCACAAGGAGAAGCTTAGCTGGCTGGGTACCATGGACTCGACTTCGCTGAAGATGAAAGTCGCAGCGTCGATCGTGGCCATCTCCTCGATCCACCTGCTGCGGGTGTTTATGGATGCACGCAACATCGAGCCGCAGTATCTGATGTGGTACGTGATCATTCATATGACTTTCGTGGTGTCGGCGTTTGCCATGGGCTATCTCGACAAGCTGACCAAGCATTGATTGGTGTCGTGGCGCGCGTTACATGAAGGCGGGCTGCGAAGGCTTTGGGGGCTGTGGTAGTCTGCTCGCCCTTTTTTGGTTCTGGGCGGTTGAGGAACGGCTGTTTTTGCAGCTGGTTTTTTCTGAATCGCCCTACAGCGGAGCAGTGTTATGTCCGAAGTAAATCTGTCGACCGACGAAACCCGCGTTAGCTACGGCATTGGCCGTCAGCTGGGTGACCAACTGCGCGACAACCCGCCACCGGGCGTTAGCCTGGACGCAATCCTGGCTGGCTTGACCGATGCTTTCGCCGGTAAAGAAAGCCGTGTAGGTCAGGAAGAACTGAGCGCCAGCTTTAAAGTTATCCGCGAGCTGATGCAAGCTGAAGCAGCTGCCAAGGCAGAAGCTGCAGCGGGCGAAGGCAAGGCTTTCCTGGCTGAAAACGCCAAGAAGGACGGGATCACCACCCTGGCTTCGGGTCTGCAATTTGAAGTTGTGACTGCAGGTGAAGGCGCCAAGCCATCCCGTGAAGACACTGTACGTGTTCACTACCACGGCACCCTGATTGACGGCACTGTGTTCGACAGCTCCTACGATCGTGGTCAGCCAGCCGAATTCCCGGTCGGCGGCGTAATTGCCGGCTGGACCGAAGCCCTGCAACTGATGAACGCCGGCAGCAAATGGCGCATCTACGTGCCGAGCGAATTGGCCTACGGCGCCCAGGGCGTTGGCAGCATCGCTCCGCACAGCGTGCTGGTATTCGACGTTGAGCTGCTGGAAGTTCTGTAAGACTTCGGTGCTTTAACGGTGACCGCGGGTTTGCACGCAAGCCTGCGGTCACACCAGGCGCTTCATATTTCCAGTTTGGCGTGATGCTCGTGAGCATCGGTCGTGCCGATCGGGCGCAATGCCCGGGCATAGCAAAACAGAAACAGATTTCGCACCAGTTCTTTGAGCACCACCGGCTCACTTGAGTTGAGTCCGTTGAAATCCAGGTCGCCCTGATCCTGTAGCTCGTTGAGCGCTTCTTCTTCCAGCACCGCACAGACTTCCCCGGTTTCCCGATGCAGGATTCGCAGATAGGGATGTGGACGGTCCAGCCAGGCATCAATTAAATAAGTCATGGTCGTCATCTCCTTGATGAATACCAATGAGAATAATTCTTATTCAATTAATAGCAAGTGCCTATTGGCGGATTTGTTTTCTTTGTGGGTAAAAGCTGCTGCGGGTCAAAGTTGATGGCTTTTTGATGTTGCGCGGAAGTTTTGCGAGGGGAGTGGCACCTTCCTGCGCGGAACGCAGGAAGGAATACAGCAGGATCAGACCTTGCGCACGAACTCTGACTTGAGTTTCATCGGGCCGATACCGTCGATTTTGCAGTCGATATCATGGTCGCCATCGCACAGGCGGATGTTTTTGACCTTGGTGCCGACCTTGACCACCAGGGAGGTACCCTTGATTTTCAGGTCCTTGATCACGGTGATGGTGTCGCCGTCGGTCAGGACAGTGCCTGCGGAGTCTTTGTAGACTTTTACATCGCTGGCTTCTTCGGCGTCGCCGCTGGCGGACCACTCATGGGCGCATTCCGGGCAGATCAGCTGGACGCCGTCTTCGTAGGTGTATTCGGAATTGCATTTTGGGCAGGGTGGCAACGTGCTCACTAAAGCTCCTTAAGAGTCCGGATGGCTAAAAGGCACGCATTATATAGGGTTTTGTTGGTGCGCGGTGGTTAGGGATGTGACGAACCTGTGGGAGCGGGCTTGCCAGCGATTGCATCACCTTGCCATCACTGATGGATCGAGGTGTATGCATCGCTGGCAAACCAGCTCCCACAAGGTTTAGTGCGTGCGGGCGACCGCGAACTCGCTCAGCTCAACCAGTGCGTCGCGGTATTCGCTGGGCGGCAGGCTTTCAAGGCAGGCAATTGCACGGGCTACATAATCACGCGCCAGTTGTGCGGTGTATTCCAGTGAACCGGACTCCTCCACGGCAACGCGAATGCTCTCCAGGTCTTCAATGCCACCTTTTTGAATCGCTTTACGAACCAGAGCGGCCTGTTCGGCCGTGCCTTCGCGCATGGTGTAGATCAGCGGCAAGGTCGGTTTGCCCTCTGCCAGATCGTCGCCCACGTTTTTGCCCAGGGTTTCGGCATCGCCACGGTAGTCGAGCAAGTCGTCTACCAGCTGGAACGCCACACCCAGGTGATCGCCAAAGGTACGCAATGCTTCGCTCTGTTCAGGTGTGGCACCGGCCAGGGCCGCAGCGCTGTGGGTCGAGGCCTCGAACAGCATCGCGGTTTTGCCGCGAATCACTTCCATGTAGGTTTCTTCGGTGGTGCTGGCGTCGCGCACTTTGGACAGTTGCAGTACTTCGCCTTCGGCAATGATGCGGGTGGCTTGCGACAGGATTTTCATCACTGGCATCGAGCCCAGCTCGACCATCATTTCGAAGGAGCGCGAGTACAGGAAGTCGCCGACCAGTACGCTTGGGGCATTGCCCCAGGTTGCATTGGCGGTCTTGCGGCCGCGGCGCATGCCGGACATGTCCACAACATCGTCGTGGAGCAGGGTCGCGGTGTGCAGGAACTCAATGGTCGCGGCCAGCAAGCGCAAGTCGTCGCCTTCGCGGCCCAGGGCCTTGCCGCACAACAACACTAATAAAGGACGAAGGCGTTTGCCGCCGGCCGAAGTGATGTAGTCGCCGATTTTTGAGACCAGCGGGACGCGTGAAGTCAGCTGCTTCTTGATGATGTCGTCGACGGCGCTAAAATCGTCCGCCACCGCGCGGTAGAAAGCTTGGGGTTGCATCAGCGACAGTTGCTCCAGAAGGGTTGCGCGGCATGCTAGGTCGGGGGGCTGGGCCTGTCAAGGCGTGATGGGCGGCCCCTTGCAACCCTGACGTGGCTTGCGTACAATCGCGCACCCTGAACTTCCTGGGCAGCACCTGCCTTACGCAATTGCACTTGGGCCGTTCCAGCCCCATGCAGCCATGCCAGCCAATACCTTTACCTATAAAGAGCTGGGTGAGCAGGATTATCGGAGAAATACCATGTCGTACGCAGTAATCGTTACTGGTGGCAAGCAATACAAAGTAGCACCAGGTGAATACCTGAAGATCGAGAAACTGGAAATCGCCACTGGCGAATCCGTAACTTTTGATCGCGTTCTGTTGGTCGCCAATGGCGACGACGTTAACATCGGCGCTCCAGTTGTTCCTGGCGCCACTGTTGTTGCTGAAGTGATTTCCCAAGGTCGTCACGACAAGATCCGCATCATCAAGTTCCGTCGTCGTAAGCACCACATGAAGCGTATGGGCCACCGCCAGTGGTACACCGAGATCAAAATCACCGGTATTCAGGCTTAATTTCAGCCTAATTCCTCACTAGGAGAATTGACTCATGGCACACAAAAAAGCTGGTGGTAGTACCCGTAACGGTCGCGACTCAGAAGCCAAACGCCTTGGCGTGAAGATGTATGGCGGCCAGGCTATCATCCCGGGCAACATCATCGTGCGTCAGCGCGGCACTCAATTCCACGCTGGCTACGGCGTTGGTATGGGTAAAGATCACACCCTGTTCGCGAAAGTGGAAGGCGTGATCAAGTTCCAGGTTAAGGGCGCCTTCGGTCGTCGCTATGTAAGCATCGTTCCGAAGACTGCAGTCGTCGCGGCGTAAAAGCTTGGTAGCTGGAAGAGCCCTGTCTTGCGACGGGGCTTTTTCGTTTGTGGGGTGAGTCTCTTGCAAAACTGTTTGTATGGGCTGCCGGCGCTGGATTTAACGGTCGTTGATTGAGGTCGCTGCGCTCATTTTTGCAAGAGTCTTATGTCTTGGTTTTTATCGGCTCGTCCTGATGACGAGAGGCGCGTTTTGTTATGAAGTTTGTTGATGAAGTATCGATCAAAGTAAAAGCTGGCGACGGTGGTAACGGTTGCATGAGTTTCCGTCGCGAAAAATTCATCGAGAACGGTGGTCCGAACGGTGGTGATGGTGGTGACGGCGGCTCGATCTATATGGTCGCTGACGAAAACCTCAACACCCTGGTTGACTACCGTTACACGCGTCACTTTGACGCTCAGCGCGGTTCGAATGGCGGCAGCGCCGATTGCACCGGCCGTAAAGGCGAAGACATGATTCTGCGGGTTCCGGTCGGTACGACCGTGATTGACGCAGGCACCCAGGAAATCATCGGCGACCTGACCAAGGCCGGCCAGCGTTTGCTGGTTGTGCATGGCGGCTGGCACGGTCTGGGTAACACCCGTTTCAAATCCAGTACCAACCGAGCTCCGCGCCAGACCACTCCGGGCAAGCCGGGTGAGCAGCGCGACCTGAAACTGGAATTGAAAGTACTGGCTGATGTCGGTTTGCTGGGCTTGCCGAATGCGGGCAAAAGTACCTTTATCCGTTCGGTATCTGCAGCCAAGCCTAAAGTGGCGGATTATCCGTTCACCACCCTGGTGCCAAACCTGGGCGTAGTCAGTGTCGATCGCTGGAAGAGCTTCGTGATCGCGGATATTCCCGGTCTGATCGAAGGTGCTTCCGACGGTGCCGGCCTGGGGATTCGCTTCCTCAAGCACTTGGCCCGTACGCGTTTGTTGCTGCACCTTGTGGACATGGCGCCAGTTGAAGGCACCGACAGCGCTGCAGATACTGCTGAAGTCATCGTCAACGAGCTGACCAAATTCAGCCCGTCGCTGGCTGAGCGTGATCGCTGGCTGGTGCTGAACAAGTGCGATTCGTTGCCTGAAGAAGAGCACGATGCGCGGGTCAAGGAAGTTGTGGATCGCCTTGAGTGGACCGGTCCGGTGTATGTGATCTCGGCCATTGCCAAGATTGGCACCGAGAAGCTTTGCCACGACATCATGCGTTATCTCGAAGATCGTGCCGATCGTCTGGCCAATGACCCTGCCTACAAGGCTGAGTTGAGTGAGCTTGATCAGCGCATCGAAGATGAAGCGCGTGCCCAGTTGCAGGCGCTGGATGATCAGCGTGCCCTGCGCCGCAGCGGCGTGAAGAGCGTCCACGACATCGGTGAAGATGACTGGGACGAAGAAGATGTTGATGATGAAGATGGTCCGGAAATCATTTACGTCCGCGACTGATTCCTTGCAGTAAACTGAAGCGCCGCTCAATCGAGCGGCGTTTTGGCATCTACGAAACGGTAATCAAAATAATTCCATGGGCAGCGCTCGGTCGTGCTGCTCTCAGGCATAGGTTGGATGATGATGCGGAGCAAGGTGACGGGTGCGCGGCGTTGGGTCGTAAAGATCGGCAGCGCATTGCTGACAGCGGATGGCAAGGGTCTGGATCGCGCGGCGATGGGCGTCTGGGTCGAGCAAATGGTGGCCCTGCACGAGGCAGGCGTGGAGCTGGTGCTGGTGTCTTCCGGTGCGGTAGCGGCCGGGATGAGCCGCCTCGGCTGGACAGTCCGACCCAGTGCGATGCATGAGCTGCAGGCGGCTGCGGCCATTGGTCAGATGGGGTTGGTACAGGCCTGGGAGTCGAGCTTCGCCGAGCATTCCCGGCACACCGCGCAAATTCTCCTGACCCATGATGACCTGTCTGACCGCAAGCGTTACCTGAATGCCCGCAGTACGTTGCGCGCGTTGGTCGAGCTGGGTGTGATCCCGGTCATCAATGAAAACGACACCGTGGTTACCGATGAAATCCGCTTTGGTGATAACGATACGCTGGCCGCGCTGGTGGCCAATCTGGTCGAGGCTGATCTGCTGGTCATTCTGACGGATCGTGATGGCATGTTTGATGCGGATCCGCGCAACAACCCGGATGCCAAAATGATCTACGAGGCGCGTGCCGATGATCCGGCGCTGGATGCTGTGGCGGGTGGTACGGGCGGTGCGCTGGGGCGTGGCGGCATGCAGACCAAGTTGCGGGCGGCGCGTCTGGCGGCCCGTTCCGGGGCGCACACCATTATCGTGGGCGGTCGTCTGGAGCGGGTGCTGGATCGCCTGAAGGCTGGCGAGCGTCTGGGTACATTGCTGTCGCCAGAGCGCGGCATGCTGGCTGCGCGCAAGCAGTGGCTGGCCGGGCATCTGCAGACCCGTGGCACGCTGGTGCTGGATGATGGCGCTGTGTCTGCGTTGTCCCAGGGTAATAAAAGCTTGCTCCCTGTGGGTGTCAAAGCGGTGCAGGGCGGCTTCCGTCGTGGCGAAATGGTGGTGTGCGTGGCGGCGGACGGTCGAGAGATTGCCCGTGGTCTGGCCAACTACAGTGCGGGCGAAGCGCAGAAAATAATCGGACAGTCGTCAGATGCGATTGTCGGTTTGTTGGGGTATATGGCGGAACCTGAACTGGTTCATCGCGATAATCTGATCCTGGTCTGATTTTGAGGTGTGGCATGCGCTTGATTAGCGGTTTGTTGGGGTTGATGTTGGCGATGCCGTTGCTGGCTTCTGCCGAAGAAATCGGCACGGTGTCGACGGTGTTCAAGTTTGTCGGGCCCAATGACCGGATTGTGGTCGAGGCTTTCGATGATCCCAAGGTTGACGGGGTTACCTGCTATCTGTCGCGTGCCAAGACCGGCGGCATGAAGGGCGGGCTGGGGCTGGCCGAGGATCGTGCCGAGGCCTCCATTGCGTGTCGTCAGACGGGCGCTATCAGCTTCAAGGGTGACTTGAAGGATGGTGAGGAGGTATTCAAGGAGCGTACATCGCTGGTGTTCAAGACCATGCAGGTGGTGCGATTCCTCGACAAAAAGCGCAATACACTGGTTTACCTGGTGTATAGCGACCGCCTGATCGAAGGCAGTCCGCAGAATGCGGTGACGGCGATCCCGATTTTGCCGTGGCCGCACGAGTAACGGCTCTTAATAAAAAAGCTGCGACGGGGTAAAGCCTTTCGCGGCTTTTTTTGTGCCTGCGCAATGCTGGGGCTGTGGTGGTTCTGTAGGTGCTTACGAACGCAGCAGCCGTATATCTTGCGGGCGCTGTGCGCTCGATCGCAGTCTCGCGCAGCTCCTGCAGGCCGGGTCGTTCTGGCATAAAACGCAGGCAATAAAAAACCGACCCGGAGGTCGGTTTTTTAAAAAGCTTATCGCTTAAGCGGCTGTCGCAAGGTTCAGTGCCTTGACGTGGCCATTCAGGCGGCTCTTATGGCGAGCAGCTTTGTTCTTGTGGATGATGCCTTTATCGGCCATACGGTCGATAACAGGGACAGCCAGAACATAAGCAGCTTGCGCTTTAGCAGCGTCTTTTGCGTCGATGGCCTTAACTACATTCTTGATGTAGGTACGAACCATGGAACGCAGGCTGGCGTTGTGGCTGCGACGCTTCTCAGCCTGTTTTGCACGTTTTTTGGCGGAAGGTGTGTTGGCCACCGTCGAGCTCCTCGAAAGACTTTTGGGAAATAACAAACAAAATAGGCCGCGAATCATGCCGATGACGACAACTCTTGTCAAGGGCGATTGATACGATCCGCTGAGTGGTGGATCGAGGGAGACGGGAGATTTATTTCCGGCGCTTGACCTGTAAACTCGCGAGCTTGGCTCTGTGCTGTTGCGGCGCGCAGTATCGCATAAGTGGGCGCTTTGTTCGCCTGCTCTTTCTCTATAGGCAAAAACTCTTTCAATGAATTTGCTCAAATCGTTAGCGGCCGTCAGCTCTATCACAATGATTTCAAGGGTTCTGGGCTTTGTTCGTGACACCATTATTGCGAGCACCTTTGGCGCCGGAATGGCCACGGATGCGTTCTTTATTGCCTTCAAATTGCCCAATCTGCTGCGCAGGATCTTCGCCGAGGGGGCTTTTTCCCAAGCCTTTGTGCCGATTCTGGCCGAATACAAAAGTCAGCAAGGCGAGGAGGCGACACGTACATTTGTTGCTTACGTGGCCGGACTGCTGACATTGGTACTGGCGATCGTGACCATTTTGGGGATGATCGCCGCGCCTTGGGTGATCTGGGCTACGGCGCCGGGTTTTGCCACCACCCCGGAAAAGTTCGAGCTCACTTCCGATATGTTGCGGGTTACGTTCCCTTATATATTGCTGATCTCGTTGTCATCGCTGGCAGGGGCGATCCTCAATACCTGGAACCGGTTTTCGGTGCCGGCCTTCGTGCCGACTTTGCTTAACGTCAGCATGATTATTTTTGCCCTGTTTCTGACGCCATACTTCGATCCGCCGGTCATGGCCCTGGGGTGGGCGGTACTGGTCGGCGGTTTAGCCCAGCTGTTATTTCAGCTACCGCACCTGAAGAAAATCGGCATGCTGGTGCTTCCGCGGCTCAACCTGCGGGATACCGGGGTGTGGAGGGTCATGAAGCAGATGCTGCCGGCCATTCTGGGAGTCTCGGTCAGTCAGATTTCGCTGATTATCAACACGATTTTTGCCTCCTTTCTGGTCGCCGGATCGGTGTCCTGGATGTACTACGCAGACCGTTTGATGGAGTTGCCGTCTGGCGTACTGGGTGTGGCGCTGGGTACGATTCTGTTGCCGACGCTGTCAAAAACCTACGCCAACAAGGATCGCCATGAGTATTCGCGAATCCTCGATTGGGGGCTGCGCCTGTGCTTTGTGCTGGTATTGCCATGTTCCCTGGCGCTGGCCATCCTCGCAGAGCCGTTGACCGTGTCGCTGTTTCAATACGGCCAGTTCACTGCACTGGACTCGGCCATGACCCAGCGTGCCCTGATTGCCTACTCGTTCGGACTGCTCGGGATTATTTTGATCAAAGTCCTGGCGCCGGGTTTCTACGCCCAGCAGAACATACGCACGCCGGTAAAAATCGCAGTATTCACTCTGGTCATCACGCAATTGCTCAATCTGGTATTTATCGTGCCGTTGCAGCATGCAGGCCTGGCGCTGGCGATCAGTGTCGGTGCCTGTATCAATGCCGGCTTGCTGTTTTGGCAGATACGCAAACAGAAGTTGTTTGTCGCTCAGCCGGGCTGGGGCAAATACCTGTTCAAGCTGGTGCTGGCCGTGGCCGTGATGTGCGCTGTTCTGTTGGGGCTGATGCAACTGATGCCGGCCTGGGACCAGGGCCATATGCTGGAGCGCTTCATGCGTTTGGGCGGGTTGGTGGTTGCGGGTGTACTGGTTTATTTCGGCATGTTATTGCTGCTGGGCTTGCGTTTGAAAGATTTCGCCCGCAAGTCTCTTGTGTGAGGTAATTGCAGGTCAGACGTCTATTTTGTCGATTTGACCTGATTTGCCTTGCGCTGTTGCCTGTCGTACAGGGCTGGGTGTGGTTATAATCGGCCACTTTATGAGCAAGAAGCGCGTTATGCAGCTGGTTCGAGGCCTTCACAATCTGCGGCCCCAACATCGGGGCTGTGTCGCCACTATTGGCAACTTTGACGGTGTACACCGTGGTCACCAGGCTATCCTGGAGCGGCTGCGTGAACGTGCACTGGAGTTGGGCGTGCCCAGCTGCGTGGTGATTTTTGAGCCGCAGCCGCGCGAATTTTTTGCCCCTGAGACCGCTCCGGCGCGTCTGGCCCGGCTGCGCGACAAGCTGCAGCTATTGGCTGACGCCGGGGTAGATCGGGTGCTGTGCCTGGCGTTCAATCAACGTCTGTGCGAACTCAGTGCTGCCGAGTTCGTCGACACGATTCTTGTCGACGGTCTGGGTGTACAGCACCTGGAGGTCGGTGACGACTTCCGTTTTGGCTGTGACCGGGTCGGCGACTTTGATTTCCTGCAACAAGCGGGTGTCATGCAAAACTTTACCGTCGAAGCGGCGCAAACCGTTGAACTTGATGGTGTACGTATCAGCAGCACCAAGGTGCGTGATGCCCTGGCCGGTGCTGACTTCGGTCTCGCAGAGCGCTTGCTGGGCCGTCCGTTTCAAATTGCTGGCAGGGTATTGCACGGGCAGAAGCTGGCGCGCCAGCTGGGTACGCCGACTGCCAATATCCAGCTCAAGCGTCGTCGCGTTCCGTTGACCGGGGTTTATCTGGTGAGCGTTGAAGTCGACGGGAAAACCTGGCCGGGCGTCGCCAATATTGGCGTCAGGCCAACCGTTGCAGGGGATGGCAGCGCCCATCTTGAAGTACATCTGTTGGATTACGCCGGCGACTTGTATGGTCGGCGTTTGACCGTGGCATTCCACCACAAGCTGCGTGATGAGCAGCGTTTCGCCTCCCTTGAGGCGCTCAAGACGGCGATCAATGCGGACGTCGCCGCCGCCCGAGCCTATTGGCTGGGTCAACCGCTTAAAAAGAGCCTGAAATGACCGACTACAAAGCCACGCTAAACCTTCCGGACACAGCCTTCCCAATGAAGGCCGGCCTGCCACAGCGCGAACCGCAAATTTTGCAGCGCTGGGACAGCATTGGCCTGTACGGGAAGTTGCGCGAGATTGGCAAGGATCGTCCGAAGTTCGTACTTCACGACGGTCCTCCGTACGCCAACGGCACGATTCACATCGGTCATGCGCTGAACAAGATTCTGAAGGACATGATCATCCGCTCGAAAACCCTGTCGGGTTTCGATGCGCCGTACGTGCCGGGCTGGGACTGTCACGGACTGCCGATCGAGCACAAGGTGGAAGTGACCCACGGTAAAAACCTGAGCCCGGATAAAACCCGCGAGCTTTGCCGTGCCTATGCCACCGAGCAGATCGAAGGCCAGAAGTCCGAATTCATCCGTCTGGGTGTGCTGGGTGATTTTGCCAACCCGTACAAAACCATGGACTTCAAAAACGAAGCCGGTGAAATCCGTGCTTTGGCCGAAATCGTCAAAGGCGGTTTCGTGTTTAAAGGCCTCAAGCCTGTGAACTGGTGTTTCGACTGTGGTTCGGCCCTGGCTGAAGCGGAAGTCGAGTACCAGGACAAAAAATCCGCGGCCATCGATGTTGCATTCCCGATTGCCGACGAAGCCAGGCTGGCCGAGGCCTTTGGTCTGGCGACATTGAGCAAGCCGACATCGATCGTGATCTGGACCACCACTCCGTGGACCATCCCGGCCAACCAGGCGCTTAACGTGCACCCCGAGTTCACCTATGCGCTGGTCGACGTGGGCGACCGGTTACTGGTACTGGCTGAAGAGCTGGTCGAGTCGAGCCTGGCCCGCTACAACCTGCAAGGTTCGGTCATCGCCACCACCACCGGTACTGCGCTTGAACTGATCAACTTCCGTCACCCGTTCTACGACCGTCTGTCGCCAGTCTATCTGGCCGAGTACGTTGAGCTGGGCGCAGGCACCGGCGTGGTTCACTCCGCCCCGGCTTACGGCGTAGACGACTTCGTGACCTGCAAAGCCTATGGCATGGTCAACGATGAGATTATCAACCCGGTTCAAAGCAACGGCGTTTACGTACCGTCGCTGGAATTCTTTGGTGGCCAGTTCATCTGGAAGGCCAACCAGAACATCATCGACAAGCTGATCGAAGTCGGTTCGCTGATGTTCACTGAAACCATCAGCCACAGCTACATGCACTGCTGGCGCCACAAAACGCCGCTGATCTACCGCGCTACCGCGCAGTGGTTTATCGGTATGGACAAGGAGCCGGTTGTCGGCGACACCTTGCGCACCCGTGCGATCAAGGCCATCGAAGACACCCAGTTCGTTCCGGCCTGGGGCCAGGCCCGCCTGCATTCGATGATCGCCAACCGTCCGGACTGGTGCATCTCGCGTCAGCGCAACTGGGGCGTGCCGATACCGTTCTTCCTGAACAAGGAAAGCGGCGAGCTGCACCCGCGTACCGTCGAAATGATGGAAGAAGTGGCCAAGCGCGTCGAAGTCGAAGGCATTGAAGCCTGGTTCAAGATGGATGCTGCCGAGCTGCTGGGCGACGAAGCGCCGCTGTACGACAAGATCAGCGATACTCTGGACGTCTGGTTCGATTCGGGCACCACGCACTGGCATGTTCTGCGCGGCTCGCACCCTATGGGCCACGAGACAGGTCCGCGTGCCGACCTCTATCTTGAAGGTTCCGATCAGCATCGTGGCTGGTTCCACTCGTCGCTGCTGACCGGTTGCGCCATCGACAACCACGCGCCGTACCGCGAACTGCTGACCCACGGTTTCACCGTGGATGAGGCCGGGCGCAAAATGTCCAAGTCCCTGGGCAACGTGATTGCACCGCAAAAGGTCAACGACACCCTGGGTGCAGACATCATGCGTCTGTGGGTTGCTTCGACTGACTACTCGGGGGAAATCGCGGTTTCTGACCAGATCCTGCAGCGCAGTGCGGACGCCTACCGGCGTATCCGCAACACCGCTCGCTTCCTGCTCTCGAACCTGAGCGGCTTCAACCCGGCTACCGATATCCTGCCGGCCGAAGAAATGCTGGCCCTGGACCGTTGGGCGGTTGACCGCGCACTGCTGTTGCAGCGCGAGCTGGAGCTGCATTACGGCGAATACCGTTTCTGGAACGTGTACTCCAAGGTGCACAACTTCTGCGTGCAAGAGCTGGGCGGCTTCTACCTCGACATCATCAAGGACCGTCAGTACACCACTGGCGCCAACAGCAAGGCCCGTCGTTCGTGCCAGACCGCGCTGTTCCATATCAGCGAAGCGCTGGTGCGCTGGATCGCGCCGATCCTGTCGTTCACTGCTGACGAGCTGTGGCAATACCTGCCGGGCGAGCGCAACGAATCGGTGATGCTCAATACCTGGTACGAAGGCCTGAGCGAGATGCCGGAAGGCACCGAGATGGATCGCGCCTACTGGGAGCGAATCATGGCGGTCAAGGTTGCAGTCAACAAAGAAATGGAAAACCTGCGCGCGGCCAAGGCCATTGGCGGCAACCTGCAGGCGGAAGTTACCCTGTTTGCCGAAGATGATCTGGCTGCAGACCTGTCCATGTTGAGCAACGAACTGCGTTTCGTACTGATCACCTCTACCGCCAGCGTTGCGCCGTTTGTCCAGGCACCGGCGGATGCAGTAGTCACCGAAGTCGCGGGCCTCAAGCTCAAAGTGGTCAAGTCGGCACACGCCAAGTGCGCCCGTTGCTGGCATTGCCGCGAAGACGTCGGTGTGAATCCGGAGCATCCGGAAATCTGCGGTCGTTGTGTCGACAACATCAGCGGCGCCGGCGAGGTACGTCACTATGCCTAATACCAGCAATGCCGGGCGCTTCGGGCGCCTGGGCTGGCTCTGGTTGACGTTGCTGGTCCTGGTCATTGACCAGGCCAGCAAGACCTACTTCGATGGCGCCCTGCAGATGTATCAGCGAATCGTGGTGATCCCCGATTTCTTCAGCTGGACCCTGGCCTATAACTCGGGTGCTGCCTTCAGCTTTCTGGCTGACAGCTCCGGCTGGCAGCGTTGGCTGTTTGCCCTGATTGCCGTGGTCGTCAGTGGGGTCCTGCTGGTGTGGCTCAAGCGTCTTGGACGTAACGACACCTGGCTGGCCATCGGGCTTGCACTGATCCTGGGCGGTGCGCTGGGCAACCTGTATGACCGCATCGCCTACGGGCATGTGATCGATTTCATTCTGGTGCATTGGGAACATCGACTGTTCCCTGCGTTCAATGTCGCAGACAGTGCGATTTGTGTCGGAGCAGTAATGCTGGCACTGGATATGTTCAAAAGTAAGAAGTCCGGAGAGTCAGCTCATGACTGAGCAACGTATTGGCCAGAACACAGAAGTCACCCTGCATTTCGCTTTGCGTCTTGAAAATGGCGACACCGTCGACAGCACGTTCGACAAGTCGCCTGCCACTTTCAAGGTCGGTGATGGCAGCCTGTTGCCAGGTTTTGAAGCCGCTCTGTTCGGCTTCAAGGCCGGTGACAAACGCACTCTGGAGATCCTTCCAGAAAACGCCTTTGGCCAGCCAAACCCGCAAAATGTGCAGATAATTCCACGTTCGCAGTTCAAGGACATGGAGTTGTCGGAAGGCTTGCTGGTGATCTTCAACGACGCGGCCAACACCGAGCTTCCGGGTGTGGTCAAAGTTTTTGACGATGAGCAAGTGACTATCGATTTCAACCACCCGTTGTCAGGCAAGACCCTGACGTTCGACGTGGAAATCAAAGACGTAAAAGCGCTGTAATTCAGTGCCCGGCGCAAGCCGGGCCTGATTGGCATTATTTTTCTGCGCGTCCCACGAGGCCCAGCATGCATATCAAACTCGCCAACCCCCGTGGCTTCTGCGCCGGGGTGGACCGGGCGATTGAAATCGTCAATCGCGCTCTGGAAGTATTCGGTCCGCCTATCTATGTTCGCCACGAAGTGGTGCACAACAAATTTGTCGTCGAAGACCTGCGCTCCCGTGGCGCAATCTTTGTTGAAGAGCTGGAACAGGTGCCGGACGATGTAATCCTCATTTTCAGTGCCCACGGTGTTTCCCAGGCTGTGCGTACCGAGGCTGCAGGCCGTGGCCTTAAAGTGTTCGATGCCACCTGTCCGCTGGTTACCAAGGTGCATATCGAAGTAGCCCGCTACAGCCGTGACGGCCGCGAATGCATCCTGATCGGCCATGCCGGTCACCCGGAAGTCGAAGGCACCATGGGTCAGTACGATGCCAGGAATGGCGGCGCCATTTACCTGGTCGAAGATGAAAAAGATGTCGCCAACCTGAATGTGATCAACCCGGAAAAACTGGCGTTTGTTACTCAGACCACTTTGTCGATGGACGATACCAGCCGGGTGATCGACGCTCTTCGCGCGCGTTTTCCGGCAATTGGCGGTCCGCGCAAGAATGACATCTGCTACGCCACGCAAAACCGCCAGGACGCCGTCAAGCAACTGGCTGACGAGTGTGATGTGGTGTTGGTGGTGGGCAGCCCCAACAGCTCCAACTCCAACCGTCTGCGTGAGTTGGCCGAGCGCATGGCAACCCCGGCGTACCTGATTGATGGTGCCGAAGACCTGCAGCAAAGCTGGTTTGAAGGGGTCGAGTCGATTGGTATCACGGCGGGTGCTTCGGCGCCTGAAGTGCTGGTACGCGGCGTGATACGCCAATTGCATGCCTGGGGCGCAACGGGCGCTGATGAATTGGCCGGTCGCGAAGAGAACATTACATTCTCCATGCCTAAAGAGCTGCGCGTTCGCTCGCTGCTTTAAGCGCATAAATCTTGCGCCGCCTGATTGCGGCGCAAGCTGATACGCCCACTTTTTGCCAGTACCACTTGATAGTGACTCAGGGCTGTCTGTGCCTGGCAAACATGCAACGTCCCGGCCTGAAACGCTCCGCCGATCAGCAAAGGTTCACCCAGCGGGTTGAACCGGACGTAGCTCTTAACGGGCGTATTACCGGCAATCGGTACCTGAAAGCTGCCTTGCCTCTCGGCCAGCACCGGATTGTCCGGATCGAGATGGCCCTGGCCGCTCAGATCCAGAATGGTCTTCCAGCCTCGGCTCCAGTCTTGTTCCTGTGCCTGTACGATCACGTATTGATGGCGTACCAGCGCCTCGGTGCGGGCATTGCGCAGGCTGCCGGCCAGTTGCTCCGCCATGCCCAGGCGCCGTTGCTGTTCTATAAGTGTGTTGTAGACCGGGCTCGCGAACTGGGCGGTCAGCGCAACGATCAACAGCGTGAATGACAGTTGGATCAGGCTCATGCCTCGTTGCTTCATGATGTCCTCCGTGACCATGCGCAATCCTTGCGCCCTTTGATGTATAGATCAGAAAAAAGACGACCTGGCCGGGCAACGGTTTCATCATGTTTAAGCTGTATTGCCTGTCCCGTGGCGTACTTGATCAGACGAACTGTCCTCGCGCGTCTTAGGCGCACTCCTACATGTAGAACCATCTCGCCAGACTAGGCTCTGGTTATGGCGACGCAGGACGTGGCGCCAGGAAAATGCTCAGGGATGGCACACATGTTTCGATCTGAAAAAAACCGTCAAACCGGAATGACCCTGATCGAGGTTCTGGTCGCGACGTTGATTTTATCCGGGGGCCTGCTGGGGGGCGCCGTGGCTCAGCTCAATGCCCTCAAACACACTGACAGCGCAATGATGAGCACCCAGGCCAATTTTATTGCCTACGACATGCTCGATCGGATTCGTGCCAACGCTGGCGCGGACTACAGTTTTTCAGGGGCGGACCTGCAGCAGGGGGTTGCCGGCCCGGGGAGCGTGCTGGGGCAGGATCTGAATGATTTCAAACGCAATATTCGTCAGTTCGGCGGTGCAAGTGCCAAGGGAGCCATCGCGCTCAGTGGTCAGCAGGTGACCATCACCCTGGAGTGGGATGACTCGCGCGCCAGCAATAGCCCCGGTTCGCTTCGAACCTTTACGCTGACCAGTCAAGTGGCAGCAGATGCCATTGAGCGTGCGTCGTGAGGCGTCCTGAAGCGGGGTTTGGCCTGATTGAGCTGATGCTGTCGCTGGCGTTGGGTTTGCTGGTGGTGCTGGGACTGACCGAAGTTTTTTTAAGCGCGCGCGAAACCTACGCCAGCCAGCGATCATCCGCGTCGCTACAAGAAGACGCGCGCTACGTGCTGAGCAAAATCGCTCAGGAAGTTCGTATGGTCGGCATGTTCGGTTGTCTGTCGACTGATCGCATCATTGATGCACCTTCCGCTTTTCAGAGACCTATCTCCTGGCAGGGGCCGAAGGGATCCAGGTCGTTACATATGATCAGCGCTGACATAGGCCTTCAGGGGGCAAAGCCCGACTGGACCGTCATATCCGACTGTACGACGTTCGCGCAGGCATACAGCGGGGCGCGACTGTCTCTGGCACCCGGTGAAATAGCCTTTGCCCTGCGTGAGCTGCATTACCGTTTTGAAAACGGGCAATTGAAGTCCGGGGCCAATAATGCCGTGTTGCTGGACAATGTGGCCGCGTTTGACGTGAGCTTTGGGGTGGCCGATTCCTCGAGCACGCAGTCAGTTTTGCGCTATGAAGACAGTCCTGCCGATGTGGCCGGTATCCGCAGCGTGCGTATCGCCCTGGTCTTGCGAGATCCCGGGGGGCGGGTAAAAGATCAGGGCTATAACGTGTTGGTGGCTCTACGTAATCGACTGGCGTAGGGCGCGTCATGTGTTTTTCTTCGAGCACGCAACGCGGCGTGGCGCTATTGGCCAGTATGGTTTTCTTGCTGTTACTCACTCTGCTTGGCCTGACCGCCATGGAGACTGCAGTGCAGCAGGAGAAAATGACCGGCAGCGTCCAGCATGCCAATCATTCATTTCAGGCTGCCGAAACTGCACTGCGCAGCGGTGAGTCCTGGGTGGCTCTGCAGTGGTCCGCAATCGCGGTCTGCAGCTCACCTGCAAGATGCGCCCCGCCAGCAGAGGTGCGCACTCAGCTATCACCCGGAATACACCCGGTATCCGCAGTTCACTGGATAGGCGCTGCGGATGGGCTCTACGGTGTCCAGAACCTTGGTTTGAGCATTGCCCCGGCAGATTTTCCTGCGACCACTTTGACCCGTTTGTACCGCGTCACGGGCATTGGCCTGTACGGGCAGTCACGTACCGTCCTGGAGAGTGTTTATGCGCATTATCAGGACGTGGATGCCGAAGAGGGTGGGGCAGGCTCCCGGCAATTGAGCAGGATCATGTGGCGGCAAATCCAGTAGGAGGGCGTGATGCGCAGGCACGGGGCAGGCTTTACCCTGATCGAACTCGTTATCGTGGTGGCAATCGTCGGTTTTCTTGGGGCAGTGGTTTATCCGGTTTACAGCGGCTCGGTCCAGCGTGCCTATCGCGCTCAAATAGTGGTCTTGTTGTCGGAGCAATCCCAAAGTCTGGAGCGTTTTTATACGAAAAAAGGTTTATACAGTGGGGCGGAAAATCTTGGTTCGGGCAACGAGCACTATCTGATTACCCACGACCTCGCTGATCATGCCTTCTTGCTGACGGCTACCCGCAGAGCGGGCTCGTCCATGGCGGACGATGCGTGTGGGAATTTCACCTTGGCCCATACCGGTTTGACCGCAATTACCCAGGCCGCTCCGGACCTGACAGTGCAGCAGTGTTGGGGGCGCTAACAATTTATTTTCATTTTGGGCTGAGTTGATTGATGGCTAAGCAACAACGCGTAGTGATTGTAGGGGGCGGCGTTATCGGGCTGCTGACAGCGTTCAATCTGGCAGCCGAAGTCGGGCAGGTAACGCTTCTTGACCAGAGTGCTGTCGGGCAGGAGTCCTCCTGGGCCGGTGGCGGGATCGTTTCTCCGCTTTATCCCTGGCGCTACAACCCGGCTGTTACAGCCCTGGCTCACTGGTCGCAGGACTTTTATCCACAGTTGGCAGAACGTTTGTTTGCCGCTACAGGTGTAGATCCTGAAGTTCACACCACCGGTTTGTACTGGCTTGACCTTGAAGACGAGGCGCAAGCCCTGATGTGGGCCAAGCGTGAAGGCCGGCCCTTGAGTACGGTCGAAATCTCTGCGGTTGAAGGGGCGGTACCGGTATTGGGGGGCGGTTATTCAAGGGCCATTTACATGGCCGAAGTGGCCAATGTGCGTAATCCGCGGCTGGTTAAATCACTGAAGGCCGCGTTGCAAGCCATGCCCAATGTCACCATCCATGAGCAGTGCGAGGTTCTGGGATTTATCCGTGAGGGCGAGAATGTCTGCGGCGTGAGCACGGCTCAGGGGGACATTCGCGGCGATGAGGTGGTGCTGGCGGCAGGTGCCTGGAGCGGTGAACTGCTCAGTAGTCTGGGCCTTGAATTGCCGGTAGTGCCTGTCAAAGGGCAGATGATTCTTTACAAGTGCGCACCTGACTTCTTGTCCTGCATGGTGCTGGCCAAAGGACGCTACGCGATTCCGCGGCGTGACGGGCATGTCTTGATTGGTAGCACCCTCGAGCACGAAGGTTTCGATAAAACCCCGACCCGAACAGCCCTGGAAAGCCTGCAGGCGTCTGCGATCGAGCTGATTCCGGCTCTGGCCGGTGTGCAGCCGGTGGGGCATTGGGCGGGATTACGGCCGGGCTCGCCTGAGGGAATTCCATATATTGGCCGGGTCGCAGGTGTTGGCGGGTTGTGGCTTAACTGCGGGCACTATCGCAATGGGCTGGTACTGGCTCCGGCGTCCTGTCAGTTGTTCGCCGACTTGCTGCTGGGGCGTGAACCGATCATCGATCCGGCGCCCTATGCACCGCAAGGACGCATCCAGAATATCGCTTGAAGCCTGTGGGAGCCCGCAATTGGCGGCTATTGCCGGCAAGCCGGCTCCCGCAAGTCCGGGGTGCTGCCTTTAATCCCGGGGCTTTGGTCCTTGTTCCAGATGGTTTTGCGTGCAATACCACTCTTGCTGCTGGTGCAGGGCGCGATCGCGGGGCAGGTGAACTCCGCAGTGGGCGCAACGAACCATGGGTTGAGCACCCGGGTCGACCGGGTTCTTAGTGGTTGCCAGCCCGGCTTTGTACTTGCGCCAAAACCACACGCCAGCAGCAATCAAAGCAGCCCAGATCAGTAAACGAAGCATGGTTATTCGCTATTCGAGAAAAGATGCGCCAGTTTAGCCAAGCTATTGGCAGGCGCACAGGACCAAATCGAACATAAAAAAAGAGCCCCGCAGGGCTCTTTTTACATGGGCTGGACGATTAGTCGAACAGACCCAGGGTCATGTAGCTGAACCAGGAGCGGCTTGGACCTTCCGGCTCAGGCTCCGGAATGACATTGCCGTCAGCATCTTTAGGCTTCAGATCAGACGGGATCGCGTCTTTGGCATCCTGATACTGCTTCTTGATATCCAGGTTGGCACGGGTTTCACCCGGTGGCAGCGGTGTGCTGGATTCGATCAGGCCCAGTGTGGCCTTGCTCAACCAGGAGCGGTTATCCGAGTCGGAAACCTGTGGCACAAACTGACCGTCAACCAGGCTTGGGTGGTTCGGGTAGTTGTCTTTCAGTACTTCGAGGCTGGTGTTGGCCAGTTGATCGAGGTGCATGCGCTGATAGGACTCAACCATCACCGCAAGCCCGTCGCCGACTGCAGGGGTTTCCTGGAAGTTTTCGACCACATAGCGACCACGGTTGGCAGCAGCTACATAGGCCTGGCGGGTCAGGTAGTAGTCGGCTACGTGGATTTCATACGCAGCCAGCAAGTTACGCAGATAGATCATGCGTTGCTTGGCGTCGGGAGCGTAGCGGCTATTCGGGAAGCGGCTGGTGAGCTGGGCAAACTCGTTGTAGGAGTCGCGTGCAGCTCCAGGGTCGCGCTTGGTCATGTCCAGCGGCAGAAAGCGGGCCAGCAGGCCTACGTCCTGGTCAAACGAAGTCAAACCTTTGAGGTAATAGGCGTAATCAACGTTTGGATGCTGTGGGTGCAGGCGAATGAATCGCTCGGCAGCGGACTTGGCAGCTTCCGGTTCGGAGTTCTTGTAGTAGGCGTAGATCAGTTCGAGCTGGGCCTGATCGGCATAGCGTCCGAACGGATAGCGCGACTCTAAAGCCTTCAGCTTGGCGGTAGCACTGGTATAGCTGTGGTTATCCAGGTCGGCCTGCGCCTGCTGGTACAGCTCGACTTCGCTCAGGTTGTCGTCCACGACTTCTTTTGTCGACGAGCAGGCGGCGGTCAGTGCGAGGATGGCGATCAGCAGCAGGTGTCTCACTTGCATGGCGGCTTGCGTCCCTATGACGGCCGCTGTCTTGGGCGGGTCCGTCCTGTTATGATGAGCGCCCCGTGAAAAGCCTCGGGGCAAAAGACGCCGTATTTAACCACAAGCGCGCAGCCGAAACCAAAGGCTTGGCGCGGTCCTGATGAGCATGTCCGAGAAAATTCAACTTCGCGAAGAGGTGCCGTCCGAACTGGGTGGCCAACGCCTCGATCAAGTCGCCGCACAATTATTCGCTGAGCACTCGCGCTCGCGCCTTTCCGCCTGGATCAAAGACGGCCGCCTCACTGTGGACGGAGCGGTCATCCGCCCCCGTGACATCGTGCATGGTGGCGCCATCCTGGAGTTGACTGCCGAGCAGGAAGCCCAGGGTGAGTGGGTCGCCCAAGACATTCCTCTGGATATCGTTTACGAAGACGATGACATCCTGGTTATCAACAAGCCTGCCGGCTTGGTGGTACACCCGGCTGCCGGGCATGCCGACGGTACTTTGCTCAATGCGTTGCTGCATCACGTACCGGACATTATTAATGTGCCGCGTGCGGGGATCGTGCACCGTCTGGACAAAGACACCACCGGTCTGATGGTGGTCGCCAAGACCATCCAGGCGCAGACGCAACTGGTTACACAGTTGCAGAGCCGCAGTGTCAGCCGAATCTATGAGTGCATTGTCATTGGTGTCGTTACTGCCGGGGGCAAGATCGATGCGCCCATCGGCCGTCACGGCCAGCAACGCCAGCGTATGGCGGTAATGGAAGGCGGCAAGCAGGCGGTGAGTCATTACCGTGTGCTTGAGCGTTTCCGTTCCCACACCCATGTGCGGGTCAAGCTGGAAACCGGTCGTACGCACCAGATTCGTGTGCATATGTCCCACATCAACTTCCCGTTGGTCGGAGACCCTGCCTACGGCGGTCGCTTCCGTATCCCGCCGGCAGCCAGTGTGACGATGGTCGAATCCCTGAAAAACTTCCCGCGTCAGGCTCTGCACGCGCGCTTCCTTGAGTTGGATCATCCGACGACCGGTAAGCGCATGAGCTGGGAATCGCCACTTCCGGACGATTTTGTCTGGCTGTTGACGTTGCTCAAGCAAGACCGAGAGGCATTTGTCGGGTGAATACCTTCCTGATTCCTGACTGGCCAGCGCCGGCAGGCATCAGGGCCTGTGTGACCACCCGTGCGGGCGGCGTCAGTCTGGCGCCGTTCGACAGCTTCAACCTGGGCGACCATGTCGACGACGATCCCGTAGCCGTCGCACATAACCGCCAGCGCCTGACCCATGTTTTCGACGTACAGCCCGCTTGGCTCAGCCAGGTTCACGGGGTTGTGGTCGTGCCTGCCAATCCTGAACGTATCGTCGAAGCGGACGGCAGCTGGACAGCCACGCCCGGTATTGCCTGTACGGCGATGACGGCAGATTGCTTGCCCGTGCTGTTCTGCGATCGCGCCGGAACCCGGGTTGCTGCCGCCCACGCCGGTTGGCGCGGGCTGGCAGCAGGCGTACTTGAAGCCGCAGCCATGAGTCTCAATGTTGAGCCCCGGGAGATTCTGGTATGGCTGGGCCCGGCGATTGGCCCCAAGGCATTTGAAGTCGGTGCCGAGGTGCGGGAAGTCTTTATAAATGACTTGCCCGATGCTGATGCCGCCTTTGTGCCCAGCATCAATCAAGGTCGTTTTATGGCCGATATCTATGAGCTGGCGCGCCTGCGCCTGGCTCGCATGGGGATTGGCGCGGTCTACGGCGGTGGTTTTTGCACCGTGAGCGACCCGCGTTTTTATTCCTATCGGCGCAGTCCTCGTACTGGCCGTTTCGCATCTCTGGTCTGGATCGAAAAGACCGCCTAGCTGATCTACGTCACTTCCTTCAGGCTTGAAACTCCCGGAATTGCCCGCATCTACTATGGTATCTGGCAGGTTTCTTCATTCAGGAGTTTCCATCCCTCCGGCCTGCTCATAAGGAAGGTGACGAATGCGTATAGATAGATTAACCAGCAAGTTGCAATTGGCCTTGTCCGATGCTCAGTCATTGGCTGTAGGCCTTGACCATCCGGCCATTGAGCCGGCGCACTTGATGCAGGCATTGCTGGATCAGCAGGGCGGTTCGATCAAGCCGCTGCTGATGCAAGTCGGTTTTGATGTAAACAGCCTGCGTAAAGAGCTGACCAAAGAGCTCGATCAGTTGCCAAAAATCCAGAATCCTACTGGCGACGTGAATATGTCGCAGGATCTGGCTCGTCTGCTGAATCAGGCAGACCGTCTGGCCCAGCAAAAAGGCGACCAGTTCATCACCAGTGAAATGGTGTTGCTGGCGGCCATGGACGACAACAGCAAACTGAGCAAGTTGTTGCTGGGGCAGGGCGTGAGCAAGAAAGCCCTGGAAAACGCCATCAACAACTTGCGCGGCGGTGAAGCGGTCAACGACCCGAACGTCGAAGAGTCGCGTCAGGCGCTGGATAAATACACCATCGACCTGACCAAGCGTGCCGAAGAAGGCAAGCTCGACCCGGTGATCGGTCGTGACGATGAAATTCGCCGCACCATTCAGGTGTTGCAGCGCCGGACTAAAAACAATCCGGTCCTGATCGGCGAGCCTGGTGTGGGTAAAACTGCCATTGCCGAAGGCTTGGCGCAGCGGATCATCAATGGCGAAGTGCCTGATGGTCTCAAGGGCAAGCGCCTGCTGTCGCTGGACATCGGTGCATTGATTGCCGGTGCCAAGTTTCGCGGTGAGTTTGAAGAGCGTCTGAAAGCGCTGCTTAACGAACTGTCGAAGCAGGAAGGGCAGATCATCCTGTTTATCGACGAGCTGCACGTGATGGTCGGTGCCGGTAAGGGCGAAGGCGCAATGGATGCGGGCAACATGCTCAAGCCTGCGCTGGCCCGGGGCGAGTTGCATTGCGTGGGTGCGACCACGCTCAACGAATACCGCCAATATATCGAGAAGGACGCAGCTCTTGAGCGCCGCTTCCAGAAAGTGCTGGTTGAAGAGCCGAGTGAAGAAGACACCATCGCAATTTTACGGGGTCTGAAAGAGCGCTATGAAGTTCACCACAAGGTGGCTATCACCGACGGTGCAATCATTGCCGCGGCCAAACTCAGCCATCGCTATATCACTGATCGCCAATTGCCGGACAAGGCGATTGACCTGATCGACGAGGCTGCCAGCCGTATCCGCATGGAGATCGACTCCAAGCCGGAAGTGCTGGACCGTCTGGAGCGTCGCTTGATTCAACTGAAAGTTGAAGCTCAGGCGCTGAAGAAAGAAGAGGATGAGGCGGCGAAAAAACGTCTCGAGAAATTGCAGGAAGAAATTGAGCGCCTTGAGCGCGAGTATTCCGACCTGGAAGAAATCTGGACCTCGGAAAAAGCCGAAGTGCAGGGTTCTGCCCAGATCCAGCAAAAGATCGAGCAAGCGCGTCAGGAACTCGAAGTGGCGCGCCGCAGCGGCAACCTCAACCGCATGGCCGAGTTGCAGTACGGGGTTATTCCCGATCTGGAGCGCAGCCTGCAGATGGTCGACGAGCACAGCAGCAAAACTGAGAATCAGTTGTTGCGCAGCAAAGTGACCGAAGAGGAGATCGCCGAGGTCGTGTCGAAGTGGACCGGTATTCCGGTATCCAAGATGCTCGAAGGTGAGCGCGACAAGCTGATGAAGATGGAAAGCTTGCTGCATGAGCGTGTAATTGGCCAGGACGAGGCTGTTGTGGCCGTGTCCAACGCGGTTCGCCGTTCCCGTGCAGGCTTGAGCGACCCGAACCGTCCAAGCGGCTCGTTCATGTTCCTGGGCCCGACCGGTGTGGGTAAAACCGAGTTGTGCAAGGCGCTGGCAGAGTTCCTCTTTGATACTGAAGAGGCGATGGTGCGGATCGACATGTCCGAGTTCATGGAGAAACATTCCGTGGCTCGACTGATTGGTGCGCCACCAGGCTATGTGGGCTACGAAGAAGGCGGTTACTTGACCGAAGCTGTACGGCGCAAGCCTTACTCGGTAATCCTGCTGGATGAAGTCGAGAAGGCCCACCCGGATGTGTTCAACGTGCTGTTGCAAGTGCTTGAAGACGGTCGCCTGACTGACAGCCACGGTCGTACAGTGGACTTCCGCAACACGGTGATCGTGATGACCTCCAACCTGGGCTCTGCACAGATCCAGGAGCTGGTGGGTGATCGCGAAGCACAACGGGCTGCGGTAATGGATGCGGTGAGTACCCACTTCCGTCCGGAGTTTGTGAACCGGATCGACGAAGTGGTGATCTTCGAGCCTCTGGCCCGTGATCAGATCGCCGGCATTGCCGAGATCCAGTTGAGCCGTCTGCGCAGTCGTCTGGCAGAACGCGATCTGAGCCTGGAGCTGGACAAGGATGCTCTGGAAAAACTGATCGCAGTAGGTTACGACCCGGTATATGGCGCACGGCCACTGAAACGTGCGATCCAGCGCTGGATCGAAAACCCGCTGGCACAACTGATTCTTTCGGGTCAGTTCATGCCTGGCACCACTGTGACAGCGAGCGTAAAAGACGACGAAATCGTCTTCGCGTAAGCTCCGGCGCCAGTGTTTTAAGGAAGGCCTCGCATTGCGAGGCCTTTTTTTACTTAGGGTGTTGATCTGTAAGGAAAACGCTTGTAAGATGCGCCCCGCAGTAAGTCACCCGCAACGGCAACTTGGCCCAAACCAAGAAGCCCGCTAGAAGAGCTAAATCATTGTCTTCTAACGAAAAATAAGGGTTGACAAGGGTTTGAAAGGTTGTAGAATGGCCCGCCTCAGAGACGCCAACGTAGAGATACGCTGAAGTCAACGAGAGTTGCAAAGAGTCACAATGTTGTAGATTGAAATATGTAGTTCCGCGATAGCTCAGTTGGTAGAGCAAATGACTGTTAATCATTGGGTCCCTGGTTCGAGTCCAGGTCGTGGAGCCATTTTCAAGCCGGGGTATAGCGCAGTCCGGTAGCGCGCCTGCTTTGGGAGCAGGATGTCAGGAGTTCGAATCCCCTTACCCCGACCATTTTTGGGTCGTTAGCTCAGTTGGTAGAGCAGTTGGCTTTTAACCAATTGGTCGTAGGTTCGAATCCCACACGACCCACCATTTTTGGCTTCAGTTAGTTCTGGAGCTAGATCTTAAGATCAGAGGCCAAAAGCACTGATCGCAGAAGGCGCCTCTAGAAGGTGCCTTTTTTTTACCGGGGTATAGCGCAGTCCGGTAGCGCGCCTGCTTTGGGAGCAGGATGTCAGGAGTTCGAATCCCCTTACCCCGACCATTTTCAGCCCAGCAGTAGCGGGTGCGAAAATAAGGCACTGATGACATTCTCATCAGCGGCCAATAAAAAAAGCGACCTTCGGGTCGCTTTTTTTATGCCTGCGAAAAATTGGACGGGTTGGCATGGGGCTTTGTGGGAGCTGACTTGCCAGCGATGAAGACACCTGGTCAGGCCGGCCCCCACATATTTGGCGTGCTACAAGCCGGCGCAGTTTGTGGTGTGTAATTATGCTCTCTGAGCATCAGCCGCCCCTGTAGGAGCGAGCTTGCTCGCGAGCTGTTCGAAAATGCCCCGAGCAAGCGCCTGCAGGTTTAGTGGTGATCAGTGCAGTTTCAGTCGTGGCTCGGTACCGCGTCCGATCCTGCTCTGTAGGAGCGAGCTTGCTCGCGAGCTGTTCGAAAATGCCCCGAGCAAGCGCCTGCAGGTTTAGTGGTGATCAGTGCGGTTTCAGTCGTGGCTCGGTACCGCGTCCGATCCTGCTCTGTAGGAGCGAGCTTGCTCGCGAGCTGTTCGAAAATGCCCCGAGCAAGCGCCTGCAGGTTTAGTGGTGATCAGTGCAGTTTCAGTCGTGGCTCGGTACCGCGTCCGATCCTGCTGCCGAGCATCAGCATCAAGGTGCGGAACGTTCCGTACAGCGCCATTTGGTGCATGCGGTACAGCGAGATGTAAAACATCCGGGCCAGCCAGCCTTCCAGCATGACGCTTCCCATCAGGCTACCCATCAAGTTACCCACAGCCGAGAAGCTCGACAGTGAAATGAGCGAGCCGTAATCACGGTAGTGGTAATCAGGCAGTTGCGACTTGCCTTCAATCCGCAGTTTCAGCGACTTGGCCAGCAGCGAGGCTTGCTGGTGTGCAGCCTGGGCGCGAGGTGGGACCATCTTGTCGGTACCCGGCTGCGGGCAGGCAGCACAATCGCCAAAGGCAAAAATGTTGTCGTCGCGGGTGGTTTGCAGCGTAGGGCGAACCACCAGCTGGTTGATGCGATTGGTTTCCAGCCCTGCAATTTCTTGAAGAAACCCCGGTGCGCGGATCCCTGCCGCCCAAACCTTCAGGCTCGCAGGAATGACCTGACCGTCCTTGGTGATCAAGCTGTCAGCAGTCACTTCGCTCACCGCTGAGTTGGTCAGAACGGTGACCCCGAGCTTCTCCAGGGTTTTATGCACCGGGCCGCCAATGCGTTCCGGCAGCGCGGGCAAAACCCGTGGCCCGGCTTCAATCAGGGTGATGTGCATGTTTTCCGGCTTGATGCGGTCCAGGCCATATGCGGCCAGTTCATGTGCCGCGTTATGCAGTTCGGCGGCCAGCTCGACACCGGTCGCGCCGGCGCCGACGATGGCCACACTGATCTGCTCGACCACATCGGTTTGCCCGGCATGGGCGCGCAGATAATGGTTAAGCAATTGCTGATGAAAACGCTCGGCTTGCTTGCGGGTATCCAGAAACAGGCAATGCTCAGCCGCGCCCTTGGTCCCGAAGTCGTTGGTGGTGCTGCCCACCGCAATCACCAGCGTGTCGTAGCCCAGCTCGCGGGCGGGCACCAGTTCCTGACCATTTTCGTCGAGAGTTGCCGACAATGAGATCTTTTTCTGCTCACGATCCAGCCCGCTCATACGGCCCAGCTGAAATTCGAAATGGTTCCATTTGGCCTGGGCGACGTAGTTGAGCTCGTCTTCGGAGGAGTTCAGCGACCCTGCCGCAACTTCATGCAGCAGCGGTTTCCAGATGTGGGTCAGGTTGGCATCGACCAGCATCACGCTGGCTTTGCCGCGTTTGCCCAGGGTCTTGCCCAGGCGGGTAGCCAGCTCCAGACCGCCGGCACCGCCGCCGACGATAACAATACGATGGTTCATAGGTATCACTCACAAGGCTTGAAAAATTCTGTGTTGCAACGATCCGGGCGAGCGCAATGCAGCTCATAGCGCCAGATAACTCAGGAGGCGGCTCAAAAAGCCCATGCCAATGACCACGATCACCACCACACCAAGGAGCAGCAAGGGCCTGAAAGGCCGGCGCTCAACCTGGTTTTGTGGCAGTTGCAGGTACTCTTCGACATGCTTTTGATCATCTGGGTTCAGGCGGCTGGACATAATTGTGGCCTCGTCAGATAGACGTTGCGGGAGGTGTAAAAGCTACAGCGGTGATTCAACCGGGATTAAAAGGAGCATAGCCGCTGGGCTGCAATGGCTCGACCCGCAGTTCGTCGTCTAGACGAATGATCCCGCTTTCGATTACCCGGGCCGTGATTCCGCCATGGCCACGCACTGCCTGGAAAGTGCCAGGGCCCAGCCGCTGCTCCAGTCGGGCACAGGGCTGGCACCAGCCGGTGGTCTCAAAAATGGCCTGGCCAATCCTGAAGCGCCTGCCTTTAAGGCTGAACAGATTGATCCCGCTGATCACCAGATTGCGTCGCAAATCCGGGGCCAACAGCGGCTGATCTTGCGGGCGCCCCATCAGCGAGTTGATGACGGCCAGATGCTCCCATTGAATCAACGTCACTTGCCGGGCATTGCGGGGCCCCGGGCGCGCATGATCGCCAGTCAGCCCGGCTTCGCGGCGGGCTTCCACGGCGTCGAGTTCCAGCATGTCTGCACGGGACTCGGGGCGTACGCCGATCCAGCGCACGCGGCCGGTTTGCGGTACCTCGGCAAGCAGTTCCTGCAGCGGGCTCACAGGCTGATCCCGACGTCGAAAATAATGCTGCGCCCCAGGTTATTGCGCAAAAAGTCCGGCGCATCCGGTTGCGCGAACAACACCCGGGCAAAGGTAGGGCCCACCAGTGACAGCGAGCGCCAACCCATGCGCAAGTATTCGGTAGGGGGCGGGAAGTGGCTGTTAAGGTCCAGAACTTCGCGCTTGAGGCTGGAGAAGGCAATGATGTCCAATTGACTTAAATCGATATCGCGTTCGCGGTAGTTGGTGGCTTTTTTGTGCAGGGTAGGGCCCAGTCGTTGCAGTAGCTTGCTCGCCGGAATTCGTTTGGGTCGTGCCTCGCGACGTACCAGCTGGCTCAGGGAATAGGCGCTGCGGCGGCGCTGGAGCTCTTCACGCCATTCATCATTCAAGCGTCGGCCTTCATCAAGTACAAAAAACACTTCAAAGCGGGCCTCGCCAAACAATACATCCGGAGGTTCCTGGCTGGGCTGGGTGAAGTCTTCGGAGTGATACGGAATATTCAGGCCCTGGAGCAGGCGCTGGCAGACCCAACGCTCACGCTCCCACTTGCGGGCATTGGATAAAAAGGCATTGGCCTGTTCGGCCTGAATGGTGAGCAGGCGCAGATAATCAGAGTCGTCCATGGACGCAGCTTAGCCTTGAAACAGGTGTTCCTGAAAGTCTGCGGTGTAGACTCGTGTGCATCACCAACAGGGGCATCAAGCACGGAGGGTTGAGCGGTGTGCTTTAACAGGATGAGGACGCGAACATGATCAGTGCCGCAGTGTTGTCCACTGAAACGATGTTGACCGGCTGGATGCTCTATGTGCCCGTGGTGGTCTGGGCGATCTGGCGAGCGCCGTGGGTTGAGCTGTTTGCCGACCCGCGCCGCCAGCACTTGCTGTTCGGGACTGTATTCGGACTGTTCTTGCTGTGGCTGGTGCGACGTGATTTCGATACGGGTGTGTCGTATCACTTTATTGGCCTGACAGTGGTCACGTTACTGCTCGACTGGCCGCTGGCCGTTATCGGTGCGCTTATGGCGCAAGGAGGGCTGGTGCTGCTGGGGCGACAGGACCTGGCCGCGATGGGCGTCAATGGCATGCTGCTGATTGTGTTGCCCATTGCAGTGACGGAATGTTGCGCGCGACTGGTTGAGCGTGCGCAACCGCGTAATCCCTTCGTGTATATCTTTTGCTCAGGCTTCTTTGCGGCGGCGCTGGCGGCGTTGTTGTGTTTGCTGGCAGTGCTTGGCGTGTTGTGGCTGGACGGGATCTTCGTCATGGCGCAGTGGCTGGAAGACTTTATTGGCTATCTGTGGCTGATCATCTTTCCGGAAGCGTTCATCAACGGGATGCTGGTCACTGCACTGGTAGTGTTTTGTCCTGAATGGCTCGAGACCTTCAACCGTACCCGTTACCTGGCCGCCCCCTGGAAGGATGAAGACCCCAGGTGACGGTCAGGCGCTGGCCTGCCAGCGATACAAAGGGCGCTGTAATCGCTGACGAGCCGGCTGGCGCAGGGGGAGTTAATGCAGGCGGTCTGGCAAGTCCTCGGAAAACAGGTCGTCCTCTGCATCCGGGCTTACCGGGATTTTGTGTTCTTCGCTGGCCCAGGCGCCCAAATCGATCAGTTTGCAGCGGTCCGAGCAGAATGGCCGGAACGCGTTGGTGGTTTTCCATTCCACGGCGGTGCCACAAGTCGGGCAGTCTACGGTCATAGGTTTGGTCATGGTTGGCCTCCACGCAAAGTTAAGTAAAAGTGATGCAGGCGCTCGACTTCAGTCTGGAGCGTCTTCAGGTCGCTATCGTTGACCAGGATGTCATCAGCGTGACTCAGGCGTTCTTCGCGGCTGGCTTGAGCCTTCAGAATGGCCTGTACTTGCTGTTCGCTGGTGTTGTCGCGCAATAACGTGCGCTCAATCTGCAAGGCTTGCGGGGCGTCGATCACCAGTACGCGCTGGGTGGTTGCGTACTGGCCGGACTCTATCAGCAGTGGCGAAACCAGAATGGCGTAGGGCGATTTTGCCTGGGCCAGGTTGAGCGCGATTTCTTCCCGAATCAATGGGTGCAGCAGGGCTTCGAGCCAGCGCCGAAGTTCAGGGTCGCTAAAGATCAGGCTGCGCAAGGCGCTGCGATCGAGCTGTCCATCGGCCTGCAGCACGGCATCGCCAAAGTGTTCGGCGATTTTCGCCAGCGCCGGGCGCCCGGGCTCAACCACCCAGCGTGCCGCATGGTCGGCGTCCACCACATGAACACCCAGGGCGGCGAAGTGCTCGGCAGCGGCGCTTTTACCACTGCCAATGCCGCCGGTCAGGCCGAGGATCCAGGGTCTGGAAGATGAGGTATTCATTTCAAACCGAAAGCTACCAATAGAAGGCGGTTATTTGACCACCCCAGAGCAATCCAATCCAGCCGGCAATTGCCAGATAGGGGGCAAAGGGAATCGGGGTGGAGGTTTTGGCCCGGCGTAATGCCAGCAGGCTCAGGCCTGCGATCGCACCCATCAGTGACGAGAGCACAATGGTCAAGGGTAATACTGCAATGCCGCCCCAGGCTCCGAGCATCGCCAGCAGCTTGAAGTCACCATAGCCCATGCCGTCCTTGCCGGTAAGCAGCTTGAAGATCCAGAAGATCGACCACAGGCTTGCATAGCCCAGCGCTGCGCCCCATACCGCTTGTGACAGGCTGGTAAAAGTATCGAAGCTGTTGAGCAGCAAGCCCATCCAGAGCAGGGGCAGCACCAGAACATCGGGCACGATCTGGTGCTCGGCATCGATCAGGCAAATAGCCAGCAGCCCCCAGGTCAGCACCAGCATCCAGCCCGCCTGCAGGCTCAGGCCGAAATGCCAGGCTATAAACGCCGACAATAATCCGCAAGCCAGTTCGGTCAGGGGGTAGCGCGGGCTGATAACGGTCCTGCACCGGGAGCACTTGCCACCCAGTAGCAGGTAGCTGAGCAGCGGAATCTTTTCCCACAGGCGCAACGGGTGCTGGCATTGCGGGCAGTGGGAGCGGGGCAGCATCAAGTTATACACAGGCATTTTTTCGGCTGCGGGCAACTCCAGCAACTCCCTGGCCTGTGCTCGCCAGTCCTGCTCGAGCATCCTGGGCAAGCGCCAGGCCAGGACATTGATAAAGCTGCCCACCAACAAGCCGAAGATCAGGGCGCAGACGATAAAAGCGTCGGGGTGGCGGGTGAAAAATTCAATCATGCTCAAATCACTTGGCCCAATTTGAAAATCGGTAAATACATGGCGATCACCAGTCCGCCAACCATGACGCCGAGTACCACCATGATTGCCGGCTCCATCAATGCTGTCAGGTTATCGACCAGAGTGTCGACCTGGCTCTCATAATAGGTGGCTACGTGGTTGAGCATCTCGTCCAGTGTGCCGGACTCTTCGCCAATTGCTGTCATCTGGATCACCATGCCCGGGAATACTCTGACATCGCCCATGGCAACATGGATCTGACTGCCTGTTGCCACCCGCTGCCTGAGTTGCAGTACCGCGTCTTTGAACAGGCTGTTGCCCGTGGCTCCGGCGACTGCGTGCAGCGCTTCAAGCAATGGAACTCCGGCGGCAACGGTGGTGGACAGCGTGCGGGCAAAACGGGCGATGGCCGAAAAATGCAGCAGGTTGCCCAGCACCGGGAGTTTCAACAGCCAGCGATCAAGGCGCTGACGCAACGCCGCGCAGTGTTTGTAGCGATAGCCCAGAGCCGCACACCCCAGGCCGGCCCCGGCGAGCAGCCACAGGCCGAACTGTTGCAGCGCCTGGGAGACAGCGATTACCCAGAGCGTGAAGAGTGGCAGTTGGGCGTCAAAAGAGTCGAACACGCGCTGGAACTGCGGCACCACTTCAATCAATAAAATTGCGCAGACCCCTGATGCCACCACCAGCACGGCTATGGGGTAGGTCATGGCCTTTTTGAATTTGTTTTTCAGAGTTTCGGTTTTTTCCTTGTACGTCGCGATCCGCTCCAGCAACACATCCAGTGCCCCGGCCTGCTCGCCAGCCTCAATCAGATTGCAGAACAATGTATCGAACTGTGCCGGCCTTTTTCGCAACGCACTTGCCAGGCTGATACCTGCATTGATGTCCTGCTGCAGATCATTCACCAGCTCGCCCATGGCCTGATGTTCCAGGCCGTTGGCAATTACCCCCAGTGCTTGCAGCAGCGGGATGCCGGCTCTGATCAGCGTGGCCAACTGGCGAGTGAAAAGTGTGATCTGTACGGCTTTGACGGGTTTGCCTGCGGGGGTGTCGCGGTCTGTATGCCGGCGAATTTTACTAACGGTAATACCTTGTCGGCGTAACCGGGCCCGGATCATTGCCTGGCTGTGGCCAGTGCTTTCACCACTGGCCGGAGCGCCTTGGCGATCAGTGCCTTGCCACCGATAAACACTGGTTTTATCTGCCTGTGCTGGCATTTTTTCCATCCCTGAATAGTTGATTGCTTTGTTGTGCTCCTGGCCTCAAAGGCTAGATGGCCCAAAGTCGGGACGGCCATTGGAGCGTTTCCACAGATGTCAGCCATGTAGTTGTGGAGCAACCGCCCGCTAACCTTGATAGCCTGTGCGCACTTTTTGGGCGGCTCAGTACTGCTTTGGCGTTTGGCCACAGGGCCGCGTCCCACTTTTGGAGATTTCATGTGAAACAACAAAAAGGCTTCACCCTGATCGAGTTGATGATTGTGGTTGCGATCATTGGCCTGATCGCCTCTTTTGCACTGCCGGCTTACAACGAACACACCATGAAGGCCCGTTTTGCCGAGGTGAACTCAATCAGCAACAGCTACAAGACCGCCGTCGCCCTGTGTTACAGCGAGAGTAATGATTTGACTGTCTGCGATGCGGGCAGCCACGGCATTCCAGGCCCGGCCGCAGCCACTGACAACCTGGCAGCGGGCATGACAGTGGTAGATGGCGTGATCAGCATGACCGGCACTCAGGCAGCGGGTGGCTGGACCAGCGTGATGACGCCTGCCTTGAGCGGCAGCACACTGGTGTGGACCCAAACCGGCACCTGTCTGCAAAGCGGTGCCTGTAAATAGTCAGGGTTCTGCAGGAGCCAGGCCGGCTCCTGCAATGTGAGATGCCGGAAAAAATGCCAGCCAGGGGCAATCTGATCAAACCCTCTGCCGGGCGCAGATGATTGCCGCTCATGCAGTACGGCCAGGGCGACGGTGCGGGCATTGGGGTGTGCAACCCCTCTCCAGAACCCGCTGATCGACGGCCGACATTGAGGTCCGAAAATGGCGAGAATCAGCCATGACCCAGTGCTATTGTGCGCTCCATGAACACACACAACAGCCTTCTTGCGCCTAGCACCGCCGCCTGCGAAATCGCCCGGTTAAGCCGTGATGCGCGTTTTGACGGGGTGTTTTTTACGGCGGTGCTCAGCACCCGGATCTACTGCCGGCCGGTATGCCCGGCGCGCCCGCCAAAGCCCGAAAACGTGGTGTATTACCCCAGCGCGGCGGCTGCTCAGGCCCAGGGTTTCAGACCCTGTTTGCGCTGTCGGCCAGAACTGGCGCCGGGCAATCTGCTGTGGCTGCATGGCGAGCATCTGGTGTCCCGTGGTTTGAAGTTGATCAATGAAGGTTTCCTGGCCGATCACTCGCTGGAGATGCTGGCCGATCGTCTGGATATCGGTGCCCGGCAATTGCGGCGCCTGTTCGTCAAGCACCTGGGTGCCCCCCCGATAGCGGTACACGCGACTCAGCGTTTGCTGTTTGCCAAGCAGCTCCTGAGCGAAACACACCTGTCGATCACCGAAGTAGCCATGGCCTCCGGCTTTGGCAGCTTGCGGCGCTTCAATGCCGCGTTTGCCGAGGCCAATCATGCGCAGCCCAGAGACTTCAGGCGCAGCCCGAAAGCCCGGGCCGACAAGGCATTGGTGCTGCGTCTGGGCTATCGCCCGCCGTACGATTTCAGCGCGTTACTGGGCTTTGTGCAGACTCGGGCCCTGCCTGGCATCGAACAGGTGGACGCCCACAGTTATCAGCGGGTATTTGGTGCCGGCGATGCCCCCGGCTGGTTGCGGGTCAGTGCCTGGCCGGGTGAGCAGCATGCGCTGCAACTTGAACTGTTGAATGTGCCGCCGAGCCAGATGCTTGGTGTGGTCACCAGGATCCGGCGGATGTTTGATCTGGATGCCGATCCTCTGGCAATAGCTCAGACCTTGAGTAGCAGTGCGCTGCTGGCGCCGCTTGTCGAACGCTATCCGGGCCTGCGGTTGCCCGGTGGCTGGGATGGATTTGAAGTGGCGGTGCGGGCGGTACTGGGCCAGCAGGTCAGCGTGGCAGCTGCACGGACCCTGGCCAGCCGCATAGTGCACCGCTACGGCATTGCGATTGAGAGCCCGCCAGGGGCAGGGCTTGATCGTCTATTCCCGGGGCCCGAGCAACTGGCAGAGGCTGATCTGGGGCAGATGGGCATTACCCAGGCGCGGATAGACACAATCAAGGGTATCGCCCGCGCCCTGATCGAAGGCCGGGTGGATTTTGCCGTCGAGCAACCGTTGCACAGCTTTATCCAGCGCTGGGTACAGCTGCCGGGAATCGGCGAGTGGACCGCACATTACATCGCCATGCGGGTGCTCAAACACCCCGATGCATTCCCGGCGGCGGACCTGATACTGCGCCGCGAAGCCAATCCCCACGACACGCCGTTGAGTACCCGGGCCCTGCAAACCCTGGCCGAAAGCTGGCGTCCGTGGCGGGCCTATTCAGTAATGTATTTATGGCGTGCGGCCACTGACTCGGCCGCCGCCCGCAAGGAGTCAACATGACCCGGATTTACTACGATCAAATGCCGTCACCCATTGGCCCGCTGTTTCTGGTGGCCGATGACGAAGGGTTGCGCGAAGTGCGTTTTGAGCTGGATCGTCGGCCCCATACGCCACTGGCGGACTGGGTGCATTCAGCGCCAAAACTGGCTGAAGCGCGGCGTCAGCTCGAGGAGTATTTTTCGGGTACACGGCTGGTTTTCGATCTGTCGCTCAAGCCTGTGGGCACGGCGTTTCAACAGTCGGTTTGGGGGGCGCTGACCACCATTCCCTACGCGGCCACCACCAGCTACGGGCAGATCTCGCAACAAATTCTTCGGCCCAAGGCATCGCGGGCGGTGGGTGCGGCGAACGGGCGTAACCCGATCCCGATCATCATTCCGTGTCATCGCGTGATTGGCAGCAATGGCACGCTGACCGGCTTTGGCGGCGGCCTGGCGGCCAAGCAATGGCTACTGGAACATGAGGTGAAGTGTCAGGGCTTTGTATTGTCCTGACTGCAACCCTGAGGGAGCGAGCTTGCTCGCGACTCAGGCAACGTGCAGTTTCGGGCTGACTGCGCTGATGCCGTCGCGAGCAAGCTCGCTCCTGCAGGTGCGGGTTTTTTACAGGCTCAACCGCATCGACAGATCCACCGCTTTGACATCCTTGGTCATTGCGCCAATCGAGATGTAGTCAACGCCGGTTTCGGCGATCGGGCGCAAGGTGGCATGGTTGATGCCGCCACTGGCTTCCAGCTTGGCTTTGCCTGCATTCAGGCGCACCGCTTCACGCATGTCATCCATGCTCAGTTCGTCGAGCATGATGATATCGGCCCCGGCTGCCAGCGCTTCCTTGAGTTCGGACAGGCTCTCGACTTCGATTTCCACCGGTTTTCCCGGAGCGATCTTGTGCGCGGCACTGATCGCCTGGGCAATGCCGCCGCAGGCCGCAATGTGGTTTTCCTTGATCAGGAATGCGTCGTACAGGCCTATGCGGTGGTTGTGGCAACCACCGCAGGTCACCGCGTATTTTTGCGCCATGCGCAGGCCCGGCAGGGTTTTGCGTGTGTCCAGCAACTTGACCCCGGTATCCGCCACTTGATCGGCCAATGACTGGGCGTGGGTGGCTACCCCCGATAACAGTTGCAGAAAATTCAGCGCGCTACGTTCACCACTGAGCAGTGAGCGGGCCGGCCCTTCGAGGTGAAACAGCACTTGATCGGGGCTCACGCGCTCGCCGTCGACCACTTGCCAGTGCACTGCAACGCGTGGATCAAGCTGGCGAAATACACAGTCGACCCAGGCCGTACCACTGATGACAGCGGCTTCGCGGGTAATGATTGAGGCAGTGGCCAGACGTTCGGCCGGGATCAGCCGTGCAGTGATGTCGCCACTGCCAATGTCCTCGGCTAACGCACGGCGTACGTTGGCTTCGATTTCGGCGGTGAGGTCGGCCAGGCATAAATTCGGCATAACGGGCTCCACAAACAAAGTGCGCCGATTATAGGGCCATGCTGGCGGTGAACCCAAGGAGCGTGCGGGGTAACTGCCGGTTCTCTGCAACTGTGCGGCTTTTGGCACTTTCGGGATTAATTTGCCGGCGCACAGACTGAAATGCAGAGTCTGCTGGCACAAGCGACAGCTTTTACAAGATAATCCGCCTTCTATTTGGCGTCATGAGTTTGACGTCCAGCGCTGGAGGCCGGGATGCACATTGACGGGAAAGCGGGGGCTGACCACAGGTCCTCAATCGAGCTGGCGATTCACTCGCCTCTCGCCCGCCTGCCTGTGATCCTGTTGCAGGTCCATGACAAGGCCGCACAGCAGCTCAAGTCCCACTTGCAAGTACTGTTCGATAACGCCGATGCAACCCTGTTCGAAATGGCCGACAAGGCCCGCAGCGACGCAGAACAGAGCCTGTTTTTTGA
Source organism: Pseudomonas sp. PAMC 29040 (assembly GCF_003994535.1). Classification (NCBI taxonomy): domain Bacteria; kingdom Pseudomonadati; phylum Pseudomonadota; class Gammaproteobacteria; order Pseudomonadales; family Pseudomonadaceae; genus Pseudomonas; species Pseudomonas sp. PAMC 29040. Next base: position 55,048 of record NZ_RZAA01000012.1, read on the forward strand.
AGCCATGCGCGATGTACGGCTCAAGCGCAAAAACATCGAGCGCAGTTTTCTCGAGCGGTTGCTCTACGCATTTATCAAGTTGACCCAACCCGCTGCCAGTGACTCCACACTGTTGATGGCAACCCCCGCGCAGGGCGTGTTTTCGCTGTTGGGCAACGACCTTGAGCGCGCCCAGGTCATCAATGCCATGGTGGCGAAGGTGCTGGTACGCGATCAGTCGGCCCTGTGCCACTTGAGCACGCGCCTCAATACGTTGAGCCGGGTCGTGCTCAATGAGCAGAACAACCCGCTGGGGCCGGCCATGCTGTGCGAATACTTTTTGCAGGCCGAGCGTGATCAGGGCATCGAGATCAAGGTCAAGTTGATCATGCTGCAACTGTTTGAAAAGTATCTGCTCAGCCATACCGGGCAATTGTATGCCGATGCCAACCAGCTGCTGATCGCCACTGGCGCGCTGCCCGACCTGGTGTCCGCAACGTCCTGCTGCTCCGCACAACCGGCCGGGCACCCGCAGCAATCCCCTGAAACGGGTGAATATGCGGGCAACCTGGTGGAGTTGTTATTCGATTACATCCGCGGCGATCGCAACCTGTCGGCGCCGTTGCAAAACATCGTCGGCCAGTTACAGGCGCCGATGTTCAGAATTGCGCAGATGGATCAGAACTTTTTCAGCTGTGATAGCCACCCGGCGCGCCGTTTGCTCAATGCAATCGCCAGTGCTGCCATCGGTTTGGACTCCAGTGTCGATTGCCGTAGCCATCCGTTGCACCGGCAAATCAGTCACGTGGTTCAGCAACTGGCGAGTTACTCGGGTCACGATCCCGGTCTGCTCGAGTCCTGGTTGCACGACTTTTTGATGCTTACCCAGACCGAACATGACCGTGTTGAATTGCTTGAACAACATATCCGCGACAACGAACTGGCGACACATCGCCAGCTGCAGGCAATCAGGCCGTGGCTGGTGTCGTCATTGCCTCTGCCCGTCCTCGACGAACAGGACCATTTAGGGCTGCTGCTGGTCAGCCAGTTGCGAATCGGTACCTGGATCGACCAGCAGGACGATCAGGGTTCGCACCTGCGCTGCAAGCTGATCGCGATAGTCGAACCCGAGGGCAGGTATGTTTTTGTTAATCGCAGTGGCATCAAAACCCTGGAAAAAAACCGTTCCGAATTAATTCGCCAACTGCGTTGCGGCACGATATTGCTGCTCGACGACAGCCTGCTGTTCGACCGGGCACTGGCCTCGGTGATTGAGAGCCTGGGCCAATCCGCCGCGCAGTAATACGCGGCGTTACAGATTGCTCCCCATCGGCCTGCGCATCGCGGCATACTGGGCCTTTCGTTTTTCCCGTTGAAGGAGCCTGTATGCAGCTGGACCCCGCGAGCGGTTGGTGCCAAGGCGTATGCCATTGTCCGTCACCCAACTTCAATGCGCGCCCGAACGGCGAAGTCTCCTTGCTGGTTATCCACAACATCAGCCTGCCACCGGGGCAATTCGCTACCGGCAAGGTTCAGGGATTTTTCCAGAATCGCCTGGATGTCACAGAACATCCCTACTTTGAAGGCATCAGTGAGTTACGGGTCAGCGCGCACTTTCTGATTGAACGTGACGGCAAAATCACTCAGTTTGTGTCTTGTCTGGATCGTGCCTGGCATGCAGGTGTCTCGAGCTTCGAGGGGCGTGAGGCGTGCAATGACTTTTCGCTGGGGATCGAGCTTGAAGGCACCGACGACCTGCCGTTCAGCGATGCGCAGTATCAGGCGCTGATCGGGTTGACCCGGCAATTGCAAGCGGCTTTTCCCGCCATTACCCTGCACCGGATATGTGGCCACAGTGACGTGGCCCCCGGGCGCAAGACTGACCCTGGCCCGGCTTTTGACTGGACGCGCTTTCGCGGCGCGTTGCAGCACACAGGAGAGATGCAATGAGTTTTGTGGTGTTACTGCTGGCGATACTGATCGAGAAACTCTCGGGTTTGCGTCAGCGTCTTCAGTGCGATGGCGGCTGGCTGCGCGAGCTGCACAAGCTGGAGTCCAGCCCCGGGCTCGGGCGCAGGCCATGGTGGGTACTGGCGATCCTGATTCTGTTCCCGGTGGCTGTATTGGGGCTGCTGCTATGGGTGCTGGAACCTGTGGCCTATGGCTTGCTGGTGCTGCCGGTGCATTTGCTGGTGGTGATTTACAGCTTGGGGCGAGGCGACTTGCTGGCCGGGCTCGGACCGTTCCGGGATGCCTGGCGCCGTGGTGACTTGCAGGCCTGCGCCCATGTTGCCGAGCGCGATCTGGGCGAAACCGCCGACAGTGGCGAGCAATTGCTGGAAAGGGTGCAGAGTCATTTGTTATGGCAGGCGTATCAAAGTTTCTTCGCCGTGATTTTCTGGTACTTCCTGCTGGGGCCGGTCGCCGCCTTGAGCTATCGCCTGCTGGCGCTGGCTGCCGAGCATGGCAACAACCCGGAACTGGTCGAGCGTGCACAGCAGCTGCGTCACGCTTTTGACTGGTTGCCGGTTCGGTTGCTGGGAGCAAGTTTTGCGCTGGTGGGCAACTTCGCGGCCGTCAGCCGGGTGATGTTGCATGAACTGCTGAGCTGGGACATCAGCGCCGAACAGTTGATCAACAAGGCTGGCTGTGCCGCCGCTGAAATCCCCGCCCCCCAGGCCGGCCCTGAAGGCGTCGCCAGCCTTGATACCCTGTGGGCGCTGCTGCTGCGGGCTGCCGTGCTGTGGTACGCAGGTTTTGCGGTATGGACATTGTTGCTCTGATGACCATTTAAAACCCTTGCGAGCAGGCTCGCTCCTACACCGGCAGCGTCCAGCCAAACACTTCACAGGCATTGGCTGTTGAAGCCTTGGCCAGTTGCTCCGGGTGCAAGCCCATCACTTCGGCCAGTGCCCGGCAAATATCCGGCAAATGTTCGGGGCTATTGCGCTGGTTGGGGTACATGGCCGGGGCCATGTCGGGCGAGTCGGTTTCCAGCACTATTGTGTCCGGTGCCAGGTCGGCAAGCACTTTGCGCAGGCGCAATGCCTGTGGCCAGGTCGCCGCACCGCCCAGGCCCAGTTTGAACCCCAGCTTCAGGTATTCACGCGCCTCTTCCCGGCTACCCGCAAACGCATGAATGATCCCGCCGCGCTGGAGCCGGAAACGCTTGAGCGTGGCGATCACTTGCGCATGGCTGCGGCGAACGTGGAGCAGGGCCGGGAGCTGGAAGTCCGACGCCAGCTTCAGCTGCGCTTCAAACAGCTGTTGTTGAGCGTCGCGGTCAAGTTCGGGAAGGAAGAAGTCGAGGCCGATTTCGCCTACGGCGCATAGTTGCGGATGCCCGGCAAGACGGTTCAGCCATTGACCCAGTTCAGTCACATGCTCGGGTCGATGCCGGTCGAGGTACACCGGGTGCAAACCCAGGGCGGCATATAGCTGACTGTCTGTTTGCACCAGATCCCACAACCGCTGCCAGGTATTCTGCTCAACCCCCAGCACCACCATCTGCTCAACCCCCAGTGCTCTGCTGCGTGCCAGCAACGGCAGGCGGTCGGCGTCAAAGTCCGGGAAATCGAGATGGGTGTGGCTGTCGATCAGTTGCATGCTCAGGCCTGATGGATGCGCTGTTTGAACACTCGGGCAATGGCATGAATGCCGGGCTCATAGTGCTGCTCTTCAATCGCCGACAAGGCCAGGCTCAGGGCTTTTTCGGCAATCAGCCTGTGTTGCTGGCCCATGGCATTGACCGGCAATGGCAGGAAGTCCAGCAGTTGAGTGTCGCCAAAGGTGGCAAGACGCAACGGCGGACGCTGGCTCGGGTGCTCCAGCAGTGCATCAAACATCCCTTGCAGCAGAACGTATGAGGTCGTGATCAGCGCCTCGGGGAAGTGCCCCTGGCGAGCCAGCAGATCATCGATGATCCGGCGTCCGCATTCGCGGCTGAAGGCAGCACCATGCTCGATCAGTATTTCGCCGTCGAAATTTTCCAGGGCTTGCTTGAACCCCGCCGCCCGGGCCTGGCTGATACTCAGCTCGGGGCGCGCGCCGATCAATGCAATTTGCCGTGGCATCGGTTGTAGCAAACTGCGGGTCAATTGCAGACTGGCTTCGCAGTCATCGCTGATGACCGAGCAAAAGCGCGAAGGCTCCAGAGTCCGGTCAATCGCAATGATCGGCATGCCCAGGTCTTGCAGTTGACGGTAGCTGTCATCGTCCGCAGGCAAGCAACTGGCGACGAACAGGGCGTCACAACGGCGGGCGCGAAACAGTTTGAGCAACTGGCGCTCACTGTCCGGCGCATCGTCCGAGCTGGCGATAAGCAATTGATAGCCGCGGGCCCGGGCCCCTTGTTCCAGTTGCTTGGCCAGGCGCGCATAGCTTGGGTTTTCGAGGTCCGGGAGGATAAAGCCCAGGGTGCGCGTGTGCCGGCTGCGCAGCCCTGCGGCTTGCGGGTTGGGGGTAAAACCATGCTCTTCGACCACCGCGCGGACACGCTCGACTGTGCTGCTGCTAATGCGCTGCTGTTCGGCCTTGCCATTGATGACGTAGCTGGCGGTGGTCACGGAAACACCTGCCAGTTGAGCGATATCACTGAGCTTCACGCCGGAAATTCCTTATTTTTTGTAGTACATGTCGACATTTTGGCCAATCCTAACCGATAAAGGCAGTCGATCTTCGTCTGCCTTGTCGGCATCTGGTTTTTTTGCAAGCCCGGCCGTTTTGCATTGATCAATACGACAAGTTGGGCTTCAAGCGCGGGCAATTATGCAGTAACGTGCCGGACATTCTTGGTTAAACGTTTCAGCAAGCGTGTTTAATGGATCTTTACCCCGCAGAGCAATGTGCTTGCCACACATGACTCAGGCCTTCGGGGGGAGCTATCTACGCTGACTTTATTCAAAACAATACCTGGTGCCACGGAGCGCCGGAAAAGGAGAACGCATGCTCGAGCTCACCATAGAGCAGATTTCCATGGGCCAGACGGCTGTGGATAAGTCTGCGGCGCTGCATTTACTCGCCGATAAGCTGGTCGCCGATGGTTTGGTGGCCGAAGGTTATCTGAAAGGCTTGCAAGCGCGTGAGGCTCAGGGCTCGACCTTCTTGGGTCAGGGAATTGCCATTCCCCACGGCACTCCTGAAACCCGCGACCTGGTGTATGCCACAGGCGTGCGTTTATTGCAGTTTCCCGATGGAGTGGACTGGGGCGACGGTCAGATCGTGTACCTGGCGATCGGCATTGCGGCCAAGTCCGACGAGCATTTGCGCCTGCTGCAACTGCTGACCCGGGCTTTGGGCGAAACCGATCTGGGCCAGGCATTGCGTCGTGCCAGTTCCGCCGAAGCCTTGCTCAAATTGCTCCAGGGCGCGCCACAGGAACTGGCACTGGATGCGCAGATGATCGGCCTCGGTGTCTCCGCCGATGATTTCGAAGAACTGGTCTGGCGCGGTGCCCGCCTGCTGCGTCAGGCCGATTGTGTGAGCAACGGCTTTGCTGCAGTGTTGCAACAGGTGGACGCATTGCCCCTGGGTGATGGTTTGTGGTGGCTGCACAGCGAGCAAACAGTCAAGCGCCCGGGCCTGGCTTTCGTGACCCCGGACAAGCCGATGCGCTATCTGGGCCAGCCACTGAGCGGGCTGTTCTGCCTGGCAAGCCTGGGAGAAGCCCACCAGGCATTGCTTGAACGCTTGTGTGCGCTGCTGATCGAAGGTCGCGGGCATGAACTGGGACGCGCCACCAGCAGTCGTGCAGTACTTGAAGTGCTGGGCGGCGAATTACCGGCTGACTGGCCGAGTGCCCGTATCACCCTGGCCAACGCCCACGGCTTGCACGCCCGTCCGGCGAAAATACTCGCGCAACTGGCGAAGAGCTTTGATGGCGAGATCCGTGTACGAATTGTTGACGGCCAGGAGTCGGCAGTATCGGCCAAGAGCCTGAGCAAATTGCTCAGCCTGGGCGCACGTCGCGGCCAGGTGCTGGAGTTTGTCGCCGAACCCGCAATTGCCGGTGATGCATTGCCGGCGATACTGGCCGCCATTGAAGAAGGCCTGGGCGAAGAAGTCGAGCCGCTGCCGCTGCTGGCCGAGTCAGCAGCACCCGTGGCCGACATCGCCACGCTGCTCACAGCCCCGGCTGACGGCAGCGTGATCCAGGCCATCGCCGCCGCGCCCGGAATTGCCATCGGGCCGGCACACATTCAAGTGCTGCAAATTATCGATTACCCGCTGCGTGGCGAATCAGCGGCGATTGAGCGTGAACGTCTGAAAAAAGCTTTGGCCGAGGTACGTCAGGACATTGAAGGCCTGATTCAGCGCAGTCAGTCCAAGGCCATTCGCGAAATTTTTATCACCCATCAGGAAATGCTCGATGACCCGGAGCTGACCGATGAGGTCGATACCCGGCTCAAGCAGGGCGAAAGCGCCGAGGCCGCGTGGATGTCGGTCATCGAGGCGGCTGCACGTCAGCAAGAGTCGTTGCAGGATGCATTGCTGGCCGAGCGCGCCGCGGATTTACGTGACATCGGGCGCCGTGTTCTGGCGCAGTTGTGTGGCGTGCAAACCCCGGCCGAACCTGATCAACCCTATGTGCTGGTGATGGACGAAGTGGGTCCGTCCGACGTGGCGCGTCTTGATCCGGCACGGGTTGCAGGCATTTTGACGGCCCGTGGTGGTGCCACCGCGCACAGTGCGATTGTCGCCCGGGCCTTGGGGATTCCTGCATTGGTCGGAGCTGGCGAAGCGGTATTGCTGCTGGCGCCCGGCACTCAACTATTGATTGATGGCCAGCGTGGCCGCCTGCATGTCGCACCGGATGCCGACGCCCTGCAGCGCGCCACTTCTGAGCGTGACAGCCGCGAACAGCGCTTATTGGCTGCCTCCGAGCAACGTCATGAACCGGCCGTTACTGTGGATGGGCACGGGGTCGAAGTGTTTGCCAATATCGGCGAGAGCAAGGGTGTGGCCAACGCGGTCGAGCAGGGCGCCGAAGGTATAGGCCTGCTGCGCACCGAGCTGATTTTCATGGCCCACAGCCAGGCGCCGGACGAAGCCACCCAGGAAGCCGAGTACCGTCGGGTGCTCGATGGCCTGGACGGGCGGCCTCTGGTGGTACGCACCCTGGACGTGGGCGGCGACAAGCCGCTGCCGTACTGGCCGATCGAGAAAGAGGAAAACCCGTTTCTTGGCGTACGGGGTATTCGTCTCACGTTGCAACGTCCGCACATCATGGAAAGCCAGTTGCGGGCGCTGTTGCGCTCAGCGGATAACCGCCCGCTGCGCATCATGTTCCCGATGGTAGGCAGCGTGGCCGAATGGCGCGCCGCCCGTGACATGACCGAACGTCTGCGCCTGGAAATCCCGGTGGCTGACTTACAGCTGGGGATCATGATTGAAGTGCCGTCCGCCGCCTTGCTGGCCCCGGTGCTGGCCAAGGAAGTCGATTTTTTCAGCGTCGGCACTAACGACCTGACCCAGTACACCCTGGCCATCGACCGGGGCCACCCGACCCTGTCGGCACAGGCCGACGGTTTGCATCCGGCGGTGTTGCAATTGATCGACATCACCGTGCGTGCCGCCCATGCCCATGGCAAATGGGTCGGCGTATGCGGCGAGCTGGCGGCCGATCCGCTGGCGGTGCCGGTGCTGGTTGGCCTGGGCGTGGATGAGTTGAGTGTGTCTGCGCGCAGCATTCCCGAGGTCAAGGCGCGGGTTCGCGAATTGAGCATGGAGCGTCTCAAGACCCTGGCTACCCAGGCCTTGAGTGTCGGTAGCCCGGAAGAAGTCCGGGCCTTGGTGGAGGCGCTCTGATGGCCAGAATCCTGACCGTAACCCTTAACCCGGCCCTGGACCTGACCGTGCGCCTGTCCCATCTGCAACCGGGGCAAGTCCACCGCAGCCAGGCTTTGCTGAGCCATGCCGCGGGCAAGGGGGTGAATGTCGCACAGGTGCTGGCCGATCTGGGTCACAGCGTCACCGTTAGCGGTTTTCTCGGTGAAAACAATCAAGCGCCGTTCAACGCCTTGTTTGCCAGCCGCGGTTTTGTCGACGCCTTTATCCGCGTGCCCGGTGACACCCGCAGCAACATCAAGCTGGCTGAAGACGATGGCCGCGTAACCGACCTCAACGGGCCGGGGCCACAGGTCAGTGAGCTGGCGCAACAGGCCTTGCTCGACAAGCTCGATCAGATTGCCGCCAGCCATGACGCGGTGGTGGTGGCTGGCAGCTTGCCCCAAGGCATCAGCGCGCAGTGGTTGTGTGAATTGCTGCGACGTCTGAAGTCCCTTGGCCTGAAAGTGGTGCTGGACACCAGTGGCGAAGCCTTGAAGCAAGGTTTGAGTGCGGGCCCCTGGCTGATCAAACCCAACACCGAAGAACTCAGCGCCGCGCTGGGGCACGACATTGCCAGCCTTGAGGCGCAGACCGCGGCTGCCGCGCAATTGCAGGCCCGGGGCGTTGAGCATGTGGTGATTTCCCACGGTGCTGAAGGGGTGAACTGGTTCAACCCGGCATTTGCCTTGCAGGCGCGGCCGCCCAAGGTTCGCGTCGCCAGCACCGTGGGTGCCGGCGATTCACTGCTGGCGGGCATGCTGCATGGCCTGCTCAGCGGCCACACCCCCGAGCAGACCTTGCGCACCGCCACCGCCATCGGGGCGCTGGCGGTCACTCAAATCGGTTTTGGCATCAGCGATGCGGTGCACCTGGCGACGCTTGAAAGCGGTGTCAGCCTTTGCCCCCTGACACAAGAATAAGAGGACTGCACATGAAATTAGCCATTGTCACGGGCTGCCCCAACGGCATGGTCACCAGCGTGCTGTGCGCCCGATTGCTGGACGCAGCGGCGCAACGTCAGGGGTGGAGCACCAGTGTCGAAGTGCATGACCCCAAGCATCCGGAACGCCAGCTGTCCCAGGCAACCATCGATCAAGCGCAATGGGTCCTGGTGGTCAGCAGCACGCCTCTGGACATGCAGCGCTTTGTTGGCAAACCCGTGTTCCAGAGCACCCCGGCCCAGGCCCTGCAAGATGTCGAAGCGATACTGCAGCGCGGCGCCCAGGAAGCCCGGGTGTATGTCGCTCCAGCAGTCTCTACCGAGGCTGAGAGCCCGCAGCACGGTCCGAAAATCGTCGCCATCACCGCCTGTCCGACCGGGGTGGCGCACACCTTTATGGCCGCCGAAGCATTGCAGCAGGCGGCCAAGCGTCTGGGCTACGAGCTGCAGGTCGAAACCCAGGGCTCGGTCGGTGCGCGCAATCCGCTGAGCCCGCAGGCCATCAGAGAAGCCGATGTGGTGCTGTTGGCGGCTGATATCGAAGTGCCGACCGAGCGTTTTGCCGGCAAGAAGATTTACCGCTGCGGCACCGGCATCGCCCTCAAGCAAGCCGAAGCCACCCTGAACAAAGCCTTGAGCGAAGGCCGGGAAGAGACGGCAGCGGCTGATGGTTCAGCACCGGCCAAGCAAGAGAAAACCGGGGTTTACAAGCATCTGCTGACCGGCGTGTCGTTCATGTTGCCAATGGTGGTGGCGGGCGGCTTGCTGATTGCCCTGTCCTTCGTGTTCGGGATCACGGCCTATAAAGAGCCCGGCACGCTGGCGGCGGCACTGATGCAGATCGGTGGCGATGCGGCGTTCAAACTGATGGTGCCATTGCTGGCGGGCTATATCGCCTACTCGATTGCCGACCGCCCGGGCCTGGCGCCGGGGATGATTGGCGGGCTGCTGGCCAGTACCCTGGGTGCCGGGTTTATCGGCGGGATCATTGCCGGGTTTATCGCCGGTTACTGCGCCAAGGCGATCAATCGCTATGCGCGATTGCCGCAAAGTCTGGAAGCGCTGAAGCCGATTCTGATCATCCCGTTGTTTGCCAGCCTGTTTACCGGCCTGGTGATGATCTATGTGGTCGGCAAGCCAGTGGCCGGCATGCTCGAAGGCCTTACCCACTTCCTCGACAGCATGGGCACCACCAACGCCATTTTGTTGGGCGTTCTGCTGGGCGGCATGATGTGTGTCGACTTGGGCGGGCCGATCAACAAGGCGGCCTACGCGTTTTCGGTGGGGCTGCTGGCTTCGCAGAGTTACGCGCCGATGGCCGCCACCATGGCTGCCGGCATGGTGCCGCCGATCGGCCTGGGGATTGCGACCTTTATTGCCCGGCGCAAATTTGCCCAGACCGAACGCGAGGCGGGCAAAGCCGCGTTGGTGCTGGGACTGTGCTTTATCTCCGAAGGTGCGATTCCGTTCGCCGCCAAAGACCCGCTGCGGGTGATTCCGGCGAGCATTCTGGGGGGCGCCTTGACCGGTGCACTGTCGATGTACTTCGGCTGCAAGCTGATGGCACCGCACGGTGGCTTGTTCGTGCTGCTGATCCCGAATGCGATCAACCATGCGCTGCTGTACTTGCTGGCGATTGTCGCCGGTAGCTTGGTGACGGCAGTGGTATATGCCGTGATCAAACGTGCGGAACCGGCGGAAATGGCGCTGGAGACTGCCAAGGCCTGAGGCCTTGACTCAAACCGCTCGCGAGCCCTTGAACCGCTCGCGGGCAAGCCCGCTCCTGCAGGGGGGCGGGCATCGGTTCAATACACATCCCGCCGATAACGCCCTTGCTCGATCAGTGCTTGTAGCGCTGGCTCGCCCAGCAGCTCGGTCAAGGCCTGATCCACACCCGCCGCCATCCCTTGCAGACTGCCGCAGATATAAATAGCAGCGCCGTCTGCCAGCCATCTGCGTATTTCATCAGCTGACTCGCGCAAGCGATCCTGTACATAAATCTTCTGTGCCTGATCCCGTGAAAACGCCAGATCCAGCCGCGCCAGATCACCACTGGCCAGCCAGCCCTGCAGTTCTTCGCGGCAGTGGAAGTCATGGGCGGCATTGCGTTCACCAAAGAACAGCCAGTTACGCTGCTGGCCCTTGGCAATGCGCGCTTTGAGCAGGCTGCGCAGCCCCGCCAGGCCGGTGCCATTGCCCAGCAAAATAAGCGGACAAGGTTCGGCGGGCAGATGGAAACCACTGTTGCGCCGTACCCTCAGGCTGATGGCAGAACCCACATTTGCGTGTTCCGTCAGCCAGCCCGAACCCAGGCCCAGGCTGCCATCGGCATGGCGCTCCTGACGCACGATCAGTTGCAGCAGGCCATCTTCGGGGATCGAGGCAATGGAGTATTCACGCATGTGCAGCGGGATCAAGGCGTCGACCAATGCCTGTGCATGCATGCCCACCAGATGCCCGCGATTGTCCGGCAGCTGACGCCCGCCCAGGGCCTGGGCCAGGGTTTCTTGCAGACCATCGAGCTGTACCCGGGTGTCTGCCGACAGACCCAGACCTTGCAGGAAATGCTCAATCGCTGCCGGGGACTGCCGTGGCATGACTTCAACCAGATCACCTGCCTGCCATGAATCGCTGGCATGGGGGGCCTTGAGCCCCAGCAGGTAAACCCCGGAGCCGCTGCTGCCAGGGTTGAGCAGTTGGCGTTGTTCAAGGGTCCAGTTGTTGTAACCCGGTGCCTGCCAGTTGGCCGCCGGCGCAGTACCGGTCAGTTGACCGAGCTGTTGCTGCCAGTGCTGCAGCGCCTCGGGGTCGCCGCTGTCGACCTGGACCGGAGTGAACAATGATTGTGCGCCACGCTCGTTCAGCCATTGCTGAACCCGGGTCGCAAAGCCGCAGAAGTGCGGGTATTGGCGATCGCCCAGGGCCAGCAACGAATACTTGAGACTGCTCAGGGCCAAAGGCTGGTTCAGGACTTTGCGTTCAAAGCCACGGGCACTGTCGGGGGCTTCACCATCGCCAAAGGTACTGACGACAAACAGTGCATGGCTGGCCTGCTGCAAGTCCTGCTCGCTGAGCGCTGCCAGCGGTTGCACCCGCACTGCAAATCCGGCGGCCTGCAATTGTCCGGCGCTCTGCCAGGCCAGTTGTTCTGCCAGACCGCTCTGGCTGGCAAAGCCGATCAACCAGGGCGATGCATCGCTGTGCGCCGAGGACAAACCCTGGCGCGCCTGTTTGATCTGAAGCTTTTTACGGCGCCGGTCCAGGTACAGCAACCAGCCGGTAATAAAGAACAACGGCATGCTGAGGCTGGCGATGGTCACCAGGATGCGCCCGGGGAGGCCCCAGTAACTGCCCACGTGAAGCGCGTAAATGCTGGTCAGCAATTGCGCCTTGTAGCTTTTGTCTGCGTAGCGCTGGTGTTGTTTGATTACGCCAGTGACCGGGTCGAGCACGATCTGATTGAAGGCGCGCTCATGGGGCGAGTCGCTGCGCAGATAAAAAACCGTGGCCGGCTGCCCGGCCACCGGTGGCATCCGCACGTTGTACAGGCTCAGTTGCGGCCCGGCAGCCTGCTGGATAGTGGCCCAGATGGCATCGTAATCGGCTACAGGGGCCGGCCCCGCAGGGCCGGGCTGACCGCGACCGCCTTTGCGCTGCTGGCTGTTGGGGCTGTCCGAAAACAGTTTTTGCAGGCCTTTGTTGTACCACTCGTAGGACCACGACAAGCCGGTCAGGGCGGCCAGCAGGTAAAAGATCATGCACCAGGTACCCGCCACGGAATGCAGGTCCCAGTTGAAGCTGCGGCCTTTTTTGGCCCAGTCCAGGGTCAGCCAGGCACGCCAGTTCAGTGCCTGGCGCGGCCAGCGCAGATAGAGGCCCGAGAGGCAGAAGAAAATCAGCATCAGGGTGCAGGCACCGGTGATCTGGCGACCGGTTTGGCCCATGGCCAGAAAGCGGTGCAGTTGCAGCATCAGATCGAAGAAGCCCTGGCCGCTGGCGTCGCCCTGATAGGTGCCGGTGTAAGGGTCGACATAGCGCAGTTGACCGCGGCGCTCCCCCGGCGGCGGGGTGAAGAAAATCCGTGCGGCACTGTCGCTGTCCACCCCGACCCAGAGCATGGACACCTGTTTGCCTTCAGTGGCCTCGACCCGGCGTACCAGTTCGGCGGGCGCCAGGGTGCCGCTGTCGAGTTTCTCGACCTTGAGCACCGAGGGGTTGAGCAAGTTCAGCAGTTCGTCCTGGAACGACACCGTCGCGCCGGTAATCCCCATGAGGGCCAGGACCAGCCCTGCGGTGATCCCGAAAAACCAGTGCAGCTGAAAAAGGGTTTTCTTAAACACGACGACCGCCTTGCTCGCTCAATTGAATGCTTCACGGCGCAGTTTGCCGTGCAGGTTGTTTACACACAAAAGCCCCGACCATCGTTGGACAGGGCTTTGCGCTAAAGCTGTGGCATCTCTGTGTGGGCGGCTGGCTTGCCAGCGATTGCAGCTGCGCGGTTTAACGGTAAAACCGTATCGCTTGCATCGCTGGCAAGCCAGCTCCCACCAGTGATCATTACCAGGTTGGCATCAGAAATGAACGCTGGTGGTCAACAAGGCTGTACGGCCCGCCGCCTGGTTGGCGAAGTGGGTCGAAAAGGCTTTGTCGTAGTAAGTCTTGTCGGTCAGGTTCTGTACGTTCAGTTGCAGATCAACGTTTTTGGTCAGCTTGTAGCTGGCCATTGCGTCGTAGCGGGTGTAAGCCGGAACGTAAGTCGAGTTGGCGACGTTACCGAATACTTCATCCACGTAGAACGCACCGCCGCCGATGGTCAGCTTGGGTGTGATCGCATAAGTGGTCCACAGGCTGGCGCTGTTTTTCGGGGTGTTGGGCAGCTGGTTGCCATCGGTAGCCTTGTTCAAAGGGCCGCCATCGCGCTGCTTGCCGTCCAGATAGGTGTAGCCCGCAAACACTTGCCATTGCTCGGTGATTTTACCGGAGGCAGACAGTTCGATGCCGTCGACGCGGGTTTTGCCGGCGTTCTCGTAGGTATCAGCGTCTGTCTGGACCCGGGTGTTCTCTTTTTCGGTGCGGAAGATGGCTGCCGTCAGAGACAGGCGGTCGTTGAACACATCCCACTTGGTACCGAGTTCGTAGTTGGTGGTTTCTTCCGGTTCCATGTCGCTGGCCAGAATCTTGCCGGTGCGATCCGGAGTACCGCTCAACGGGTTGGTTTCATTGCTGTCCAGCATCGAGCCCGGCGGGGTGGCCGAGGTGGCGTAAGACACGTAGACGCTGCCGTTAGGCTGGACTTTCCACACCAGGCCGAGCTGGCCGGAGAAGAAGTCGCTGGTGTCAGATCCCTTGTAAGTGGTCGCTCCGGCGGCCGTGTACGATTTGTACTTGGTCTCGAAGTGGTCGTAACGCAGACCCATGTTCAGCAGCCACTCAGGTGACAGTTCCAGCGTGTCCATCGCATAAATGGCGCGTGTGGTGTTGGCGCTGTCAGTACCGGCATAGTTGCGTGCGATCGAGCCGTTCCATGGATCATTGGCATTCGGGTTGCCCAGGGATGTGCAGTTCCAGTCGCTTGGGGCGCCGATCATGCCCGGAGTGCAGTTAGTGCCGCCAGCGGTACCCGGGGTGGTGCTGGTATTAACGGTATAGGACGACTTGCTGCTGGTCTCGCGGCTGAGTTCGATACCGGTGGAGTAGCTGTTTTTGAAGCCGGCGATATATACGTCACCAAACAGATCGGTCTGGTTGGTGGTGGTGGCGGTGTTGCTCACACGGGTGTTGGCCCGGCGCCAGACGCTGCCGTTGTTGACGTTGCCTTTACTGTCGTCCGGCTGGGTCAGGATGTAATCCTGCAGGGTGTTGCCGTGGCGCAGGGTGTTCTTGACGTGCAGGTCTTCGCTGAAGTCGTGTTCAAACGAAAAAGTAGTGATATCGGCGCGGGTTTTGCGGAAGTCACGATCTTTCAGGCCGTAGAAATTGCTGCTGTCGCCACCGTCGTTCGGCTTGTCCGGGCTGTCTGCGGTATGGGTTTTGCCCACCGAGAAACCGTAAGGAATACCCGAATCCGGCAGGTCGTTACTTTCCATGTGGTAGTAATCGACGTTGACCCGGGTATCGGTGCCCAGGCCAAACGCCAGGGAAGGAGCAATACCCCAGCGGTCGTAATTGACATTGTCGCGACCGGCCACATTGCTTTCGTGGCTCATCAGGTTCAGACGACCGGCAACGGTATCGCTGAACTGATAGTTACCGTCCAGGGTATAGCGTTGGGTCTGGTCCGAGCCCCAGGTGTAGCCGCCATCAAACGAATTACCCAGATGGGCTTTCTTGCTGACCATGTTGATGGTGCCGCCGGCTGCACCGCGACCGCCAAATGCCGAGTTCGGGCCTTTGGCGACTTCAATCGATTCAACGGCGAAAATCTCGCGAGTCTGGGCGCCGGTATCGCGTACGCCGTCCAGATAGGTGTCGCCCTGGGCGTCAAAGCCGCGAATGAACGGCCGGTCGCCTTGCGGGTTACCGCCTTCACCTGCGCCGAAGGTAATGCCTGGAACGGTGCGCAATGCGTCTTGCAGGGAAGTTGCGGCCGTATCCTTGATCAGTTGTTGCGGGATCACGGTGATCGAGCGGGGCGTATCAATCAGGGGCGCGGTGTACTTCGGGGAGTCGGCTTTTTCAATCTGGTAGGACTGCTCGTTCTGTTCGCCTGAAACCGTGGTCGCGCCAAGGGAAATACTGTTGCCCTGTGCTTTGCTGTCCGTGCTTTCGGCAGCCTGAGCCATATGGGCTGCAGAGGTCGCGGTAATCGCGACACCGATAGCCGAAGCCAGTAAACGCGGTGAGCTGACAGGTATTTTTATAAGTTGGCGCGACATGTGAAGATCCCTTGCCCCAGAATTTGAGCCGCGAAATATAGTGCAAACAATTCCTTGTATCAATTGAGATCAATTACTATTAGCGCTAAATTTACAATCTTTACAATTTCCCTTTACGGTTTTTTCACACTCATTCGTCTCCGGTGTCCTAACAGGGTTTTACACGAACAATAAGAATCAATACCATTGCCGTCCCTTCGCTAACTGGTATCGCGCCATGCTGTTGCATATTCCCGGCTTGTTTTCCCGTGAAGAGGTGCAGCGCATTCGTGAGGCGCTGGAGCAGACCGAGTGGGCTGACGGCAAAATCACCGCCGGCTTTCAGTCCGCCAGGGCCAAGCACAACCTGCAGTTGCCTGAAGGGCACCCGTTGGCGAAGGAAATTGGCGCGGCAATGATTGACCGGCTGTGGCAAACCCCGCTGTTCATGTCGGCTGCCTTGCCGCACAAAGTCTTCCCGCCGCTGGTCAATTGCTACACCGGCGGTGGCAGTTTCGATTTTCATATCGACAACGCCGTGCGCCAGCCCAAGGGCAGTCCCGAGCGGGTGCGGACTGACTTGTCGGCCACCCTGTTTTTCAGCGACCCCGATGACTATGACGGTGGCGAGCTGGTGATTCAGGACACCTACGGTGTGCAGCAGGTCAAATTGCCTGCTGGCGA
This sequence comes from Pseudomonas sp. PAMC 29040, assembly GCF_003994535.1. Taxonomy (NCBI): domain Bacteria; kingdom Pseudomonadati; phylum Pseudomonadota; class Gammaproteobacteria; order Pseudomonadales; family Pseudomonadaceae; genus Pseudomonas; species Pseudomonas sp. PAMC 29040. The sequence continues at coordinate 71,332 of NZ_RZAA01000012.1, forward strand.
CATGGTCCTGTACCCCGGTACCAGCCTGCACAAGGTCAATGCGGTCACCCGTGGCGCACGCTATGCCTCGTTCTTCTGGACCCAAAGCCTGGTGCGTGAAGACAGCCAGCGCACCTTGCTGTTTGAAATGGATAACGCCATTCAGCAGCTGACCCGCGACGTACCCGATCACCCCTCGTTGATCCGGCTCACGGGCACTTATCACAACCTGTTGCGGCGCTGGGTTGAGGTTTAGGGATGCCATTTCAACTGCGTCGTGAAGAAGTACTCGACGGTGAGCAGCTCAAAGCCATGCTCGCTGAAAACCCGGCGCGGGCAGCGCAGGCGATTTTGCTCGCGGCCCGCCAGGGCATCGTCGACGGTCAGGCCTTGCTGGGGCAGATTCTGCTGGACGGGCAGGGGATTGAGCGTGATCCGGTGCTGGCCAGACGCTGGTTTCAGATTGCCGCCAATGCTGATCACCTGATGGCGCGCAACATGTTGGGGCGCTGCTGGGAACTGGGCTGGGGCGGGCCTGTGGACTGGACCCTGGCCAGCCTGGAGTATCGCCAGGCGGCTGAAGCCGGGCTGGACTGGGCGATGTACAACTACGCCAACTTGCTGGCCACCGGGCGCGGCGTGGCTGAAGACCAGATCACGGCTCAGTTTTATTACCGTCGGGCGGCGCAGTTGGGGCACGCCAAATCCATGAACTTGCTGGGGCGTTATCTGGAGGAGGGTGTGCATTGCCCTGCCGATCAAGAGGCAGCATGCCTGTGGTACCGGCGCTCGGCTGAAGCGGGGGACTTTCGTGGGCAGTTCAGCCACGCCTCGGTGCTGGCCGAGTCGGGGGAAATCGATCAGGCGTTGATCTGGTTTGAGCGCGCGTTGGCGGGGGGCAATCTTAAATTTCTCAAGGTCGCAGCCCTGACCTTATTGAATGCCGGGCACCCGCAGATCCGGGCATTGGCCACGGCTTACCAGCAGCGGGCAGCCGAGATTCTGTAGGCGCGAGCTCGCGGCTACAGGCTGCGGGCATAAAAAAACCCATGACAGGTCATGGGTTTTTTAGGGGCTGCGTTTACAGGTAGAAGGATTTCAGCGGCGGAAAGCCATTGAATTCAACTGCGCTGTAGCTGGTGGTGTAAGCACCGGTGGACAGCCAGTACAGGCGGTCACCGATCGCCAGGTTCAGTGGCAGGCCGTATTTGTAGTTTTCATACATGATGTCGGCGCTGTCGCAGGTCGGGCCGGCGATGACCACTTCTTCCATCTCGCCTTTCTTTTCAGTCCAGATCGGAAACTTGATGGCTTCGTCCATGGTTTCGATCAGGCCCGAGAATTTGCCCACATCGGTGTAAACCCAGCGCTCGACAGCGGTACGGGATTTACGCGCAACCAGCACCACTTCACTGACCAGGATCCCGGCGTTGGCAATCAGCGAACGGCCAGGCTCAAGGATGATTTCCGGCAGTTCGTCACCGAAGTCTTCCTTGAGGAAACGGATGATCTCTTCAGCGTAGGTTTCCAGGCTGTTGGTGCGGGTGATGTAGTTGGCCGGGAAGCCGCCGCCCATGTTGATCAGCTTGAGAACAATGCCGTCTTCTTCCTTGAGGCGCTCGAAGATCACTTTGACCTTGGCAATCGCCGCGTCCCACACGCTGATGTCCCGTTGCTGCGAGCCCACGTGGAACGAAATGCCGTAAGGCACCAGGCCCAGATCGCGGGCAAGGATCAACAGATCCATGGCCATATCGGTCTGGCAGCCGAATTTGCGCGACAGTGGCCAGTCAGCCGTAGTCGAGCCTTCGGTGAGGATGCGCACGTAGATTTTCGAACCCGGGGCGGCCTTGGCGATGTTGCGCAGGTCAGCTTCGGAGTCGGTGGAAAACAGGCGCACGCCCTTCTCGTAGAAGTAGCGGATGTCCTTGGACTTCTTGATGGTGTTGCCGTAGCTGATGCGATCCGGGGAAACGCCCCGATCCATCACTTTGTCCAGTTCATAGATCGACGCGATGTCGAAGCTTGAGCCCTTGTCGCGCAGCAGGTCGATGATTTCGACTGCCGGGTTGGCCTTGACCGCGTAGTACACCTTGGCGAACTCGAAACCTGCGCGCAGGTCATCGTAAGCCTTGCTGATCATGGCGGTGTCGATCACCACGAACGGGGTTTCCTGGGTGTCGGCAAAAGCCTTCATTTTGTTGAAGGTTTCGCGCGCGTAATAGTCTTCGACCTGAATCGACATGAGGAGGGACTCCAAGTGGCAAACGTCATAGATAAATGGGTGCAACTGAACATCCTCCGTATCCCCACTTTGGTTCGCCTACTTCCCAAGGCATGTCCGCCGAAAGCAAAAAAGGTAAATGGACCTTGCTGTCTCGTCGTCAGTACTTGAGCCGGATGGATCGTTTCCAGCATGGATGTTCGGCGCGAACTTTAGGGCGTGATTCCCCTTTGATCAACTAAAAATGTCGCGTATGTGCACGAATTCGTCGGGGGTTCAATTTCGGCTATTTAAGTAACCGACCTTGATGACAGTGTGATGTTCCCGCAGAAGGGGATTTGAAGGGGAGAGATGAGTTGTGCCCTGCTGCGGGAGCCTGGCTTGCCAGCGATGGTATCTGCACGGTCTGTCAGTAAAACCGCGTAGTTTGCATCGCCGCCAAGCCAGGCTCCCGCAGGATCGGTTATCTAGGCAGTGGCCATATCAGCCGGTGAAACAATGCTGGTCTTGGCCCCGCGGGAGCGGCCGGAGCTCAAGTAGGCAGCGATGGATTCCTGGGTCACTTCACCGAGGAATACCCGTTCGGCATCCATTACCGGCAACCATGAGCGGTTGAACTCGTACATGCGCGACAGCAGGATGCGCAAGTGTTCGTCGGAGGCTGCAGTGGCGGTGAACTCGCGCAGGTACTGGCCGCAAGTGCCGGTCTGGCGATGCAGGTCGCGACGGCGCACATAGCCCAGGGCTTTGTTGTCGGCACAGGTGACGACGACGTAGCGACGGTCCAGCTCGTCCATCAGTTCCAGTGCTTCGGCCACCGGTGTCTCCGGGCTGACCGACGGCGCGTTGTCGGCCGCGTCTTCAGCCTTGACCAGCAACAGGCGCTTGAGGGTGCTGTCCTGACCGACAAAGTTGCTGACAAAGTCGTCGGCCGGGTGGGCGAGCAGAGTGTCCGGGTGATCCATCTGCAGCAGCTTGCCGCCGCGGAAGATGGCGATTTTGTCGCCCAGCTTGATCGCTTCGTCAATGTCGTGGCTGACCATGATCACGGTCTTGTTCAGCGCGCGCTGCATCTCGAAGAATTCGTTCTGGATCATTTCGCGGTTGATCGGGTCGACCGCGCCGAACGGCTCATCCATTAATAGCAGCGGTGCGTCGGCGGCCAAGGCGCGAATCACGCCGATGCGCTGTTGCTGGCCACCCGACAGTTCACGGGGGTAGCGGGTCAGGTACTGCTTGGGCTCGAGCTTGATCATGCTCATCAGTTCACGGGCACGGTCATGGCACTTTTGCTTGTCCCAGCCCAGCAGGCGCGGAACGATGGTGATGTTCTCCTCGATGGTCATGTTGGGGAACAGACCGATCTGCTGGATCACATAACCGATATTGCGGCGCAGGGTGACCGGGTCGAGGTCGGTGGTGTCTTCGCCGTTGATCAGGATCTTGCCGGAGGTTGGCTTGATCAGGCGGTTGATCATTTTCAGCGTGGTGCTTTTACCGCAACCCGAAGGCCCGAGGAACACGCAGATTTCGCCTTCGTTGACGGTCAGGCTTACCGAGTCCACGGCTTTTACATCTTTGCCGTTGCTTTGGAAGGTCTTGCTGAGGTTTTGAAGTTCGATCATTTGAGTAATCCTTTTGGAGTCAGCGTGCGTTGCAGCCATTGCAAAAGCAGGTCGGCGAAGATGGCCAGAAGACTGACCAGTACCGCGCCGACGATCAGCATCGACATGTCGCTACGGCTGATTGCAGCAAGAATAAGTACACCCAGACCGCCGGCACCGATGGTGGCGGCAATCGTCATTACACCAATGTTCATCACCACGGCGGTGCGCACACCGGCCAGGATCACCGGTACCGCGATCGGCAGTTCAACCATGCGCAGGCGCTGGGCGAAGGTCATGCCGATACCGCGGGCGGCTTCACGTATGCCCGGTTCCACGCCGGTCAGGGCAAGGAAGGTGTTACGCATGATCGGCAGCAATGAGTACAGGAACACGGCGGTGATGGCGGGCATCGGGCCCAGGCCCTGGCCGAACTTGGAATAGAACGGCAGCAGCAGGCCGAACAGGGCAATCGAGGGGATGGTCAGCAACACGGTGGCGCTGGCCTGCATGGGGCCGGCCAGTGACGGGAAGCGCGTCATCAGTACGCCCAGCGGTACGCCAACCACAATGGCCAGGGTCACGGCGATCCCGACCAGAGCAATGTGTTGCAGGGTCAGGTGCATGACCTGATTCCAGTCCATGTTGGAAAAGGCGTTTAGAAATTCCATGTCTTTTCCTCCGGGTCAGTTAGCTAAAAGCTGTGGGTGCTGGCGCAGGAAGTCTGCGGCCACCTTGGACGGGCTTTCGTGGTCGACGTCGACCCGGGCGTTGAGTTGGCGCATGGTTTCGTCGTCAAACAGATCCGCCAGTGGCTTGAGCAGGTCAGCCAGATCCGGGTGCTGGTCCAGGTAGGCTTTGCGTACTACGGGAGCGGCGGTGTAATCCGGGAAGTAATGCTTGTCGTCGTCGAGCAACTTGAGGTTGAAAGCGCTCAGGCGACCGTCAGTGGTGTAGACCAGCCCTGCAAACACCTGGCCGTTTTTCAGCGAGGTATAGACCAGGCCAGCGTCCATTTGCCGGATGTTTTTGCGGGTCAGGTCCATGTCATACAGCTCGGCCATGCCGATCAACCCGTCGGAGCGATTGGCGAACTCGGTATCCAGTGAGACCAGGGCGCCTTTATTCGCCGGGTCGCGCAGGGCCTTGTTCAGATCGCTGATGCTGTTGATTTCCGGGTGTTCCTTGGCCACGTTTTCTGGCAGCGCCAGGGCATAGGTGTTGCTGAACTTGGACGGGTGCAGCCAGACCAGGCCTTTTTTACCGTCGAGCTCTTTGACCCGCTCGAAGGATTGCTCGCTGTCGAGTTTTTCGGTCACGTGGTTATAGGCCACCAGTGACACGCCGGTGTATTCCCAGATCAGGTCCAGCTGCCCGGACTCCTGGGCGCTGCGCGCCAGGCTGCTGCCCAGCCCGCCGGTTACCTGAGCGTTGTAGCCCTTGCTCTTGAGGTATTGCGAGGTGATTTCAGCGAGCAGGGTTTGCTCGGTAAAAACCCGCGCCCCAATCCGGACCAGGGGTTTTTCTGCGGCCTGGGCAATTCCTGCGAACAGCAGGATGCAGCCTAAAAACAAGCTTAATTTTTTCATGCGTATTCCTTTGCTCAGCCAGACCTTATGCAGGTCGTAGACCGCGTTCCAGCCAGCGGCGGCTGATGAAGATCACCAGGCCGTCGAGCAGCAATGCCAGCAGCGCGGTACAGGCTGCGCCGAGGATGAGTTGCGGCTGATTATTGAGGGCGATACCAGGGAAAATCAGGCTGCCCAGGCTGTTGGCGCCAATCAGGAACGCCAGGGGGGCGGTGCCGACGTTGATCGCCAGTGCGACCCTTACGCCACCCATGATGATGGGCACGGCGTTGGGCATTTCGACTCGCCACAGCACTTGGCGCGGGGTCATGCCGATGCCGACGGCGGCTTCTTTGAGTGAACCCTGAACGTTTTTCAGGCCTTCATAGGTGTTGCGCACAATGGGCAGCAACGAGGCGAGAAACAGGGCGAAGATGGCAGGGCCGCTACCGATCCCCAGAAAGCCAAGCGCAATGGCCAGTACGGCCAGCGGTGGCACGGTGTTGCCGATGTTGAAGACTTGCATGAAGCGTTCCGCACGTCCGGCCATACTTGGTCGGCTGAGGAAAATGCCCGCGGGGATCCCTACAAGGAGGGCGGCAAACATTGAAACGAGTACGAGGTACAGATGGGCTTGCAGGTAGAACAACAGATCATCTTGATAGTGTTCGATAGTGCTGATGCCGATCCAGTGGACCAACAGGGCCAGGAGTGCGAGAACAATCACACCTCCTATAAGCCCTTTTCCATAGCGATTAGCCACAGGCGGACTCCTTTTTTTTCTTGGTCGGCGAACACATTGTCGTGTGGCAATGCCATTCCTGGCTGCCGACGATGAGTTCGCGAAGAGCAACGGGTGGGGGGCGAAAAAGCGCCGCCATCACCTGTCATTAGCGCAGCCTCGTCAGGCTAACTTGCTGATATTTCAGCACCTGACGGTTTGTCGTATCAGGAGAGTGGACGCCTCCACTGCACAAAAGGTTCACATTTTTTACGGCAGATTGCCACCCTTGTCCGACGAGCCATGGCACCAACGGTGGCTGCATGGGCCTAATTTGAGCTATAATCCGCGCCCTTTTTTGAATCAATCGTCAGGCGATTTCCCATGACCAACCAGGCCGCCGAAGTCGCGAAACGCCGCACTTTCGCCATTATTTCCCACCCCGATGCGGGTAAGACCACCATCACCGAAAAGCTGTTGCTGATGGGTAAGGCGATTGCGATCGCCGGTACGGTGAAATCGCGAAAGTCCGACCGCCATGCCACCTCCGACTGGATGGAAATGGAGAAGCAACGGGGTATTTCGATTACCACGTCGGTCATGCAGTTCCCGTATCGCGACCACATGATCAACCTGCTCGACACCCCGGGCCACGAAGACTTCTCGGAAGATACTTACCGCACCCTGACCGCGGTCGACTCGGCCTTGATGGTGCTCGATGGCGGTAAAGGTGTTGAGCCCCGGACCATCGCCCTGATGGACGTTTGTCGTCTGCGGGACACGCCAATCGTCAGCTTTATCAACAAACTCGACCGCGATATCCGTGACCCGATCGAGTTGCTGGACGAGATTGAAGCTGTCCTCAAGATCAAGGCCGCGCCGATCACCTGGCCGATTGGTTGCTACCGCGATTTCAAGGGTGTTTACCACCTGGCCGATGACTACATCATTGTCTACACCGCCGGTCATGGTCATGAGCGCACTGAAACCAAAATCATCGAGAAGCTCGACTCCGATGAGGCCCGTGCGCACCTGGGTGACGAGTACCAGCGCTTTGTCGACCAGCTGGAGCTGGTCCAGGGTGCCTGCCATGAATTCAACCAGCAGGAGTTCCTCGACGGCCAGCTGACACCGGTGTTCTTCGGTACGGCACTGGGCAACTTTGGTGTCGATCACGTGCTCGACGCGGTGGTCAACTGGACTCCGGAGCCGTTGCCCCGGGTGGCCAACGAGCGCACGGTGGAGCCGACTGAAGAGAAGTTCAGTGGCTTCGTGTTCAAGATCCAGGCGAACATGGATCCCAAGCACCGTGACCGTATCGCTTTTATGCGTATCTGCTCGGGCAAATACGAAAAGGGCATGAAAATGCGCCACGTGCGCACCGGCAAAGACATCCGTATCGGCGACGCCCTGACGTTCTTCTCTTCCGAGCGTGAACAGCTGGAAGAGGCGTTTGCCGGAGACATCATCGGCTTGCACAACCACGGCACGATCCAGATCGGTGACACCTTCACCGAAGGTGAAAGCCTGAGCTTTACCGGTATTCCGCACTTCGCCCCGGAGCTGTTCCGTCGGGTCCGTCTGCGCGATCCGCTCAAATCCAAGCAGCTGCGTCAGGGGTTGCAGCAACTGGCCGAAGAGGGCGCCACCCAGGTGTTCTTCCCGGAGCGCAGCAACGACATCATTCTGGGTGCCGTTGGTGTGCTGCAGTTCGACGTGGTCGCCAGCCGTCTGAAAGGCGAATACAAGGTGGAATGCTCCTATGAGCCGATCACCGTGTACTCGGCGCGCTGGATTGATTGCGACGATAAGAAGAAGCTTGAGGAGTTCAAGATCAAGGCAGTGGAAAACCTGGCGATTGACGGCGGTGGTCACCTGACCTACCTGGCGCCGACCCGGGTTAACCTGGCGTTGATGGAAGAGCGCTGGCCAGATGTGAAATTCCGCGCCACCCGTGAGCATCACTAAGAGCTACGGGGTTCTGGTTAAAAAAGCGAAGCCTGCGGGCTTCGCTTTTTTTTGCCCGTAAATCCTCGAACCTCGGGTTACAAAAGCCCATAACAATTTCGGTCGGGTAAGTCCAAATAGATCTATTGCGGGTAAAAGCTTTTCGGGAAAAAGCGCCGCAGGCGGACTAGGTTTAAATCGTATCTTTCCTACGACAAGGTGGAGTTCGCGATGAGGCTTTTTCAACGCATGGTGTTGTTGCTCAAAGTATTGGTCTTGCTGACGGTGAGTGCTTCAGCCGCATGGGCGAGCAATCCGCTGACGCTTCCGGGAGTCGGGGCTTCGGCCACTGGTGTCGCTGGCCCCATGGTGCATGCCATCTACAAGTCTGACTCTGAACCTGGTGATCAGGGGCAGGGTGGCAGTTCGGGGGATGATGATCAAACGGACGGTGATGGCGGCGCGGATGGCGGTGGCGACAACGGTGACAACGGTGATGAAGGCGACGAGGGGGACAGCCAGTCCTGACAGTCAGAATCCGGCTTTGTCCCTGCTCCCCGGCCCGGTGACAGGATACAGGAGCTGGATGTTACATGGCCCGTGGGAGCTGGCTTGCCAGCGATAAGGATGCCCGGCTCCCACAGGTTGTTTGTCGGTGTTAAACGCTCAAGAACTGCTCCGCGTGATGGCAGGCAACCTGGCGGTTGTCCAGCAGGCGCAGGGCAGGTTCCTCTGTACTGCACAGCTCGGTCGCATAGGGGCAGCGCTTGTGGAAGGCGCAGCCCGACGGCGGGTTCAACGGGTTGGGCAACTCGCCGACGATTTTGATTTTCGGCTTGTTCGGGTCCGGGTGGATGGTCGGTGTGGCCGACAGCAGCGCCTGGGTATAGGGGTGCAACGGGCGGGTGTAGATCTCCTCCTTGGGCCCCATTTCTACCGGGCGGCCGAGGTACATCACCAGGACCTGATCGGCGACATGCCTGACCACCGCCAGGTTGTGGGAGATGAACACGTAGGCGGTGTTGAACTCCTGCTGCAAATCCATGAACAGGTTGAGCACCTGCGCCTGAATCGATACGTCGAGGGCGGAGGTCGGTTCGTCGGCCACCAGCACCTTCGGTTGCAGCATCATGGCGCGCGCCAGGGCGATCCGCTGGCGCTGGCCACCCGAGAACATGTGCGGGTAGCGATGGTAATGCTCAGGGCGCAAACCCACTTGCTTCATCATCGCCTGCACTTTATCGCGGCGTTCGCTGGCGCTCAGGCTGGTGTTGATCAGTAACGGCTCGGCCAACTGATCACCGACCTTTTGCCGCGGGTTGAGCGAGGCGTAAGGGCTCTGGAACACCATCTGAACGTCTTTGCGCAGTTGCTTGCGTTCAGCCTTGTTGGCCCCGGCGACTTCCTGGCCGGCGATTTTCAGCGAACCTGAAGACGGCTCTTCGATCAGGGTCAGGGCGCGGGCCAGGGTGGATTTTCCGCACCCGGACTCGCCAACCACGGCGAGGGTTTTGCCTGCCTCCAGTTCAAAGGATACGCCGTTGAGGGCGCGTACCAGGGCGTGGCCCTTGAACATGCCGCGGGACACTTCGTAGTGACGGGTGAGGTCACGGGCGGTAAGAACGACAGTCATTACGCCACCTCCTGGTTCAAGGGGAAGAAGCAGCGTACCTGGCTGTGAGCTCTGGGCTCCAGCGCCGGACGTTGCTGGCGGCAGGTGTCTTGTACATAAGGGCAGCGCGGCGACAGCAGGCAGCCCTGGGGACGGTCGTAACGCCCCGGCACGATGCCGGGCAAGGTCGCCAGACGGGAAGCCCCCATGCTGTGTTCCGGGATCGCCGCCAGCAGGGCTTCGCTGTAAGGGTGAGCCGGTACGTCAAACAACCCTGGCACGCTACCGACTTCGACCGCCTGGCCGGCGTACATCACGCACACCCGTTGCGCGGTTTCGGCAACCACCGCCAGGTCGTGAGTGATCAGCACCAGGCCCATGTTTTGCTCACGTTGCAGATTGAGCAGCAAATCCATGATCTGGGCTTGAATGGTCACGTCCAGCGCAGTGGTCGGTTCGTCGGCGATCAGCAGTTTCGGTTCGCCGGCAATCGCCATGGCGATGGCTACGCGCTGGCTCATGCCGCCCGAAAGTTGATGCGGGTAGGCTTCCATGCGGCTGGCCGCGCCGGGAATTTCGACCTTTTCCAGCAGCTCGATGGCGCGTTTGCGTGCTTCTTTCTTCGACATCTTCAGGTGCAGGCGCAGGACTTCTTCGATCTGGAAACCCACGGTGTAGCTGGGATTGAGCGCGGTCATCGGGTCCTGGAAGACCATGGCCATGTCCTTGCCGACGATTTTCCGGCGTTGACGGGCGCTGAGGGTCAGCATGTTTTTGCCGTCGAAATTCAGCGCGTCGGCAGTGACGATACCCGGATGCTCGATCAGGCCCATCAGCGCCATCATGGTCACGGATTTACCGGAACCGGATTCGCCGACAATGGCCAGAACTTCGCCTTTATCCACAGACAGGCTCAAACCGTCGACCACAGGCACAGCCTTGGCGTCGCCAAAGCGGACGTTGAGATTCTTGATTTCTAAAAGTGACATGGGAATCTCCTCAGGCGGCGTTCTTGAGTTTCGGGTCCAGCGCATCGCGCAGACCGTCGCCCATCAAGTTGATTGCCAGCACGCTGAGCAAAATGGTCAAACCGGGCAGACTGACGACCCACCAGGCGCGTTCGATGTAGTCACGGGCCGAGGCCAGCATGGTGCCCCATTCAGGGGTTGGCGGTTGTACGCCCAAACCGAGGAAGCCCAGAGCCGCAGCGTCGAGAATCGCCGAGGAGAAGCTCAGGGTGGCCTGTACGATCAGGGGAGCCATGCAGTTGGGCAGTACGGTGACGAACATCAGGCGCGGCAAGCTGGCACCGGCCAGGCGGGCAGCGGTCACGTAGTCGCGGTTCAGTTCGCCCATCACCGCAGCACGGGTCAGACGCACATAGGACGGCAATGAAACCACGGCAATTGCGATCACGGTGTTGATCAGGCCAGGGCCGAGGATGGCGACGATTGCCACCGCCAGCAGCAAGGACGGCAGGGCCAGCATGATGTCCATCAGACGCATGATGCCCGGGCCGAGGATGCGCGGGAAGAACCCGGCAAACAGGCCCAGAATCACGCCGGGGATCAGGGAAATGACCACCGAGGACAAGCCGATCAGCAGTGACAGGCGCGAACCTTCGATCAGGCGTGACAGCAGGTCGCGGCCCAGTTCGTCGGTGCCCAGCAGAAATTGCCATTGGCCGCCTTCCAGCCACACCGGCGGGGTCAGCAGGAAGTCGCGGTATTGCTCACTCGGGTTATGGGGTGCGACCCAGGGGGCAAACAGGGCGCAAAACACAATCAGGCACATGAACATCAGGCCGGCAACGGCCCCTTTGTTCCTGGAAAAGGCGTGCCAGAATTCTTTGTAAGGCGAGGGATAAAGCAGGCTTTGATCCACTTCGGTAGCGTTGGTCGATGTACTCATGGTCAGAATCTCAGCGCTGGTGGCGAATGCGTGGGTTGGCAAAGCCGTAGAGGATGTCCACTACGAAGTTGACCAGAATCACCAGGCAGGCGATTAACAGGATGCCGTTTTGCACCACGGGATAGTCCCGGGCACCAATGGCTTCGATCAGCCACTTGCCGATGCCGGGCCAGGAGAAGATGGTTTCGGTCAGGACGGCGCCGGCCAGCAGGGTGCCGACTTGCAGACCCACGACGGTCAGTACCGGGATCAGCGCATTGCGCAGGCCGTGCACGAATACGACCCGGGCAGGTGACAAGCCTTTGGCGCGGGCCGTGCGGATGTAGTCTTCGCGCAGCACTTCGAGCATGGATGAACGGGTCATCCGGGCGATCACGGCCAATGGAATGGTGCCGAGCACGATGGCCGGCAGAATCATGTGGTGCAGCGCGTCCCAGAAAGCTTCTGGCTCGTCGCTGAGCAGGGTGTCGATCAACATGAAACCGGTTCTCGGCTCAATGTCGTAAAGCAGGTCGATGCGTCCGGAAACCGGGGTCCAGCCCAGGGTTACCGAGAAGAACATGATCAGAATCAGGCCCCACCAGAAGATGGGCATCGAATATCCCGCGAGGGAGATGCCCATCACCCCGTGGTCAAATAGCGAGCCTCGTTTGAGTGCTGCAATGACCCCTGCCAGAAGCCCGAGGATGCCGGCGAACAACAGCGCGGCCATCGACAGTTCAAGGGTGGCCGGGAACAGCGCTGAAAACTCGGTCCATACACTTTCACGGGTTCTCAGTGATTCACCCAGGTCACCGTGGGCGAGCTTGCCGATGTAGTCGAAATACTGCTCATAGAGCGGCTTGTTCAGGCCAAGCCGTTCCATGGCCTGGGCGTGCATCTCAGGGTCAACCCGACGTTCACCCATCATGACTTCGACCGGGTCGCCCGGAATCATGCGGATCAGGGCAAAAGTCAGCAAGGTAATGCCGAAGAAAGTGGGTATCAACAACCCCACTCGGCGGGCAATAAAACTAAACATCGTGTGGTGTACCTCATCAGCCGGTTAGGCAGGTCCGCCAGAGCCCGGGTGGGCAATGGCGGGTGTTTTTATTGTTCTACTTCACCCGGGTGGTGGCGAAGTTGTTGTTGGTCAGGGGGCTAAGGATGTAGCCCTCGACGTTTTTGCGCATGGCGGTAAAGAGCATTGGGTGTACCACGTTAATCCAGGGTTGATCCTGATGGAATATCACCTGTGCCTGCTCATAGAGTGCAGCGCGCTGCTCGGGTTCAGTGATGTTGCGGGCCCTGGTGATCAGTGCTTCGAAGTCCTTGCTGCACCAGCGGGCGTAGTTTTCGCCGTTTTTGGCCGCCTCGCAACTGAGCAGTGGGGTCAGGAAGTTGTCCGGGTCGCCGTTATCTCCGCCCCAACCGGTGGAGACCAGATCATGCTCGCCACTTTTTGCACGCTTGAGCATTTCGCCCCATTCCATGACCCGGATGTCGAGTTTGATCCCGATCTTCTGCAGGTCGGACTGTAACAGCTGCGCTCCGAGCATCGGGTTGGGATTGGTCGGACCCCCGCCATTGCGGGTGAAGAGGGTGAGTACCGTGCCTTCGGGAACGCCTGCTTCCTTGAGCAGCGCCCGGGCCTTGTCCAGGTCTCGGGGCGGGCTTTGCATGTCCTTGTTGAAGCCAAGCATGGTGGGCGGGTAGGGGTTGATGGCAACCAGAGCATTGCCTTCACCGTGCACGGTGTTGAGGTAGGTCTGTTTGTCGAAGGCCATGTCTATGGCTTTGCGCACCCGCACATCGCTGAGGTATTTGTGGCTGGAGTTCATGGCGATGTAACTGGTCATCAGTGCGGCCAGTTCATCCACCTTGAGGTTAGGGTCCTTGCGGATGTTTTTGACTTCATCGGGCTTGGGGTACAGCGCGATCTGGCACTCGTTGGCCTTGAGTTTCTGCAGGCGCACGTTGCTGTCGGTGGTGACGGCGAAGATCAGTACGTCGCTGGGCGGCTTGCCACGGAAGTAATCCGGGTTGGCTTTGAAGCGCACCTGTGCGTCCTTGTTGTAGCGCACAAAAATGAACGGCCCGGTGCCGATCGGCTTGCTGTTCAGCTCTGCGGTTTTACCGGCCTTGAGCAACTGGTCGGCGTACTCGGCAGAGTAGATAGAGTTGAACGGCATGGCGATGTCCCGCAGAAACGGCGACTCGGCGTGGTTGAGGGTGATCTTGACGGTCATGTCGTCAACTTTGTCGACGCTCTTGAGCAGGTCTTTAAAGCCCATGCTTTCAAAGTAGGGGTAGCCGACCAGGGAAAGTTTGTGCCACGGGTGATTCGGGTCCAGCTGGCGCTGAAAGCTCCAGAGCACATCATCGGCATTGAGGGTGCGGGTCGGTTTGAAATAGTCGGTGCTGTGGAACTTCACGCCGGGGCGCAGGTAGAAGGTGTATTCGAGTCCGTCGGGGCTGATGTCCCAGCGTTCGGCCAGGGCCGGTTCTACATCGGTGGTTCCGGGGGCGAAGTCGACCAGGCGGTTGAGCACGGTTTCCGCAGCGGCGTCGGCCGTCACGGCAGTGGTGTACTGAACGATATCAAACCCTTCCGGGCTGGCTTCGGTGCAGACCACCAGGTTTTTCGCCGAAACACTGACCGCTGTACTGAGCAGTGCCACAGCAAGAGCGGTGCGTAGTGGAAGTCTTTTCATGGCAACCCTTCTCCAATCGCTTGAACCAGCTAGAGGGTTACGGCTGATGCCCGGATCAGCCGTAACCTTGTTTTTTAATCGGGTGATTAAAGGATGTTGAATGGAATGGTTGTTACCAGACGGAACTCGTTGATGTTGCCGTCAGACTGGTTTTTGCTGGCGCGGTGCGTGGTATAGGTCGCGCGGATCGCGGTGGCCTTGAGTGGTCCGCTCTGGATAGCATAAGACGTGCCAACGCTGTACTCGTAGTGGGTTTCGCCGTCCATGTTCTTGACGTCATAGGCGGTGCCCTTGTAATGGGTACCGTCAATGTCCCAGCCACGGGCGTGGTAGGCGTTGAACTTCAGGCCCGGAATGCCGTACTGCGCCATGTTGATGCTGTAGGCCAGTTGCAGCGATTTCTCGTTCGGGCCGTTGAAGTCCGAGAGCAAGGAGTTGGCCAGGTAAATGCCGTTGGTTTCGTGCAGGTAGTCGAAGTACTCGTCACCGACGATTTGCTGGAATGACAGCGACAGGGTATGAGCCTGGTGGCTCAGGGCGAAGGCCAGGCTGTAGGCGTCGTTGTTGATGTTGCCCAGGGCCTTGCTGCCGGTGTCGAGGGTCTTGTAGTAGTTGAAGTTGGTGTTCAGGCCCAGTACGGCGCTGTCACCGATATCGTGCACGGCGCCGAAGTAGTACTGGTTCCAGAAATCTTCAACGTGGGTGGCATACAGCGTGGTTTTCAGATTTTTGAACGGCTGGTAGTTAAGGCCGGCCACACTGGCGCGATCGGTTTCTACGCCGGTGGCGCCGTATTCACTGCGGAACTTGCTCAGGCTTTGCTCGGTCCGTGGCGATACACGATCGAAGGAGCCGGCGTCGAAGGACAGGTTGTTGAACTCTTCACTGTGCAATCCCACGCCCTGGAAGCTGGAAGGCAATGCGCGGTTGCCGATCACGTCGATGGTCGGGCTGCTGAAGTTCTGTCGGCCTACGGTCAGCGTGGTGTTGGAGATGCGGGCGCTGAGGTTGGCCAGGCCCAGCTTGCTCCATTGACCGACAGCATCACCATCGCTGTGGGTCAGGGTGCGGTTGTTCGGTCCGGCGATGTCCTTGGCGTCGCGGTCAAGGGCAACGGCGTTGTAAGCCGCGACCTGGGTGCTGAAACCGACGGTACCCTCAGTGAACCCCGACCGGTAATCGATGATGGTGCCCTGTACCCAGTTGATCCGGCGCGGAGTGGTTTCCCGGGTGCCATTGTGGTTGTAGGTAAAGCGGTCATCACGGCGTTTGAGCTCGTTGGCGTACCAGTTACGCGTGGTACCGCCCAGTGTCTGCTCTTCAACAAAACCCTTGGTTTCACTTTGCGCACTGGCGCCGGTTTTAAGTTCAGTCGCGATGAATTCTTCAGCAACTGCCATCGAGGCAAGGCCGCTGATGGATAAAGCTAACAATGCGCTGCTTGTGACTTTCATGGTTGAGGCTCCTTGGCTTTCTTTTTTTATTGCCGTTCTTTTTTGTTTGAATCGGCTGTTGTGGAACGTTTTGAAGCATTGCAAACGTTTGCGCTGCGCACGATCGGCGACACTTCAGCGGGCCACTGGAGGTGGCCTGCCGAGGTTGTAGCGAATCGGAGCAGTTAGTCGTTGAGACTCACGCCGGAGAAGGCGTTACGACCAAACGGGCTGACCTGGAAGCCTTCCACCTTGGCGCTGAGCGGCTGGTTGACCGTCGAGTGCGCTATCGGAGTCATCGGCACCTGTTGCTTGATCAATTGCTGGGCCTGTTTGTAGAGCACTGTGCGCTGGTCGCGATCGGTAACGATCTTGGCGTTCTTGACCAGGGTGTCGTACTCCTTGTTGCACCACATGGAGTAGTTGTTGCCGCCGATCGCATCGCAGCTGTACAGGGTGCCGAGCCAGTTGTCCGGGTCACCGTTGTCACCGGTCCAGCCAATCAGGCTGATGTCATGCTCGCCATTTTTGGTGCGCTTGATGTACTCGCCCCATTCATAGCTGACGATCTTGACCTTGAGCCCGATCTTGCCCCAGTCCGACTGCAGCATTTCAGCCATGAGTTTGGCGTTCGGGTTGTACGGGCGCTGTACGGGCATGGCCCACAGGGTGATTTCGGTGCCTTCCTTGACGCCTGCGGCCTTCAGCAGCTCTTTGGCTTTTTCGGGGTTATAAGGTGCGTCGACAATGGTTTCGTCATAGGACCACTGCGTTGGCGGCATGGCGTTGACCGCTTTTTGCCCGGCGCCCTGGTAAACCGCCTTGAGGATGGCGTCCTTGTTTACCGCCATGTCCAGCGCCTGACGCACTTGCAGCTGGTCGAAGGGCTTGTGTTGCACGTTGTAGGCGATGTAGCCCAGGTTGAAGCCCGGCTTTTCGATGACTTGCAGCTTGGGATCGGCCTTGAGGGCTGCCACGTCCGCAGGGCGCGGGCTAAGGGAAACCTGACATTCGTTTTTACGCAGTTTTTGCATGCGCGCAGACGCGTCGACGTTGATCGAGAAAATCAGGTTGTCGAGTTTGACCTGGTCCGGCTTCCAGTAATCCTTGTTGGCCGCGTAGCGAATGTTCGAGTCTTTTTGATAGCGCTGAAATACGTACGGCCCGGTGCCCACAGGTTTCTGGTTGATGTCGCTGGGCTTGCCGGTCTTGAGCAACTGGTCGGCGTATTCGGCCGACAGGATCGAGGCAAAGCTCATGGCCAGGTTCTGGATGAACGCCGCGTCCACCGAGTTGAGTTTCATGACCACGGTCATCGGGTCGGTCTTTTCGACGCTGGCGATGTTCTTGTCCAGGCTCATCCCGGTGAAATACGGGAATTCGGTCGGGTAGGCCTTACGGAAGGGATGGTCGGCGCTGAGCATGCGGTTGAAGGTGAACAGCACGTCATCGGCATTGAAATCACGGGTCGGGGTGAACCATTTGGTGGTGTGAAACTTGACCCCGTCGCGCAGATGGAAGGTGTAGGTCAGGCCGTCTTCGGAAATATCCCAGCGGGTGGCCAGCGCCGGACCGGCAGCAGTGCCGCCTTTTTCAAATTCGGCCAGGCGGTTGTAAATGGGTTCGGCCGCGTCGTTGTCGGTGGCGGTGGTGTATTGCGCAGTATCAAAACCGGCCGGGCTGCCTTCGGAGCAGAACACCAGGCTGTTGGCGGCGTTCGCGAGCGGGCTGCCGGCAAGTACGCCGGCGCTCAATAGCACAGATAAAACCAGTGGGTTGCGCATGGCGTTCCCAATCCTTTTTTTTGTTTTTGGTCCCTGAACGCGCGCCGTGGGCTGGGCTGTTCAGTGGTTCGGTAGCATCAGCCAGAGAGCCGCACCCTGCGCAATAAACTTGCTGTACCTCGACGTTAGGACGTCGGCGTGCAGCCGTAAATGCGCCAGGCCTGACAATCACGTAGGAAACGTCTCGACGTCCTATAGCCTCTGCGTCAGTACGCAGCAGCTTCAAGATGAGGGGGATTTCCGTTGTCCTGGCAGGCAAGCGAGTGCGCCATTCAGGCCGCACTCGCCAGTGCTTTTATTTGCTGATGCCTACGCCGTAGAAGGACGTCAGGCCAAGGGGGCTGATTTTGAAGTCCTGGACGGTGCTGCGCATCGGTTGATACACCGTCGAGTGGGCGATAGGTGTCATCGGAACCTGCTCTTTGAGAAGGTGTTGCGCCTGTTTGTACAGCTTGGTGCGCTCAGCCACGTCGGTGGTGGCCTTGGCAGTCTTGATCAGCTTGTCGAACTCTGGATTGCACCACTTGGAGAAGTTGTTGCCTTCAATGGCATCGCAACCGAACAGCGTACCGAGCCAGTTGTCAGGGTCACCGTTGTCGCCGCTCCAGCCAATCAGCATCGCACCGTTTTCACCGCCCTTGGAACGCTTGATGTACTCGCCCCATTCGTAGGTCATGATCTTGGCCTTGATGCCAATCTTGCTCCAGTCCGACTGCAGCATTTCAGCCATCAGCTTGGCGTTGGGGTTGTAGGGGCGTTGAACCGGCATGGCCCACAGGGTGATTTCGGTGCCTTCCTTGATGCCTGCTTCCTTGAGCAGCTCCTTGGCTTTCTCAGGGTTGTAGGGCGCGTCCTTGATCGTGTCGTCATAAGACCACTGGGTGGGCGGCATTCCGTTAACCGCCAATTGCCCCGCCCCCTGATATACCGAATCAATGATTTGCTGTTTGTTTACCGCCATGTCCAGTGCCTGTCGCACCTTGAGCAGGGCCATCGGGTTGGGTTCGTTGCTGCCCTTGATCTTGTCCATGACGTTGTAAGCGATATAGCCGACGTTGAACCCAGGCTTTTCGGGCATCTGCAGGTCTTTGTCGGCTTTAAGTGCCGCGAGGTCAGCCGGGCGCGGGTAAATGGTGACCTGGCATTCGTTCTTTTTCAGCTTCTGGATGCGCACTGACGGGTCAGTGGTGATGGCGAAGATCAGGTTGTCGATTTTGACGTCTTCAGGCTTCCAGTAATCCTTGTTGCCGGTGTAGCGGATGTTGGAGTCTTTCTGGTAGCTCTTGAATACAAAAGGCCCGGTACCGATCGGCTTTTGATTGATATCGGAAGGCTTGCCTTCCTTGAGCAGTTTGTCGGCGTACTCGGCAGAGCCTATGGATGCAAAGTGCATCGCCATGTTCTGGATAAACGCAGCATCAACCGTGTTCAGCGTGAACTTGACGGTCTTGTCATCGATTTTTTCCACCTTGGCGATGTTTTTATCCATGCCCATGTCGGTGAAATAAGGGAATTCGGTGGGGTAGGCCTTACGGAACGGCATGTCTTTATCAAGCATGCGGTTGAAGGTGAAGAGCACGTCATCGGCGTTGAAATCGCGCGTAGGCTTGAAATAAGGGGTGGTGTGAAACTTGACCCCATCGCGCAGGTGGAAGGTGTAGGTCAGGTTGTCCGGCGAAATGTCCCAGCTGGTGGCCAGGCCGGGCTCAACGTTGGTGCCTCCACGTTCGAACTGGCTCAGGCGGTTATAGATGGTTTCTGCTGATGCATCGAAGTCAGTACCAGTGGTGTACTGACCCGGGTCAAAACCGGCCGGGCTGCCTTCGGAGCAAAACACCAGATTGGTCGCCGCCTGGGCGAAAGGTGCACTGGCGAGCAGGCTGGCGCCCACTAGAAACGGAATGACCGCGTGTTTGAACATGGTGACCTCATGATTTTTGTCATTTTTGGTTTGAGGGCGACCTTGTGAGTCGACCCGGCGATACTTATGCACAGCCCATACCCAATGCAATATGCGTAGGCCAACGAACCGATAAAACGTGGAACGATCGTACAAGAATGTCGCTTATGTATAACTTCTGGCGCATTTGATCGTTTGCGTGGCGTTTTTCGACTCATTTAGTTACACGTATGCGACATTTCGGGTGCTGCTCTGCACTGGTATGGAGCGGGCTGTTACTTATCTGGATTTCAGTCGGGAAAAGATGTCAGCCAGTGCTGATTGGGGATGTAGGATTTATCCGATTGTTCATCCGTATGTTCCGGGTGCGGCTCCTGAAAACGCAAAAGCCCTTGCGGCGTGAGCACGGCAAGGGCTTTTGGTGTCGCGTCGGGGACTTATTGCATCTGGACTTCAATCACGCCATCGGCGCTCATGCTGACTTCGCTGGTGCCGGCTTCGACATCGGGAGTCGGTGCGGAGTCCATCGCCGGTGCGGCGGCTTTCATCATCATCGCGCTGCGCATGTAGGGTTGCGGATAACCGTTGGTGTTGAGGTTCAGGTTGACGATCTTGTAACCCTTGCCGCCCAGTGCGTCGGTGGCCAGTTGAGCACGGGCCTTGAATGCGTTGACGGCATCCTTGAGCAATGCGTCTTCACTGGTTTTGCGGGTGGCGTTGGCGACGGTGAACTGCATGTTGCCCATTTTCAGGGTTTGCATCAGATCGCCGGTGAGCTTGGACAGTACGGCAAAATCTGTACTCTCCAGGCGTAGCTCGGCGCGCTCGCGCCAGCCGGTGATCTTCTGGGTCTTGTTGTCATAGATGGGGTAGCTGCTGCGATTGCCCTGGCGCAGGGTCACGGCCTTGACTTGCTTGGCCTCGCCAATGGCCTTGTTCATCGCGGTGGTGATTTCTGCGGCCAGCTTGGCCGAGTCGGTGTTCTGGGCTTCGGTGTACAGGGTCACGATCATCAAGTCGCGCGGCACTTCCTGACTGGCTTCGGCACGCAAGGAAACCTGATTGTAATGAACCTCTTCAGCCAGGGCTGGCAAGCTGGCAAGTGCGCCGAGGCTCAGGGTCAAAAGGGCAGCGGTGGGCTGGAAAGTAGACATAAAGGCTCCTGGGGTGGGGAACGCAGTCCAGTCGTGCCAGCTGCGTCAGATCCTTAAGACTGTAGAGAGTGGCCATCAGTTCGCCCAGTTACATTTTCAATACATCTTCCAGCCGTATGCAGGAGCGAGCTTGCTCGCGAGTTCTTCGCTGCTGGATCCAGGCTCGCGAGCAAGCTCGCTCCTGCGGGTTGAGGGGCTGTTAGCCTGTTTTCTGACAAATACACTGTGGCCGTTTGCCGCACTTCTGTCTGTCAGGTCGCCTGCTTGGTTATACTCCCGGCGATTCGCCTGCAGCGCTCATCAGGAGAGCTCATGCTCGCCCCCGTACAGTTATTGTCAGAAACACGCCAAAACCTCTGGCGTCTTACCCTTATCCGCACTCTGGTGCTGGCCGCGCAGGCAGGTTCCGTCGGTATTGCCTACGCATTCGATCTGCTGCCGCTGCCCTGGTTCCAGCTGAGTGTGACCCTCGGGTTTTCCATGCTGTTGTGTGCGTTTACCGCTATCCGGCTGCGTACCACATGGCCGGTGACTGAACTGGAGTACGCGTTGCAACTGGCGTGCGACCTGTTTATCCACAGTGCATTGCTGTATTTCTCGGGCGGCTCGACCAATCCGTTTGTCTCGTACTATCTGGTGCCCCTGACCATTGCCGCAGTGACGCTGCCCTGGCGTTTTTCCGTGGTGCTCTCCGGCATCGCCCTGGCGCTGTACACCCTATTGATGATGCAGTCCTACCCGCTGGATGCGGGCGCCTTCTTCCGCGAAAAGCTGCAGATTTACGGCATGTGGCTGAGCTTTGCGTTATCAGCGGCAGTGATCACTTTTTTTGCCACGAAAATGGCCCATGAGCTGCGCCGTCAGGAAGAACTGCGCGCCCTGCGCCGTGAAGAAGGTTTGCGCGACCAGCAATTGCTTGCGGTCGCCACCCAGGCGGCAGGTGCGGCCCATGAGTTGGGGACGCCCTTGTCGACCATGAGCGTGCTGATCAAAGAGATGCGCCGCGATCACCTCGATCCGGAGCTGCAGGATGATCTGAGCGTGCTGCAGGACCAGGTCAAATTATGCAAAGAGACGTTGCAGCAGTTGGTACGTGCCGCCGAAGCCAATCGCCGCCTGGCCATTGAAGAGCAGGATGTTACCGACTGGCTGAACGAAGCCTTGAATCGCTGGCACTTGATGCGCCCGGAAGCGACCTATCGTTTTCAATGCCTGGGACACGCGCCGGTTCCGCGTATGGCACCGCCCCCCGATCTGACCCAGGCATTGCTCAACTTGTTGAACAATGCAGCGGATGCCTGCCCTGAAGGGCTGGAGGTTTGCCTGGACTGGGATGCCGTGGATTTGACGATCAGTATTCGCGACCACGGTCCGGGTGTACCGTTGGCCATCGCCGAGCAAATCGGCAAACCTTTTTTTACCACCAAGGGCAAAGGTTTCGGCCTGGGCCTATTCTTGAGCAAAGCCAGCGTGACACGCGCCGGCGGCTCGGTAAAACTCTACAGTCACGAGGATGGCGGCACGCTCACCGAGCTGCGCCTGCCACGTGTCGCCCGAGGAAACGAAAATGAGTGAAGAAATCCAGGTCGAAGGCGAAGAGCTGCCACATTTGCTGCTGGTGGATGACGACGCCACATTTACCCGCGTCATGGCACGGGCCATGGGCCGCCGCGGATTTCGCGTCAGCACCGCAGGGTCGGCTGAAGAAGGCCTGATCCTGGCACAGCAGGACCTGCCTGATTATGCTGCGCTGGATCTGAAAATGGAGGGTGACTCGGGGTTGGTATTGCTGCCCAAGCTGCTCGAACTTGACCCGGAAATGCGGGTGGTGATCCTCACCGGTTATTCGAGCATCGCCACTGCTGTCGAGGCGATCAAGCGCGGCGCCTGCAATTATCTGTGTAAGCCGGCCGATGCTGACGATGTGCTGGCAGCCTTGCTCTCCCAGCATGCCGACCTTGAAACCCTGGTGCCGGACAATCCGATGTCGGTTGACCGCTTGCAGTGGGAACACATCCAGCGCGTGCTGGGTGAGCATGAAGGCAATATCTCCGCTACGGCCCGCGCCCTGGGCATGCACCGCCGCACGTTGCAGCGCAAATTGCAGAAGCGTCCGGTTCGACGCTGAACCGCAGCTGTAGCCATGGTGTTGCGGCTTGCAACCAAATGGCTGCAGCCCCTAATCTGTATCGAAACGTGTCATAGCGTTACAGGCCGGTTGTCCTGACCGGCCTGCAGAGTGCTCTTTACTCCAACCGAGGCTGAACGATGAATCAGAACGCTGAGGCTTCTGTGGTGAATGATGCTGTGCGTGGAGATTTCATACCTCGGGTCTGGGGCCTCATAACACCCTACTGGCGCAGTGAAGAGCGGGCCAAGGCCTGGCTGTTGTTGATCGCGGTGATTGCCCTGTCGTTGGTCAGCGTGGGCATCTCGGTGTGGATCAACCACTGGTACAAGGACTTCTATAACGCGCTGGAGAAAAAGGACGGCGAGGCGTTCTGGAGCCTGATCGGTTACTTCGGGATCATCGCTGCGGTGGGGATTGTCGGCGCGGTGTACCGGCTGTATCTGACCCAGATGCTGACTATCCGCTGGCGACGCTGGCTGACCGAGCAGCATTTTTCACGCTGGCTCGCCCACAAAAATTATTACCAGCTGGAGCAGGGCGGTTATACCGACAACCCTGACCAACGTATCAGTGAAGACCTCAACTCGTTCACCGACAGCACCCTGACCCTGGGACTGGGCTTGATCCGCACCGTGGTCAGTCTGGTTTCGTTCTCGATTATTTTGTGGGGCGTTTCCGGCAGCATCGAAGTCTTCGGCATCACTATTCCCGGTTACATGTTCTGGTGTGCGTTGCTGTATGCCGCTGTCGGCAGCTGGCTGGCGCACTTGATCGGTCGACGTCTGATCGGTCTGAACAACCAACAACAACGCTTTGAAGCTGACCTGCGTTTCTCGATGGTCCGGGTACGTGAAAACGCCGAAAGTATTGCCCTGTACAACGGCGAACCCAATGAACATGAGCGCCTCAGCACCCGCTTCGACAAGGTCTGGAAAAACTTCTGGACCCAGATGAAGGTGCAAAAACGCCTGACGTTCTTCACCGCGGGCTACTCGCAAATCGCCATTATTTTTCCGTTTATCGTTGCGGCACCGCGCTACTTCGCCGGCAAGATCGAGCTGGGCGAGCTGATGCAAATCAACTCGGCCTTTGGCAACGTACAAGAGAACTTCAGCTGGTTTATCGATGCCTACGTCACCCTGGCCGCATGGCGCGCCACCTGCGACCGTCTGCTGAGTTTCCGGCAGGCCATGACTGACAACGAACAGCGTCCGCCGGCGATTGACCTCGAGACCCGGGGCCATGCCTTGAAGATTGATGATCTGAGTCTGGACCTGGCCGATGGCCGGCATTTGCTGCATGAGGCCAGCCTGCAAGTGGCGCCGGGGGAACGATTGATGCTCAGTGGTCGTTCCGGCAGCGGTAAAAGTACCTTGCTGCGGGCAATGGGAGGCCTCTGGCCGCAAGGCGGCGGGGCGATTCGCCTGCCAGAGGAACGCGGGCTGTTTTTGCCGCAGAAACCTTATTTGCCCATAGGCACTTTGCGTGACGCATTGAGTTATCCACAGACCGGCGACAGCTATCCGTCCGAGCGTTATGAGCAAGTACTGCGTACCTGTCGCCTGGAGCATCTGATTCCCAAGCTGGATGAGCCCAACCACTGGCAGCGCCTGCTTTCCGGGGGCGAGCAACAGCGGCTGGCCTTTGCCCGTGTGCTGCTGTATCGCCCGCAGTGGCTGTATATGGACGAGTCGACCTCGGCGATGGATGAGGAAGATGAGGCCATGCTGTATCAAGCCCTGATTGATCAGTTGCCGGGGCTGAGCATTGTCAGTGTGGGGCATCGCAGTAGTCTGACGCGCTTCCATCCACGGCATGTGCGGATTCAGGACGGGCAGTTGATTGCCCGCTAGGGAGGCGGGCGGGAGGCTCCGAGGGTCTCCCGATGCCCGCAGCCCGCATGCTAGAGTGCGGCTCCCTGCGTTCTGGAGCCCGACATGAGTCTTTTACTTCGCTGTGCTGCTCTGAGCCTGATGCTGGCCAGCCTGCCTCTGGTGGCGGCACCCGCTGCTACACCGCCCCTGCATGGGCAGTTCTTGCCTGCCGATGATCTTCAGCTGCGGGCCGGACAGCCCGAGCAACAGCAGTTGATGCTGGTGACCTCGTATTCCGTGGTGCTGGGCAGTCAGCGCCAGTCCAATCAGCAGCCGATTCCCGTAACGTCTCCCTTGTCGGTGCGATTGAAGGGCAAGCCGATGAGTCAGGGGGCGACCGTGCGCCAGGTGCTGATATCGTTCGATGGCGAAAGCAAAAGCCTGAAAAAGCCTGTGTTTGACAGCAAAACCCGGACCTTGAGCCTTTCCTATCCGCAGTCCCAATACCGGGTGGTGATGGATCTGCTGCGCAACGACACGGTCTACTGTCAGTTTTTGACCTATGCCAATGGCCATGTTTGGGCCGACTTGCACACCGGCAGCGTGCGCGCGCGTTGAGCCTTGGGTAAACTGCGGGCCCCGTGAAGTATCAGCAGGCTGGAGTCGGACATGCGTAAAGATAAGAAACAGTTGATTGGTGACGAGATCGGCGATGAGCAGATCAAATTGTTCCTGGACTTCGAGCCCGTGGACGCCACTTCGCCGTCGCTGCACAAACTGATCAAAGCCTATCGTGGTCTGCGCATCGACGATTTCGAGCGTTTCCTGACCTTCTTCAAGGAAGCCGGGTATGACCTGGATGGCAAGGATGAACATGGCCAGACGTTCGTCGAAATCATCAAGGATCAGCGCCACGCTGCCGATTACATCGAGCTCATCGACAACGCCCGCGGTTAACCAGACGCGCCGCTGACGAGGTACGAGGCGGCGACCAGGGTGCAGCATTGTCGAAGCAACAAAAAAGCCCGTCCCCCAAAAGGGGGCGGGCTTTTTTTCAGGCGCAGAGGTTACGCGATGCTGGTGGTGGTCGGTTCAACCAGTTCCAGCAACTCGGAGTTGCGGGTGCTGACTTCACGGTACAGCTGAGCATCGGTTTCGAGGACCTTCTCCCGGGCCGGGAAAATTTCCTTGAGCTTGGTCGCCCATTCGCCAGCAGCCTTTTGAGGGAAGCAACGTTCGATCAGGTCGAGCATGATCGAGACAGTTACCGAAGCACCCGGAGACGCGCCCAGCAGAGCGGCCAGCGAGCCGTCCCTTGCTGCAACCAGTTCGGTGCCGAACTGCAGCACGCCACCTTTTTTCGGGTCTTTCTTGATGATCTGTACCCGTTGTCCGGCCACTTCAAGACGCCAGTCTTCGGCTTTGGCCTGCGGGTAGAAGCGACGCAGGGAGTCCAGGCGTTGTTCCATCGACTGACGCACTTCGCTGACCAGGTATTTGGTCAGGTCCATGTTGTCCCGTGCCACAGCGAGCATTGGCCCGATGTTGCCCGGGCGAATCGACATCGGCAGATCAAGGAATGAACCGTGTTTGAGAAACTTGGTGGTGAAGCCGGCATAGGGTCCGAACAGCAACGATTTCTTGCCATCCACCACCCGGGTGTCCAGGTGCGGTACTGACATCGGTGGCGAGCCCACTGCCGCCTGGCTGTAAACCTTGGCCTGGTGCAGTTTGACCACTTCAGGGTTATCGCAACGCAACCACTGGCCACTTACCGGGAAGCCACCGTAGCCTTTGCTCTCTTCGATGCCTGAAGCCTGCAGCAACGGCAATGCCGCGCCACCAGCGCCCAGGAATACGAACTTGGCATCGATGTGCCGGGTAGTGCCGCTATTGGTGTCCTTGATGCTCACCGTCCAGCCGCTGCCGTTGCGCTTGAGGCCGGTGACCTTTTTGCTGTACTTGATCTGCGTGTCCGGTGCGCTGCCCAGGTGTTTGAGCAGTTGCTGGGTCAGGGCCCCGAAGTTGACGTCGGTACCCTGCATCACGCGGGTCGCCGAGATGGCCTGGTCCGCAGGGCGGCCCTGCATCATCAACGGCATCCATTCGGCCATTTTGCCTTTGTCTTCGGTGTATTCCATGTCTGAAAACGCGTGGTGCCGGCTCAGCACTTCAAAGCGTTTTTTCAGGAAGGACACGCCTTTTTCGCCTTCGACATAGCTCAGGTGAGGCACCGGGCTAATAAAGGATTTGCAGGAACCGAAGGTCCCTTTTTGCGCCAGATAGGCCCAAAACTGCTTCGATACCTCGAACTGGGCATTGATATGCACAGCCTTTTTGATATCGATCGAACCATCTGCCGCCTGCGGCGTGTAGTTCAATTCACAAAGGCCAGCGTGACCGGTGCCTGCGTTGTTCCACGGGTTGGAACTTTCCGCGGCACCCGAGTCCATCTGCTCAACAACTTCCAGCTTGAGGCCGGGGTCGAGCTCTTTGAGCAGTACGGCGAGGGTGGCACTCATGATGCCCGCTCCAACCAGTACTACGTCGACTGCTTCGTTATGCGCCATTAACGCGTCTCCAAAATCTACGGCACCAAATTGACGGCATAGCTGCCAGGTCACCCGGGGCATGTTTGAGTCAGGGCCCCGGGTCACTCATGGCCAGGATCGCCATGTCCGATTATTCGCAATTTCTTGCAGCTTCAGCGCACGCTCAGACCAGGGCCTTCAGGGTTCATATGAACGCATTTCAGTACCCGTGAGGCAATTCGACTTAAGGTCTAGAGCGTCCGTTTGTGCAACCAAATCCGTAAGCGGACAGGCTTTCAGTCGTGTGCGCAGTAGCCCGCGACTGTCCTGCTTGGTGAGACTGTTTCAGACGCTAATGGTGCATGTTCAGACGCAAAACTTTTCATTTGCTCGCCACACTCTTGTGAAGTTGTGAAACCCGTTTTTTTTTCACGCTCTTTTGAAGACGTGAACCTCAAAAAAGGGCTGCCGCAAGCCTGGTACCTGACCCGTGAATGGCATGCCGCAAACGGCATAACGGGAAAAAAGCAGTGGCCTGGCCAATGGCAGCTCTGGCAGATCGAGTAAAGGCGGTGGTTTGCGCAGTGAACAGCAAGCTCGCCAGCTTCACATGATCTGTGTGGGCGACTCTCTGTGGGCGGTGCCGGGGAGCTAATACAAGCGCATTAGCGGTGCTGCGAGGCCCGATCAGGAGACGTCCTTATAATCGGGGGGAGATTGTAACGAAGAAACGCGGGCAATTGATCCTGTTAAATGACTTTTATTGGTTCGCCAGTCAAAGACCTAACAGCGGTAGCACCGCCGAACGCGTTGCACGCGAGGGGATACGGGCGCTGGCGGGTAGTACCTGGTGTAACCAGTTGAGGCGGATTTCTTCGATTTCGACCCAGGCATCGCCGACGGGCGGTTGTTTGCATTGCTTGAATGCCTGGCAGCGGCCTGCGCTGTCCAGTCGGGCGAAGCAGCGACGGGGGCGGGTAAAGCTGAGCAGCGACCATAGACTGTTCATGGGCGGGCACCTCGGGAGTCAGTAACGCAAACACTACCGGCATGAGGTGACAGCCCCATGTATCGGTCATGACAAGGGGGTGACAGCAAGCGGCTAGTTAGCAAGTGCAGTGCACCGCTATACTGGCGGCCTGTTTTACCCAGTCCTGGAGAGATGAGCATGTTGCAACGCCTGTTGTTCGGTTTGATTACTGTGACCAGTTTGACCCTGGTCGGCTGTGCCCACAGCCCGCAACAACTCAGCCCGCAACCCAAGCTGACCGCGCAACTGGCGCCAGTGGGACGTGGTCAACCGGTGGTGGTGCGTGTGGTGGACGGTCGTCCGGGGCCGACTCTGGGCACCCGTGGCGGCATGTATCCGGAGACCAGCGCGATCAGCGTCAGCAGCGCAGATCTGATCCCCAAGCTGCAAGCCCAGGCCGAAGCGGCTGTGCGTCTGTTGGGCTACACGCCGACGTCCAATGCGATGAATGCGCCAACCCTGACCGTGACCCTGGCCGAACTGAAATATCAGTCGCCCAAGGACACCATGTACGTGACCGAAGCGACCATCGGCGCAACCTTTCGCTCTGATGTGAAAAACGGCGGCCGTACCTATAGTGGCCGTTACGGCGCGTCGCTGGACCAGCGCTTTGGCATGGCACCGAACCAGGAAACCAACACCAAACTGGTGAGTGACGTACTGAGTGATGCCCTGACCCGAGTGTTTAAAGACCCGGCTATTGGTCGTTTGCTCGGCGAGTAATGCCAGTAAGACAAAAAGCCCGGACTCTGTGAGTTCGGGCTTTTTTATGGGCAAAGGTTTCAGGCGGCTTCGGCATACAGTTCAAGCCGGCTGACGCCGGTGAGCAGGTCCAGCTCGGGCAAGTCGGCATGGGTGTGGCCGCTGAGTGCGCAATAGACCAGCCAATGGTGATCCTGGACGTTGAATGCCAGACCTTCGATCAACGCCTGCTGTTCATCGCTGGGAGTGATGAGGTAGAGGCGGTCCTGGTTTTCTGCGTGCAGCATGACAAGCTCCGTGTCGGTGTCGAGGGGCCATAGAGTGACCTCTCTACATGACGATACGGTGACAGCTGAAATTACCCTGTGCCTGCAGGCGCGAGCTCTAGAAATCTCGCGAGACCGCGCCTGCAGCAGAGAAGGGGTTACAGAGGCAGGCCGGCCTTGACCCGATACTGGTTACGCACCGGCATTGCATACTGCAACACCAGATACGGCCGGTGTTCGACAGGGCAGGCGTCCAGGCGGCGTTGCCATTCCTGCTGGGCCTTGGCCAGTTCTTCGGCAGGGAACACTTGCGCAGCCAGTGGAACCTGCAGTTGCGGGTCGGCATCACTCCATTGTGCGTACGCCAGGTAGTGCGCCGGGAACAGGCGATAGCCGCTCAGAATATGCCGGTCCATTTCGCTGGCCAGCAATTTGCTGTCCTCGAATGGCTCGCTGACAGGTGTCGAAAAGTTAACGTGCACACGGCCCTTGTAGCCGGTAATGCCGTTGGCAATGCTGGTGTCGTCTTCGCCCGCAGCCTTGCTGTAAGTGCCCGTGGTGGCGCGTATGTACAGCTCACGAGCCTTGGCCTGGTCACAGGGGTCGTATTCGTAGCTGATGGACACCGGAGTCAGGTTCAGTGACTGTATAACCTCGGCAAACGGCTCGTTTTTACGGCTCATATGGAACATTTTCAGAATCGCCGAATCAGTACGGTCATCACCGTCCTTGGCGCGGCCTTCAGCCTGTGCAATCCAGATCGACTGGCAGTCGTTGCGAATCGAATGGTTGATATAGGCCGACAGCAACTGATACGCCGCCAGCTTTTCACGGCGGCCGGTGATCGAGCGATGCACGATGAAGCTCTTGTTGAGGCGCATCAGATCGCTGACAAAGGGTTTTTGCAGCAGGTTGTCGCCAATGGCGATCCGCGGTGTTGGCAGGCCAGCGTGATAAACCGCGTAGTTGACGAAGGCCGGGTCCATCACGATATCGCGGTGGTTGGCCAGAAACAGATAGGCATTGCCGGCCTTCAACTGCTCGACGCCGGTGTAGGTCACACCGTCGGTTGCGTTTTCGATGGTGCGGTCGACATAGACTTCGACCTTGTCCTGTAAGGTGGCGACAGAAGTAACGCTGGCGAACTCTTTACGCAGACGATGCGCTATAAGGGGTTTTAACAACCAGCCGAAAGCGCCGGCCAGGCGCGGAAAGCGAAAGTGGGTCAGGATATCTAGAAACGCCTTGTCGCCGAGCAGCCGGGCCAGCACTGCTGGGACTTCTGCGTCGTCGTAAGGTCGGATGGTATCGAATTCGCCCATCATGCTCTCTTGTTGGAAACGGCTAGGGTTAGTACACAGGGCAGGACAAAAATAATAGCCCTGCAAATAGACGGCGATTATACGCACAAGTCACTCTGGAGACCGCGATGCTTGAGACTGAACACTACGATTGCCCGTATTGCGGTGAGGTGGCTGAAGCCGTGCTCGACCTCTCGGGTGGCGATCAGACCTACGTTGAAGATTGCCCCGTGTGTTGCCGGCCGATTGTGTTCCATCTTCAAACCGACGGTCAGGAGTGGATGCTTGATGTGCGTAGCGAGAACGAGTGATCACCATGCGCCGTATCTACGAGCCCCAGAATCTGATGGAAGCCGAGCTATTGCTGGGCATGCTTGCCAGTGAAGGGGTCGAGGCCCGACTGGACGGGGCTGATCTGGTCGGGGGGACCGGCGAGTTGCCGGCGCTCGGGTTGCTGGGGTTGACGGTGGCCGATGATCAGGCGCAATACGCGCGCCAGTTGATCGATGCGTACAATGCGGCGTCACCCGTGGCGGGCGATGAGCCTGAAAGCTTCCCGGATGTACTGATCTGCTGATCAGTGAATATTTTTTGCATCTATATAGAAGAGTTGTGCTGCCCCATGTGTGGACGTTTTGCCCTGTTTCGCTGGAACCCTGCATTTGCAGCCTTGCCCGGTTTTCCGGCGGATCAGCAGGCCCAGTGGAACATTTCACCCAATGACTCGGTATTGATCCTGCGTGCCGGGGCCGAACCCGGCCAGCGTGAACTGGCGCGGGCACGCTGGGGGCTGACCCCGCCGTGGCTGACTGACCTGTCGCGCACCCCGGCCCATGCCCGGGCCGAAACCGTGGCCGAGCAACCGATGTTTCGCGATGCCCTGCGCCAGCGCCGTTGCCTGATCCCGGCCAACGGTTTTTACGAATGGCGTGGGACCACGCGTAAAAGACCCTACTGGCTGACGCCGGGTGAGGGCGCTTCGCTGTTTTTTGCCGGCATCTGGGAGGCCTATCCGGTCGAGGGGCATGTGTGGCTCAGTACTGCGGTGATTACTCAGGCCGCCGCCAGTCAGCGTCGACCGCTGATTCTGGATGAGGCCGGGCAGCAGGCCTGGCTCGACCCTGAAACCCCGCTGCAGGACCTTCAGGCATTGCTCGCCAGCCCGCAAACGCCGTTGCGCGAACGGCCGCTGGCCAATCTGGTCAATGATCCAAAACTTAATGCGCCCGAGTGTCTGACACCGGGTTGAGATACGATGCGCGCCATGTTTATGGAGAGTCATGATGGGTAAGTTAGCGGTAGTGTGCGCGGTGGGCGCCGGGGTATTGCTCGCAGGTTGCCAGGCGGTGAACACCACCAGTGGCGGCGCGGTAGGGGTTGAGCGCAAGCAGTACATGTTCAGCATGCTGTCGAGTCAGCAAGTGGATCAGATGTATGCGCAGTCGTACCAGCAGACTGTCACCGAGGCCAGCAGCAAAGGCGCACTGGACAAAACCAGCGCCAACGCCAAGCGTTTGCAAGCCATTGCCAACCGCCTGGTTGCCCGGGCGCCGTTTTTTCGTCCGGATGCCGCGCAATGGAACTGGGAGGTCAATCTGATCAAGAGCGACGAGCTCAACGCCAACTGCGGCCCGGGCGGCAAGATCATTTTCTATAGCGGGATCATTGATCAGCTCAAGCTCAGCGACGACGAAATCGCCGCCATCATGGGCCATGAAATTGCCCACGCCTTGCGCGAGCACGGGCGTGAATCCATGTCCAAAGCCTATGGCATCGAGATCGCCAAACAGGGCGCGGGTGCGTTGTTGGGCCTGGGCCAGGACAGCCTGCAGCTGGCCGATACCGTGGTCAACTACAGCCTGACGCTGCCCAACAGCCGCAGCAACGAAAACGAAGCCGACCTGATCGGCCTTGAGCTGGCTGCCCGGGCGGGTTACAACCCGAATGCAGCGATTACCCTGTGGCAGAAAATGGCCGCGCAAGCGCAAGATGCGCCGCCGGAATTCATGAGCACCCACCCGGCTTCCAGCAGCCGGATTGCGGCATTGCAAGCGGCGATCCCCAAGGTGATGCCGCTGTATGAGCAAGCGCCGAAGACCCAGTAGGGTTAAGACCGCAGTGATCCCATAGCCGGCAAGCCAGCTCCCACAATTCAGACCGCCTTGTGGGAGCCTGGCTTGCCGGCGATTGCATTGGCCTGCATCGCAGAGCGCCTGCAGGGATCAGTGGCCGTTACAGCCAGCCGCTGATCACCATCGCCTTGTACACCGCCACTATGGCCAGCACGAAGAACGCGGTCGCGGCCAGTCGGCGAATCAGGGTCAATGGCAGTTTGTCGGCCGCAAAGTTACCCGCCAGCACCACCGGCACGTTGGCAATCAGCATGCCCAGGGTGGTACCGATAATCACCAGCCACAAATCCGGGTATTGCGCCGCCAGCATCACGGTCGCAACCTGGGTCTTGTCACCCATTTCAGCGATGAAGAATGTAATCAGCGTGGTGATGAAGGGGCCGTATTTGCGGGCTGTACTGGCCTCGTCGTCGTCCATCTTGTCCGGGACCAGAGTCCACAGGGCCGTGGCGGCAAAGCTCGCGGCGAGCACCCAGTGCAACATCACATCGGTGAAGAAGGTGCTGAACCAGGCGCCCACGGCACCGGCTGCCGCATGGTTGGCGAGGGTTGCCACCACGATGCCGGCGATGATCGGCCAGGGTTTGCGAAAGCGTGCGGCGAGAATCAGCGCGAGCAGTTGCGTCTTGTCACCGATTTCGGCCAAGGCAACGATTGCTGTAGGAACGAGTAAGGAATCGAGCATCATCAGGTAGTTTTCCAGGGGCGGGTCGACACGGCTATGACACGTACAGCCTTCCCGCCCCGGGTAAGGTGTTCGTGTCATAGGTCTTGTCAAACCCCGGTCCGTCTGTGCGGACACCTGGGTCGCATGCACCATGGTCTGTTGACCAAGTATGTTGACGCATGCCGGACGAGCGCGAGGCTCGTGGGAGACTACTCCCCTAGGACGGAGCGGATTCTGCCTAGGCAAATCCGATCCGGCAAGCCCTTATTGCGCTTTTCTGTCAGCGGCGTTTGGCGCTGTAAATCCGGAAACCCTGACCTTGCGCCTTGACTGTGCAGTGGCCGAACTGCTCTTCGATCAGCGGCTGGTAGCGCAGGAAGCTATTGGCTACAAGACGAAGTTCGCCACCTGTTTTCAGATGTTTGACTGCTTTTTGCAGCAAGTTTTCTGTGGCGTGGTAATCGGTATGAACCCCGACGTGAAACGGCGGATTGCTCAAAATCGAGTTCAGGCCCATAGGCGCCGCATCAATGCCATCGCCGGTAATGACCTCGGCTTCCAGACCGTTTGCGGCAAGGGTCAGACGACTGCTGGCGGTGGCAAAGGCATCGACATCGAGCAGGGTGACGTTGTTATGCGGGTAGCGGCGCTTGACTGCGGCTCCCAGCACCCCGGCACCGCAGCCGAAGTCCAGCACGTGGCCGCTGGGCAGTTTGTCCAGGTGCTCCAGCAACAGGGCGCTGCCCCGATCCAGGCGGCCATGGCTGAACACACCCGGCAGGCTGACGACTTTCAACGGGCCTTCGGCCAGCGGCAGTTCGTAATGCTGGGCGAGGTCGGCGAGCACCGGTGCGGCCGGGGCGTTGACCACAGTGACTTGCCACAGCTGGCAATGACGCGCGCTGTCGAGCTTGCGCGGCTTGCCAAACGGAACCAGTTGCTTGGATGCGCCTTCGATTCCGCCCTTCTTTTCGCCCACCAGAAATACGTCCGCACCGGGCAGGCGAGCCGCCACGGCGTTGAGCAGATAATCAGCCAGTTCCTTGGACTTGGGCAGAAACACCACGGCGGTGTCGAAGCTGCGCTCAGGCAGCTCGATGCCGAAATGCACCCGTCCTTCAAAGCGCGCATCCAGGGTGGCCTGGTCGCCGGCGTGCCAGCACCAGCCGTGGGCATTTGGCAGTTCGCCGAGCAATTCGTCAGCCGGTAATCCTACCAACAGCAACGAGCCCTGAAAGTATTCAGGCTGACGAAGCAGTACTTCACTGCGCGGATCCATAATCTGCTCCTCAAAAAGGGCCGCAGTCTATCAACTGACGACCCGCAGCGCTGTACCGTTAAAGAATGCTTCGGCGTTTTGCGTCAGTTGGCCGACGATCCGCTGGCGCGCTTCACGACTGCCCCAGGCGCTGTGCGGGGTAATGATCAGGCGCGGGATGTCATGGGCCAGCAGCGGGTTGCCGTCGCGCGGCGGTTCGACGCTTAGTACGTCGGTGGCCGCGCCGCCCAGATGGCCGCTGCGCAGCGCATTGGCCAGGGCCAGTTCATCAATCATGCCGCCGCGGGCAGTGTTGACCACAAAGGCCCCCGGCTTGAGCAGTGCCAGTTCACGGGCGCCGATAAAATTGAGAGTGTGTTCATTGAGCGGGCAGTGAAAGGTCAGGGCGTCGACCTGTGGCAGCAACTCATCCAGTGGCAGCCGGTCGGCTCGGGCCGGACGGCCGGGGATCTGGCCCAGCAAGACGCGCATGCCAAAGGCTTCGGCCAGCCGGGCCACGGCGCTGCCCAGTTCACCGTGACCGAACAGGCCCAGGGTCTTGCCTTCGAGTTCGACAATCGGGAAGTCCAGCAAGCAGAACTGCCTGGCCTGTTGCCACTGGCCCGCAGTCACGGCTTTGTTGTAGTCGACAAGGCGGGTGGCCAGTGCCAGCAACAGCCCCAGAGTGTGCTGGGCCACCGAGGGCGTGCCGTAGCCCTGGCAGTTGGCAACGGTAATGCCGCGGGCGCGTGCGGCTTCAAGGTCAACGTTATTGGTGCCGGTGGCCGCCACCAGAATCAGCTTCAGCTCGGGGCAGGCCGCGAGGGTTCGGGCATTGAGCTGGATTTTATTGCTGATGGCCACGCTGGCGCCTTGCAGACGTTCGATCAGGTTATCGGCGTCGGTGTCCGACCACAGCTGCAACTCGCTGAAACACTGGCGCAGAGGGGCAAGGTCGAGGTCGCCCAGATCCAGTGAGGTGTGATCCAGGAATACTGCGCGCTGAGTGTTCGTCATCAACTGTACCTTTTGTGCTGTCGAGTGAAGGCGTAATGTGGCGAGCCTAACAGAAGAAACAATTTGTAATGGAGCCGTGCATGTACTGGACAGAATTTTTGACCGTTGCCCTGATTCACTTGCTGGCCGTCGCCAGCCCCGGGCCCGACTTTGCTGTGGTGGTGCGTGAAAGCGTGACTCACGGCCGTCGCGCCGGGATGTTTACCGCCTTCGGCGTGGGCACGGCAATTTTCGTCCATGTCGGCTATTCGCTGCTGGGGATCGGGATCATTGTCTCGCAGTCGATTGTGTTGTTTAACGCTCTCAAATGGCTGGCAGCTGCCTACCTGCTGTACATCGGGATCAAGGCGTTGCGCGCCAGGCCTGCTGATCCGGCAGCCGTGGCTGCTTCTTTGCCGGTTGGCGAGCGCACTGCGCGCGGAGCCTTCACTTCGGGCTTTGTAACCAATGGCCTGAACCCTAAAGCCACGCTGTTTTTCCTGTCGTTGTTTACCGTGGTCATCAATCCGCATACGCCACTGTCCATTCAGGCCGGGTATGGCGTGTACCTGGCGGTCGCGACGGGGCTGTGGTTTTGCATGGTTGCGATGTTGTTCAGCCATCAGCGCGTGCGCACCGGCTTTGCGCGCATGGGCCACTGGTTTGATCGCACCATGGGCGCGGTGCTGGTCGCCCTGGGTGTGAAGCTTGCGTTCACTGAGATGAATTGATTTTTCGTATCGCTCCATGGGCCCACCCCGGCTAGCGGGAACGCTGCAGGGGCTGGCTTGGCCGCAACGCGCGCCAGCCAGTTGGCCACAGGTTTGGCGTTGCGCCACCGGCGATCTTGTCAATTTCTGGTTTTCCTTCATCCTTGCGGCTCATTGTGCGTGCCCTCGGAGAAGTATCGATGTCCTCAGTCAACCGGTTCTGGCGCCAGGTCAAACTGCCACTGGCAGTCAGCCTTGTCTCGACGCTCGCCGGGCCCGCCTGGGGCGTGAGCTTTAACATAGGCGAGATCGAAGGCCAGATCGATTCCGAACTGTCCATTGGCGCCAGCTGGTCCACGGCCAAGGCCGATCGCAAGCTGATCGGCGCCAACAACGGCGGCAAGGGGCAATCGCAAATCTCGGATGATGGCCGCCTCAACTTCAAGCGCGGCGAAACCTTCTCCAAGATTTTTACCGGCATCCACGGGCTGGAGCTCAAGTACGGCGACAGCGGTGTGTATGTCCGGGGCAAGTATTGGTACGACTTTGAACTGCAGGATGACAGTCGTCCCTTCAAACCAGTCAGCGACAGTGGGCGCAAAGCCTCGGCCCAGTCTGCCGGAGCCCAGTGGCTGGATGCCTACGCCTATCACAACTACGCCATTGCCGATCAGCCCGGGGCCGTGCGCCTGGGCAAACAGGTGGTCAACTGGGGTGAGAGCAGCTTTATCGGTGGCGGGATCAATGCCATCAACCCGACAGATGTCGCGGCGTATCGGCGACCGGGCACTGAATACAAAGACGGACTGGTGCCGGTCAATCTGTTCTACATTTCGCAAAATCTCACCGACAACCTCTCGGCCCAAGCCTTTTATCAACTGGACTGGGAGCAGTCAGAAACCGATAACTGCGGAACATTTTTCTCCCAGTCCGACGTAACCGCCGACGGCTGTGACGGCAATTATCGAGTGATGAGCAAACGTTCGGCACTGAATGTGGCGGACCTTTCAGCCCTGACGTCGGCGGGTGTCGATGTGAACGGCGAGGGCGTGCTGGTGCGTCGTGGTGCTGATCGCGATGCGCGCAACAGCGGGCAGTTCGGCGTGGCCATGCACTACGTGTTCGAGCCGCTGGACACCGATTTCGGCGCCTACTTCATGAACTACCACAGCCGCGATCCGATCCTCAGCGGGCGTGCAGCATCGCAGTCGGCCTACGACTCGGCCTCGGCTGCAGGCGCTCTGGCGCCGATGATCGTCGCCGGTAACTCCAGTTACTACGTCGAGTATCCCGAGGATATCCGCCTGTACGGCCTGAGCTTCGCCACCACCTTGTCCACAGGCTCGGCATGGAAAGGTGAACTGAGTTATCGGCCCAATGCGCCGGTACAGCTCAACAGCAATGATCTGCTGTACGCCAATGTGACCCTGTTGCCGGGACTGGCCGCTGCATCGCCGCTGAGCGTTACTCCGGGTGCCGATTCCCAGGGCTATCGGCGCAAGGAGATCACTCAGTTTCAGACCTCTCTGACCCATGTCTTCGACAATGCCATGGGAGCTGACCGGCTGACCTTGATCGGTGAGGTTGGCGTGAGCCACGTGGCCGGTCTCGGCGGCAGTTTGCGCTACGGGCGTGATCCGGTATTTGGTAGCGACGGCAACGACGGCTTCACCACGGCTAATTCATGGGGCTATCGCGCACGTGCCGTATGGGCCTACAACAACGTGTTTAACAGCCTCAACCTGAAGCCGAATCTGGCCTGGTCCCACGATGTCAGCGGCTATTCGCCGGGCCCCGACAATACCTTTGCCGAAGGGCGCAAGGCAGTGAGCATGGGCATTGATGCCGAGTACCAGAACACCTACACCAGCAGCCTTTCATACACCAATTTCTTTGGTGGGCGTTACAGCACGGTCAGCGACCGGGACTTTATGACGCTGACGGTGGGGGTAAAGTTTTAAGCCGCAGCTCAGAGCCCGTGGAGAAGGGGGTGGCTGGCGCTTTTTGATATAAATATTTTCACTTTGTTGATTTCTGAAATAATACGTGTCATCTATAGCCGCACACAGTCGACGGACTGATCCTGCGCGCCAGCTTGGATGGCAAGTGTTTCTTCACCCCCGAACGCCCTTCAGGAGTCAATAATTTGAACAAGACAGTACTTCTAGGTGCACTGGCCCTGTGCGCTTTCAGCTTTGTGGCCCGCGCCGATAACGCGCCTCTGCGTATTGGTATCGAAGCGGCCTACCCGCCGTTTTCGATGAAAACCCCTGAAGGTGAGATCAGCGGTTTTGACTACGACATTGGCAACGCGCTGTGCGAGGAGATGAAAATCAAATGCACCTGGGTGGTCCAGGAGTTCGACGGCATGATTCCTTCGCTCAAAGTGCGCAAGGTTGATGCGGTGCTGTCTTCCATGTCGATTACCGAAGACCGGCTCAAGTCCGTCGATTTCAGCAAAAAGTACTACCACACCCCCGGCAAGTTCGCGATGAAGGCGGGCACTGTGATCAACGATCCGCTGGTGGATCTCAAGGGCAAACGTGTCGGGGTGCAGCGCTCTTCGACCTATGACCGCTTTGCCACCCAAAAGCTTGAGACGGCCGGGGTCGTGGTGGTGCGCTACTCGACCCAGAGTGAAGCCTTCCTCGATCTGGTCTCGGGCCGTCTGGATGCCACGCTCGCCGACATCATCTACACCGATGAAAGCTTTATCAAAACCCCGCTGGGCCAGGGATACGCCCTGGTCGGACCGGATATCAACGACCCTGCCTTCTTCGGCCGGGGCGCAGGCATCGCTGTGCGTAAAGGCGACACGGCCAACGCCGAACGCCTGAATGCCGCCATTGATGCAATCCGCGCCAACGGCAAGTACGAACAAGTGATGACCAAGTACTTCACGTACGACATCTACGGTCAAAGGTAAGTCAACCCGTATCCCTGATGCGGCTCCCCCGGTGGGAGTCGCCGGGGCTTGTCTCGCGCGTTTTTTGGCGCTCGCTTGAGGAACTGCATCATGCTCCACGGCTACGGATCGAGCATTCTCGAGGGTGCCTGGCTGACCGTAAATCTGGCTCTGACCGCCATGGCCCTGGCCATTGTCCTGGGACTGATTGGCGCGACGCTGCGCTTGTCACCGATCAAGTGGCTGGCACGGCTGGGAGAGGTCTATACCACCCTGATTCGCGGTATTCCGGATCTGGTACTGATTCTGCTGATTTTCTATGGCGGTCAGGATCTGGTGAACCGCATCGCTATGGCCCTGGGCTCCACGGACTATATCGATATCAACCCCTTTGTCGCCGGGGTCTGCACCATGGGCTTCATCTTTGGTGCCTATCTCTCGGAAACCTTTCGCGGTGCATTTATGGCCATCCCCAAAGGCCAGATCGAGGCGGGGCTGGCGTATGGCATGGGCAGCGCCCAGGTGTTCTGGCGAATTCTGGTACCGCAGATGGTCCGTTTCGCACTGCCGGGGTTCACCAATAACTGGCTGGTGCTGACCAAGTCCACTGCGCTGATCTCGGTCATTGGCTTGCAGGACATGATGTTCAAAGCCAAAAGCGCAGCAGATGCGACCCATGAACCCTTTACGTTTTTTCTCGCCGTGGCGGGGCTGTATCTGATGCTGACCAGCGTGTCATTGCTGGTGCTGCGCTTTCTGGGACGACACTACTCGGTCGGCATAAAAGCCGCTGAGTTGTGATTGGGAGCACCTCATGATTCTTGATTACAACCTGATCTGGGAAAACCTGCCGCTGTATTTCGGTGGCGCGCTGATAACCCTCAAGGTACTGCTGATTTCCCTGTTCTTTGGCCTGGTGCTGGCGATTCCGCTGGCGCTGATGCGAGTCTCGCGATCGCCTTTGATCAACTTTCCGGCCTGGCTCTACACCTATGTCATTCGTGGCACGCCGATGCTGGTGCAGCTGTTTCTGATCTATTTCGGGCTGGCGCAGTTTGAAGCCGTGCGCCAGAGCGTGTTTTGGCCATACCTGTCCAGCGCCACCTTTTGTGCGTGCATGGCGTTTGCGATCAATACCAGTGCCTACAGCGCGGAACTGCTGGCGGGCAGTCTGAAGTCCATCCCCTATGGCGAGATCGAAGCGGCCAAAGCCATGGGCATGTCGCGAGTGACTTTGTATCGGCGGATTCTCCTGCCTTCGGCCCTGCGCCGGGTGTTGCCGCAGTACAGCAACGAAGTGCTGATGATGATGCAGACCACGAGCCTGGCGTCGATTGTCACCCTCGTCGATATCACCGGGGCCGCCCGTACGGTCAGTGCACGTTATTACCTGCCGTTTGAAGCGTTCATTACCGCGGCGGTTTTCTATCTGGTGCTGACCTTTATTTTGACCCGTCTGTTCAAGCTGGCCGAGCGCCGCTGGCTGGCGTATCTGGCACCGCGCAAATACTGAGGGGCGTGTTATGGAACACATTAAATACCTGTTGCCGTGGAGTGCCTCGGGCACTGAGCGCCACCTGTCCCTGTTTCGTTTTGGCCAGGGCACGCGCAAGGCCTACATCCAGGCCTCGCTGCACGCGGACGAGCTGCCGGGGATGCGCGTTGCGGTGGAGCTCAAGCGTCGCCTGCTGGAGCTTGAGGGGCAAGGCCGGTTGAACGGGGTGATCGAGCTGGTGCCGATGGCCAACCCCATCGGCATTGCCCAGATGTTTCAGGCGACCCACCAGGGGCGCTTTGAGTTTTCCAGCGGCAAGAATTTCAATCGTGACTTCCCAGTGCTGGCAGACGGCGTGGCTGAGCGGGTGGCCGGCCAGTTGGGTGGCGATGCCGAGGCCAACACACTGCTCATCCGCCGGGCCATGCTCGATGTGCTGAGTGAGCAGCCAGCCCCGGCCTCTGAGCTCGATGGCTTGCGTTGCCTGTTGCTGCGCCATGCCTGTGACGCCGATGTGGTACTGGATCTGCACTGTGATTTCGAGTCGATCATGCTGCTGTACGCCTTGCCGCAAAACTGGCCGCGCTTGCGCTCGCTGGCCGCGCGTTTGCGCGCCGGGGTGGCCCTGTTGGCAGAGGATGCGGGGGGCAGTGCGTTTGATGAAGCCTGTGCGCTGCCCTGGTTGCACTTGGCCGAGCGCTTTCCCGAGGCTGAGATTGCCCTGGGCTGTATCGCCACCACCATTGAACTGCGCGGCATGGCGGATACCGAGTCGGGGCCATGCGTGGAGAGTGCGGAGGCGATTCTCGGTTATCTCGCCGAGCAAGGGCTGATCAGCGGTGCATGGCCGGACGCCCCCGTTCACAGCTGTGAGGCCATGCCGTTTGCGGGTGCCCAGTACGCCTATGCACCGCATCCGGGGGTTGTGAGCTTTATCCAGCCGCTGGGGGCGCGGGTCAAAGCGGGCGATCCGCTGTTTGAAGTGATGGACCCGCTGACTGATCGCCACAGTGTGGTGCGTGCCAGTACCGACGGCATCCTCTATGCCCGTGAACGCCTGCGCTTTGCCCAGCCCGGTTTGTGGCTGGCCAAAGTTGCCGGCAATACCCTTATTCGCCAAGGTCGCTTGCTTAGCGACTGATCCCGAGAGTGGATGTCATGTACAAACTTGAAGTTCAGGATTTGCACAAAAGCTACGGCTCCCATGAAGTGCTCAAGGGCGTTTCGTTGCAGGCGAAGGCCGGGGATGTGACCAGTATCATCGGTTCCAGTGGTTCCGGGAAAAGTACGTTCTTGCGGTGCATCAACCTGCTGGAGCAACCCAGCGGCGGCAGTATCGTGCTCGACGGCGAACCGCTCAAACTGATCAGTAGCAGGCGGGGAGGGCTTGAGGCGGCAGATCCGAAACAGTTGCAGCGCATGCGGTCGCGACTGTCGATGGTGTTTCAACATTTCAATCTGTGGTCCCACATGAATGCTCTGGAAAACGTCATGGAGGCCCCGGTGCACGTGCTTGGCATGGGCAAGGGCGAAGCGCGGGACAGGGCCGAGCATTACTTGAACAAGGTCGGCGTGGCGCACCGCATGCGCGCCTGGCCGGCCCATATGTCCGGCGGTGAACAGCAGCGTGTGGCGATTGCCCGGGCCCTGGCCATGGAGCCGGAAGTGATGCTGTTCGACGAGCCGACTTCGGCCCTGGATCCTGAGTTGGTGGGGGACGTGCTCAAAGTGATGCAGGATCTGGCGCAGGAGGGGCGGACCATGGTGGTGGTCACTCACGAAATGGGCTTTGCCCGTGAGGTTTCCAACCAGCTTGTGTTCCTTCATCAGGGTGTGGTTGAAGAGCGTGGCGACCCGCGCAAGGTGCTGGCCAATCCTCAGTCTGAACGCCTGCAGCAGTTTCTTTGCGGCAGTTTGAAATAGCCGGCGACCGCTTCGGATACACTTCGGGGCGTCACAAGCCGACGCAGTGTCTACTGCACGGACCGGCTTTGGGCGCCGCCCCTTTTTTATCCACAGGGAATGTTGAGCCGGATATGCCAAGCCCATCCAAAGACACCACGATTTATGCCGCCGCGGTCATGCGCAAGCTGGCAGAGATCGTGCCCGAGTTGCAGCCTTCATTGCGCAAGGTCGCCGATTTTATCCTGCGTCATCCGCTGCGTGCCGCGACCCTGACGATTGAGGAAATGGCCCACGAGACCAGCACCTCGCCAGCGGCGGTCAATCGCCTGGCCAAAGCCCTGAATCTGGGCGGGTACAGCGGCATGAAGGCCGAGCTGGTGGCAACATTGCAACAAGTGGTGTCTCCGGTGGACAAGCTGCGTAACGAACTGGCCCATCGTCCGGACGGGGCGTTTGGCCTGCATGAACAAATTCAAAGTGCCAGCAGCAACCTGGCCACGGCCGCGACCAGCAATCATCCGGACACCTTTGAAGCCTTTGTGAATCACCTGGTCAAGGCGCGCAAGATTTACATCCTGGGCTTCGGTAACAGTGTCTATTTCGCGGGCCTGGCGGCCTCGACCCTGATTCCGTTTTGTGCCGATGCCACGGCTATCAGCATGGAAGGCGGTAACGAAAACGCCGCCTATCGACTGGCTGCGATTACTGATCAGGACGTTTTACTGGCGATCTCTCTGCCGCGGTATTCCATCGACACCCTGCAACTTTCCCGCTTCGCCAGCGAGCGCGGCGCCACGGTGCTGGCCATTACCGACTCACCTGCCTCGCCTCTGAGCAGCATTGCCCGGCATGTGCTGTTTGCCCCGGCCGACCATCCGGTGCTGACCAGCTCCAGCATCGCAGTACTTGCCTTGATCGAAGGACTGGTGGCGGGCGTCATGGCGCGGAACAAGGAGGCGGTCAAACTGGCGACAGAACTGACAGAGAGCGTCATGTCTTACCTGCATATTCCTGTGGGCAGTAAATTGACTAAAAAGTAATCAGCGATGCCGGTGCGGGCGGGGCATATCTATTTGTGGGCAGGCGATCGGACGACTATCGTTTATGGAACACGAATATTGGCGGCCTGAGGAATTTTTACCGCTGGTCGCGTTCCAACGCCCACAGAGGTCTAATGCCAACGACCTTTGCCTCCAGAAAGACTGACAGGAGCTTCACCATGTTCACCTCGCGTCGTTTGATTATTGCCGCAAGTGCTATCGCCTTGCTGGCAGGCTGCGCCTCGCCCAACCCATATGACAATCAAGGCCAGGCCTCTTCGGGCATGAGCAAAACTGCTACCTATGGTGGTCTTGGGGCGTTGGCCGGTGCCGTTGCCGGTGCTGCCATCGACCATAACAACCGTGGCAAGGGTGCATTGATCGGTGCCGCAGTGGCAGGTCTGGGGGCCGCAGGTTACGGCTACTACGCAGACAAGCAGGAAGCTGCGTTGCGCGCGAGTACGGCCAACACCGGGATTGAAGTTCAGCGTCAGGGCGACAACATTACCCTGGTGATGCCGGGCAACATTACGTTTGCCACCAGCTCGGCGAACATTGCTCCCAGCTTCTATCAGCCGTTGAACAACCTGGCGAACTCGCTGAAGCAGTTCAACAACCAGAACCTGATTCAGATCGTCGGCTATACGGACAGCACCGGGAACTACAACTACAACATGCAGTTGTCCCAGCAGCGTGCGCAAAGCGTGGCGACCTATCTGACGTCCCAGGGTGTCAGCGGTCAGTACCTGTCGGTCAGCGGTAAAGGCCCGGCCGACCCGATTGCCAGTAACGCCACGCCTGATGGCCGTGCTCAGAACCGCCGCGTGCAGATCACCCTGGCACCGATTCCGGGCGTGAACTACCAGCAGCAGGGGCAAGTTCAGCAGTACCCGTAAG
This sequence comes from Pseudomonas sp. PAMC 29040, assembly GCF_003994535.1. Taxonomy (NCBI): domain Bacteria; kingdom Pseudomonadati; phylum Pseudomonadota; class Gammaproteobacteria; order Pseudomonadales; family Pseudomonadaceae; genus Pseudomonas; species Pseudomonas sp. PAMC 29040. The sequence continues at coordinate 115,642 of NZ_RZAA01000012.1, forward strand.
ACCCAGGTCTTGCAGGTGCCGCAGGCATTTGCTGGCAGCATAAAAAAAGCCCCGTGATCCTTACCGATCACGGGGCTTTTTGTTGAGCGCTTTACCGGATGAATTACTTCTTCAGGCCGTAATGCTCATCGAGCATGCCGGGGGCGTTCGGGGTTTTTGGCGCGTAGTCCAATGGTGGCTCAGTGCTGTGCGGCGGGGTGATGCGCTCGCGATGCGGTTGAGGGACATCAGAGTGCAGAGCGGCCAGCAGACGTTGGCGAGTTTGCTCGTCCAGGGCCAAACGGTTGGCGCCCTCGGCGAGGTGGTCTTGTACGTCCTGGTAGCTCTGAGTGAGTTTTTTCACCAGATTGGCGGTGCTGTTGAAGTGGGTAACCACTTCACTTTGATAACTGTCAAAACGTTTCTGAATGTCGTCCAGCTGACGCTGCGTGCTGTTAGGCGCGGCATTAGGCAGCAGACGCGCGATCAGAAAACCAATGGCGACACCTGCAACCAGGGCTAGAGTCGGCAATAACCAAATCAAGAGCGAGTGTTCCACGAGTCCTTCCTCTATAAACGGCTTTGCTTTACGTTAACGGCTCGGACCTGCGCTGTATACCGCGATGCACTCGCAAATATGCCAGACAGAATCTATCAGCTAGACGAGTCGACCCAGTTTGAGGTCACGGAGTTCCTTCTTGCTTACCCGCGAAACCCCTGTAGTAATTGATGGCCCTGTGGGCCAACTGGAAGCCTTGTACCTCGATTTGCCTGAGCCAAAAGGCCTGGCGCTACTGTGTCACCCCAACCCGGTTCAGGGTGGGACGATGATGAATAAAGTGGTTTCGACCCTGCAACGTACCGCCCGTGATGCTGGCCTGATTACATTGCGATTTAATTATCGCGGTACGGGAGCCAGCGAAGGCAGCCATGACATGGGCAGCGGCGAAGTCGACGATGCGCTGGCGGCTGCCCTCTGGTTGCGCGCCCGGCACCCGGAACTGCCGATCACCTTGCTCGGTTTTTCGTTTGGCGGTTTTGTGGCAGCCAGCCTGGGCGGTCGCCTTGAGGCCCGGGGCGAGAAACTTTCGCGCCTGTTCATGGTGGCCCCGGCGGTGATGCGTTTGCGCGCCGAAGACGATTTGCCCCAAGCCTGTGCGGTGACCGTAATTCAGCCCGAAACCGATGAAGTGATCGACCCGCAACTGGTCTATGACTGGTCAAACGCGCTGTCACGCCCCCATGAGCTGCTTAAAGTGGCAGAATGCGGGCACTTTTTTCACGGCAAGCTGCCTGAGCTCAAAGAGTTGGTAGCGCCACGCCTTTCGAATTGATTGCAGCCTGATAAGCGATTACCCATGACCACTCGTACCCGTATTCTCACCGGTATCACCACCACCGGCACGCCGCACCTGGGCAACTATGCCGGGGCTATTCGCCCTGCAATCGTGGCCAGCCTGGACAGTAATGCCGACTCGTTTTACTTCCTGGCGGACTACCATGCCCTGATCAAATGCGATGACCCGCAGCGCATTCAGCGCTCGCGTCAGGAAATCGCTGCGACCTGGCTGGCGGCAGGGCTGGATGTCGAGCGTGTGACCTTCTATCGCCAGTCAGATATCCCGGAAATCCCGGAGCTGACCTGGTTGCTGACCTGCGTAGCGTCCAAGGGCTTGCTCAACCGTGCTCACGCCTACAAGGCTTCGGTCGACAAGAACCTGGAAAACGGCGAGGACCCGGATGCGGGCATCACCATGGGGCTGTTCAGCTACCCGGTGCTGATGGCTGCAGACATCCTGATGTTCAACGCCAGCAAGGTGCCGGTCGGTCGCGACCAGATCCAGCACGTTGAAATGGCCCGTGATATTGGCCAGCGCTTCAATCACCTGTTCGGCCATGGCAAAGATTTTTTCGCCATGCCGGAAGCGATAATTGAAGAAAGCGTTGCCACCTTGCCGGGTCTTGACGGGCGCAAGATGTCGAAAAGCTATGACAACACCATTCCGTTGTTCAGTAGCGCCAAAGATATGAAAAGCGCGATTTCGCGGATCGTCACCGACTCCCGTGCGCCGGGCGAAGCCAAGGATCCGGATAATTCGCACCTGTTCACTCTGTATCAAGCCTTCTCTACGCCTGAGCAGTGCGCAGAGTTCCGTGGCGAGTTGTTGCAGGGCCTGGGCTGGGGCGAAGCCAAAGAGCGTCTGTTCAAGCTGCTGGACGCCGACCTGGGCGAGTCCCGCGAGCGTTATCACGAACTGATGTCGCGCCCGTCCGATATGGAAGACATCCTTCTGGCCGGAGCCCAGAAAGCCCGCAAAACCGCGACCCCGTTTCTGGCGCAGTTGCGTGAGGCGGTTGGCCTGCGCTCGTTTGTCGGCGCTGCCCAGACGGCCACGACCAGCAAGAAGAAAGCCACCAAGGGCCCGCGCTTCGTCAGCTTCCGCGATGAAGACGGCAGCTTCCGTTTCCGCCTGCTGGCAGCCGATGGCGAGCAACTGCTGTTGTCGCGCAACTTTGCGGATGGCAAAACCGCAGGTCAGGTGAGCAAACAGCTGCAAGCGGGGGGCGTGCTCGATATTCGTCCTCAGGACCTGAGCTTCAGCGTCTGGCTGGATGACGGGTGCGTCGCCGACAGCCCGGCATTCGCCGATAGTGCGACCCGTGACGCGGCAATCGAAGCCTTGCGTGTGGCGCTGGTGCCTGCGCAGGATTAAAAAGTGCGGCGTTTCGACTCAGGGTTGATTGCCATTCCCAAGGGCCGTCGCTACAGTGGCGGCCCGTTTTTGTTGCCTTGCTAACGAATTATGACGCCTCTAGAACGATATCAAGCTGATCTGAAACGCCCGGACTTCTTCCACGATGCCGCGCAGGAAAACGCTGTGCGCCATCTGCAGCGTCTGTATGACGACCTGGTTGCCTCTTCGCAGAGCAAGCCGGGCCTGTTCGGCAAGCTGTTCGGCAAAAAAGAACAGGCTCCGGTCAAGGGGCTGTATTTCTGGGGCGGTGTGGGCCGGGGTAAAACTTACCTGGTCGATACGTTCTTTGATGCGCTGCCGTTCAAACAGAAGGTGCGTACCCACTTTCACCGTTTCATGAAGCGTGTGCATGAAGAAATGCGCACCCTCAATGGTGAAAAGAACCCGCTGACCATCATCGCCAGGCGATTCGCCGATGAAGCGCGGGTGATCTGCTTTGACGAGTTTTTTGTATCGGACATTACCGATGCCATGATCCTCGGCACCCTGATGGAAGAGTTGTTCAAAAATGGCGTGACCCTGGTCGCGACCTCGAACATCGTGCCGGACGGTCTGTACAAGGACGGTCTGCAGCGGGCGCGCTTCCTGCCGGCGATTGCGCTGATCAAGCAGAACACCGATATCGTCAACGTCGACAGCGGCGTCGATTATCGTCTGCGCCACCTGGAGCAGGCCGAGCTTTACCATTTCCCGCTGGATGAGGCTTCCGAGAAGTGCCTGCGCGAGAGTTTTAAAGCGTTGACGCATAACTCTTCCAAGGTGATCGAGAATGACGATCTGGTTATCGAGAACCGGACCATTCGCGCGCTGCGTACCTGTGATGATGTGGCCTGGTTTGATTTCCGCGAGCTGTGCGATGGCCCGCGTAGCCAGAACGATTACATCGAACTGGGCAAGATTTTCAATGCGGTGATCATCAGCGGTGTGGAGCAGATGGACGTCAAGACTGACGACATCGCGCGACGCTTTATCAACATGGTCGATGAGTTCTATGACCGGGGCGTAAAGCTGATCATCTCGGCTGAAGTCGAGCTTAAAGATCTGTACAAGGGCGGGCGCCTGAACTTCGAGTTCCAGCGCACCCTGAGCCGCCTGCTTGAGATGCAGTCCCATGAATACCTGACACGGGCGCACAAGCCATAGTCGAACGCTGTATCAAAAAAGGCCTGCATTGCAGGCCTTTTTTATATCTCGCGATCCATGCAGGAGTCGGACTTGCAGCCACAGAGCGCCTGGTTGAAGGTCAGGCGGCCTGCTGGAACTGCTGGCGGTATTGATTGGGCGACAGTTCGGTGTGCTGCCTGAACAGCCGTGCAAAGAAGCTGGCGTCGTCGTAGCCCACGTCGTAGCTGATGGTCTTGATGCTCTTGCGGGAGGCCGAGAGCAGGCCCTTGGCGGTCTCTATGCGCAGGCGTTGCAGGTAGTGCAAGGGTTTGTCGCCTGTTGCCATCTGAAAGCGGCGCATAAAGTTGCGGATGCTCATGCCGTGTTCGCGGGCTACGTCTTCAAAGCGGAACTTGTCCGCAAAATGCTCTTCGAGCCAGTGCTGGATTTGCAGGATTATCACGTCCTGATGCAGCTTTTGCCCGCCAAAACCGATACGCCCGGGGGTGTAGTTGCGCTGCACTTCGTAGAGGATGTCGCGGGCCACGGCCTGGGCGATGTTGGCGCCGCAGAAGCGCTCGATCAGATAAATATAGAGGTCGCAGGCAGAGGTCGGGCCGCCGGTGCAGTAGAGGTTGTCGGCATCGGTCAGGTGTTTGTCCTGGTTCAGGTGCACCCGTGGGAAACGTTCGGCGAAGGTGCTGAAAAAACGCCAGTAGGTGGTGGCTTCCTTGCCGTCCAGCAGCCCGGCTTCGGCCAGCCAGAACGCGCCATTGGCTTCTGCGCAGAGAACGGCACCGCGGGCATGTTGTGCGCGTAGCCAGGGCAGGATCTGCGGGTAGCGTTGGCACAGGGTGTCAAAGTCGTCCCAGAAGGCCGGGAGGATGATGATGTCAGTGTCTTCCAGTGCGCCATCGACCGGCAGTACCACGTCGCTGAAGCTGGTGACAGGTTTGCCGTCGGGACTGACCAGTCGGGTTTCGAAGCTGGCGTTGAGGCCCTGGCCCAGTTGTTTGCCATGGCGCAGGCTGGCGAGGTGAAAGAAATCCTTGGCTTGCATCAGGGTCGAGGCAAATACCCGATCGATGGCCAGAATGCTGACGCGCCGCAGGGGCGTGGAGAGATGGTTAGACATGATTTGATTATTCTTATAGGTGAAATTGGTCAACTTACGGCTGGATCGTCTTATTTTTTATCCTGTATGTCTAGGGGGAAGGGGCAGAGGCTAATTCCGTAGCAGCCAAAGGCTGCTACGGAGGCGGGATAGCTAGGGTGCCGGGTTCGGCTGGTCCCTGTGGATGGCTTCAATGCCGGCGAGGACTTCATCCGACAGTTTCAGGTCGAAGCTGCCAATGTTGCTGGCAAGTTGCTCCATCGTCGTCGCGCCGATGATGTTGCTGGTGACGAAGGGCTGTTGCGTGACATAGGCCAGCGCCATTTGCGCCGGGTCCAGGCCGTGTTCGCGAGCCAGGGCCACGTAACGTTCGCTGGCAGCCACCGCCTGCGGGTTTGAATAGCGCGAGAAGCGGCTGTAGAGGGTCAGGCGGCCTTTTGCAGGTTGGGCGCCGCCGTTGTACTTGCCAGAGAGCATGCCGAACGCCAGGGGCGAATAGGCGAGCAGCCCGCATTGTTCGCGAATGGCAATTTCAGCCAGGCCGACTTCAAAACTGCGGTTAAGCAGGTTGTAGGGGTTCTGGATCGAAACGGCGCGCGGCCAGCCACGGCTTTCAGCCAGTTGCAGGAATTTCATGGTGGCCCAGGGTGTTTCGTTGGACAGGCCGATATGGCGAATTTTGCCGGCCCTGACTTGTTCGTCCAGGGCTTCGAGGGTTTCTTCGAGGGGGGTAAAGTCTTCATCGGCGTTGTGCTTGTAGCCCAGTTGCCCGAAAAAGTTGGTGCTGCGCTCTGGCCAATGCAGCTGGTAGAGGTCGATCCAGTCGGTTTGCAGGCGTTCAAGGCTGGCATCCAGTGCCTGGACGATATGATTGCGGTTGTGTTTGAGCTGGCCGTCGCGAATGTAGTCGATGCCATTGCCGGGGCCGGCGATCTTGCTGGCCAGGATCCAGTCGGCCCGATCACCCCGGCTTTTGAACCAGTTGCCGATGTAACGCTCGGTGCTGGCGTAGGTTTCTGCTTTGGGTGGCACCGGATACATTTCGGCGGTGTCGATGAAATTGATCCCGGCGTTTTTCGCGTAATCGATTTGTGCGAAGGCTTCATCCTGGGTGTTTTGCTCGCCCCAGGTCATGGTTCCGAGGGCAATGGCGCTGACTTGCAGATTGGTGCGGCCTAGCTGGCGATAGTCCATCAGTGACTCCTTCGGGTAAAGAATCATAAAAGCAGGTTGTATTTTTTTTCGCAATCTGGATAATTGCCGACCTCTTTCTGCGGTGGAAGTGATGCGCCGCCTGCCGAAGAATCTTGCCGTTGAACGGACGCGCTGACCCGAGCCCCCGATAGCGTCTGTATCCGGCTGCCTTTGACTTGTCAAAGTACGCACTATTCAGTAAGATCCGCCGTCTAATTTACAGGGCGGCCCCTGAGGCTATAAAGAATGAAAACTTTTACTGCTAAACCGGAAACAGTTACGCGCGACTGGTTTGTCGTCGACGCTGCTGGCCAGACACTGGGTCGTCTGGCCACCGAAATCGCGAGCCGTCTGCGTGGCAAGCACAAGCCTGAATACACTCCGCACGTTGACACCGGTGACTACATCGTTGTTATCAATGCCGAGCAGATTCGTGTCACTGGTGCTAAAACCACTGACAAAATGTACTACTCTCACTCCGGTTTCCCGGGCGGGATTAAGTCGATCAACTTCGAAAAGCTGATCGCCAAAGCTCCTGAACGCGTGATCGAGACCGCGGTTAAAGGCATGCTGCCTAAAAACCCGCTGGGTCGCGACATGTACCGTAAGCTGAAAGTATATGCGGGCGCTGCTCACCCTCATACTGCTCAGCAGCCCCAAGAACTGAAGTTTTAACGGAATAGTTCATTATGTCGGCGACTCAAAACTACGGCACTGGCCGTCGTAAAACCGCAACTGCACGCGTTTTCCTGCGTCCAGGTACCGGTAACATCTCGATCAACAACCGCACTCTGGAGAATTTCTTCGGTCGCGAAACTGCCCGCATGGTAGTTCGTCAGCCGTTGGAACTGACTGAGACTGTCGAGAAATTCGATATCTACGTCACCGTGATCGGTGGTGGTGTAAGTGGTCAGGCTGGCGCAATCCGCCACGGTATCACTCGCGCACTGATGCAGTACGACGAAACTCTGCGTGGCGCTCTGCGCAAAGCAGGCTTCGTAACTCGCGATGCTCGTGAAGTTGAACGTAAGAAAGTCGGTCTGCGTAAAGCGCGTAAGCGTCCGCAGTACTCGAAGCGTTAATTCGCAGCTTCGTTCAAAAAAGCCCAGTCTCCTTAGGAGCTGGGCTTTTTTTATGGGTGATGAATTGTTGGTGTGACAACTTGCCACATTCAGCAAATGCCTATACTACAAGGCCTGTAGCCGACCCAGAGCGGTAATTACCTTGTCAGAGTAGGGGCTTTTCATTACCATTCTGCAAAATTTTTATAAGTTCAGATTTTTACTTAGTAGATGCCTGATTTAACAGGCCACAAAGCTGATGGGAGAGGACTGAATGAGCAATGACGGCGTAAATGTCGGCCGGCGTCGCTTCCTCGTAGCAGCCACATCCGTGGTGGGTGCTGCAGGAGCGGTGGGGGCGGCGGTCCCGTTCGTGGGGTCGTGGTTTCCCAGTGCCAAGGCGAAAGCCGCAGGCGCACCGGTGAAAGTGAATATTGCAAAGATTGAGCCAGGGCAGCAGATGATTGCTGAATGGCGTGGTCAGCCAGTATTCATTGTCCGCCGCACTGAGGAGATCCTGGCAAATCTCAAGAAGATTGAAGGGCAGCTCGCTGATCCCGAATCCAATCAATCCGATCAACCTGAAAACTCAAAAAACGAGTGGCGATCCATCAAGCCAGAAGTTTTGGTGTTGATCGGAATTTGCACTCACTTGGGTTGTTCGCCGACTTTCCGCCCCGAGGTCGCTCCTGCTGACCTGGGCAAGGATTGGGTAGGGGGTTATTTCTGCCCTTGCCATGGTTCCCACTATGACCTGGCCGGCCGCGTCTACAAGTCGCAACCTGCTCCATTGAACCTGCCAGTACCGCCTTACTACTATGTTGAGGGCAGTGACAATGTGATTGTCGTTGGCCTTGAAGGGGAGAGCGCGTAATGAGCAAGTTCATGGACTGGATTGATGCCCGCTTCCCCGCGACTAAAATGTGGGAAGACCATCTCAGCAAGTACTACGCCCCGAAGAACTTCAACTTCTTCTATTTCTTCGGTTCTCTCGCATTGCTCGTTCTGGTTAATCAGATTGTCACCGGTGTGTGGCTGACCATGAGCTATACGCCGTCGGCAGAAGAAGCTTTTGCTTCTGTCGAATACATCATGCGTGACGTCGAATACGGTTCCATCCTGCGCTATCTGCACTCAACGGGTGCGTCGGCGTTCTTTGTGGTGGTCTACCTGCACATGTTCCGTGGCCTGCTCTACGGCTCCTATCAGAAGCCGCGGGAGCTGGTCTGGCTGTTCGGTATGATGATCTATCTGGCCCTGATGGCAGAGGCCTTCATGGGCTATCTGTTGCCTTGGGGGCAGATGTCCTACTGGGGTGCCCAGGTGATCATCTCGCTGTTCGGTGCGATTCCGGTTATCGGTAACGACCTGACACAGTGGATTCGCGGTGACTACCTGATCTCCGGCATTACCCTGAACCGCTTCTTTGCCTTGCACGTTGTGGCCTTGCCTATCGTGATTCTGGGTCTGGTGGTGCTGCACGTTCTGGCCTTGCATGAAGTCGGCTCGAACAACCCTGACGGCGTGGACATCAAAAAGCATAAAGACGAAAACGGCGTACCGCTGGATGGCATTCCCTTCCATCCGTACTACACCGTGAAAGATATCGTCGGCGTAGTGGTGTTCCTGTTTATCTTCTGTTCGATTGTGTTCTTCTTCCCGGAAATGGGTGGCTACTTCCTGGAAAAACCGAACTTTGAACAGGCTAACGCCTTTAAAACGCCGGAGCACATTGCGCCTGTCTGGTACTTCACGCCGTTCTACGCGATCTTGCGTGCAATTCCGGACAAGCTGCTTGGCGTCATCGCCATGGGGGCTGCGATTGCCATGCTGTTCGTATTGCCATGGCTTGACCGTAGCCCGGTCAAATCCATGCGCTACAAGGGCTGGCTGAGCAAAATCTGGCTCTGGGTGTTTTGCATCTCGTTCGTGATTCTGGGCGTGCTGGGTGTATTGGCGCCGACCCCGGGTCGTACGTTGCTGTCGCAGGTCTGTACGTTCCTGTACTTCGCCTACTTCATTCTGATGCCGTTCTACACCAGGCTTGAGAAGACCAAACCGGTTCCGGAAAGGGTGACTGGCTGATGAAAAAGCTATTTGCTGTATTGATGCTTGCGGTGATGCCTGTGCTGTCCTTTGCGGCGGAGCAGGGCGTTCAGCTCGACAAGGTCGACATCGATGTTTCTGACAAGGCAGCCATGCAGGACGGCGCACGTACGTTCGCCAACTACTGCATGGGTTGTCACAGTGCCAAGTTCCAGCGTTACGAGCGTGTGGCCGATGACCTGGGGATTCCCCATGAGCTCATGCTCGAGAATCTGGTGTTCACCGGGGCCAAAATCGGCGACCACATGAACATCGGCATGCAGCCGGAAGACGCCAAGGCCTGGTTCGGTGCTGCACCGCCAGACTTGACCCTGGTGGCGCGTGTGCGTGGTACTGACTGGCTTTATAGCTACCTGCGGTCTTTCTATGAAGACCCGTCACGGCCATGGGGTGTAAACAACAAAGTCTTCCCGAATGTGGGAATGCCGAACGTTCTGGCACCGTTGCAAGGTCGTCAGGTGGTAGGCTGCAAGCAAGTTCAGATCGTCGAAGACGGCAAGAAGCAGTATGATCCGCTCACTGGCACGCCTTTGACACATGAAGCATGCGACCAGCTGACAGTTTTGCCTAAAACCGGCACGCTGACTGAAGAGCAGTTCGATGAGAAGATCAAGAACCTTGTGACCTTCCTGGCCTATTCGGCCAACCCGGTGAAGCTGGAGCATCAGCGCATCGGTACCTACGTACTGCTCTATCTGGCCTTCTTCTTCGTATTCGCTTATCTGCTCAAGCGCGAATACTGGAAAGATGTGCACTGATATCGTTACACGCATCGCTGTTAATCGTGCGCGCCCGAGGGTGTCTCTGAAAAGGTAACACTGCAGGATGAGTGGCGGGCAAGGTCGCAAGGCCTTGCCCGCCCGGGTTCTGCGGTTGCCGGAGACGTTCCTTGGGCGCGTTCGTTTTTCCGCTCCTGATAATTTCAACAAGCGAGGAGGACCGCCATGGGCGTGACCAATCGGTTGGCCTGTTACTCCGACCCCGCCGACCACTATTCCCATCGAGTACGTATCGTGCTCGCCGAGAAAGGTGTCAGCGCCGAGATCATCAGTGTGGAGGCGGGCCGTCAGCCGCCGAAGCTGATCGAAGTGAACCCCTACGGCAGCCTGCCAACCCTGGTCGATCGTGACCTGGCGTTGTGGGAGTCGACTGTGGTGATGGAATATCTGGATGAGCGTTATCCGCATCCGCCGCTGTTGCCGGTTTATCCGGTGGCGCGGGCCAATAGCCGTCTGCTGATTCATCGCATCCAGCGCGACTGGTGTGTGCTGGTGGACCTGATTCTCGATTCGCGTACCAAGGAGCCGGCTCGGGTCCAGGCGCGTAAAGAGCTGCGTGAGAGTCTGACAGGCGTGTCTGCATTGTTTGCAGACAAACCTTTTTTCCTCAGTACAGAGCTAAGTCTGGTCGACTGCTGTCTATTGCCGATACTCTGGCGCTTGCCCATTTTGGGCATTGAATTGCCGCGGCCGGCCAAGCCGCTGCTTGACTATATGGAGCGCCAGTTTGCGCGTGAGACCTTCCGGGCAAGTTTGTCTGGTGTCGAACGCGACATGCGCTAAGGCTTTAGGAGCCCCTTGATGAATTCAAGTCGACCTTATCTGGTGCGTGCGCTCTATGAGTGGATTGTTGATAACGATTGCACTCCGCACATGCTGGTTAACTCTGACTACCCGAAGGTGCAAGTGCCCCAGGGTTTTGCCAGTGACGGGCAGATTGTCCTGAATGTTTCGCCAACCGCCGTGCGTCAATTGCACATGGACAACGAAGCAGTGAGCTTTGAAGGGCGTTTTGGTGGTGTGCCGCACACGTTGTACGTGCCTATTGCGGCCATTCTGGGGGTTTACGCCCGTGAGAATGGTCAGGGTATGGTGTTTGACCTGGAAGAGCCTATGGACGGCGATGACGAGGTTGAGCCGGATGACGATGGGCCGCCGCCAGGTACTGAGCCGCCAAGACCTACGGGTCGGCCTAGCCTGAAAGTGGTCAAGTAACAAAAAAAGGCGACCTGCAAGGGTCGCCTTTTTTGTGTCCGGGCTGCAGGAGCGAGCTTGTCAGTCGATGTACTCAAACAGCTTCACGATTTTCTGTACGCCGGAAACACTTTGCACCAGATTGGTTGCGCGAGTGGCTTCCTGTTTGGTCACCAGGCCCAGCATGTAGACAATGCCGTTCTCGGTAACGATTTTGATCCGTGAGCCCGGGATCTGGCTGTCGGTCAGCATCTGGGTCTTGATCTTGGTGGTCAGCCAGGCGTCGTTGTTGCGGGCGAGGATCGAGGACGGAGCCATGACCTGCAACTCATTGTTGACCTTCTTCACCCGTTGAACCGCGGCGGCAGCCTGCTCGGCCTGGGCCTTGAGCTCGGCGCGGGGAGTCTGGCCGGCCAGCAATACGATGCCGTTGTAGCTGGTGACGACGATATGCGAGCCGGTGTCCAGGTCAGGGCTGGCTTTGGCCACGTTCACGGCGACCTTGGTTTCAATCAGCGAGTCATCGATCTTGCTGCCGAAAGTGCGGGTGCCGCGATCATCTTCAATAGGCGTATCGCGGGTAGCTGTCAGCACCGAGCTGCAGCCGGCAGTCAGGCCCAGGCACAGAGTCAGTGCCACAAGGCTAAGGCGTTTAAAGGTCATTCTTCACTCCCGAACAGTTGGCTGTCGATCAGGTCGCACAAGCAGTGGATCGCCAGCAGATGGACTTCTTGAATACGTGCAGTGACATTGGACGGGACGCGAATCTCCACGTCCTCGGGCAGCAGCAGCGAGGCCATGCCGCCGCCGTCGCGGCCGGTCATGGCAACCACGATCATTTCGCGGTCGTGGGCCGCCTGGATTGCCTGGATGATGTTGGCCGAGTTGCCGCTGGTGGAAATGGCCAGCAATACATCCCCGGGCTGGCCAAGGGCGCGGATCTGCTTGGAGAAAATCTCGTTGAAGCTGTAGTCATTGGCGATCGAGGTGATCGTCGAGGTGTCGGTGGTGAGTGCAATGGCGGGCAAGCTGGGGCGCTCGCGCTCAAAGCGATTGAGCAGCTCGGATGAAAAGTGCTGGGCATCGCCTGCCGAGCCGCCGTTACCGCACGAAAGCATTTTTCCTTCATTGAGCAGGGCATTGACCATCACTTGGCTGGCTTGCTCGATGTGGGGTGCAAGAACGTCCATCGCCTGCTGCTTGGTGTCGATGCTGGCCTGAAAAAGCTGGCGAATCCGGGATTGCATGTCCATCTATGTGACCTTAAGTAGGGCGGCTGGTCGAGCGTGATCCAGGTGTTCCTGGGTGACTTCCCGGCACAAGAATGTGCAGCCCGCAAAGCAAAGCAAAATCGTTTAATAAAAGGGTGCTGGAATCGGCCTGACAGCGGGTCAGCTGTCAAAGGCATTCCGTAGCCAGTTCAAGTGAGGTGTTGCGCTGTCCATTGTTACGACATCAAAGCGGCAGGGATGATTGGCCCAGCGCGACTCGCGTTGCAAAAAGTACTGAGCTGCAAGTATCAGCTTTTGCTGCTTGCGTGCGTCAATGCTGGCCAGTGCGCCACCCCATTGCGCGTGTTGCCGGTAACGAACTTCGACGAATACTACTGTATCGCCGTCAAGCATGACCAGATCCAGCTCGCCGCGCTTGCAAAGCCAGTTCTGTGCCAGCAAGCGTAAACCCTGTTGCTCAAGATGCCGCAGCGCCAGGCGCTCGGCATCCTTGCCTGTTTGCAGGCTTGAGCGCTCGGGCATCAGTTGGGAGTATCGGGCAGGCGTTGAATCTGGCCATTAACGAACTCGGCCCACGGCAGCTGACGCTCGACATGTTGTGTCGGGCTCATGCTGAGGCTGCCCGACAAGCCGTCGATCCGGCTGTCTGGCAGAGCCTTGAGCTGGCCCAGGCGCGATGCCAGGGTGTAAGCGTCAACGCCCATGGCGTACAGGCGGCCCATGCTGCTTGAAGCCTGTGGCCATTGTGCAGCCACTTGCTGGCGTAGCGGGTTGCCGGGCTCCAGCAGCCATGGGGTCTCGCAGAAGCGCACGCCATTCATGTCTTTGTACTGGTCCTGATTGCCGCTGGCACTGAAGACGTGGGATGTGGCGTAAACCGGCAGATCGCCTGCGTATTGGTAGTTCAGGGTCGGCTTGATCTGCTGGGCTTGCTGGGGCGTGGCGGCGAGGAACAGGAACTGCAGCGGCTCGGCGGCGTTTTTACGCAGTTGCACCAGATCGCCGACCTGCTGGGCCAGGGCTACGGGTTTGTCGATGTACTCGATACCCACGATGGAGCCGCCGTGGGCGACCCATTCCTGACGGAATGCATTGAGTACGCGCTCGCCCCATTCGCCTTTCGGAACCATGGCGCCGGCGTGGGTCAGACCGTCGGCGCGTGCGCGGCGAGCCACTTCACGGGCTTCGTCTTCAGCGGCGAGGCCAAACTGAAACAGTTGGGCCGGGCCATGTGCGCTTTCGCTGTAATTGAGGGCCAGTGTAGTGATGGGCAGCTGCGGGCGAGCACTCAGCTGCTTGACCAGTGATTTCTCCAGCGGGCCGATCACCAGTTGCACGCCATCGGCTTGTGCCTTGTTGTAGAAGTCGTCCAGGGATACCAGGCGCGAGCTGTCATAAAACTGGATGCTTGGCGGGTTTTGCCCGGCCTGCTGAGCTTGATAGTGAGCAGCCATGAAGCCGTCGCGCAATGCCTTGCTCACAGAGGCCAGCTGGCCGTCCTGAGGCAGTAGCAGGGCGATTTTGGTCAAAGGCTGGCTGGCCAGCTCCTTGAGCTTGATCAGTGGAGCGGGTAGCTGGATGGCAGCGGGGTGATTCGGGTTTTGCGCACGCCACTGGTCTATGGCGTTTTGTTGGTCCTGAACGGTGCCGGAGCTCTTCACGGCCAGGGCCAGGGACATCCATCCGCCCAGAACATCGTTGCTTTGTGCCTGCAGTTGCTCCACCGGCAATGCGGCAACCAATGTCCAGATGGCGTCATTGTTGCTGTTGGCAGCATCGCCGGTCAGGATCGGGCTCATCGCTACACGTTCGCGTGCTGCGGCCAGTGTTTGCCCGTCTGCTTCAAGGGCACGGGCGTGCACGGTATGGGTGCGTACTTGCAAATCGTTCGGTAGCTCGCCGATGCGCGACACGCTTGGATGATTCAGGGCGGCCACGGCAGCCTTGGGATCATTGCGCTTCATTGCCAGTTCGGCTGTCAGCGTGCTGGCAAAGACTTGCTGTGCTGGCTTGAGCTGATCCAGCGGGACCTGGGCCAAAATCTGCGCGGCGCGCTGATCATTGTTCTGGCCCATGGCCAGATCAGCCGCGGACAGGCGCAGCAAGGCGGCCTTTTCCGGATTTTTGGTTTCGGAGGCCTGCTGCAGCAACTGCTCAAGGCTGGCATCCGGGGTTCGGGGGAGTTCGCCAAGGCTGGACGAGGGCGAGCTGGCGCAAGCCGCCAACAGGGCAGCAAGGCAGAGGGCAGTGAACAGCCGCAGGCAAGCGATCATGTAGTGTTCCTGTTACTCGAACAAAAGAGCGGGAATTGTACCCAAGCACTGGCCGGGGCGCGATGTTACAGGCGATAAAGCCTGAATTTAGATGAGTTCTGCGGGTTGTGGCGGTGAAATTTTTGCGAATAAGCACTCTGCAGTCTGACTGGAAGGTGCGTTCAGGAGGGGTCTACGCGCTACAATGGCGCCTTTAACTCTCATGAGGTGTGCGTTTTGACTGCTCCAGGTGCTATGAATTCCGTTGTCGGGTCGCTTTATGTGGTGGCGACGCCCATCGGGAACCTGGACGACATCAGTGCGCGTGCGCTCAAAGTGCTGCGTGACGTGTCGCTGATTGCGGCCGAAGACACGCGTCACTCCCTGCGTTTGATGCAGCATTTTGGCATCACCACTCCCCTGGGTGCCTGTCACGAACATAACGAACGTGATGAGGGTAGTCGCTTTATTCAGCGCTTGCTGGCTGGCGAAGATGTCGCCCTGATCTCCGATGCCGGGACGCCGTTGATCTCCGATCCGGGGTATCACCTGGTACGCCAGGCACGCGCGGCCGGGGTCAAGGTGGTGCCTGTGCCGGGTGCCTGCGCCCTGATTGCGGCGTTGTCAGCTGCGGGCTTGCCTTCCGACCGATTTATCTTCGAGGGATTTCTTCCGGCTAAAGCTGTTGGGCGCCGTACGCGCCTTGAGTTGCTGAAGGAAGAGCCGCGAACTCTGATTTTTTACGAGGCACCACATCGTATCCTTGAGTGCCTGCAAGATCTTGAGCTGGTATTTGGTCCGGACCGCCCGGCCTTGCTGGCGCGGGAACTGACCAAGACCTTCGAAACCCTCAAGGGTTTGCCATTGTCCGAGTTGCGCGCCTTTGTCGAGGGCGACAGTAACCAGCAGCGTGGCGAGTGCGTGGTGCTGGTTGCAGGGTGGACTGCGCCTGAAACAGACGAAGCAGTCAGTAGTGAAGCGATGCGCATTCTCGACTTGCTGCTAAAAGAGATGCCGCTAAAACGCGCGGCCGCACTTGCAGCTGAAATAACCGGCGAGCGAAAGAATGTGTTGTATCAAGTGGCGCTGGAAAAACAAAAAGTTGATTAAGGCCTCTGTTTAAGTAATGGCCTTTTGCTATTTTTTTGTTGTCCGGGCTGGCAGGCAAAGGCTTTGCGCAGGGTGAATGAAACTGCCATCTGGCTTTTAACGCTTGTTCTATACGCTCTGTACAGTTAATCTTCGCGCCGGAGAGTCGATTGGACAGTCGCTGCCCTCTATGAAAATTAGGGGGGGGAGGAAAGTCCGGGCTCCATAGGGCGAAGTGCCAGGTAATGCCTGGGAGGCGTGAGCCTACGGAAAGTGCCACAGAAAATAACCGCCTAAGCGCTTCGGCGCCGGTAAGGGTGAAAAGGTGCGGTAAGAGCGCACCGCACGACTGGCAACAGTTCGTGGCTAGGTAAACCCCACTTGGAGCAAGACCAAATAGGGTTCCAAGGCGTGGCCCGCGCTGGAACCGGGTAGGTTGCTAAAGATGTCCAGTGATGGCCATCGTAGACGAATGACTGTTCACGACAGAACCCGGCTTACAGATCGACTCTCCACCTTTTTTCTTCTGCTTGCGCTGCAGGCAGATTGCCACAAGAAACAAGCGCTCCATCTCCCCCGATGTATTCGCAAGAAAATCTGCCGAGTAATGCCAAAAAGTTCTTACTCTTAACAAACTACTTTAAGTTTGAAGTCCAGGGCTTTGAGTTTGTTGCACTTCGCGAGTCAAAAAATCCCTCCGGTTATTGCTGCACGTCTGTTTACCCTCCTAAATCTCAGTTATGTAAGGATTTTCCTTCGGGCCGCTCCTTGACGGTGTGGTGGGCGCATTCCTATAGTGTGCGCAAGTGGCGAAAAGTGGCATAAAGTGGGTTTTTTAGACGTAAAACGCTAATTTTGGGAGTGACGCCTCGTGTTTCGCGGAGCTAACGCAATCAGTCTCGATGCCAAGGGCCGTCTCGCAATGCCGAGCCGGTACCGTGACGAGTTGATTTCGAGAAGTTCCGGGCAACTGATCGTGACCATTGATGCGGTAGATCCCTGCTTGTGTGTGTACCCCCTCGACGAGTGGGAGCTGATTGAAACCAAGCTTCGGGCGTTGCCTTCGTTGCGTGAAGAGAACCGCCGTTTGCAACGTCTGTTGATTGGTAACGCCGTCGACCTAGAGCTCGATGGCAGTGGTCGTTTTCTGGTGCCGCCGCGTTTGCGTGAATATGCCAGGTTGGATAAGCGCGCGATGTTGGTAGGCCAGTTAAACAAGTTTCAACTGTGGGACGAGGATGCCTGGGAAGCTGTTTCTGCCGCTGACCTTGCAGCCATTCAACAACCGGGCGCGATGCCTGAAGAACTGCGTGATTTAATCCTGTGACTATAGATAGCGACTTCAACCACATCACCGTACTGCTCGACGAAGCCGTAGAGGCTCTCGCCGTACGTCCTGATGGATGCTATCTGGATGGCACCTTCGGTCGCGGCGGACATAGCCGCCTGATACTCCAGAAGCTTGGCCCTGAGGGCCGTTTGCTCGGGTTTGATAAAGATCCCCAGGCGATTGCCACCGGGCAAGCGCTAGCGGCCGAAGACGGCCGCTTTGTCATTGTGCAACGCAGCTTTGCCGAGATGGGCTCCGAGATCGCCGCCCGCGGCCTGGCCGGAAAGGTCAGCGGTGTTCTCCTCGATCTGGGGGTTTCTTCGCCACAGCTCGACGATCCTGAGCGCGGCTTCAGTTTCATGAATGACGGCCCGCTGGACATGCGCATGAACCCGGATGAAGGGATCAGCGCGGCTGAGTTTGTAAACACCGCATCCCAGGACGAAATTGCCCGCGTATTCAAAGAATATGGCGAAGAGCGTTTTTCCGGGCGTATGGCCCGCGCGGTGGTTGAGCGCCGGGCAATTACCCCGTTTGAACGCACGGGCGATCTGGCTGAAGTGCTGAAAGTGGCCAACCCGGCCTGGGAAAAGGGCAAGCACCCTGCAACCCGCACCTTCCAGGGCCTGCGCATCCACGTCAATAACGAGCTGGGTGATCTCAAGGCCGGCCTCGAAGCGGCACTTGAATCCCTGGAAGTCGGCGGTCGCCTGGTGGTGATCAGCTTCCACTCCCTGGAAGACCGCATCGTCAAATTGTTCATGCGTGACCTGGTCAAAGGTGAACCCGACAACCTGCCCCGCGGCTTGCCGGTTCAGCACACCAGTTTCGATCCCATTATAAAAATCCATGGCAAGGCCCAGTTCGCATCTGAAGCGGAGCTCAAAGCCAATCCGCGCTCGCGCAGCGCTGTCATGCGCGTCGCGGAGAAGCTTCGTTGAACAAGCTCTTCGCCAAACCACTTCCCGGCGGAAGTTTTTTCATGCTGCTGCTGTTTATTGCCGTATTGGTTTCGGCAGTGGGCGTTTCCTATAGCGCCCACTGGAACCGCCAGCTGCTCAACACCCTGTACGGGGAGCTGAGTGTGCGTGACAAGGCCCAGGCCGAGTGGGGGCGTCTGATCCTCGAACAAAGCACCTGGACTGCCCATAGCCGTATCGAAACCCTGGCCAGCGAACAACTGAAAATGCGCATCCCGGGCGCAGCAGAAGTTCGGATGGTGGCGCCATGATCAAACTCGAAGGCGCACTCTATCCGTGGCGTTTTCGTGTAGTGCTGGCATTGCTGGCACTGCTGGTAGGTGCGATTGCCTGTCAAATTGTCTACCTGCAGGTGATCGACCATGACTTCCTCAAGGGGCAGGGCGATGCCCGCAGTCTGCGTCACATCCAGATCCCGGCACACCGCGGCCTGATTACTGACCGTAATGGCGAGCCACTGGCCGTCAGTACCCCGGTGACCACGTTGTGGGCCAACGCCAAGGAAATGCAGGTGGCCAAGGATCGCTGGCCGGCCCTGGCCCACGCGCTTGGGCAAGATCCCAAGGTGCTGACGGCGCGCCTTGAACAGCAAGCCAATAAAGAATTCATCTATCTGGTCCGCGGCTTGACACCCGAGCAGGGCCAGTTGGTGCTCGACCTTAAAGTGCCGGGTGTGTATGGCATCGAAGAGTTCCGCCGTTTTTACCCGGCGGGTGAAGTGACTGCGCACATGGTCGGCTTTACCGATATCGACGATAAAGGCCGCGAAGGTGTTGAGCTGGCCTATGACGAGTGGCTGGCCGGCGTGCCGGGCAAGCGACAGGTGATCAAGGATCGGCGCGGTCGTCTGATCAAAGACATTCAGGTTACAAAAAACGCCAAGGCAGGGAAGACCTTGGCGTTATCGATTGACCTGCGCCTGCAGTATCTGGCCAACCGCGAACTGCGCAATGCGCTGGTCGAAAACGGTGCCAAGGCCGGCAGCCTGGTAATTATGGATGTGAAGACCGGCGAGATTCTGGCCATGGTCAACCAGCCGACCTACAACCCGAACAACCGTCGCAACCTGCAGCCGGCGATGATGCGTAACCGCGCCATGATCGACGTGTTCGAGCCGGGCTCAACGGTAAAGCCGATTTCGATGAGTGCTGCGCTGGAAACCGGACGCTGGAAACCCACCGATAAGGTCGAGGTGTATCCGGGCACGCTGCAACTGGGCAAATACACCATTCGCGACGTATCGCGCACTGAAGGCCCGATCCTTGATCTGACGGGCATTCTGATCAACTCCAGTAACGTCGGCATGAGTAAGGTTGCCTTCGATATCGGTGGTGAAGCGATTTTCCGCCAGATGGCCAAAATGGGTCTGGGTCAGGACACGGGCCTGGGCTTCCCGGGTGAGCGCGTCGGCAACCTGCCGAACTACCGCGAGTGGCGCAAGGCTGAAACCGCGACCCTGTCTTATGGCTACGGCGTTTCGGTGACGGCGATCCAGCTGGTACACGCATTTTCGGCGCTGGCCAACAACGGCAAGCTCGCCCCGCTGACCCTGCTCAAGGCCGACAAGCCGGCGCAGGCCGCGCAAGTCATGCCCGAGCAGGTCGCCAAGACTGTTCAGGGGATGCTCCAGGAAGTTATCGAGAACCCGCGCGGCGTCTGGCGGGCCAAGGTGCCGGCCTATCACGTGGGCGGCAAGTCCGGTACTGCGCGTAAAACATCCTCGGGTGGCGTCAAGGGTTATGCCGTCAACTCGTACCGCTCCCTGTTTGCCGGGTTTGGCCCGATGAGCGATCCGCGTTACGCAATCGTTGTGGTCATCGATGAGCCAAGCAAGGCGGGCTACTTCGGTGGTCTGGTTTCGGCTCCAGTATTCAGCAAAGTAATGTCCGGCACTCTGCGCCTGATGAACGTGACGCCGGATAACTTGCCGACGGCCGCGGAGCAACAAGCAGCCGCGACCGCTGCAGCAGCCAAAGGAGGGCGCGGCTAATGTCCCTGAGCCTGAACAAGATTTTCCCTCACGCAGGTCACGATCTGTTGATCCGTGAGCTGACCCTCGACAGCCGCAATGTGCGAGCCGGGGATCTGTTCCTCGCGGTACCGGGTGGCAAGCTCGATGGTCGTGAACATATCGCTGACGCCCTGCAACGTGGCGCAGCAGCCGTGGCCTATGAAGTAGAAGGCGCGGACGTATTGCCGATCACCGCCGTACCGCTGATCCCGGTCAAGGGGCTGGCGGCGCAACTGTCGTCTATCGCCGGGCGTTTTTATGGTGACCCGAGCCATCACGTGAACCTGGTGGGCGTTACCGGTACCAACGGCAAAACCAGCGTTACCCAGCTGGTTGCGCAAGCGCTGGACCTGCTGGGGCAGCATTGCGGCATTGTTGGCACCCTGGGCACGGGCTTTTATGGCGCACTGCAAAGCGGTCGCCATACCACCCCGGACCCGATTGCCGTACAGGCCATGCTGGCTGACCTGAAGAAAGCCGGTGCCAAGGCCGTGGCGATGGAAGTGTCGTCCCACGGGCTGGATCAAGGCCGGGTCAGTGCTCTGGCGTTTGATGTTGCCGTCCTGACCAACCTGTCCCGCGACCATCTGGATTATCACGGCACCATGCAAGCGTATGCCGAGGCCAAGGCCAAGCTGTTTGCCTGGCCTGACCTGGGTTGCCGCGTGCTTAACCTTGACGATGACTTCGGTCGCCAGCTGGCGGCAGAAAAACATGATTCGCGTCTGATCAGCTACAGCCTCGAAGACAGCAGCGCCTACCTTTACTGCCGCGAAGCGACCTTCGACGACGATGGCGTGCGCGCCACACTGGTCACGCCACAGGGCGAGCACCATTTGCGCAGCAGCCTGCTGGGTCGTTTCAACCTGAGCAACGTACTGGCTGCGGTCGGCGCCTTGCTCGGCCTGGACTACGCGCTGGATGAAATCCTCGCCGTGTTGCCAAAGCTTGAAGGCCCTGTGGGGCGCATGCAGCGTCTGGGCGGCGGCACCAGGCCGCTGGTAGTCGTTGATTACGCCCACACCCCGGATGCCCTGGAAAAAGTCTTGCTGGCCCTGCGTCCTCACGCCAAAGGCCAACTGCTGTGCCTGTTCGGTTGCGGCGGCGATCGCGATCGCGGCAAGCGCCCGTTGATGGCCGAAGTGGTTGAACGCTTGGCCGACGGGGTTTTGGTTACGGACGATAACCCCCGTTCGGAAGCACCTGGACAAATTTTCGACGACATCCGCGCAGGCTTCGTTACGCCCCAGAGCGTCACCTTCGTCGCCGGTCGCGGTGAGGCCATTGCCCGATTGATTGCAGGTGCCAACGCCGAAGACGTCATTGTGCTGGCCGGTAAAGGTCACGAGGACTATCAGGAAATCAATGGCGAGCGCCATGACTTCTCTGATCTGGTGCAAGCCGAGAAAGCCCTGAATGCCTGGGAGGCCGCCCATGCTTAAGCCTCTGTTGCTGAGCGAAGTTGCCTCTGCCCTGGGTGGTCGGCTGGTCGCTGCCGACAGCCTTTTCAACGGTGTCAGCATCGACAGCCGCGGGATCACCAAGGGCCAGCTGTTTATTGCCCTGACCGGCCCGCGTTTCGATGGCCATGATTATTTGAATGAAGTGGCGGCCAAAGGTGCGGTTGCGGCACTGGTCGAACGCGAAGTGCCCGAGTCGGCATTGCCGCAGCTGGTGGTCAAGAATGCCCGGGTGGCATTGGGTCAGCTGGGTGCGCTCAATCGTGCCGGCTACCACAAGCCGGTTGCCGCGATTACCGGTTCCAGTGGCAAAACCACAGTTAAAGAAATGCTCGCCTGCATCCTGCGCACCCGTGGTCCGGTGCTGGCGACCAAAGGCAACTTGAACAATGACCTGGGCGTGCCGCTGACGTTGCTCGAACTGACCCAGGAACACACGGCGGCAGTGATTGAGCTGGGTGCTTCGCGCCTGGGTGAAATTGCTTATACCGTCGGCATGACCAAGCCCCATGTTGCCGTGCTCAACAATGCCGGAACCGCCCATGTTGGCGAATTCGGCGGGCCGGAAAAAATCGTCGAGGCCAAGGGCGAAATTCTCGAAGGGCTGGACGCTGATGGCGTCGCGGTTCTGAACCTGGATGACAAGGCTTTTGGCATCTGGCAGGCCCGGGCTGCTGGCCGCAAGGTACTCAGCTTTGCCCTGACAAACCCAGAAGCAGACTTTTACGCCAGCAATCTGGCCCGCGATGCACGGGGTTGCCCCGGGTTCGATTTGCACTGCCCTTTGGGTGTTGCCCGCGTTCAGCTCAACCTGCTGGGCACGCATAACGTCGCCAATGCCCTGGCCGCAGCAGCTGCTGCCCATGCCCTGGGCATCTCGCTGTTTGGCATAACCAGCGGCTTGCAAGCCGTGCTTGCGGTCAAAGGTCGCGCGGTGGCGCAACTGACCGCTGGCGGCCTGCGAATTATTGATGACACTTACAACGCAAACCCCACCTCAATGTGCGCTGCCGTTGATATACTCGCCGCCTTTTCCGGCCGCACCGTCCTGGTGCTCGGAGATATTGGCGAGTTAGGTGAGTGGGCGGAGCAAGGACATCGTGAAGTAGGCGCTTATGCCGCCGACAAAGTTTCAGCGCTCTATGCGGTGGGACCCATGATGGCTCATGCCGTCACTGCATTTGGACACCATGCTCGTCACTTCGCCAATCAGGCTGACCTGATCCAGGCGCTTCGTGCTGAGCACGAAACAAACACCACTATTTTGATCAAGGGCTCGCGCAGCGCAGCGATGGAAAACGTCGTTGCGGCTTTGTGCGGTTCCAGCGGGGAGAAACATTAATGCTGCTGCTTCTAGCGGAGTATCTACAACAGTTCTACAAGGGCTTCGCAGTCTTCCAGTACCTGTCCCTGCGCGGGATTCTTGGGGTGCTCACCGCGTTGACCTTGTCCCTGTGCCTGGGGCCGTGGATGATCCGCACCCTGCAAAACCGTCAGATCGGCCAGTCGGTGCGTAACGATGGTCCGCAATCGCATTTGTCCAAGTCCGGTACGCCAACCATGGGCGGCGCGCTGATCCTGTCGGCGATCACCATCAGCACCCTGCTTTGGGCTGACCTGAGCAACCGCTATGTGTGGGTCGTGATGATTGTGACCTTGCTGTTCGGTGCAATTGGCTGGGTCGATGACTACCGCAAGGTGATCGAAAAAAACTCTCGCGGCCTTCCTAGCCGCTGGAAGTATTTCTGGCAGTCGGTGTTCGGTCTGGGCGCGGCGATCTTTCTATATATGACGGCACCCAGCGCAGTCGAAACCACGCTGATTCTGCCCATACTCAAAGACGCCAGCATTCCGCTGGGTATCGGCTTTGTGGTGCTGACCTACTTCGTGATCGTAGGCTCGAGCAACGCAGTCAACCTTACTGATGGCCTGGACGGTCTGGCGATCATGCCGACCGTTATGGTTGGCGGTGCCCTGGGTATCTTCTGCTACCTGTCGGGTAACGTGAAATTTGCCGACTATCTGTTGATCCCGTATGTCCCGGGCGCAGGCGAACTGATTGTGTTCTGCGGCGCACTGATCGGTGCCGGTCTCGGATTCCTGTGGTTCAACACCTACCCCGCACAAGTCTTCATGGGCGACGTTGGCGCACTGGCGCTGGGCGCAGCCCTGGGCACCATTGCCGTGATCGTGCGTCAGGAAATCGTGCTGTTCATCATGGGCGGTGTGTTCGTGATGGAAACCCTGTCTGTGGTGATCCAGGTAGCGTCTTTCAAGTTGACCGGCAAGCGGGTGTTCCGCATGGCGCCGATCCATCACCACTTTGAACTCAAGGGCTGGCCTGAGCCACGCGTGATTGTCCGTTTCTGGATCATCACCGTGATTCTGGTACTGGTCGGCCTTGCCACGCTGAAGCTGAGGTAGAACCTGTGTCTCTGATCGCTTCTGACCACTTCCGCATCGTTGTCGGCCTCGGCAAGAGCGGCATGTCCCTGGTGCGCTTTCTGGCGCAGCAGGGCGTGTCCTTTGCTGTGGCGGATACGCGGGAAAATCCGCCGGAGCTGGCCACGCTGCGCCGTGACTACCCCCAGGTGGAGGTGCGTTGTGGCGAACTGGATGTCGAGTTCCTGTGCCGCGCCGATGAGCTCTACGTGAGCCCCGGCCTGGCATTGGCGACTCCGGCACTGCAGGCAGCGGCTGCCCGTGGCGTGAAGTTGTCCGGTGATATCGATCTGTTCGCGCGTAACGCAAAGGCACCGATCGTGGCAATCAGCGGTTCCAACGCCAAGAGCACCGTGACCACCCTGGTGGGTGAAATGGCCCTGGCTGCCGGCAAGCGTGTTGCCGTCGGCGGCAACCTGGGCACGCCGGCGCTGGATCTGCTCAGTGATGACATCGAGCTGTACGTCATGGAGCTGTCGAGCTTCCAGCTGGAAACCACCAACCAGCTGGGCGCAGAAGTGGCCACCGTGCTCAATGTCAGCGAAGACCACATGGACCGTTACAGCGGTCTGCCGGCCTACCACCTGGCCAAGCACCGGATTTTCCGCGGTGCCAGGCAGGTGGTGGTCAACCGTCAGGACGCCTTGACCCGGCCGCTGATGAGCGAAGGGCTGCCGTGCTGGACCTTCGGTTTGAGCGCACCCGACTTCAAGGCTTTCGGCCTGCGTGAAGAAAACGGCGAAAAATATCTCGCCTTCGAATTTGAAAACCTGATGCCGGTCCGCGAGCTGAAAGTGCGCGGCGCCCACAATCAGGCCAATGCCCTGGCGGCACTGGCGCTGGGGCATGCCGTGGGCCTGCCGTTCGACGCCATGCTGAGCGGCCTGCGCAGCTTCACCGGTCTTGAACATCGCTGCCAGTGGGTACGCGAGTTTGAGGGGGTGAGCTACTACAACGACTCCAAGGCGACCAACGTGGGGGCCGCACTGGCCGCCATCGAAGGCCTGGGAGCGGACATGGACGGCAAGCTGGTACTGATCGCCGGCGGTGACGGCAAGGGTGCAGACTTCAGTGGCCTGCACGACTCCGTGGCCAGGTACTGCCGCGCAGTGGTCCTGATGGGCCGCGATGCCGGCCTGATCGCCGACGCCTTGGGCGATAGCGTGCCCCAGGTGCGCGTCAGCTCCCTGGACGAAGCCATTGCCCAAAGCCGTTCGCTGGCCCGCCCGGGTGACGCGGTATTGCTGTCGCCGGCCTGCGCCAGTTTCGACATGTTCAAAAATTACGAAGAGCGTGGCCATCTGTTTGCGCGTGCAGTGGAGGCCCAGGCATGATTTTCGGCATTCTCAAACCTTACCCTTCGCCGTTGATCACGGGCCGTGGCATTGACCTCGACTTCCCGTTTCTGGCCGGTTGCATGGCCTTGCTCGGCCTGGGCCTGGTGATGATCACCTCGGCATCGTCTGAAGTGGCCGCCCTGCAGTCGGGCAACACCCTTTATCACATGATCCGCCACCTGTTTTATATCGTGCTTGGCCTTGTTGCATGCGTGCTGACCATGATGGTGCCGATTGCTACCTGGCAGCGCCTGGGCTGGTTATTGCTGATCGGTGCGTTCGGCTTGCTGGTGATGGTGCTGCTGCCGGGCATTGGCCGTGAAGTGAACGGTTCGATGCGCTGGATCGGCTTCAGTTTCTTTAACGTACAGCCCTCGGAAATCGCCAAGGTTTTCGTGGTGATCTACCTCGCCGGTTATCTGGTCCGTCAGCAGAAGGAAGTCCGCGAAAGCTGGATGGGCTTCTTCAAGCCTTTCATCGTGTTGCTGCCGATGGCCGGTCTGTTGCTGATGGAGCCTGACTTCGGTGCCACCGTCGTAATGATGGGGGCAGCGGCAGCGATGTTGTTCCTGGGCGGTGTCGGCCTGTTCCGTTTCGCCCTGATGGTGGCGCTGGCAGTCGGTGCGGTCTTCGTGCTGGTGCAGGCGCAACCTTATCGTATGGCCCGCTTGATCACCTTTACCGACCCGTGGTCCGACCAGTTCGGCTCCGGTTATCAGCTGACCCAGGCCCTGATCGCATTCGGTCGTGGCGAGTGGTTCGGGGTCGGTCTGGGCAACAGCGTACAGAAGCAGTTCTACCTGCCGGAAGCGCACACCGACTTCGTATTCTCGGTACTGGCTGAAGAGCTGGGTGTGGTCGGCTCCTTGCTGACCGTGGCCCTGTTCGTGTTCGTCTGCGTGCGCGGCATGTACATCGGCATGTGGGCCGAGCGGGCCAAACAGTATTTCGCCGCCTACATGGCGTACGGCTTGTCGTTCCTGTGGATCGGCCAGTTCCTGATCAATATCGGGGTGAACGTCGGCCTGTTGCCAACCAAGGGTCTGACCTTGCCATTCCTCAGTTATGGCGGCAGTTCCCTGGTGATTTGCTGCGTATGTATGGGTCTGCTGTTGCGAATCGAGTGGGAGAGTCGAACCCACCTGGGCAGCGAAGAGACTGATTTCAAAGAAAGTGATTTCGCAGAGGAGCCGAACAATGGGCGCTAATGTGCTGATCATGGCGGGCGGTACCGGCGGACACGTGTTCCCTGCGCTGGCCTGCGCCCGTGAGTTTGAAGCACGCGGCTACAGCGTGCACTGGCTTGGAACCCCGCGCGGGATCGAGAACGAACTGGTTGAACCTGCCGGTTTTACCCTGCACCGGATCAACGTCACCGGCCTGCGTGGCAAGAGCAAGCTGTCGTTGTTCAAGGCGCCGTTTGTATTGCTCAAGGCCATGTTTCAGGCGCGCAAAATCATTCGCCAGCTCAAGCCGGTCTGCGTGCTCGGGTTTGGTGGCTATTTGACCGGGCCTGGTGGTCTGGCAGCCAAAACCTGCGGTGTGCCGGTGATCATTCACGAGCAAAACGCCGTGGCCGGTACTGCCAACCGCTTGCTGGTGCCGATGTCGAGCCGTGTGTGCGAAGCCTTCCCCGGAACCTTCGCGGTATCGGACAAGCTGCGCAGTACCGGTAACCCGGTCCGCCCTGAATTGTTCAGCCTGGCGCCACGGGCCGCACTCGAAGGCCGCAAGGCGCGCCTGCTGGTGCTGGGTGGCAGTCTGGGTGCCGAGCCGTTGAACAAGTTGTTGCCGGAAGCACTGGCCAGAGTACCGGTTGAGGTGCGTCCTGAAGTGTTTCACCAGGCCGGCAAACAGCACGACCAAATTACCGCCGAGCGCTATGGCGCGGTCGGCGTCGAGGCTCAAGTGCAGCCTTTTATCAAAGACATGGCCCAAGCATATGGCTGGGCCGACCTGGTGGTTTGTCGCGCAGGCGCGCTGACCGTCAGTGAACTGGCTGCGGCCGGTCTGCCATCGCTGCTGGTGCCATTGCCCCACGCGATTGATGACCATCAGAGCCGTAATGCCGACTTTCTGGCTCGCGAAGGTGCTGCCTTCCTGATGCCGCAAGCGACAACTGGCGCAGCCGAACTGGCCGCACGCCTGACAGAGGTTTTGATGCAACCGGAACGACTGAACAGCATGGCGACCAATGCTCGCCGCCTGGCCAAACCTGATGCAACCCGCAACGTTGTAGATATCTGCCTGGAGGTGGCCAATGGTTGAGAATCAGAAAGCCATGCCGCAACCGGAAATGCGCCGTATCCGTCGCATCCACTTCGTCGGCATCGGCGGCGTGGGCATGTGCGGTATTGCCGAGGTGCTGCTGAACCTGGGTTATGAAGTGTCGGGTTCCGACCTGAACGCATCGCCAGTTACCGAGCGTCTTGAGTCGTTCGGTGCGCACATCTTTATCGGTCACCGCGCCGAGAACGCTGCCACTGCCGATGTATTGGTCGTGTCGAGTGCGGTCAACACCTCCAACCCTGAAGTCGCGACTGCCCTGGAACGCCGTATTCCGGTGGTGCCGCGGGCTGAAATGCTGGCCGAGCTGATGCGTTATCGCCACGGCATCGCCGTAGCCGGTACCCACGGCAAGACCACCACCACCAGCCTGCTGGCCTCGGTGTTCGCAGCCGGTGGCCTCGATCCGACGTTCGTGATCGGTGGCCGACTGAATGCAGCGGGCACCAATGCACAACTGGGCACCAGCCGTTACCTGATTGCCGAAGCTGACGAAAGCGATGCCAGCTTCCTGCACCTGCAGCCGATGGTTGCGGTGGTGACCAACATCGACGCCGACCACATGGCGACCTATGAGGGTGACTTCAACAAGCTGAAGAAAACCTTCGTCGAGTTTCTGCACAACCTGCCGTTCTACGGCCTGGCCGTGCTGTGCCTGGATGATCCGGTGGTGCGTGAAATCCTGCCCCTGGTCAAGCGTCCCACCGTCACCTACGGCTTCAGCGAAGCCGCCGATGTGCGTGCGATCAATGTTCGCCAGCAAGGCATGCAGACCTTCTTCACGGTGCTGCGCCCCGATCGCGAGCCGCTGGATGTGTCGGTGAACATGCCGGGTAACCACAACGTGCTGAACGCTCTGGCGACCATCTGCATCGCATCTGATGAAGGCATCAGCGATGAGGCCATTGTTCAGGGCCTGTCCGGCTTCGAGGGTGTAGGCCGACGCTTCCAGGTCTACGGCGAGCTGCCGGTTGAAGGCGGTCACGTGATGCTGGTTGACGATTACGGTCACCACCCGACCGAAGTCGCGGCCGTGATTAAAGCGGTGCGCGGTGGCTGGCCGGACCGTCGTCTGGTCATGGTTTACCAGCCCCATCGCTTCAGCCGTACCCGCGATCTGTACGACGATTTCGTGCAGGTGCTGGCCGACGCCAACGTACTGCTGTTGATGGAAGTCTACCCGGCCGGCGAAGAGCCGATTCCGGGCGCCGACAGCCGTCAGCTGTGCCACAGCATCCGCCAGCGTGGCCAGCTGGACCCGATCTACATCGAGCGTGGCGTTGAGCTGGCGCCGATCGTCAAGCCGCTGCTGCGTGCCGGCGACATCCTGTTGTGCCAAGGGGCGGGCGATATCGGCCGTCTGGCACCGCAACTTATTAACAGTCCACTATTCGCCGGTGCCGTTGTCGCAGCCAGCGGGGGGAAGTTGAAATGACCGCTGCCTACGCCAATCTGTTCTCCACCATTGCCCCTGCCGACTTCGGTCGCGTTGCCGTGTTGTTCGGCGGCAAAAGCGCTGAGCGCGCAGTGTCCCTGAAGTCGGGCAATGCCGTGCTTGAAGCACTGCAAAGTGCCGGCGTGAATGCCTTCGGGATCGATGTCGGCGACGATTTCATCGCCCGCATCACGCACGAAAAAATCGACCGAGCCTTCATCATTCTCCACGGTCGTGGCGGTGAAGACGGCAGCATCCAGGGCCTGCTCGAATACATGGGCATCCCTTACACCGGCAGCGGCATCCTTGCCTCGGCGCTGGCAATGGACAAATTGCGCACCAAGCAGGTGTGGCACAGCCTGGGTATTCCAACCCCGCGTCATGCCGTGCTGACCAGCGAAGCCGATTGTATTTCTGCGGCGAAGGAACTGAGCTTCCCTTTGATCGTCAAACCGGCACATGAAGGTTCAAGTATCGGTATGGCCAAAGTGAACAGCGCTGACGAGTTGATCGTTGCGTGGGCAGAGGCCAGTAAGTACGACTCGCAAGTGTTGGTTGAGCAATGGATCACCGGTCCCGAGTTCACCGTCGCCACCCTGCGTGACCAAGTGCTGCCACCTATTGCACTGGGCACCCCGCATTCGTTCTACGACTACGACGCCAAGTACCTGTCCTCGGATACTCAGTATCGGATCCCGTGCGGGCTCGATAGCACCAAGGAGCAAGAACTCATGGACCTCACGGCTAAAGCCTGTGAGGCGATAGGTATCGCCGGTTGGGGCCGTCTGGACGTGATGCAGGACACCGATGGCCAGTTCTGGCTGCTCGAAGTCAACACCGCTCCGGGCATGACCGATCACAGCCTGGTGCCGATGGCGGCCCGTGCTGCCGGTCTGGATTTTCAACAGCTGGTGCTGTCGATTCTGGCAGCCAGCGTCGAGGCTCGAGGTTAAAAACATGCAAGGCGCATCGCTTCGTCATCAGCAACCCGTTCCCGGCCGCAAGCCGGTGCCTCGGGGCGCAAGCCGGATGGTGGCTAAAGAGCCGATGTCAGTGCGTCTGCCGAAAGCCAATTTTGGCTTCCTGAAAGTGTTGTTCTGGCCCGTGTTGCTGGTGGTGCTGGGGTACGGCACGTACGAAGGTGCGCAGCGCCTGATGCCGTACGCCGACCGGCCGATCACCAACATCAACGTGCAGGGTGATTTGACCTACATCAGCCAGCAGGCCGTGCAGCAGCGCATTGCCCCTTACATGGCGGCGAGCTTCTTCACCGTCGACCTGGAAGGCATGCGTACCGAGCTGGAACAGATGCCCTGGATTGCCCACGCCGAAGTCCGGCGCGTATGGCCTGACCAGGTGGTGATCCGTCTCGAAGAACAGTTGCCGGTAGCCCGCTGGGGTGATGAAGCGCTGTTGAACAACCAGGGCCAGGCATTCACCCCGCGTGAGCTGGCCAATTACGAACACTTGCCGCAGCTGTTCGGCCCACAACGGGCTCAGCAGCAAGTGATGCAGCAGTATCAGGTGTTGAGCCAGATGCTGCGTCCGATGGGCTTCTCCATTGCCCGGCTGGAATTGCGTGAACGCGGTAGCTGGTTCCTGACCACCGGAGCCGGCAGTGCAGGGCCCGGGATCGAGTTGCTGTTGGGGCGCGATCACCTGGTAGAAAAAATGCGTCGCTTCATAGCCATCTATGAAAAAACGCTGAAAGAACAGATTACAAACATAGCGCGCATCGATTTGCGTTATGCCAACGGATTGGCCGTCGGCTGGCGGGAACCTGTGGCACCGACGATAGCCCAACCCGCTGTCGCGAAGAATTAAGAAGAGGCAGGACCCATGGCAAACGTGCAAAGCGGAAAAATGATCGTCGGTCTCGATATCGGCACCTCCAAGGTGGTGGCGCTGGTGGGCGAGGTCGGGGAAGACGGCACCATCGAAATCGTCGGTATTGGCACGCATCCGTCCCGTGGCCTGAAGAAAGGCGTGGTGGTGAATATCGAGTCCACCGTGCAATCGATCCAGCGCGCCATCGAAGAAGCGCAGCTGATGGCCGGTTGCCGGATTCACTCGGCGTTTGTCGGTGTTGCCGGCAACCACATCCGCAGCCTGAACTCCCACGGCATCGTGGCAATTCGGGACCGTGAGGTCAGCTCCGCCGACCTTGAGCGCGTGCTTGACGCTGCTCAGGCCGTCGCGATTCCGGCAGACCAGCGCGTGCTGCACACTTTGCCCCAGGACTACGTGATCGATAACCAGGAAGGCGTTCGTGAGCCACTGGGGATGTCGGGCGTACGTCTGGAAGCCAAGGTGCACGTAGTAACGTGCGCAGTGAATGCAGCACAGAACATCGAGAAATGTGTGCGCCGCTGTGGCCTTGAGGTGGACGACATCATCCTCGAGCAACTGGCGTCGGCTTACTCGGTGTTGACCGATGACGAGAAAGAACTGGGTGTGTGCCTGGTCGACATCGGCGGCGGTACCACCGATATCGCGATCTTCACCGAAGGCGCCATTCGCCACACGGCGGTGATCCCGATTGCCGGTGACCAGGTGACCAACGACATCGCGATGGCGTTGCGTACACCGACCCAGTACGCCGAAGAAATCAAGATCCGTTACGCCTGCGCCCTGGCCAAACTGGCCGGCGCCGGTGAAACCATCAAAGTCCCGAGCGTAGGCGACCGTCCACCGCGCGAACTGTCCCGTCAGGCCCTGGCCGAAGTGGTCGAGCCGCGTTACGACGAGCTGTTCACCCTGATTCAGGCCGAGTTGCGTCGCAGCGGCTACGAAGACCTGATCCCGGCCGGCATCGTGCTGACCGGCGGTACTTCGAAAATGGAAGGTGCGGTCGAACTGGCCGAAGAAATCTTCCATATGCCGGTTCGTCTGGGCGTGCCGCACAGCTTCAAGGGCTTGTCCGATGTTGTGCGCAATCCGATTTACTCCACCGCTGTGGGCTTGTTGCTGTACGGGCTGCAAAAGCAGTCAGACGGCATCTCCATGTCGGGTATCAGCAACCGCGACAACTACAGCAGTGATGAACAGAAAGCCCCTGTGCTTGAGCGCCTGAAGCGCTGGGTCCAGGGCAACTTTTAAAGCTTGAGCAGTAAAAGATTCAAAGCAGTAGAAGTAGGCGAAAAAACTAGAGAAATGAAAGGAGAGGGAAAATGTTCGAACTCGTAGACAACATCCCGCAAAGCCCGGTAATCAAGGTTATCGGTGTTGGTGGTGGCGGTGGCAATGCTGTTAATCATATGGTTAAGAGCAACATCGAAGGCGTGGAATTCATCTGCGCCAACACTGACGCGCAAGCGCTGAAAAGCATCGGCGCCCGAACCATCCTGCAATTGGGCACCGGTGTGACCAAAGGCCTGGGTGCGGGTGCAAATCCTGAGGTCGGTCGTCAGGCCGCTCTGGAAGACCGAGAGCGCATCGCTGAAGTGCTGCAGGGCACCAATATGGTGTTCATCACCACGGGCATGGGCGGAGGTACCGGTACCGGTGCAGCGCCGATCATTGCCGAAGTGGCCAAGGAAATGGGGATCCTCACCGTTGCGGTGGTGACCCGTCCGTTCCCGTTTGAAGGCCGCAAGCGCATGCAGATCGCTGACGAAGGTATTCGTCTGCTGTCCGAAAGCGTTGACTCGTTGATTACGATTCCGAACGAAAAACTGCTCACCATCCTGGGCAAGGACGCCAGCTTGCTGTCGGCTTTCGCCAAGGCCGATGACGTACTGGCCGGTGCCGTTCGCGGTATCTCCGACATCATCAAGCGTCCGGGCATGATCAACGTCGACTTTGCCGACGTACGTACCGTGATGAGCGAAATGGGCATGGCGATGATGGGCACTGGCTGCGCCAGCGGTCCGAACCGTGCACGTGAAGCAACCGAAGCGGCGATCCGCAACCCGTTGCTCGAAGACGTGAACCTGGAAGGTGCACGCGGCATCCTGGTGAACATCACCGCCGGTCCTGACCTGTCCCTGGGTGAGTACTCCGACGTGGGTAGCATCATCGAAGCCTTCGCTTCCGAGCACGCCATGGTCAAGGTCGGTACCGTTATCGATCCGGACATGCGCGACGAACTGCATGTGACCGTGGTTGCGACCGGTCTGGGCGCGAAAATCGAGAAGCCGGTCAAGGTTATCGACAACAGCGTTCAAGCCTCTTACGCAGCCTCTTCGGCACACGCAGCTTCTACTCGTCAGGAAGCACGTACCGAGCGTCAGGAACAGCCAGTGGTTAACTACCGTGATCTGGACCGCCCGACCGTGATGCGTAATCAGGCCCAGCAAGGCGCGACTACCGCTGCCAAGCTCAACCCGCAAGACGATTTGGATTATCTGGATATCCCGGCTTTCCTGCGTCGACAGGCTGATTAATGAAATCAATCAGGGGGATTAAGGTGATTGGTATTCAGCAAAGGTTCGGTCTGCTATTATCGCCAGCCTTTGTTGATACCAGTTCGCAATTTGCGCTGAAGCGGCCAATGCCATGATTAAACAACGCACCCTGAAAAATATTATCCGTGCCACAGGTGTCGGCCTGCACTCCGGTGAGAAGGTCTACCTGACCCTCAAGCCTGCGCCTGTGGATACCGGCATCGTGTTTTGTCGTGCAGACCTTGACCCTGTTGTGCAGATTCCTGCCCGCGCGGAAAACGTCGGCGAGACAACGATGTCGACCACGTTGGTCAACGGCGATACCAAAGTAGACACGGTAGAGCACTTGCTCTCGGCCATGGCTGGCCTGGGGATCGATAACGCCTACGTCGAACTCTCCGCGTCTGAAGTCCCGATTATGGACGGTAGCGCCGGACCTTTCGTGTTTCTGATTCAATCTGCCGGCCTGGAAGAACAGGACGCGCCGAAGAAGTTCATCCGTATCCTGCGTGAAGTGACAGTGGAAGATGGCGACAAGCGCGCCACTTTCGTCCCTTTCGAAGGCTTCAAAGTGAGCTTTGAGATCGATTTCGATCACCCGGTTTTCCGTAACCGTACCCAAAGCGCAACCGTGGATTTTTCCAGCACTTCGTTTGTAAAAGAAGTCAGCCGCGCGCGTACTTTCGGTTTCATGAGTGACATCGAGTACCTGCGCAAGCACAACCTCGCACTCGGCGGTAGCGTTGAAAACGCGATCGTGGTCGACGCCAATGGTGTACTGAACGAAGACGGCCTTCGCTACGAAGACGAATTCGTGAAGCACAAGATTCTCGACGCTATTGGTGACCTCTACCTGCTGGGCAATAGCCTGATTGGTGAGTTCAAGGGCTTCAAGTCTGGCCATGCACTGAACAACCAGCTGCTTCGCAAGCTGATTGAACAGAAAGATGCGTGGGAAGTCGTGACCTTTGAAGACGCCAGCACAGCACCGATCTCGTACATGCGTCCGGTTGCAGCAGTTTAAGTAAAACTTCTTTCTCTAGTTTTTGAAGGCCACCCCCGGGTGGCTTTTTTTTGCCCTGAAATTGGTGGGGGCTGTACGAGTTCTGTCGGAGCGAGCTCTTGGGCCTGGTTGAAAAGATCGCGATCAAGCCAGTTCCTGCAAAATCTGCTGCCGCTGGGGAAGTCTTCAGGCCTCCGGCTTCGGCTGCAGCGCGTTCAGTCCCGTTTCATTGATGCAAACCACCCGGTTGCGCCCGCCTTTTTTGGCCTGGTAAAGCGCTTTGTCGGCCGTGCTGATCAGGGCTTGCTGGTCATCCCCGGGTTTTGCGTAGCGGCTGCAGGCGCCCAGGCTGATGGTCAGTTTCCTGTGCTCGGCAACAGGCTCCAGCTGCTCCACTGCGCAGCGAATCTTCTCGGCCAGCAGGCGTGTACCTGTTGCCTCGGTCTCGGTCAGTATCACGGCGAACTCTTCACCGCCATAGCGGGCGGCCAGATCGGCGGGGCGACGGGTGTGGGACTTGATCACCTGGGCAACCCGCCGTATGGCTTCATCCCCGGCTTGATGGCCGTAGCAGTCATTGAAAGCCTTGAAATTATCTATATCAATCATGACCAGGGATACAGGATTGCCCGAGCGCTGCGCCCGGCGCCATTCCAGATCCAGGGTTGTGTCCAGGGTACGGCGATTGGCCAGTCCGGTCAGGGGGTCGGTTGCAGCGAGCTCGGCCAGCACCCGCTCGGCCTTGTGCCGCAAGCGCAGCTCCCGCGTCAGCAGCCAGGTGAGCCACAGCAAGCCCAGGCAGAGCAGGAGGGTGGCACTGCCGATCAACAGGGCGGTATGCCACCAGTTGTCGAAAATACTCGAGGTGGAGATGGCGACCACCACCACCAGCGGCAACTCGCCCACCTGAGCGAAGTTGTACAGACGCTCCTGATGATAGACCCCGGACATGGCAGTAAAGCTGCCATGTCGTTCTTCCAGGAAGCGAATGAAGTTAGGGGTCCGGCTAAGGTCCTGGCCGATACTGACGCGGTTTGTCCCGGGATATTGGGTCAACAGAATTCCGTCAGCGCTGACCAGACTGATGTTGCCGGTAGGCCCTATGTCCAGACCGCGGAACATGCTCTGGAAGTAGCTCAATTTGATCTGGCCCACCGCAACCCCCCGGAAATCGCCTTCCGGGCCTGAGACTCTGCGGCTAAGAATAATATTCCAGTCATTGGCGCCCTGGCCGGCGAGAAATGGGCGGCTGATGAAGATTTTGTCGTCTGCCGCACCGAGGTGGGCCTTGAACCACGGCTGCTGGCTGGCCTGACCCGGCACGGGCATGCCCGGTGCAGAGCTGGCAATCAGTTGGCCCGCGGCATCCAGAACGAAGAATCCGGCATTGGACGGGGCCTCATTGGCCCTGGCAAAGAGCAGCGACTGTCGGGTTGCAGAGGGAAGGGTGGAGAGCTCCCGGCTTTGCAGAAAATCGATCAGGCTGGTGAGCGCGGAGTCATAAATCGAAAAGGTGTTACGAATGTCGCGATTGATCAGTTGCACCAGGTTCAGGGCTGAACGCGTGGCATCCTGCTCGGTATTGCGATACTCCCTGACCAGCAAATAGCCAACGATGCCGAGGATGGCAACCACTGACAGCGTTGTTGCCCTGATCAGCATGCGCCGGGTAATGAAGGATGTGCGGCGGGAATGTGGAATGGCCTTGACCTCACTGATGCGTTTGGTGCCCAGACCTAAGGTTACGCCATATTGGCATAAGGCCAGCTGGGATGCTGGCCTTATGGTCATTGTTTAGAACACATCGATAGGATAGTCGATGATCACGCGGTATTCGTCTACATCGTTGTCCACCGTCCGGTAGGCATCGTTGCCGCGGTTGGTTGCCCAGCGCAGGCTAACTGCCAGATCCTTGGCCTTGCCATCCTGAACCACATACTTCAGAGCCATGTCGCGCTCCCAGTGATGGGCATTCTTGCCCTGGGGGTTGTACCAGTTACCGTAACCGATACTGTTGGTGCTCGCCTTGGTCAGGTCCAGTTCGCCGCGCGAATACGAGATGCTGGAAGTCAGACCGGCGATACCCAGACCGGCAAAGTCGTATTCATATTGCAGCTTCCAGGAGCGCTCGTTGGGCCCGTTGAAGTCCGAATATTGCTGCGAGTTGTCGAGGTAAACGCTGTCGCCCTGATTGATGTAGTCAAACGGCGTGTTGCCATTGACCTTTTGCAGCACGGTGGTGAACTTGTGGCCGGCCATGGCAAGCGCAAGGTGCAGGCTGAAGGTGTTGTTGTTGATATCCCCCAGCAGTGCTTTACCGCTGTCGCGGGTGTGATAGTAATGCAGCCCCGGGTTCAGGCTGATGCTGTCAGACAGGGCGTAGGTGTAATCCAGATCGTAGTAGTACTGATCCCACACATCCTTGAGCTGGGCGGCATACAGGTTGCTGGTGATCTCGGGAATGGCGCTCCACGACGCGCCGGCCCAGGTCAGGTGTTTGCTGGTCTGGTCGTCAAGGTTGCCGTAGGTGGTCGTCAGGCGACGCATACCGCTCTGGTTGTAGGGTTTGTTGAAGCTGGCCTGGCCGCCCTCGAACATCCAGCCGTCGAAACTGTGGTTGGTCAGGCTGACGCCACGGAAGGTCTGCGGCAGCATGCGGGTTTCGCCGCCGGCGATGACCGGGTTGGTCAAGAACAGATCACCGGCTTTGAGCTCGGTATCAAAGGCGCGCATTTTCAGCGCCGCACCGGCTGATGAAAAGGCAGTAGGCGCTTTGCCATTGCCATCACTGACCGGCAGGATGCTGCTGCCATCGGTGCCGCCACCGCCGTCCAGTTTCAGGCCGAGCATGCCGTAGGCATCCAGGCCAAAGCCGACTACACCCTGGGTGAAGCCCGACTCAAATTTCCCCACAAAGCCCTGGCCCCATTCCTTGCTGTCATCGGCATGGGGGCTACGGATATCGTGGTTCATGTAATAGTTGCGGGTATGAATCTTGAGGCTCGAGCCTTCAATAAAACCGTCTTTGGACGCTTCGTCGTCTGCGTGGGCGAAAGCGGGGATCGTTGCAGCCAGGGCAATGAATAAAGGACTGAGTTTGAGTGAATGCTTCACCGGTTTGGAGCTCCTTTTTAGTGCTGAAAATTGTTGTAATTCTCGATGAATCCGGTGCCCGGCATAGGGCGCCAAAGGAGCAGGCGCCTTAATTAAAGACCAAAAAAAAGCCGCTATGATAGCGGCTTTTGAAACAGTTAGTCACATCTGTAACGAGTGACCAACTGGGTCGGGAAGTTTTCAGGTGTCTGTTCAGCTGTCTTCAGACTCATCAGAAATGCTGTGTTTTGCCTGTGTTTGCTGGGGCTTGGCGTCGTTGTCGGGACGTGTTGCCAACTCTGTTCGAGCCTGATCAAAAGAAGCTGCGCGGGCTGCATTTTGTGCGACAAACGCGGGTGACTCTTCCGCCATGGCCATAGGCGACAACAACAAAGACGACAAAACGAAAACGCTGGCCATACCCATACTGCTGGACATTTCAAAGACCTTCTTGCTGAGCAAGTTCTGTGTGGTGTCAGCAATTTATAGCGATCCTGACCAGTGAAAAAGCCCTGTTTCATACAAGGACTTTTGCGTTTGGGGTAACAAACCCGGGGAGGTGCCGGGTAGGCACATTGAGTACTCAGGCACTGCTGAGTCTTGTGGGAGCAAGGGGCTGCTGAGTCTTGTGAGAGCTAAGGGGCTGCTGAGTCTTGTAGGAGCTGGCTTGCCAGCGATGGCATCAAGTCAGTGAAACCGATGTGCCTGAGTCTTGTAGGAGCTGGCTTGCCAGCGATGGCATCAAGTCAGTGAAACCAATGTGCCTGAGTCTTGTAGGAGCTGGCTTGCCAGCGATGGGATCAAGTCAGTGAAACCAATGTGCCTGTATCGCCAGCAAGCTGGCTCCCATAGGGCCTGGACCTGACACATACACTATTGTGGGAGCTGGCCTAGCGATAGCATCACCTCAGTGACACCCATGTGCCTGTATCCCCAGCAGACTGGCTCCCACAACAGGCCCGGGCCTCAAGCCGGTAAAAACAGGCCAAAGGTATTGCGCCCTTCGGCGCTGCGCACAAAGACATCCCCGCCATGCATCTGCGCAATGGCTTTGACGATGGCCAGCCCCAGACCATGATTGGCTCCGCTGTTGTGACGCGAGGCATCCACGCGATAAAAACGCTCGAACAGCCGCGGCAGGTGCTCGTCGGCAATTGGCTCGCCCGGGTTGCTGATGCCGATGGTCACGCCTCCGGCGCTTTGATCGATCTGTACCTCAATCCGTTGCCCGGCTTCGGTGTGCTGTACGGCATTGCTCAGCAAGTTGATCAACGCCCGGCGCAGGTGGGGCTTTTCGATATTGACCTGGGCATCGCCGTTGACCTGCACCTCGACCCGCGCGTCTTCAAGAATGAACTCCAGATACTCCAGGGTCGTCGCCACTTCATCCGCCAGTGAGGCACGGGTCAGTTTGCTGGCCTTGCTGCCTTGATCGGCGCTGGCCAGGAACAGCATGTCGTTGATGATGCTGCGCAAGCGCTCCAGCTCCTCCAGGTTGGACTGCAGCACCTCAAAGTAGTGTTCGGCAGAGCGCCCCCGGGTCAGCGCCACCTGAGTCTGGCCAATCAGATTGGTCAGCGGCGAACGCAGTTCATGGGCCACGTCGGCATTGAACGACTCCAGTCGCGTATAAGCCTGCTCGACCCGCTCCAGGGTTGAATTGAAAGCGCTCACCAGTTGATCCAGTTCCGGCGGCAGTGGCGACAAGTGCAAGCGCCCGGACAGGCGTGGCGGGGCCAGTTTCAGCGCTTCTTCAGAGAGCTTGATCAAGGGTTTAAGGCCGATTCTGGCCACCCAGTAACCCAGCAGTGAGGCCAGGACCACACCAATAGATGCCAGGCTGATCAACGCCACCAGCAAGTGGTGCTGGGTCTGGCGGAAGGTTTCGGTATCGATGGCGGTCAGGAAGCGCAGGGCCGGTCGTTGTTCCTTGGCCGGGATCTGGCTGATCAACACCTTGAGCGGGTAGGTCTGGCCGGGCAGATACAGGTCGCGGATCCCGGTCGGGCCCTTGGCAAACTCGCGTACCGGCGCCTCGGGATTGCCGTACTCATACTCCGGGTCGCCACTGATGGCCCAAAACCGCAGGCGCTTGTCTTCTTCACTGAGCAGCTTGAGTTTGGCGCTGATCTTGGCCCAGTGCTCGGGGGTTCCATAGCGATTGATCGAGGACTCAAGCACGCTGAAGCGCGCATCCAGCTCGGCCTCGGGCAGACGGCCGATACCCTTGTCGACCTGCTGGTACAGCGCCCAGCCGATCAGCACGAACACCAGCAGCGCCACCAGGGTGAACATCGCGCTCAAGCGCAGGGCGATGGAGTTCAGGCGACCGGGCCGCTTAAACACTGCGCCGCTCCAGTACGTATCCCATGCCGCGAATGGTGTGCAGCAGCTTGTGCTCAAAGGGGCCGTCGAGCTTGGCGCGCAGGCGTTTGATCGCGACTTCGACCACGTTGGCGTCGCTGTCGAAGTTAATGTCCCAGACCATTTCGGCGATGGAGGTTTTGGACAGAATCTCCCCCTGACGCCGCGCCAGTACGCTGAGCAGCGAGAACTCCTTGGCCGTCAGGTCCAGGCGGGTGCCGGCGCGGGTAGCCTTGCGGCTGATCAAATCTATCCACAGGTCATCGACCGTTACCTGCACCGGTTCGTGGCCGCCGCTGCGCCGGGTCAGGGCCTGCAGACGGGCTACCAGTTCCAGAAATGAAAACGGCTTGCCCAGATAATCGTCGGCGCCTTCGCGCAAGCCGCGAATCCGGTCTTCGACCCGCTCGCGGGCCGTCAGCATGATCACCGGCGTCTGCTTGCGCGCGCGCAGTGCCCGCAGCACGCCGAAGCCATCCAGGCCGGGCAGCATCACATCGAGCACGATCACGGCGTAATCGCTCTCCAGCGCCAGGTGCAAACCCTCGATCCCCTCCCGCGCAACATCCACCGTGTAGCCTTGCTCGGTCAGGCCGCGATGCAGGTAATCGGCGGTTTTTTCTTCATCTTCAATTATCAGGACTCGCATAACCCGCCTCAGTGATTCGTCGCCAGCAAGCTGACGGGTTTGGAACGCTGGAACAGTCGTTCCAGCCACAAGTATATGACCGGCGTGGTGAACAGCGTCAGCGCCTGGCTCACCAGCAACCCGCCGACCACGGCGATCCCCAGCGGCTGGCGCAGTTCGGCACCGGTGCCATAGCCGAGCATCAGCGGCAGGGCGCCGAGCAAGGCGGCGAGGGTGGTCATGATGATCGGCCGGAACCGCGTCAGGCAGGCTTCATAGATCGCTTCTTCCGGGCTTAGCCCGCGAGTGCGTTGTGCGTCGAGGGCGAAGTCGATCATCAGGATGCCGTTTTTCTTGACGATGCCGATCAGCAGTACCAGCCCGATCAGCGCCATGATCGAAAAGTCCTGGCCGCAGATCCATAGCATCACCAGCGCCCCCAGGCCTGCGGAGGGCAGGGTGGAAATGATCGTCAGCGGATGCACGAAGCTTTCGTACAGCACCCCGAGAATGATGTAGACCGCCACCAGCGCCGCCAGAATCAGCCACGGCTGGCTGGCCAGCGAGCTCTGGAAGGCTTGCGCCGCGCCCTGGAAGTTGCCGCTGATGGTGCTTGGCATGCCGATTTCATTTTTCGCCTGATTGAGCATCAGTACGGCATCGCCCAGGGCTACGCCGGGGGCAAGGTTGAATGACAGGTTGGCCGCCGGGAACATGCCGTCATGGCTGATCGACAGCGGACCACTGACTGGCGCATCGACTTTGGCCACGGCCGACAGCGGCACCATCTCGCCCGTCAGCGGCGAGCGCAGGTAGAAATAATTAAGGCTTTCGGCCTTGCCACGCTGCTGCGCGTCGACCTCCAGAATCACGTTGTACTGGTTGGTCTCGGTCTGGAACTCATTGACCTGACGCTGACCAAAGGCGTCATACAGGGCTTCGTCGACATCGGTGGCAGTCAGGCCGAAGCGGGCGGCGGCGTTCCGGTCGATGCTGATAGGGGTGATGCTGCCGCCCAGTTGCAGATCGTTGGACAGGTCGCGGAATGCCGGATTGGTGCGCAGTTTTTCGGTCAGACGCTGGGTCCAGGTATTGAGCGTTGGCCCGTCATTGCTCTTGAGCACGTACTGATACTGGCTGCGGCTGGGGCCCGAGCTGAGGTTGATGTCCTGGCCGGCGCGCAGGTACAGGACGATGCCCGGGACTTTGGCCAGCTGCGGGCGAATCCGGTCGATAAATTCACTGGCCGACACATCGCGGTCGCTGCGGTCCTTGAGGGCAATCCAGAAGCGACCGTTGGCGATAGTCTGGTTGCTGCCGGTCACCCCCACCGAATGGGAGAACGCCTGCACCGCCGGGTCGGCACTGATGATGTTGGCCAGTTGCAGATGTTTTTTGCGCATGTCGGCAAATGAAATATCCGACGCCGCTTCGCTGGTACCCAGCACGAAACCTGTGTCTTGCACCGGGAAGAAGCCCTTGGGGATCAGTACGTAGCCGGCAATGGCCATCGCCAGCGTCACCGCGAAAACCCCCAGCATCAGCCGTTGGTGGGCCAGTGCCCGCTTCAGGCCCTTGTCATACAGCGCCAGCAGGCGTTCACCAAAACCGGGGCGGGCATCGGCGTGGTGCACTGGCGAGCGCATGAACAGCGCCGCCAGGGTGGGCGCCAGGGTCAGGGATACCAGCACCGAAATCAAAATGGTCGAGGTCGCGGTCAGGGCGAACTCCTTGAACAGCCGGCCCACCACTCCGCCCATGAACAGCAGCGGAATAAAGGCGGCCACCAGCGACAGGCTGATCGAGACCACGGTGAAGCCAATCTCGCTGGAGCCCTTGATCGCCGCATCGCGCATGCTCTGGCCCGCTTCGAGATGACGGTGGATGTTCTCCACCACCACAATCGCATCGTCGACCACAAACCCCACGGCCACCACAATCGCCACCAGCGTCAGGTTGTTGAGGCTGAAGCCGAGCACATACATCAGGGCAAAACTGGCAATCAGCGACACCCCCAGTACCGCCGAAACGATCAGGGTTGCCGACCACTGGCGCAAAAACAGCGCCATCACTGCGATCACCAGCAGCACCGCAATCAGCAGGGTAATTTCCACTTCGTGCAGCGAGGCCCGAATGGTTTTGGTCCGGTCGCTGAGGACCGTGACTTGCACCGAAGCCGGGAGCATGGCCTGCAGGGCGGGGAGGGCGGCCTGGATGCGGTCCACCGTTTCAACAATGTTGGCCCCCGGCTGGCGCGAGATCACCAGGTTCAGCCCCGGCTGATGCCCGGACCATGCCTGCACGTAGTCGTTCTCGGAGCCGTTGATCACCCGCGCCACGTCGCGCAACTGCACCGGGGCGCCGTCCTTGTACGAGACGATCAGCTGGCCGTACTCGTCGGCATCGAACAACTGGTCGTTGGTCGACAGG
Source organism: Pseudomonas sp. PAMC 29040 (assembly GCF_003994535.1). Lineage (NCBI taxonomy): Bacteria > Pseudomonadati > Pseudomonadota > Gammaproteobacteria > Pseudomonadales > Pseudomonadaceae > Pseudomonas > Pseudomonas sp. PAMC 29040. The sequence continues at coordinate 158,686 of NZ_RZAA01000012.1, forward strand.
GTGGAAATGCTCGAGGGGCCGTACAGTGCACCTTTGGCCAGGTTGAGGCTGGTTTGCTGAATCGCCAGGCGGATATCGGCCAGGGTCAGGCCGATGGCCGCCAGCTTGTCGGCTGAGGCCTGGACCCGGATCGCCGGACGTTGCTGGCCGGTGATGTTGATCAGGCCTACACCGTCGATCTGGCTGATCTGGCGTGCCAGCAGGGTTTCGACGTAATCGCTGAGTTCGGTGCCGGGCATCTGCATCGAGCTGATGCTCAGAATCAATACCGGGCTGTCCGCCGGGTTGACCTTCCTCCAGGTCGGCAGGGTGGGCATGTCTTTGGGCAATTTGCCGGACGCGGTATTGATTGCCGCCTGTACTTCCTGGGCGGCGGTATCGATGCTTTTATCGAGGGTGAACTGCAGGGTCAGGGTAGTGGAGCCCAACGCGCTGCTGGAGGTCATTTGGGTCATGCCGGGGATGGCGCTGAATTGCACCTCCAGCGGTGTGGCCACCGACGATGCCATGGTGTCGGGGCTGGCGCCGGGCAGTTGCGCCGACACTTGAATGGTCGGGAACTCCGCTTCGGGCAAGGGGGCGACGGGCAGCCGCGGGAAGGCGATCAGCCCCAGCAGCACCAGGGCAAAGGTCAGCAACACCGTGGCGATCGGGTGATCGACACACCAGGCTGACAGTGAACGACCGTTATTCATGGTTGCACCGGTTGGGCGCTGGTCAGCGCTGGCTCGCTCAAGACTTCAACCCGTGATCCCGGTTTGAGACGCGACTGGCCATCGCTGACCAGGGTGTCCCCCGGGTTGACGCCGCTGATGATGTTGAGTCCGCTGTCCTGATACAGCATCTGTACCGGCACGGTTTCGACCTTGTCGCCCACGATGCGATACACAAAATAATTATCCAGGCCGCGCTGCACCACCTGGGGCGGTACCACCAGTGCATTTTGCGAAACACCGGTCTGAATCTCGACATTCACCAACTGGCCGGGCCACAGGTTGTGCTCGGGGTTGTCGAACCGGGCTTTGACCTTGATCGTACCGGTGCTGGCCGACACCTGATTGTCGATCAGGCTCAGCCGGCCTTCGCCCAGTGCCGTGCCGCTGTGGCTGGAGTCGCCAAGGAAGGCTTTGACCAGGGCCGGGTCTTTGGCGCCGAGCAACTTATGCAAAGTGGGCAGGAGCTGCTGGGGGAGTGAGAACTCCACGGCAATCGGATCGATCTGGGTGACGGAAAACAGCCCCTGGGTATCACTGACCCGCAGGAAATTGCCCGGGTCGACAGTGCGAATCCCTACTCTGCCGCTTACCGGCGAGTGAATCCGGGTGTACGACAATTGCACCTGCGCCGCTGCAATCGAAGCCTGATTACCTTGTGCGGTGGCTTTGAGCTGATTGACCAGGGCCTGTTGCTGGTCGAGGGTTTGTTTGGACACGCCGTTGTCGACACTCAGCAACTGATAGCGTTTGAGGTCGATCAGGGCGACTTGCAGCTGGGCCTGGTTTTGCCCCAATTGGGCCTTGGCCTGATCGAGGCTGGCCTGGATCGAGCGGTCATCCAGGGTTGCCAGCAGGTCACCGGCCTTGACGGTCTGGCCTTCCTTGACCAGCAGTTGGGTGAGGATGCCGTCGATTTGCGGACGAATCATCACACTGTGCAGCGACAGCACAGCGCCTATGCCGCTGACATAGTGCGGCACATCTTGCCGGGCCACCTGAACCACCCGGACCGGAACCGCCACACCGGCGGTCGATTTAACGGGGGTCGGGCGAGTCGCCCACCAGGCGCCGCAACCAATCAGGGCTACCATAAGCATGCCCAGCAGGATTTTTTTTGTTTGAGTGCGCATGCCGGGTAAACGCCGTGTACGTGGAATTAGGGGACGCTAAGGTTATAGCCGGTCAACCGGGTCAATAAAGTGACCGCAAACTGACATTACCGACAGGCAGATAAAAATAGTGTTCTGGTGGTCAAGTAAACCGCCCCGGCGTCGATAGTTCTTTAAAGGGAGCACTTACGCGTTCCCATTCAAGGGGCGGTCATTATGAAAAACCTGGCGTTGGGTTTTGCAGCTTGCTCGATTTTCCTCCTTTGTCAGCCGACTCAGGCTCAGACCCTGATCGGCAGTGGCCAGATTCAGTTCCATGGCGCTATTGTCGAGCCGGCCTACGAGCTGGGGCTGGCCAGTAATGTGGACTACGGCGAGTCCGGCCAACTGATTGAAGTCGCGCCGGGTGTGGTCATCGCCATGAATATGGCCTTGCGCAAAGGCCGTGGCAGCGAGCCTCTGTATTCCATGTCTTTCACCGAGCTGAAAAATCCGCCAAACCCCGGCGCAAGCCTGTCGTCGGGGAAAAAAGGCGTGGTGACTATTTCCTACCGCTGATTGCTCCGCGGGGAAGGTCAGGCAGGTATACTGCGCGGTCTTGCGCCACCCGGCCTGATCATTTCCCCCGTATTACGGAGCTTTCATGACTACTCCTACACCAACGACCGCTCCTGATGCCGTGGGCACTGAGCAGGTTGACAGCGAAACCGGCCTCGACACCCCGAAAAAACCGGTCATTCCAGCCTTCACCTTTCCGTTCAAGCCTTCGGAGTTTGCCAAGGCCAAGGCCGAAGGTCAGGCCTACTACCAGAAAAGCGGTCTGGGCGGTCACGATAAAACCCCGGGCGCTCCGCCCCACGGTACCCGTCGCACCATGGGCAAGCGCTGATTTCAGGTTCTACAGTGCCAGCCGTTGAACCTGGCGCATGCCGTGTTTGTGGTACAGGCGCAAGGCCCGCTGATTGTGCTCCATGACTTTAAGGTCAACCCAGGCTTCATTGCGTTGCCGGAACACTGCAAACACATGGCGCAATAGCGTGCCGCCCAATCCTCGGCCCTGCTGCCGGGGATGCACCACCAAATCCTTGAGGTAGGCGCTGGTCCAGGCCTGGGCAACCGCCACCACCTCGCCTTCGAGCAGCACCACAAAGCACAGTTGCGCATCGTATTCGGCGTCATGCTGCAGGCAGTCTTGCCACTCTTGCAGCGACGGGACACTGCCCTCGCCCTGTCCGTAGCCCTGAACCAGCAAGTCATGGACGGGTTGCAGCAGCGCTTCGTTGAGCGTCACCAGAGTTACTCCCCGGGGCCACTGTACAGGCTCCGGCGGCTGGTTCAGGTCTTTGCGCAACAGCAGGCAATACTCGCTCATTGAATTCAGTAACCCTGCTCGGCAACCGTGCGCGCGGCCTTGATCAGGCACTGGGTCAGCTCCGGCGACGAGAACTTGGTCAGCACTGCGTTGGCTCCGGCCAGGCGTGCTTTTTCGCTGTTCATGGCACTGTTCAGCGAGGTGTGCAGCAGCACATAAAGATGAGCAAAGTCCGGGGTTTCGCGCACGGTGCGGGTGAAGGCATAGCCATCCATCTCGGACATTTCGATGTCTGACACCAGCACATTGATTTGCTCCGGCGTTCCCTGCAGCTCCAGAAGTCGCTCGATGGCCTCCTTGGCGCTGCGGGCCGTGTGGCAATGCAGCCCCAGGTTGCGCAAAGTAATCACCGACTGTTGCAGCGCGACCTGACTGTCATCCACCACCAGAATCCGGGCCCCGGCCAGCAGTTTGCTGTCTTCGCGGCTGAGGGCCTCGGGGAGGTCTTCGATCCGGGCGGGGGCGATGCCATGAATCACTTTTTCGATATCCAGCACCTGCACCAGCGCCCCGTCGACCTGGGTCACCCCGGTGATATAAGAGCGCTTGCCCGAACCGTAGGGTGGCGGGCGAATGTCGGTGCTCAGGCAGTGCACGATCTTGCTTACCGCCTGTACGTGAAGCCCCTGTTTGGAGCGACTGACGTCGGTGACGATCAGGCAGCCGCCGTCAGGATCAAGCAGCGGTTGTTCGCCGATGGCGCGACTGAGGTCGATCACCGCCAGGGATGCGCCGCGCAATACCGCCACCCCTTTCACGTGGGGGTGCGACTCGGGCATTTTGGTCAGCGCCGGGCAGGGAATGATTTCACTGACCTTCAGCAGATTGATTGCCATCAGCTTGCCGCTGCGCAAAGTGAACAGCAGAAGCGAAAGTGAATCTGCGCGAGCGTTGTTCGATGACATAAAAACCTTCTGGAGGGGCAGTGATACAGGGTTATCGACCTGGAACCGGAATTCTGTAATCGCCGCAGCCCCGTTCCTCGTCAGCGACTACGTTTATTTCAACCCCAGCCGCCTGGCCATCCGCCCGAGGTTGGCCCGGTCCAGCCCCAGCTCCCGGGCCGCACTGGCCCAGTTATGTTGATGGCGTTCAAGGCAGGCACTGATGAGCTGGCGCTGATAATTTTCGGTGGCCAGGCGCAAGTCACCCACGGCGTCCGGTACGGCCTCAGGCTTGGCCATTGCCGGGGCAACAGTGGTTGTGGGCAACTGCAGATCGGCCGCGGTCAATGTCAGGATCCGTGGCCGCGGATGGCAGCGGCCCAGGGCCTTGAGCGCGCTGCGACCAATCAGGTGCTCCAGTTCGCGCACGTTGCCCGGCCAGTCGTAATGCAGCAGGGCGGCCTGGGCGTCCGCGCTCAGACGCAAGCTGCCAAGACCCATACGTGAACGGTTCTGCTCCAGAAAAAAACCGCTTAACAGCAGCACATCACGGCCGCGCTCACGCAGGGCGGGAACCTTGAGCGGGTAAACGCTCAGGCGATGATAAAAGTCGGCGCGGTAACGGCCGGCACGCACTTCTTCTGCAAGATCACGGTTGGTGGCTGCGATCAGCCGCACATCAACCTGATGCTCCTGATCCGAGCCCAGGCGCTGCAACTGTCCGCTTTGCAGTACCCGCAGCAGCTTGGCCTGCACCGTCAGGGACAGCTCGCCCACCTCATCCAGAAACAGGGTGCCACCATTGGCCAGCTCGAACTTGCCCCGTCGATCATGGGTTGCGCCGGTAAAGGCACCACGCACATGGCCGAACAGCTCGCTCTCCACCAGGGTGTCGGGCAGGGCGGCGCAATTGAGGCTGATCAGCGGTTTTTCAGCCCGGGGCGAAGCGGCATGAATCGCCTGGGCCACCAGCTCCTTGCCGACCCCGGTTTCACCGGTGATCAGCACGGTCAGATCGCTGCCGCCCACCAGAGCGATTTCTTCGAGCAGGTGTTTGTGGGCTTTGCTTTGCCCTATCAGTTCTTTATTCGGGGTGCCGTGGGCCTGTCGATAGAGCTCGGCTTTTTGCTGCTCGTCTTCAACCCGTAACGCCAGACGCTCGATACGCCGGGCCACGTTGACCGTGGCGGCGGCCAGGCTGGCAAAGGCTTGCAGGTCGTCCAGATCGATGGGTTCGAAGCGCTTGGGATCAAGTGCATCGAGGGTCAGCAACCCCCACGGCCGCTCTTCGACAAACAGCGGGCAGCCCATGCAGTCGTGCACTTCGAGGTGCTCGGCCAGTCCGTCGACCAGGCCGTCATAGGGGTCGGGCAGCTCGCAGTTGCCGGGAAAGCGCGTTGGCCCCGGACTGCTGAGCAGCGCTTCAAAGCGCGGGTGCTCACTGATTCGGAAACGTCGGCCCAGGGTGTCGAGACTCAAGCCGTCAACGGCCAGCGGCACCAGCCATTCGCCGTCCAGCCGCAACAGGGCCGCAGCGTCGCAGGGCAACACGGCGCGCAGCGCTTGCAGCAGGCGGCGAAAGCGTTCGCTGTCTGGCAGATCCCGGGACAGGTCGGCCACCAGCGGCAGCAGGGCAGTGAGTAAGGGTTTTGCAGTCATTTTGACCTCATCTAGTCGATATGACTCTAAATCAGGGTGAGTCAAAATGACACTAATGTTTTTATCTTATTGATTTTAAAGGTTTTTATACTTGGCACGAATACTGATAAGTAAAGGGTAATAGTCAAGTCTATGTACTCAGGAGTCACCCTATGCTTACTGCCCAGGACCGTGCCATCGTCAAATCCACCGTGCCATTGCTCGAAAGCGGCGGTGAGGCCTTGATCACCCACTTCTACCGCATGATGCTCGCGGAACATCCCGAAGTCCGCTCGATGTTCAATCAGGCCAACCAGGCCAGTGGTGACCAGCCGCGGGCGCTGGCCACCGGGGTTTTGATGTATGCACGGCACATCGATCAGCTAGACCAGCTGGGCGATCTGGTGGCCCGCATCATCAACAAGCATGTTGCTCTGCAAATCCTCCCCGAGCATTACCCGATCGTCGGCAGCTGCCTGCTGCGGGCCATCGAAGAAGTGCTGGGCAGCGACATTGCTACTGCCCAGGTTCTGGCGGCCTGGGGTGCAGCCTACAACCAGCTGGCCGATATCCTGATCGGTGCCGAGGCTGCAATTTACGACGAAAAGGCTGCTGCGCCCGGCGGCTGGAGAGGCGGGCGTGAGTTCAAGCTGGTGTCCCGGGTTGAAGAGAGTTCGGAAATCACCTCGTTCTACTTCCGTCCGGTGGATCAACAGGCGATTCTGGATTGCGCCCCCGGCCAGTACATAGGCCTCAAGCTGATCATCGATGGTGAGGAAGTGCGTCGCAACTACTCACTGTCGGCCCTGGCCCGGGTCGGACGCTATCGCATCAGCGTCAAACGCGAGGCCGGTGGTGTGGTCTCGAACTTCCTGCATGACCGGCTGCAAGTCGGCGACACCCTGGAACTGTTCCCGCCGGCAGGCGAGTTCACCCTGACCCACAGCGAAAAACCGCTGGTATTGATCAGTGGCGGCGTGGGTATTACCCCGACCCTGCCGATGCTGGAAGCCGCGCTGGCCACCCGGCGCCCGATCCACTTTATCCACTGCGCGCGCAATGCCGATGTGCATGCATTCCGTACCTGGGTCGACGAGCTGGCAGCGCAGCACCCGCAGCTGCAGCGCTTCTACTGTTACGCCGAGCAGCATGCAGCGGCGGATCATGTCGGCCTGTTGACCGAAGACGTGCTGGCGCAGTGGTTGCCTGCCGATCGCGACGTGGATGCCTACTTCCTGGGGCCTAAAGGTTTCATGGGCGCGGTCAAGCGTCAGCTCAAGGCCCTGGGCGTGCCCCAGAGCCAAAGCCGCTACGAGTTCTTTGGCCCGGCAGCTGACCTGCAATAACCCTGGAAACGCGAAAATCTGCGGGAGCGAGCATTTGCTCTTGAAACAGCTCACTCCTGCAGGGTGTCAGGGCGGGGCGGGGGCTTAACACTGGATTAATCTGCCTGCGCCACCGTCGCCGCTCCGTTCAGATACCTCCAGGCCGCAGGTCTGGGTGTAAACTGCGGGTTTTACACACTCAGGCTAAGGGAAGCGGGATGACGGAAGACATGATGCGATTGGGCCCGGAAAAGCGCTTTCTGGTCTTGTTGGGGCTGATCTGCCTGGCACTGATCGGCGGCGCGCTGTACATGCAAATCGTGCTCGGTGAGGCCCCTTGCCCACTGTGCATCTTGCAACGCTATGCGTTGCTGCTGATCGCGATCTTTGCCTTTATTGGCGCGGCGATGCCGACCCGGCGCAGCATGACGGTGTTTGAAGTGCTGGTGGTGCTCAGTGCCATTGGCGGAATCGTCGCTGCTGCACGCCACGTCTTTATTCTGGCCAACCCGGCGGTGAGCTGCGGGCTTGATGTGCTGCAACCGATCGTCGATGGCCTGCCCCTGGCGAGCATTTTCCCGCTGGGCTTTCAGGTCGACGGGTTCTGCTCCACGCCATACCCGCCGGTGCTGGGCCTGTCCCTGGCGCAATGGGCGCTGGTGGCCTTTGTGCTGACCGCGGTTCTGGTACCCCTGGGGATTTATCGCAATCGCAACAAGGCCGTTTGAATTAAACCTGCGCCGCCCCGTACTTCGGTCTTGAAGTGCGGGGCGTTTTTTGTCGCCGCTCAAATGTCAACAGCCTGTGATGAAGCCCCGCAAACAGGGGGTGCGACACTGCGACATATTGTCACGGATAAGTGGTCGCAGCCTGTGGCCGGAACTGATTCAGCGCTGAAAAAACCCTGCGCCGGGTACAACTGGCAACCGTCGATTTTCTGAGCGCGGGGGGGCTTGAAAAGGTCCCTTGGTGGCTCCATGAAAATCGCCTGTAGCCCTTTTTATTTGGGCGTTCAGGCGGGTTGGCAGTCATGGGGGCATGCGCTAAAAAGGGGCGCGTATCGACTGTGGCAATGACGTGCTACATGCCGCCGCAAAGGAGGTTTTCCGGCTCGCAGCGTAACAATAAGTAGGGATTGTTACCGTAGCCGAGAAGAATTATTTCTGGATGAGACATGGTTTATAGGGAGCTACCTAACTACAATCGCCCGCACTGAACGTCCAGCCTGCTCGTCCCTGAGCCCAAGCGGGAAGTTGAAGGGCGACTGGGCAGTTCATGACAGGCGTCCCATGCGACTCCCAGGTACTGGCAACCCTTCTAAGTTCCGCACCAAATGGAATTGGTCTGTAACAAGGCCATTGACCACGTATCGAATAAGAAACCACTGCTAACCCGGAATTTGCCTATCTGCCTGATGGTGATAGAGCAGGGCGACATGCAATTCCGGAAAAGAGCCAACCCTTGGCAGGGCGAAGTGTTGGCGAAAAAAACCAACTGCATTGTGCAAGCTGTTTTAGAGGTCGTGAGATGACTAAAAAAAGGTACCCCAGACTCCTTGGCTTATTGCCACTTTTCGGCACGTTGCTGCTGGGAGGTTGCAATTGGACATTGCTCAATCCGGTGGGGCAGGTCGGGATCGAAGAGAAAAATCTGATCATCACCGCAACACTGCTGATGCTTCTGGTCGTGGTTCCGGTCATTGCGATGACTTTTATCTTCGCCTGGAAATACCGTGCGTCGAACACCAAGGCGACCTACGCACCAAAATGGTCTCACTCCACCAAGATCGAAGTCGTGATCTGGACTGTACCTATCCTGATCATCATCGCCCTGGGCATCCTGACCTACAAGTCGACCCACGCGCTGGATCCATATCGTCCGCTCGAATCTGACGTCAAGCCGATTACCATCGAAGTGGTGGCAATGGACTGGAAGTGGCTGTTCATCTACCCGGAACAGGGTATCGCCACTGTCAACAAGATCGTGTTCCCGGCTAACACTCCGGTTAACTTCCGCGTCACTTCCGACACGGTCATGAACTCGTTCTTCATTCCAGGCCTGGGCGGTCAGATCTACGCCATGGCCGGTATGACCACCAAGCTGCACTTGATTGCCAACCACAACGCTGAGCTGGAGGGCATTTCTGCCAACTACAGCGGCGCTGGTTTCACGGGCATGAAATTCAAAGCGATCGCGACTTCTCAGGCTGACTTTGATGCCTGGGTAAGTGAAGTCAAAGCATCACCTAAACAGCTTGAACAAGCTGAATACGAAGCTCTGTCCAAGCCAAGTCAGAACAACCCCGTTGAGCTCTACTCCTCGTTCACCCCGAACCTGTTTCAGAAAATCGTCGACAAGTACGAAGGTATGAATCCAGGCAAGCCGGTGAAACACGAGAAGAAAGAAGTGGCCGGGACCGATGGGTTGGACACGAGTTCGAATTCAGCTGCCGGGGCAGAGGAGTAAACGATGTTTGGTAAATTAAGTTGGGAAGCGGTCCCGTTCCACGAGCCGATTGTCATGGTCACTATTGCCATGATCGCGCTCGGTGGTCTGGCACTGTTTGCAGCAATCACCTATTTCAAGAAGTGGACCTACCTGTGGACCGAATGGCTAACGTCAGTCGACCACAAGAAAATCGGCGTGATGTACATCATCGTCGCCATGATCATGCTTCTGCGCGGCTTTGCCGACGCCATCATGATGCGTACCCAGCTGGCCATGGCCACCGAGGGTTCGCCTGGCTACCTGCCGCCTGAACACTATGACCAGATCTTCACCGCTCACGGTGTGATCATGATCATCTTCATGGCGATGCCATTCTTCACCGGCCTGATGAACCTTGCAGTGCCGCTGCAGATCGGCGCGCGTGACGTGGCCTATCCGTTCCTTAACTCCCTGAGCTTCTGGCTGCTGGTGTCCGGCGTTGTGCTGGTCAACCTGTCGCTGGGCGTCGGCGAGTTCGCCAAAACCGGTTGGGTTGCCTATCCGCCACTGTCGGGCCTGCAGTACAGCCCTGGCGTGGGGATGGACTACTACATCTGGGCGCTACAGCTATCGGGGCTAGGTACGACGTTAACCGGGGTTAACTTCCTGGCGACCGTGCTGAAAATGCGTGCTCCTGGCATGAAGCTGATGGACATGCCGATCTTCACCTGGACCTGCACCTGGGCCAACGTCCTGATCGTGGCTTCGTTCCCGATCCTGACCGCTACCCTGGCACTGCTGACACTTGACCGTTACATGGATTTCCACATTTTCACCAGTGAACTTGGTGGCAATCCGATGATGTACGTCAACCTGTTCTGGGCGTGGGGTCACCCTGAGGTATACATCCTCATTCTGCCGGCATTCGGGATCTTCTCTGAAGTCATCTCGACCTTCACCGGCAAGCGTCTGTTCGGTCACCACTCGATGGTCTACGCCAGCGGCGCGATCTCGATCCTGGGCTTCATGGTCTGGCTGCACCACTTCTTCACCATGGGTTCGGGGGCCAGCGTCAACGCCTTCTTCGGCCTGGCGACGATGCTGATTTCGATCCCGACGGGGGTGAAGCTATTCAACTGGCTGTTCACCATCTATCAAGGTCGTCTGCGTTTCACCAGCCAGGTTCTGTGGACCCTGGGCTTCATGGTGACCTTCGCCATCGGCGGCATGACCGGCGTACTGCTGGCCATTCCGGGTGCTGACTTCGTACTGCACAACAGCCTGTTCGTAATTGCTCACTTCCATAACGTGATCATCGGCGGCGCAGTATTCGGCTACATCGCAGGCTTCAGCTTCTACTTCCCTAAAGCGTTCGGCTTCAAGTTGAACGAATCCTGGGGCAAGGCAGCATTCTGGTTCTGGATCTCGGGCTTCTTCGTCGCGTTCATGCCGCTCTATGCACTGGGCTTCATGGGCATGACCCGTCGTCTGAACGCCAGCACCAACCCTGAGTGGGTGCCTTACCTGTACGTGGCTCTGTTCGGCGCTGTACTGATCGCTATCGGTATCGCTTGCCAGCTGATCCAGCTGTACGTCAGCGTGCGTGACCGCAAGCTGCCACAGAACGCCTGCGAACACGGCGATCCATGGAATGGCCACACCCTGGAATGGTCGACTTCGTCGCCACCTCCTTTCTACAACTTTGCTGTCGTGCCACGCGTTGACACTATCGATGCGTTCACCGAAGCCAAGGAAAACGGCACTGCTTACCAGGCTCCGGCCAAGTACTCGCCGATCCACATGCCTAACAACACCGCTACCGGTGTGTACATGGGTGCTTTGCTGACCGTGTTCGGTTTCGCAATGATCTGGCACATCTGGTGGCTGGCCATCGTTGGTCTGGTTGGCACTGTCGTGGTCTTCGTTGCCCACGCTGCCCGTGACGACCAGGGCTATATGGTGCCGGTTGAGACCATCGAGCGTATCGAGGCCGAGCAGCACAAGCGTCTGGTAGCCGCCAAAGCAATCCCGGCTACCCGTGTTGAAACCAAGTTGGAACAGGCTTAAACCATGTCGAACTTAGCGACCACTGCTGGACACGCTCATGGTCACGACCATGAGCACGAGGAACACCACGACGCGGGCGAGACTACCGTATTCGGTTTCTGGCTCTACCTGATGACCGACTGCATTTTGTTCGCGTCGATCTTCGCGGTATATGCAGTTCTGGTTAACAACGTAGCGGGTGGCCCGTCGGGCCACGACATCTTCGAGCTGCCTTACGTACTGGGTGAAACCGCCCTGTTGCTGTTCAGCTCGATCACCTACGGCTTCGCCATGCTGGCGTTGTTCAAGGGCAAGAAACAGCAGGTATTGTTCTGGCTGGCCATGACGTTCCTGCTGGGCGCCGGCTTTATCGCCATGGAAATCAACGAATTCCATCTGTTGATCTCCGAAGGCTACGGCCCTAGCCGTTCAGGCTTCCTGTCCGGGTTCTTCACCCTGGTCGGTACCCACGGTCTGCACGTGACCAGCGGTCTGATCTGGATGGCGATCATGATGTATCAGGTGCAGAAAAATGGCCTGACGTCGACCAACAAGACCCGTCTGAGCTGCCTGAGCCTGTTCTGGCACTTCCTGGACGTGGTCTGGATCTGCGTATTCACCGTTGTTTACCTGATGGGGACTTTGTAATGGCTAACGCACATTCCGACGGCGCCAACCACGGCAGCGTGAAGTCCTACGCAATTGGCTTCATCCTGTCTGTAATCCTGACTGTCATTCCGTTCGGCCTGGTGATGTACCCAAGCCTGCCGAAAATGACCACCCTGGCGATCGTGCTGTTGTTCGCCGTGGTGCAAGTAGTTGTTCACCTGGTGTACTTCCTGCACCTGGACCGCTCGGCGGCACAACGCAACAACGTCACGGCGCTGGTATTTGCCGCGATGGTTATCGTTCTGCTGGTGGGCTTGTCCCTGTGGATCATGTTCAGTATCCACACCGAAATGATGGCGAAGTGAGGTAAAACCCGATGTCCTTCAAGCACTTTATCCAAATCACCAAACCGGGGATCATTTTCGGTAACGTGCTTTCTGTGGCAGGCGGGTTTTTCCTGGCCTCGAAGGGGCATTTCGATCTTGCCCTCTTCCTGGCCGCGGTAATCGGCACCTCCCTGGTGGTTGCGTCCGGTTGCGTGTTCAACAACTGCATCGACCGCGACATCGACATCAAGATGGACCGCACCAAGAACCGGGTACTGGTACAAGGTTTGATCTCCCTCAAGGTGGCATTGATCTACGCCACCTTGCTGGGGGTTGCCGGCCTGGTACTGCTGTATCGCGTGGCTAACCCGCTGGCGGCATTGTTCGCCGCGATCGGCTTCGTGATCTACGTCGGTCTGTACAGCCTGTACTTCAAGCGCAAGTCGGTTCACGGCACGCTCATAGGCAGTCTGTCGGGTGCAATGCCGCCGGTTATCGGCTACGTCGCAGTCAGCAATAACTTCGACATGGCCGCGCTGACCTTGCTGGTGATGTTCAGCCTGTGGCAGATGCCGCATTCCTACGCCATCGCGATCTTCCGCTTCAACGATTACCTGGCCGCATCGATTCCGGTGTTGCCAGTGAAGCGCGGGATCAAGGTTGCCAAGAAGCACATCCTGCTCTACATCCTCGCGTTCCTGATCGCGACCCTGATGCTCACCCTTGGCGGTTACGCCGGCATGAGCTACATGGCCGTGGCAGCTGCGATGGGCATGTACTGGCTGTACATGGCGTGGACCGGTTACAAGGCGGTCGACGACAAGGTCTGGGCACGCAAGCTGTTCGTGTTCTCGATCTTCACCATTACCGCCCTGAGCGTCATGATGTCCCTGGACTTCAAAGTGCCTGCTGAGTTGTTACTGACTTACGCGCACTGAGTTAGCCAGATCAAAAAAGCCCCGCCTTCGAAAGAAGAGCGGGGCTTTTTTTTGCCGCCGATTCCTGTGGCTCAGGGGTTTAACCGGGTTGCCGCATTATCGGCATAAGGCCGCAGCACGCTCAGCAGCAACCCGCTGGCCAGCAGGTAGCTGCTGGCACAGATCACCAGCGACCAGCGCAGCGCATCCACCCCCAGGGCGGGCGTCAGATGGTCGCTCAGTACCCCCACCGCCAAGGGCCCGAAACCCGCACCCAGGGCCATGATCCCGAAGTTATACAGGGCAATCATGGTCGCCCGGCGCTCAGGGGCGACCAGCTGGGCGATGGCGGTGTAGCTCGGTGCCATCCACCACATGCCGAACACTGACATGCCGAACATGAAGACAGCGGCTTGCGGTACTTGCAGCGCCCCCAGCGACCAGGGATTGCCCGCCGGGTAAAGGGCAAACGCAATGGCCATCGGGCAGGCGATCAACGCCCCGACAATGGGCACACCCAGTTGCCAGCGGCTGTCATGCCGGGCCAGGCCTGCGCTCAGCCAACCGCTGGAAAGTGAACCGATAACGGCCCCCGGCCCGGCAGCGAGGCCCATGATGATCCCGGCGTCCTTGAGGCTCAGGCCGTGGCTGCGCACCAGAAAGGCAGTGCTCCAGATGCTGAAGGCGTAACTGGCAAAGGCCAGCAGGGCTCCGGCCATGGCAATCCGGACAAAGGTTGTGCACTGCCAGGCGGCTCGCATCACCTGCATCAGGCTTTCATGGGGTAAGTCGGGGCGTGACTGGCTGGCTTTTTCCCAGAGTCCGCGCAACGGCTCGGTCGCCGTAAAGCGCAGCAGCACGGCGGCAATGATCCCCGGAACAGCCATCCAGATAAACGCTTCGCGCCAGCCGTGGTAATACGCGATCCAGGCTCCCAGGCTCATGCCCAGCAGGGCGCCGATGGGAGCACCGAGCATGAACACGCTGATGGCCTTGGATCGCTGCTGCGGTGGATACAGATCCACGATCATCGACATCGACGCGGCACCGCTGCCGGACTCGCCTACAGCGACACCGATGCGGGCCAGTGCCAGGCTCAGGAAGTTCCCGGAAAACCCGCAGAGCATGGCCATGACGCTCCAGAAAGCACAGCACCAGCCAATCAAATTGCGTCGGTTGCCACGGTCGGCGTAGCGTCCCAGGGGGATCGCAAACACACAGTAGATCAACGCAAAAGCCAGGCCGGTGAGCAAACCGATCTGGGTGTCGGAAACCTGAAACTCGGCCTTGACCGGTTCAATCACCACGCCCATGACCTGGCGATCAATCAGGCTGACAGCCGAAATCAGGAACAGCACAAACAAGGTGTAATGACGGCGAAATCCGCTGACCTGGGTGTTCATCATTTCAATCCTGTGCGGCAGTGTTGATGGTTGAGGGTGTTACAGCTGCGGGCGCCGACCGGCCCAGGGGCTGGCCAGTTCGAGTTGCCCGGCCAGTTGCAGCAACAGGTCTTCGCGGCACAAGCCAGCGGTAAACATCATGCCCACGGGCAAGCCCTCAGGGCTGGTGCCCAGCGGCACCGACATCGAAGGCTGGCCACTGACATTGGCCAGCACGGTGTAGCCGATGCTGGCGACGACACCCTGAATATAATCCCCATAGTCCTGGTCCAGGCTGGCGAGCCCCAGCTCGGGGGTGACACTGCTGGTGACCGGGCTGAGCAACAGATCGTAGTCGTTGAATACATGCTCCATGCCACTGCCGATCAGTTCAAAGGCGCGTCGCGCACGGTACAGGCTTTCAGCGCTGAGGGCGGTGGCGTCCGTCAGTAAATGACGACTGATACGCTCCAGCTCATGGGGGTGAAAGCTGCGGCCCAGCACCGCTTCGCGATCACGTACGGCGGCCAGCAGGGTTGCCGCACCGACAGTCCCGTGGGCGCTGTATAGCTGTTGTGGATCAATCGGCAGCGTCAAAGGCGTAACCCGGTGTCCGAGGCTCAACAGCAATTCAACAGTACTGTGCAGAATCGAGCGGATATCGGGGGCCAGTTCAATGCCGGTCATGGCCTGATCAACCACGCCAATGCGCAACGAACCGGGGGCTCGCCCCACGGCTTCGCTGAAACTCCCGGTCTGCGGTGCCAGCCAGTACGGGCTGCCATATTCGTGACCGTGGCTGGCATCCAGCAACAGCGCCGAATCGCGCACGCTGCGTGACACCACATGCCCGCAACTGGCACCGAACCAGCCTTCAAAGGCCTGTGGCCCCTGGGGGTTGCGGTAGCGGGTGGGCTTGAGGCCAAACACCCCGCAATAGGACGCCGGGATGCGGATCGAACCGCCGCCGTCGGTGGCGTGGGCCACCGGCACTATGCCTGCCGCCACGGCCGCTGCCGCCCCTCCCGACGAGCCACCGGCACTGTGGGCCAGGTTCCACGGGTTACGGGTCTGGCCCCACAGCGACGACTCGGTGGTGGTGCTCAGGCCAAATTCGGGGCTGGCGGTTTTGCCGAAAATCAGCATGCCTGCGTCCTGATAGCGCTGGACGATGGTGCTGTCAAAGGTGGCAGGCGGGGCGTCTGCCAGTAGCCGCGAGCCATTGCTGGTCACGGTGCCCCGCAGGTGGGTGTTCAGATCCTTGAGCAGCATCGGCACCCCGGCCAGAAGCCCCGAGCGTTCTGTACCGGTGGCACGGCGTGCCTGCAGGATCGTCGCGGCATGGTCGTCATGGCGCATGTTCACGGCGTTGATCTGCGGGTTGACTGCATCACAGCGGGCTTGTGCCCCATGGAGCAGTGCCTGGCCCGAGAGTTCGCCGCAGCGGACCGCTTCGGCCATGGCCGTGGCGTCCAGCGACAAGTAGTCAGCGGCGGATAATTGATTCACTTCAGTGCTCATGTTTTCTGGCCTCGCGAAAGGATTTCGCCCTGCAGGTGACGGGGCGAAATCAGGCTGCTATGGGCTGCGGTCCGGGTCTTAAAACAGGAAGTTCAGCGATTCCTGCCACAACAGGGCATCGGAATGAATCGGGGTAAATACCGGGTTTTTGGTGTAGGTCAGGCCGCTGATCAAGTACACCCCGGGGATCAGCCGGGCGGCATAGGAGGCGGTCACGGCCAGGGTATAGGGCGCGCTTTCCTGGCCGTAGGCCCGGGTGGCTTTGCGTAAATCGTCGCTGTAGTAACTTTTGGTCAGGCCCACGGCGGCCATGTCGGCGGGGCGGCTGGCGAACGGGCCGATGTTGAAGGCGCTGATCTGGAATGCCTTGTTGATGGCGTTGACCGAGTCGGGGGAGTAATCGATTTTGCTGTCCAGGTACCAGCCCCGTGCATCGCCGTAGGGCTTGCTGACCTGCACCGTTTCGGCCAGATACACCCCGTAGTTGTTGTCCGACTTCCTGGTGCTCAAAAACTCGGTGTACTCACTGCTGTTGTACATTGCTCCGGCCCGCAGCCACATGCCGTTGGTGGTCGGGGAGGCGGCCTGTTTGTAGCCGGCCTCGTTGATGAACAGGGCGCGGGCATCCTGCACGCTCAGGCGAAAGCCGCTGGGGTTGAGATCGATGTCTTTTTGAATGCCTTCGGGGCTGACGCTGCGGGTCACGGCGGTACTGTTGTAAAAGTGCAGCGACGGGTCGCGGACGATGACGTTGAAGGTGGGCGTCGGCTCGGTGGCGGACATCCCGACCTGGAACGGCACCACACTGCTGGGCCCCAGAGCGGCGGTGGACGCACTGCCACCCAGGGCCATGCCGTAGAACAACCGCACACCGGGGATAAAGCCGTATTCCAGCTCCAGTTGGTGGTCGAAAAAGGACTGGTTGATGGCAAACACCGACATGGTTTTGACCCGCGGGTTGGCCGGGGTGTAGGTCGAGTCCACCCAGTTTCCCGACAGCGTCAGCTGGGCATCGTTGGCAAAACCGATGCGGGTCAGGTCGTAGGTCAGGTACAGATTGACCGAGGTGTTGTAGCTGGGGTTCTGGCCGTTGTACACCTGGGGTTTTCCATTGTGGCCCAGCACGTCATAGGTGTAGCCGTTGTACGAGGTGGCGGTGAAGCCGATGCCGTGCTCGGCCAGTTCCTTGCGCAGCCCCCACAGTTCGGGGTTGATGCGTGCACAAACCGGCACGTTCTTGAATGACAGTTCGGCGCGGGTCAGGGTTTTTTCGTATTGCGCGCACGCTGGCGCTGCTGGAGTGTCAGCGGCCAGCGCGTGATGAGCAAAGGCTGTCGCGGCAACGCAGACGGCTAACGAAGACTTGGAGCACATAGTGTGAGGTTCCCATCCTTAAAATGTTTTCAGGACGACGCCAGGTGTGTGGTGGTCAGCATTAGTACTGCATTTTCACAACCAGCGGATGGGGCCAACGGTGAGTATCGATGAGGCCAGCAGCCAAGGCAAAATCTGTAGTCGCTGACCAGGCACGAGCCTGCGATAAGGGCCGCAGGCCCGGCAAAATTTCAGGGTCGCTGCGTAACCCGTCGCAGCCTTGTGCCTCGTCAGCGATCAGCGCTGGGGAAAGTGTTGTTGTGGTGCAAGTCCCTCAGGAGCGCACAACCCCGGGGCGCCGGGCGTGGCTGTTGATGACCTGGCCCAATAGCTGGATCCCGGGCGCAATCAACTCCTGGGCAATGGAGCCAAATCCCAGGCGAATGCTCGGCCGGGTCAGGGTGTCGGGATCAAGGCAGAACGCATTGCCCGGATCAAACAGCACGCCTTTGGCCACGCCTGCGTAGTACAGGCTCAGCAGGTCATGCCGCCCCGCCAGTTTCAGCCACAGGGTAGCGCCGCCACTGGGCATGGCGAACTCGGCGTCGGGCAATGCTTCACGCAGTGCCCGGGTTACCGCGAGGGCGCGCAGCTGCAGGTTCTCCCGGGCCTGCTGCAACAGGCGGTCGTAGTGGCCTTGCTGAATAAACAGCGCTGCGGTGATCTGATTGTTGCCGGGGATTTGCCGAATCATCAGGCGTTGCAACTGACGCAACTGCTCGATGACGGGGGCGGGTGCCACGATGTAGCCGATGCCCAGCCCCGGTGACAGCAGTTTGGACAAACTGCTGAGATAGATCACCCGCTGCGCCGGGTCGATGGCCTTGAGGGCCGGCAAGGCGTGGCCGTCATATTCGGTTTCGGGGTCGTCATCGTCCTCGAACAGCACCTGGTCATGCCGTTGCGCATGTTCGAGCAGGGCCAGCCGCCGGGCCTGGCTCATGGTCACCCCGGTGGGGCACTGGTAGGCCGGCGTGCAGTACAGGTAGTCGCACTGTGCCAGGGCCGGGGAAATTTGCAGCCCCTGCTCGTCGACGGGCAAGGGCAGCACCTGGGCGCCATCGTGGGCAAAGGCATTGCGCGGATCGCGATAGCCGGGTTCTTCAACCCCGATGACGCTGCCCGGTCGGGCAAATAATCGCGCCAGCAAGTAAAAGCTCTGCTGACGGCCCAGGGTCAGCAGCACTTGATCGTGGGTCGCAGCGATTCCGCGGCGGGGCAACACGCGACGAATCAACTGGTCGATCAACTGGCTTTCACCAACGTTCTCGCCTTCTTGCCACCAGCGATCCACCGCTTTGACCTCCAGGGCCTGACGGCTGCACTGGCGCCACTGCGAGAGCGGAAACTGCTTGGGATCGAACTGGCCGTAGATGAAGGGGTAGCGCACTTCGCGCCAGATCGGCGGGCGATCGGCCCACACTATTTCAGGCCCGGCGCGGTGCATGCGGGCAGACCAGTCCGGCGGCTGCGCTGTCGGGGCGGGCGAGGCCCGGGCCTGTTGCGTCGGGGTAATGGCCCCGCAAACAAAGAACCCGTCGCGGGGGCGTGAATCCACATACCCCTCGGCCACCAGTCGCTCATACACCAGCACCGCGGTGTTGCGCGAAACCCCGGTCAGCAGCGCCAGATCCCGACTCGACGGCAGGCGTGTACCGGCGGGCAAACGTCCCTCCAGCATGGCTGTGACAAAGGCGGTGCACAGTTGAACCTGCAGCGGTTCATCATGCTTGCGCACTTTGGGCAGCAGCTGGCGCCACATCAAATCATGCTGGCTGGAGCGCATGGGTAACCCTGGATCATTCGGCGGAACGCCACCCTAACCCAAGACTCTTTTGCAGCGCTATGGAGTCTTTGATCAGTTGCCCGTCACTGTGCCCCCGGGCCTGCTCTGCGCGGTACCGGGTACGGTTTTCAGCGGCTTGCGCGAGTGATGCCGTTGAGTTGGTCGGTCAGCCGGCTGAAGTACGGTCATGGTGGCCTGAATTGTTAGCCGTTGAATAATTACTGCGATCGGTAAAGTTATTTCTATCGATATAAATTGAGGCACACTCGCCTCCTCATCGATCAAGGAGAAACCCATGAGCACCATTCACCGGCGCCGATCAGCCAGCGAAGGCGGTTACCCCTGTGGGGATGAAACCAGTGCGCGGATTATCGAAGCAGCGTTGAAGCTGTTCGGCGAGCAGGGTTACGAGGGTGCATCGACACGGGAAATTGCCGAGTTGGCAGGGGCCAATGCGCCTGCGCTCAATTACTATTTCAAAAGCAAGGAAGGGGTCTATAACGCCTGCATCGAACATATGGTCGAGCACATCTGGGACTTCCTGGCGCCGACCATCGAAGAGGCGCAGGCGCAACTGGGTGGCCGGCCCGACACTGAGCAGCTGATAGAAACCTTCTGCTCGATCCAGAGCAGAATTGCCGAGTTCATGCTGGTTTCCAACCGCACCAGCAGCTGGCGCAAGTTTTATGCGCGCGAGCAGTCCGGGTTGGGGCCGAATGCAGGTGAAGAGGTGATCAACCAGCGCATTGGCCAGCGCATTATCGGTGTGACCAGTGGCATCATCTCGCGGTTGATGGGGCCGCAGGCGAGTCAGGAGGAGTGCATCCTGCGCTCCATGACCCTGACCGGGCAGTTGCTGCCATTCCACCTGACCCGTGCCAGCTCGCTCAGGGCGCTGGACTGGGATGTGCTGACGCCGAAGCGCTACGCCCTGTTGATGAAGATAGTGCACGAGCAGACCGTGGCCCTGTTGCGCGGCCTGGCGCGATAAAACCGCTGCAAACAAACGGGTATGCCCGCGCCGTCCTCTGCAGGAGCGAGCTTTTATCGAACCGATATTGATTGGCAAAAGAATGCAGTCTTCTTGAGAAGCTCGATCCAGCAGGGTTACAGGAATGATGTTGCACTTACCCCCGGCCTTTCCACGGCACCAGTCTGCGCTCTAGCCAGCGCATCCCCAGGTCGAACAGCAGCGCCAGTACGCCGATCATCAGGATGCCCATGATCACCACGTCGGTGGCCATGAACTTGGACGCTGTGAGTACCATGAACCCCAGCCCTGCGGTAGCTGCGACCATTTCCGCCGCCACCAGGGTGGTCCAGCCAAAACCTATGGCGATGCGCATTCCGGTGAGTATTTCGGGCAACGCGGCGGGCAGGATCACGTACTTGAGCACCTGCCCCCGGCTGGCGCCCATCGAGTACGCCGCATGGATTTGCTCGATGGCCACCGACTTGACGCCGGCCCGGGCACTCAGCGCCAACGGGGCGAACATTGCGAGGTAGATCAACAGCACTTTCGAGCCTTCGCCGATGCCCATCCAGATCACCACCAGCGGCAGGTAGGCCAGCGGCGGCAAGGGTCGATAAAACTCCACCAGCGGGTCGAACACCCCGCGGGCGACCCGATTGACGCCCATCAAAATACCCACCGGAATCGCCGTCAACGCGGCCAGTGCAAAGGCGCCAAATACCCGCAAGGCACTCCAGCCTATGTGGGTCAGCAGGCTGGCATCGGCAAAACCGTCGCGACTGACATCCACGATTTGCGCCCATACCGCTTGCGGTGAGGGCAGAAACAACGGTTTGATCCAGCCGTTACGGGTGGCCAAGAACCACAGGGCGACTATCACGCAGACGGTGCCGAAGCTGAGCAGCAGACTTGAGCCGTTACCCGGGGCACCGTATTGCTCGCCCGGTCTGGCGGGAGCTGCGCGGCGCAGTTCGTTCAGGGTGCGCAGTACGGCATTGCGTTGTTTTTCATCTAGCAGGCTCATTACGCCGCCTCCTCATCACCGTGGATGATGCTCAGGATCTGCTCGCGCAGGGCAATAAAGTCAGGGCTGGATTTCACCGCGCGGGCATCCCGGCATTCGAGAAAACGCTGGCCGAAATCCACCGCGAATTCATGGGTGATACGCCCCGGACGCGGTGACATGATGATCAGGCGGGTGGCCATGAACAGCGCTTCTTCCACATCGTGGGTGATGAAAAACATCATCTTTTGCGTGCGCTGCCAGATCTCCAGAATCAGCTCCTGCAAGCGTTCCCGGGTCAGGGCATCCAGCGCCCCCAGGGGCTCGTCCAGCAACAGCATTTTCGGATCGTTGGTCAGGGCCCGGGCGATCCCGACCCTTTGCTGCATGCCGCCCGACAGTTGATACGTGGCGTGGTCGCGAAACTCCGCGAGCCCGGTCAATTGCAAAAAATGCATGGCCCGCTCATAGCGCTCGGCGCGGGCAATACCGCGCAACTTGAGGCCGAAGGCGACGTTGTCGATCACATTCAGCCACGGCAACAGCGCGTGCTTCTGGAACACCACGCCGCGCTCGGCACCGGGGCCGGTGACTTGATCGCGCAACTCGGCGCCATGGATCCGTGCCGGCACCAGGCCGTGATAATCGCCCAAAGTAATCACGCCGCTGCTGGGTTGAATAAACCCGGCCATCAAATTCAGCAGCGTGGTCTTACCGCAACCCGAGGCGCCCAGGGCGACCACAAAATCTCCGGCGGCGATGTCCAGGTTGACCCCGGACAAGGCACGCACCGGCTGACCCTTTTGCTGTCCCGGATAGAGCACCGAAACATCATGGATTTTAAGGCTGAGGCTCATGGTGGATTCCTCTTTTGTTCGCTGAGTCATGTGGGAGCCGGCAAGCGCGCTCCCACAATCGGGTGACTGGTTTATTTGATGTTTTGCACAAATGCCGGGTTGATCGCCACGCTGTAGTCGGGCAACAGCGCCGGGATCTTCTTTTGCGCCTTGAGGAAGTCCGCGGTGGCTCCCAGGGCCTTGGCGGCCCCGCCGCCCAGCCACGCGGTACCTGCCTGTTCGCTGGCCAGCGGGAACCGGTACAGCGCCAGTACCTGCGGCACTTCTTCAGGTTTGGCCCCGGATTGTCTGGCCACGTTGATCACCTGCGGCGAATCGGCGGTCCAGGTTTTTGGCGCGTTGACGTAACTGGCGGTACTGTCTTGCAGCACCTGGGTAAAGGCCTGCATGCCCGGGCCGTTTTCGGCAGCGAATTTTTTGTCCACCACCAGCCCGTCAAACGTGGCCTTGCCCCAGTGGGTCAACTGGCCGGACGTCAGCAGTACATGACCGCTCTGTTTGAGGCGGCCCAGTGCCGGGTCCCAGATAAACGCCGCATCGATATCCCCACGTTCCCACGCGGCCGGAATGTCCGAGGGTTGCAGGTTGATGACCTTGACCTTGCCGGTCAGGCCGAACTGCTCAAGGGCAAACAAGGCGTGAAAGTGGGTGGTCGAGACGAACGGCACCGCCAGGGTTTTGCCCGCCAGATCCTGGGGCGCGACGATGCCGCTGCCATTGCGCACCACCAGCGCCTCGGCGTCGGCGATGTTGTCGAGAATCCAGAACAGTTGCGCGTCCACGCCGCGACTCAGCGCCGCGGCAATCGGGCTGCTGCCGGCCACCCCGATCTGCACATCGCCCGAGGCCATGGCCAGCATCACGTCGCCGCCGCTGTCGAAGTTGCGCCACTTGATGTCCCAGCCGGTGGCCTTTTCGAAAGCTTGCCGGGCGATGGCGTCCTTCCATGGCGCAAACATGCTTTGCACGCCGATGGTGACGGTTTGCGCCTGGGCATTGACCGCCAGACCCAGGGTCAGGGCGGTGAGCGGCAGCAACACCGCGCGACGAATCCATTTATTCAGGGGCTTGAGCATGGTGAGGCTCCGGGAAGGGGAAGGCGTTGTTTGAGTCCGCCCGATCTTAGGCGGCGGCCCGAAGCTTGCTTTAGATCCAGTTGCTGCAACCTGTGGTGCCAGAGGTCGTTGCAGGCCTTGCGGGGCAAGGGCTGTAGCGTATCGGGTGCGTCATAAGGGTGCGCCGGGGCAGGAGCTTGAGCCATGTTGGAGCGTTATTTCCGGCCCTTTGAAACCGGGCGCGGGTTACAGGAGCAACTGCGTGAGAGTCTGGTCAGCGCGATTCTGGACGGCGCCATGCCCCCCAGTGAGCCGATGCCGTCGTCGCGCAAACTGTGTGAACTGCTCAAGGTGTCGCGCAACACCGTGGTGCTGGTCTACGAACAGTTGGTACAGGACGGTTACCTGATCCCCTCGGATCGGCGCGGCTACTTCATTAACGAGAAGTACCTGCGTCAGCAACTCAACCTCAACCTCAAGCCGGCCACCCGCAAGATTTTCGAGCGCCCCGATCACGCGCCGGACTGGGAGGCCCGCCTGCAAAGCAGCTCGTCGCGTTTGCGGGCCATTGTCAAACCGCGCAACTGGCGCGAGTACCGTTACCCGTTTATTTATGGCCAAGTCGAGGCTGACGAACAAACGGCTGCCCGCTGGCGTGACTGTTCGCGTATCGCCAGCACCGGCGCGCATATGCGCAGCTGGGTCGATGATCAGGTGATGCTCGACGATCCATTGCTGGTGGAACAAATCATCCAGCGGGTACTGCCCAGGCGCGGCATCAGCGTCTCGGCGCAAGAAATACTGGTGACCATCGGTACCCAGAATTCGCTGTACATGCTGGGACAACTGCTTGGCCGCCCGGGGTTGGTGATGGGGCTGGAAGAGCCGGGGTATGTCGATGCGCGCAATATTTTCGGCCTTAGCGGCTGTGAACTGAAACCGCTGTGCATTGACCGTCAGGGATTGGTGGTCGATGCACAGCTGGATGGCTGCGAGATGCTGTTCTGTACCCCCAGCCATCAATCGCCCACCGGCGTGACCATGCCGCTGTATCGGCGCCTGGAGCTGATGGCCAGCGCCCGGGAGCGGGACTTTTTGATCATCGAAGACGACTACGAAAGCGAGCAGAATTTTTTGGGCAGTAACCATCCGGCGCTCAAGAGTTTTGATGACAGTGGCCGGGTGATCTATCTGGGCAGCCTCACCAAAAGCCTGTTGCCGGGGCTACGTTTGGGGTTTATTGCGGCTGATGCGGAGTTGATCCATGAGCTGCGTGCGCTGCGCCGTTACATCTACCGGCATCCGCCGTCGAATAACCAGCGTGCGCTGGCGCTGTTCCTGTCCATGGGCCATTACGATGCCCATGGGCGGCGCTTGCGTGACCGGCTGGCGCGTAAATGGCGGGTAATCAGCCGGGCGATGGCCGAACACCTGCCCGAGTTCAATGCCACCGGCATGGCGGGCGGGTCATCGTTGTGGGTTCGTTGCCCGCCGGGTGTCGATGCCTGGGTCCTGCAACGGCTGGCGGCCAGGCGCGGGGTATTGATCGAGCCGGGGGATATTCACTACCTGAGCGAACAGCGCCCGCGCAATTGTTTCCGGCTGGGGTTTGGCGCTATTGCCCAAGAGCTGATCGAACCCGGGATTACCGCCCTGGGCGCGGCATGGCGGGAGATGAGCAGGAGCGAGCTTGCCTCGCGATGACGGCGGCGCGGTTTTGCAGAGGCAACGAGGTGATTGCATCGCGAGCTCTTCGTTGCTGGTCTGAAAGGCTCGCGAGGCAAGCTCGCTCCTACAGGGTGGGGGGGTTACAACTGCTCGTGGCCGAGGGTGTCTTTGAGCACCGCGAACATCGCAGCCAGATCCACCCGCGAAGTTACGGCCGGCGTCATACAGCTGTTGTGGCTCAATATTTATGGACCATCATGTAGGAGTATCAACTTAAGGATTCATCATGGGATTTCGGGTCGTAACTGCCGAAGAAAAAGCCGAGGCCATTCGCTTGGTCGTGGAAATGAATTACT
>NZ_RZAA01000013.1:0-172704 GCF_003994535.1 Pseudomonas sp. PAMC 29040
CTGTTGCTGTCAAGTGGTTATTTTCAGATGTTTTCAAAGTTTCCTTTGTAACATCAACCACTTGCGCTTTCGATCTCTCGTTAGCGGGAGGCGAATTCTACAGCGTTACACGCTGCTGTCAACACCTCATTTCCTGCTTCGATGACTTGAAGCTGACACTGCCGAAGAACCATCCAACTCATTGAAACTCAAGGAGTTTTCCGTTTCGACTGCGCCGGAAGTGGGCGAATTATAGGCCGTTGGAATTCTGAGTCAAGGACTAATTCAGATTCAGGCCACCGATACCGGTTTCTTCTTATATAGACGAGGAATTCGACGCATCACTGCAGGTATGCGCAGCAGCATCAGACATATACCTATAGAGGCATAGATCGACCATTCCTTGAGGTCAGCCCGCACAATCCAGAGCATATGCAGCAAACCAAGCCCCAAAACCACATAGACCAGACGATGGAGCTTCTTCCAGCGCACACCCAAACGCCTCTGGCTGTAGCGATTTGAAGTCACCGCCAATACCAGCAAACACAGAAACCCCAGACTCCCGACAATAATGTAAGGCCGCTTGCGCAATTCCACGCCCAGCTGCGACCAGTCGAACCCCAACACGAAGGTCAAATAGGCACACAGGTGCAAGACTACATACGCAAAACACCACAAACCCAATTGACGGCGCACTGCAATCCAGCCTGCCCAGCCAGTGAGCTTCTGCATCGGCGTCATGCATAGCGTCACCAACAGCAGAATCAGCGTCCCCAATCCAAGCCGATCGACCAGCACCTTCCCCGGATCAGGCCCCAAAGCCAAACTCCAGGCTTCATACAGCCAAAACAGGGGCCAGACAGCAGCAGCAATAAAGACACTTACACGCCACAGACCTAGTCGCATCAGTAGTTCTTCCTGAGGTCGAGACCGGTATATAAAGAAGCAACTTCATCGGCATACCCGTTGAACATCCGGGTATCACGCACATTCGGACTAAACAGGCTGCTCGGCAAACGCCGCTCACGCGCCTGAGTCCAGCGCGGATGATCGACTTGCGGATTCACATTGGCATAGAAACCGTATTCATCAGCAGCAATGCTTTGCCATGTGGTCTTTGGCTGCTCTTCGACCAGACTGATCCGCACAATCGACTTAACGCTTTTGAAGCCATACTTCCAGGGCACCACCAAACGCAGCGGTGCGCCATTTTGATTGGGCAACTCGCGCCCATACATGCCCACCGCCAGTATCGCCAACGGATTCATCGCCTCATCCAGCCGCAAGCCTTCAACATAGGGCCAGTCAATCAACGCAAATCCCGAGCGCTGCCCCGGCATGACCTTTGGATCCTGCAAGGTTTCAAAACGTATGTATTTGGCTTTGGAGGTCGGCTCCACTTGCTTGAGCAATGCAGAGATTGGAAAACCGATCCACGGGATCACCATTGACCACGCTTCAACGCAGCGTAATCGGTAAATCCGCTCCTCCAACTGATAAGGCTTCATAAAATCTTCAAGGGCGTATCGCCCAGGCTTGCCCACCTCGCCATCCACCACCACCGTCCAGGGCTCTGTTTTCAAAGCGCCCGCGTTCTGAGCAGGATCTCCCTTGTCAGTGCCGAACTCGTAAAAGTTGTTGTAGTGGGTTGCATCCTTGAATGGCGTGATCGCCTCGTCCTTGACCGTGATTGCCTGCCACTTGGTCTGCGGCAGCTTCTCGGCAAACCAGCCCGGCGCCTTGCCCGGTTCTACACCGGCATAGCGGCCTGCATCATCTGCATTCGCCCAGCGCGGAATTGCACCCACAGCCAATCCGGCAAGGGAGCTACCCAGTAGTGCACGACGGGACAAATAGAAGGGTTCAGGCGTAACGTCCGACTCTTTGCAGTCGGACGCTTTAGGCAGCTTGATGAGCATGACAACTCCGTAGTATTGGAGGACTGATGCACCAATAGACTACGGAGTTCGGGAGAAATTACATCACTCTGCTGCTTTGTTACGGCGCAGACGCAACAAATACTGGATCGGCCCCGAGGCCGCATAGGCCAGGAAAGCCAGCAACAAGATGCGCGGCGGATCGCTGAACACAACAGCGAATACCAGGACTACAGCCAGGATCGCAACAAAAGGAACGCGCCCTTTCAAATCCAGCTCTTTAAAGCTGTTGTACTTGATGTTACTGACCATCAGCATGCCCGCGGCAGCTACCAGCAAGGCCACCAGGAACGACATTTTCGAACCCTGGATTCCGTAATCGCTGAACGCCCAGACAATACCCGCGACCACACCCGCCGCAGCCGGACTTGCCAGACCAATGAAGTAACGCTTGTCAGCCGTTCCAACCTGCGTGTTGAAACGCGCCAGACGCAACGCGGCACCAGCTACATAGATGAAGGCGACCATCCAGCCGACCTTGCCCATATCCCCCAGCGCCCAACCAAAAGCCAGCAAGGCAGGAGCAACACCAAAGGCAACCATGTCGGACAAGGAGTCGTATTCGGCCCCAAACGCACTTTCGGTATTCGTCATACGGGCCACACGGCCATCAAGACCATCCAGCACCATCGCTACAAAAATCGCGATAGCGGCAAAAGCAAAATACTTGCTGGCACCAGCAGCATCACCTGCACTCATTGCGCTTTGAGCGCTCATGGAGTTGATGATGGAATAAAAGCCGGCGAAAAGGTTCGCCGTAGTGAACAGGTTCGGCAGCAGATAGATACCACGATGCCGGACTTTGCGACCTTCAGCGTCATGCCCTTCTTCGACATGCTCATCGATAGGCAGCAGGCTATCGGCGTCAGAAGCCTGTTTTGGCTCTTCGGGACGTTCGCTCATGGACATTACCTTGCAACGATATGGAAAGTTTCAGTAGAGGCTTGCAGACCGAGACCGACCCGCAAACTATCCTGCTTTATACCAGAAGCCGCCGCTTAAACGAAAAAACGCGGCCTAGGCCGCGTTTTCTCTATAGGTTTTTTGCTTAGTTCTTGTCTTTGTCGACGATTTTGTTCGCGCCGATCCAAGGCATCATCGAGCGCAATTGGCCACCGATGACTTCGATACCATGGGCAGCGTTGTTACGACGCTTGGCGGTCATCGACGGGTAGCCAGTAGCACCCTCGCTGATGAACATCTTGGCATATTCACCATCCTGAATGCGCTTCAGAGCGTTGCGCATTGCCTGACGGGATTCAGCGTTGATGATTTCCGGGCCAGTGACGTACTCGCCGTACTCGGCGTTGTTGGAGATCGAGTAGTTCATGTTGGCGATACCGCCTTCGTACATGAGGTCAACGATCAACTTCAACTCGTGCAAGCACTCGAAGTAAGCCATTTCCGGGGCATAGCCCGCTTCAACCAGGGTTTCAAAGCCGGCCTTGACCAGCTCGACAGTACCGCCACACAGAACCGCCTGCTCACCGAACAGGTCGGTTTCAGTCTCGTCCTTGAAGGTCGTTTCGATGATGCCGGTACGACCGCCACCCACGCCCGCGGCGTAAGACAGTGCAACGTTTTTGGCGTTGCCGGATGCGTCCTGGTAGATCGCGATCAGGTCGGGAATACCGCCGCCCTTGACGAACTCGGAGCGCACAGTATGGCCCGGTGCTTTTGGCGCAATCATGATCACGTCAAGGTCAGCACGCGGAACAACCTGGTTGTAGTGGATCGCGAAGCCGTGGGAGAAGGCCAGTGTTGCGCCCTTCTTGATGTTCGGCTCGATTTCGTCCTTGTACAGCGCCGACTGGAACTCGTCCGGGGTCAGGATCATGACCAGGTCGGCAGCAGCAACAGCGCTGGCAACGTCAGTAACTTTCAGGCCATGAGCTTCGGCCTTGGCCACAGTGGCCGAACCTTTACGCAGACCAACAGTAACGTCTACGCCGGAGTCTTTCAGGTTGCACGCCTGGGCGTGACCCTGGGAGCCGTAACCGATAATGGCTACTTTCTTGCCCTGGATGATCGAAAGGTCGCAGTCTTTGTCGTAATAAACTTTCATGATTTTCCCTTATATCCAGGCCATTCAGGCCATTTACTAATTGTTAGTTATTAGATGCTGAGTACTTTGTCGCCGCGAGCGATGCCCGTGACGCCACTACGAACCGTTTCCAGGATCGACGCGGTACCAATCGACTGAATGAAGCTGTCGAGCTTGTCACTTGTACCGGTCAATTGCACGGTATACACACTGGCGCTGACATCAACGATCTGGCCACGGAAAATATCCGTAGTACGTTTAATCTCTGCGCGCTGTGCACCGGTAGCCTTGATCTTGACCAGCATCAACTCACGCTCGATGTGAGCGCTCTCCGACAGATCGACCAGCTTGACCACTTCGATCAGCTTGTTCAGGTTCTTGGTGATTTGTTCGATGACTTCATCGTGACCGACAGTGGTCAGCGTCAGACGCGACAAGGTCGGGTCTTCAGTCGGCGCCACGGTCAGGCTTTCGATGTTGTAGTTACGTTGCGAGAACAGACCGACAACGCGAGACAGGGCACCGGGTTCGTTTTCAAGAAGCAGGGAAATAATGTGCCGCATGATTAAGTACGCTCCGTCTTGCTCAGCCACATGTCGCGCATGGAGCCGTCTTTGATCTGCATCGGGTAAACGTGCTCACTGGTATCGACCTGGATATCCAGGAACACCAGGCGATCTTTCATGGCGAAGGCTTCTTCCATCTTCGGCTTCAGATCTTTCAGATCAGTGATGCGGATCCCCACATGCCCATACGCTTCAGCCAGCTTGACGAAGTCAGGCAGCGATTCCATATAGGAGTGCGAGTGGCGACTGCCGTAGTTCATGTCCTGCCACTGACGAACCATGCCAAGAACGCCATTGTTCAGGCTGATGATTTTTACTGGCAGGTCATACTGCAGGCAAGTCGACAATTCCTGAATGTTCATCTGAATACTGCCCTCGCCTGTCACGCAAGCAACGTCAGCGTCAGGAAAACTCAGTTTCACACCCATGGCTGCCGGGAAGCCGAACCCCATCGTGCCCAGGCCGCCGGAGTTGATCCAGCGATTAGGCTTGTTGAAGCGGTAATACTGAGCAGCGAACATCTGGTGCTGACCCACATCGGACGTTACATAAGCGTCGCCCTTGGTGACTTCGCAGAGCATTTCGATCACAGCTTGTGGCTTGATCTTGCTGCCGTCGCCCTTGTCATAAGGGAACAAACCTTTATCACCGCGCCACTCGTCGATCTGTTTCCACCAGCTGTTAACCGCTTCAGCATCCGGTTTCTCGCCAATGTCCTTGAGGATCGCGACCATTTCGCTCATCACGCTCTCCACCGGACCTACAATCGGCACGTCTGCCTTGATGGTCTTGGAGATGGATGCCGGATCGATATCCACATGGATGATCTTGGCGTTCGGGCAGAACTTGGAAGGGCCGTTGATGACACGGTCGTCAAAGCGCGCACCCACTGCCAGAATCACGTCAGCGTTATGCATCGCCATGTTGGCCGTGTAGCTGCCATGCATGCCGAGCATGCCGACGAACTGACGATCAGTGCCAGGGTATGCACCCAAGCCCATCAGCGTGTTGGTCACCGGCACATTGAGCATTTTGGCCAGTTCGGTCAAAGGTGCCGAACCGCCGCCCAGGATAACGCCGCCGCCTGCGTACAGAATCGGACGCTTGGCCGCCAGAAGCATCTCGGCTGCCTTGCGGATTTGCCCCGAGTGCCCGCGCACTGCCGGGCTGTAAGAACGCAATTTGGCTTTTTTCGGGAAAACGTATTCAAACTTTTCAGCCGGATTGGTCATATCTTTAGGGATATCGACCACGACCGGGCCAGGACGGCCGGATTGTGCGAGGTAGAACGCCTTTTTCATGACCTCCGGGATTTCCGAAGCATGCTTGATCATAAAGCTGTGCTTCACGATGGGCCGGGAGATACCGATCATGTCGGTTTCCTGGAAGGCATCGGTTCCGACCATGGTGCTGGGCACCTGACCGGAAATGATCACCATCGGGATGGAGTCCATGTAGGCGGTTGCAATACCGGTAATGGCGTTGGTCGCACCCGGCCCGGAAGTCACCAGTACTACACCGGCTTTACCGGTAGCACGGGCATAGCCGTCAGCCATATGGGTTGCCGCCTGTTCGTGGCGAACCAGGATGTGGGTAACGTCCGGCTCTTTGAACAGCGCGTCGTATACGTGAAGGAGAGCACCGCCCGGGTACCCGTAGATATATTTGACACCTTCGTCGCGCAAAAAGCGGACGAGCATCTCACCGCCAGATAAAAGCTCCACGTTGTTCACCTCTAAAACGCCAGAATACCGTCCACAAAAATGCGAACGGGTCTTAATAGGTTTACTTTTCAGCAGAGCATGAGCGACGGTGGTCGCCGACTACGTCAGCACTGACTGAGCAAGTATTGGGAGCGCCCCAAATGTTGCGGGGTTTTCCCACCCAGCGCGAGGTAACGCGTTGCGGGTGTAACAAGTCGGCGCGGGTGTGCGCCTCATGATCTGCTGAGAGAGCCTGCTTCTGGCAGTCCCTCTACAGCGGACTTTCGATTCTTCTGTTTCAGCCCCCCCAAGTCAAGCAGTAATTGCGCTTTTTTCCATCAAAGCGCATGAGAACGTAGAAGAATCTGGCTTGAGGAGGGATAAAACTCGCCTGAATGGCGCAAAGTGGTAGAAATATGCGCAAGACTGCCGAAAAAGTCGGCAGTCAGGCAATTAACCAGCGCTGACAATCAGTTGGTCGAACTTTTTCAGCGCTGAGCGCAGACCCAGACTCTCTTGCGGCCTGTCGGCATAAACCATCTCGGCCATCTCCAGAATCCCCGACACCTTTGGCAGTGGCAGATCCTGCTCCAGGATTTGTTTCATCCTTGTCAGGAAAATCCACTGCAACCACTGATGAAAGTCCAGGGTATCAACGGAAAATGGCTCAACGCTGCTCAAGGCTTCGGAGCCGGGGGACACTTCATCCCACCAGCCCTGCAAGCGCAATTCACGTTCAATAATCAGCAACTGGTCGGCAATCGACGCGAAACGTGGATCCATCAGAGACTCACCTTGGCTTTTTGACGGGCCAGTGCCGCGCCAGCCGCGTCGCCCTGCTTCTCACGGGCCTGGGCAATCAAGCCCCACAGGCTTGCCTGCAAGTCCGGACGTCCATTGGCAAAGGTCAGACCGCGACGGGCAAACTGCTCTGCCTGAGCGGCATCGCCCTGGGCCATACGGACCTGGGCCAGACGATAAAGCACCTGCGGTTCACGCGGCGCCACACGTTGCGCCCGCTCCAGACTCGACGAAGCGCCATTGAGGTCACCACTGGCCTGCTGCTGCTGAGCAGTGGTCAGCAGCGCCAATACCGGGCCATCCAGCTGCTCATCGGCAGCCAGTGCGCCACTGCTGGACGGAATACCGGAAGGAACGCCGCTCGGGATGATCGGTGCCGGGGCACTGTACGCAGTGTTTGGCGTATAGCTGCCAGTACTGATGGGCGCGGCAGCCGGGCCCGGGGTAATAGGCCCCGGAGTAAAGGGCTGGCTGCTGATCGGTGTCGAGACGCTAGCCCCGCCACCCGGGATCATTACCACCACGCCCGAATCCTCGGTAATCGTCCGCGGTTGCGCAGCCCGTTGCGCAGTAGCCTGTGGATAATTATTCGCCGTACGCTGGGACGAAACACGCTCGCTGTTCGATACCGGCACACCGGAGTCGACCACAGGGATCGAACCCTGTGGCACGCTGGCGCAACCATTGAGCAAAGCCAGGGCTGAAACAGCCGGAATCCACCACTTATTCACGTCAAACCCTCTTTGCTTAATTCAACCAGCCTTTGACCCAATCCATCACGGCATCGCCCGTCGCAGGCGCCTGGGCGCCACAACTGGCCCCCGCAGGTGGCTCACTGCCGCGAATATACGGCATCTGCACCGCGCCCGGGCAGCTGGCATCAGAGCCCTGCCCCGTATGCGGATCGATCCAGGCCTGAACAATGTTATCGGGCTGCGGCATGTCCAGCGGCAACGGATCGGCTTTATTCATAAAGCTGGTCCATACCTGCAAGGCGCCAGTGGCTCCGGTGAACGGCGTCTTGCCATTGTCATCGCGCCCCAGCCAGACCACTGCCAGCAAATCCTGGCTAAAGCCTGCAAACCAGCTGTCACGGGAATCGTTACTGGTACCGGTCTTGCCCGCCAGCGCCAGGCTTCGAGGCAGCACGTTATAAACCGAGCGCCCCGTACCTTCGCGCATGACATGTTGCATTGCATTCTGGATCAGGTAGATCGAACCCGGATCGAAGCGCTGCTGGATCTGAAACGGATAGCGTTTGAGCGGCTCACCTTCTGCCGTCAGGACACTGCGGATCCCGCGCATAGGCGTATTGAAGCCGCCGTTGGCCAGCGTCTGATACATCGTCGCCACTTCCATCGGACTCAGCGCGCCAGCTCCCAGCAACATGGACGGGAAAGCCGGAAACTCGCGTTCGACGCCAAGTCGCGCCAGGGTCTTGAGCACATTAGGCACGCCAACTTCCTGACCCAACCGGACTGTGCCCAGGTTGTAGGAGTTCATCATCGATTGATACAGAAAAACCGTCCCGTGAGAGCGACGGTCATAGTTCTGCGGCTTCCATACCTGCCCATCCGCCCCCTTGATCGACAGCGGATCATCCGACAGCCAACTGGTCAGGGTGTACTGGCTAGGCCGCTCAAGGGCAGTGAGGTATACCGCCGGCTTGATTAGCGAGCCAATGGGACGCACAGCATCCAGCGCGCGGTTAAAGCCCGCGTAGCCAGGTACGCGACTGCCAATAAGTGCCTGAACTTCGCCGGTTTCCGGATTGGTCACCACCATCGCCGCTTCGACTTCATCCGAGCCTTTACGCCCGGTAAGGCGTTTGAAGGTCTCACCGACGGCAGCTTCCGACTTCATTTGCAGGATCGGGTCGAAGCTGGTGAAAATGCGCAGCCCCTCTTCGGTCAAGTCTTCGTCGCGATAATCCTCGCGCAGCTGACGCTTGACCAAATCCAGGAAGCCCGGGAATGAACTGTCTGCAAGGCTGCCGCGTTTGGTCACGCCCAGTGGCATTTTCTTGGCTGCAGCCACCTGTTCAGCTGTCGCCACGCCCTGCTGTTCCAGCAGGTCGAGCACCAGATTGCGCCGCTCCAGCGCACGCTCAGGGTAACGACGCGGGTTATAGGCTGAAGGCCCTTTGACCATCCCCACCAACAAGGCCACTTGATGCAACTTGAGCTCGGCCAGCGGCTGGCTGAAGAAGAACTGACTGGCCAGACCAAAGCCGTGCACTGCGCGCTGTCCGTCCTGACCGACGAATACTTCGTTCAGATACGCTTCCAGAATCTCACGCTTGTCGTAGTGCAACTCCAGCAGCAGCGCCATCATGGCTTCGGTCAGTTTACGACTCAGGCTGCGCTCGTTGGTCAGGTAGAAGTTTTTGACCAGCTGTTGAGTCAGGGTACTTCCGCCCTGACGCATTTGACCGGATGACGTGTTCACCCACATCGCACGGGCGATCGATTTCGGCGACACACCAAAGTGATGATAGAAGTCCCGATCTTCCACGGTTACCAGTGTATCGAGCAGGAACGGTGGCACTTGATCAATATTGATCAGGATACGATCTTCAAGATTCTTCGGATAAAGGCCGCCAATCAGCAATGGTTCAAGGCGCACCACAGGCAACTTGGAACCGTTGGTCGCCGAAAGCCCGGCAACGTAGTCGCCAGAGAACCGCACCCGAACCTGCTGGGCTTGCTCGGTTCCTTCATAAAACTGGAACCCGCGCGTGTTGAGATCAACCGTATTGCCGTTAACCGCAGCAATACCGGGGCCACTGACCGCGCTTTCGCGGCGATAGCCCAGTGCATCGAGCTCTGTGAGGAAGTCGGTCTTGCTCAGCTTCTGGCCGACGAACAGCTCCAGCGGGCGGGCATAAACCTTGGCCGGAATGGTCCAGCGCTTGCCGGAGAACTTCTCCTGCACGACAGCATCGAGGTACATGGCAAAACCTGCCAGCACCACCAGGCCAACCAGACTGAGCTTGAGAGCCCAGCCCAGCCAAGGGCGCAGGCCGCCAGAAGGACGTTTTTTACGGGAACGAGGAGATCGGGTACGAGTCATGGCGCGAGATTATACGCACTTTGTTCATGTTCAACATGCGCAGCCCGGCGGTTTGCACTACCGCTGTCAGCAGCCATAATGGCGACCATTAATTTTCTAAACCTTGAAGGATCAACCGTGAGCCAGAACCTGATTGCCGCCCTGAAGAACCCGGACCTCTACCCGCATGAAGTCGATGGATTTCAGGTTATCGAGACGCACATCTCCTGGGTCATCCTCACCGGACCTTATGCCTACAAGATGAAAAAACCGGTCAATTTCGGCTTTCTTGATTTCACCGAGCTCAGCGCCCGCGAGCACTTCTGTAATGAAGAGCTGCGTCTTAACCAGCGCCTGAC
This sequence comes from Pseudomonas sp. PAMC 29040, assembly GCF_003994535.1. Lineage (NCBI taxonomy): Bacteria > Pseudomonadati > Pseudomonadota > Gammaproteobacteria > Pseudomonadales > Pseudomonadaceae > Pseudomonas > Pseudomonas sp. PAMC 29040. Next base: position 10,441 of record NZ_RZAA01000013.1, read on the forward strand.
TGAAGGCCTGTACCTCGACGTACTGCCGATTACCGGTACCCCTGAAGCCCCCGTCCTGGGAGGCGAAGGTCCGGCGCTGGAATACGTGCTGAAAATGCGCCAGTTCCCGCAAAGCCAGTTGCTCAGCACATTGCAAGCCAATAGCGAACTGACTGCTGCCCATATCGACGAAATGGCCCAACAGATCGCCCGCTTCCACAGCCAGGCGCCTCTGGTTCCCCAGGAACACTACCAGGGCACGCCAGAAGCAGTGATGGATCCGGTTCGCCAGAATTTCGAGCAGATTCGCCCATTCCTTTCAGACAAAGCTGACTTGCTGCAGCTGGACGCGCTACAAGCCTGGGCAGAGGCAAGCTTCACCCGCCTGAAACCGCTCTTCGAACAGCGCAAGACCGAAGGCTTTATCCGTGAATGCCACGGTGATATTCACCTGGGCAACGCCACCATCATTGATGGCAAGGTCGTGATCTTCGACTGCATTGAATTCAATGAGCCCTTCCGCTTTACCGATGTGTATGCCGATACCGCTTTTTTGGCGATGGACCTTGAGGACCGTGGCCTGAAGTCCCTGGCTCGACGTTTTGTCAGCCAGTATCTGGAATTGACCGGCGACTACCAGGGGCTTGAGCTGCTGAACTTCTACAAAGCCTACCGCGCACTGGTTCGTGCCAAAGTCAGCCTGTTCAGCATGCCTGCCGAAGCCAGCCCGGTTCAACGCAAAGCCACGCTGCAGCAATATCGCAAGTACGCCAACCTGGCGGAAAGCTACAGCACGATTCCTTCTCGCTTCCTGACTATTACCCACGGCGTATCCGCTGTAGGCAAAAGCTCTGTGGCCATGCGTCTGGTCGAGTCCCTGGGGGCTATTCGTTTACGTTCTGACGTTGTGCGCAAGCAACTGTTCGGCCAGCAAACCGCCGAAAATGCGGTAGGCGACGGTATTTACAACGCAGACGCCAGCGTTGCGACCTACAACAAGCTCCACGAACTGGCCGGGACCGTGCTGCGGGCAGGTTTCCCCGTGGTCATTGACGCCACCTATCTCAAGCGCGAGCAGCGCGATGCCGCCGCCAAAGTGGCAGAGGCCACCGGCGTGCCATGCCTGATCCTCGATTGCACCGCGCCGGACGCAGTGATCGAAGGCTGGCTGGCACATCGTAAAAGCATTGGTACCGACCCCTCCGACGCGACCCTGGAAGTGGTCAAGGCACAACAAGCCAGCCGCGAGGCATTGAGCGCTGATGAAATTCTGCGCAGCAAGCGGGTTGAAACCCACAACAGCAAAAGCCTCGACACTCTGATTGCTGACATCCGTCAGCGCCTGCCAGGCCTGTAACTGCTCGGGCGTGCCGTGCATCCATAAAGGTTTCACGGCACGCCAGTAGTGGCACTATAGTGTCACCCAATTCCTGCAGGAGGCACCCTGATGAGCCGCCCTACATTGCTGAGTTCGGCGCTCTATGCGCTGCTCCACGAAGATGACATCGACGGCTTCAACCAGCAGCGACCTGCCGGTCCTGTCGACATGCGCGGCGGAGACTTTCGCGGACTGGATTTACGCGAGCTGAATGCCGATGCCGTGGATTTTACCGATGGCTACTTCCGTTCAGCCGACCTGCGCGGCCTGGATTTGCGTAACGCCTGTATTGAAGGGGCCAGCCTGGCGCACGCACAAATTTCGGGGGCGTACTTTCCGGTAGAACTGACGGCAGATGAGATTCTGATGTCAGTTAAGCTCGGCACCCGCCTGCGCTATCGCACCAGGTAAAGCAAATACGACACCTGCCTCTGGCCCTATCACAGCTGTCGACCGGGCAAGTCCATTCGATTCAAACGCTCTGCCCTCTGCCTCACAAGTCGGTGCAGACATTCCTTTAGCGCAATCCGTACGCCTCGTCTCTGGCTGCTAGTTCCAAAAACGACTATAGAACGGCGATTTTTCCGCCTAGCGCTACACTCTGTAGGAATCGTTTCGTCCCGTAAACGCTGAGCTCACGCCGTCGCAAGGAGGGCTGATGAACGATGAACTCCAGCATTTGAAAAATCTTGGAAAAACGTCGTCGCAATGGCTACACGCAGTGGGCATTCACAACGCTTCGGATTTGAAGCGCTTGGGTGCTGCCAATGCTTATCGGGCGGTCAAGGCCCGGGGCTTCAGAGCCTCAAAAGTGCTGCTGTACGCAATAGAAGGGGCATTACAGGATGTTCACTGGAACGATATTCCCGCAGAACGCAAAGAGGCGCTGAATCGGCAGGTGGAGCTTTTATCGGCTGGCAACAAAGGCTGAAACGACCATTTACAAAGACTTCCAGAAAAGCCAATAAACAGTTGTTGACATGGAAATGAGAATTGTTATGATTACGCCATCTGGTCGCGAGACCAGTCGATCTTCTGAAAGGCCCTTGGTTCGGACTCTCAGAAAATCTCCTCATCAGGCTAATCACGGTTATTTGACCCGGCTCTTGCCGGGTCTTTTTTTGCCTGTAAAAAAGCGCCTGGCCAGGCTCCTGACGCCCTCTGTCAACGGGCAATAATGACCGGGTGCCCAAGCTCGGGGTGTGGCTGCACAAGCACTTCCAGACCGAATACGGCCTTGAGCAACTCGGGCTGCAACACCACCTGCGGGCAATCCAGCGCACGCGGCCGCCCCTGTTCGAGCAAAAGCAGACGGTCGCAATAACGCGCGGCCAGATTCAAGTCATGCAGGATGATCAACACTGCCGCGCCGCGATCGGCAAAGGCACGAATCGCCTTCAACGTCGTGTGTTGATGCAAGGGGTCGAGCATTGAGGTCGGCTCATCGAGCAACAGCGTCTGGCCGCTTTGCCCCGGCCATAATTGCGCCAGCACCCGTGCCAGATGTACCCGCTGGCGCTCCCCTCCCGATAACGCCAGATAACTGCGCCCCGTCAAATGCTCAACATCCGCGGCGTGCAAGGCGGCCAGAATAATCTCGGTGTCACGAACGCGCCCGGTCTGATGTGGCAATCGGCCCATGCCCACCACCTCTTCGACACGAAAAGCAAAATCCAGGGTCGAGGTTTGCGGTAACACGGCAAGGCGCTGTGCCCGCTCTGCGCCCTTCCATTGACTCAAGTGCTGCCGGTCCAGCCAGACCTGCCCGGCGGTTGGCGCCAGCTCACCACACAACGCCGCCAGCAATGTGCTTTTACCTGCACCATTGGGCCCTAGCACCCCCAGCACTTCGCCCGGACGCACATCAAGGGTGACATCAGCCAGGACAACTTTTTGAGCGCGATGAATCTGCAAACCTTCTGTGCGCAGCATCAGTGGCGGCCCCGCAGCAGTAGATAAAGAAAGAAAGGAGCCCCGAGAAACGCAGTCACAATCCCGATTGGCAGCTCTGCGGGGGCCATGGCCAGCCGGGCGATCAGGTCGGCGAATAACAGCAGTGTCGCTCCCGCCAGCACGGACGCAGGCAATAGAACCCGATGATCGGGGCCGGCCAGCAATCGCACCAGGTGCGGCACCACCAACCCGATAAAGCCGATCATGCCTGCCGCGGCGACCGCAGCACCGACCCCAAGGGCCGTGCAAAACACCAGTTCGCGCTTCAGGCCTTCAACATTGATCCCCAAATGACTGGCTTCAGACTCGCCAAGCAACAATGCATTGAGCGCACTGGCCCGGCGCGGCAGCCACAAGGCAACACCCAGGGTGACAAACAATAATGGCCATAGCCGCGTGTAACTGGCGCCATTGAGGCTGCCCAGATTCCAGAATGTCAGCGTACGCAACGTCGCATCATCGGCCAGATAGGTGAACAGCCCTACCGCAGAGCCCGCCAGCGCCGTCAGCGCGATACCCGCCAGCAACATGACCGCAACATTGGTCTGACCGTTGCGCCGTCCCAGCCGGTACACCAGCGCCGTAACCCCCAGACCTCCCAGAAACGCGCACAGCGACAACAGATACGGCGCAAAAAATTCCGGCAGGCCGCCAAAAGCAGCACCACCGACAATCGCGATCGCCGCCCCCAGCGCCGCCCCACTGGAAACACCGACCAAACCGGGATCAGCCAGCGGGTTACGAAACAGCCCCTGCATGGCCACACCCGACAGCGCCAGCACTCCGCCAACCGCCAGCCCCAATAACGTCCGGGGTAGACGGATCTGCCCCAGAATCAACTCGGCCTGCTCCAGCCCCTCGCCTTGAACCGGTAGGCCGACCAATCGCAGTGCGGCCCGTAAAGTGTCAAATAACGGCAGGCTCACAGGCCCCAGCGCCAGCGATAACCAGATCGCCAACAAACACAACGCACTCAGGCCAATGAACAAGGTGCGAGGCTTGACCAGTGTCCTCATGGATTAACTGCACCTTCAGGGTAAAACTCAGCCGTCAGCTGCTTCAAACTGGCCGGCAGACGCGGCCCAAGGCCGCCCACCAGCAGCGTCGGGTCCAACTCGTAGACCCGACCGTTTTTGGCTGCTCGGATCGAAGCCAGAATCGGGTTTTCTTTCATCAGTGCTTTGCGGGCCTGTTCGCCGGTCAGGCTACGGTCTGCGAATACCAGGACCTGGGGGTTCAACCCGGCCAGCGCCTCGACCGAAAACGGCTTGTAGCCCGTGTGGGTGGCAAGGTTATGTCCGCCCGCCTGAGTCAGCAGCCAGTCCGCGGCCGTATCCTTGCCGGCGATCAAAGGCTTGCCCCCCGCATTCCCCAACAGCAACAGCACTCCGGGTGCCTCGTGAAGCGCTTTGATCCGGGTGACTTGCTGCTGATGCGCCTGCAGTTGCTGCTGGTAATCCTTGAACAGGTGTGCGGCTTGCGCCTCGTCACCCAACAAGCGCCCCAAGTGCTTGAGCGTAGCCTCCAGGCTTGCCAGGTCGGCCTGCGCCGAGAACATCTCAACCGGCACACCGGCACTGCGTATCTGCGCCAGAACGGGTGGCGGGCCCATTTCGTCGGTGCCTATCAACACATCCGGTTTCAAACTCAGAATCCCTTCTGCCGAGAGCTGACGTTGATAGCCGATGCTGGGGAGCGATTTAAGTGATTCAGGATGTTGGCTGGTGGTATCGACCCCAACCAATTTAGACTCAGCGCCCAATGCACTGACCCACTCAGAGAGTGCACCGCCAGCACTGACCCAGCGTTGTGGCAACTCGCCAGCCATGCCGGCATGACTGATCATCAGGCCTGCACAAAGCGTAATCAGGCGGGTACTCAAGCGCATACAGTGGGGTTCCTTGCTAAAGAGGGCTTAGGGCGGCAACACAATTGCCACACCGTGGAAACAGTAGATCGCAGAGCAAAGGGCTATTTGATAATTGTTTGCATTTGCACGTCAACCTCTAACCCGCTCTAACCCGCGTCATCGACCAATGGTTTAGGTGCGATTAAGGATAGTCATGAAGTTTTTATGCCCCTCGCAGACGCTGACTGAAGGTAGCAGCCGCGGCTTCGAGCACAATGGCACGCGCCTGTTCGCAATTCGCCGCGACGGCCAGGTATATGCCTACAAAAACCGTTGCCCGCATCGCGGTGTGCCTCTGGAATGGCAACCGGACCAATTCCTCGATGCCAGCGCCAGTCTGATCCAGTGCGCCACCCACGCCGCACTGTTTTTGATAGAAACGGGTGAATGCGTTGCCGGGCCTTGCGCCGGGCAATCCTTGACTGCCATTGACTGCCACGAGGACAGTCAGGGCATCTGGATCACCCTGCAGGCCTCAGAGGATGACTTCTAAGCGACGATCAACCACCACGGCATCGGACGTCAGGCTCACACCATAAGCCAGCACCTGTACCCCGGCAGCGACTGCCTCGCGCAATGCGGCTGCGTAGCCCGGGTCGATTTCTTCAGCCGGGCGTACCGCGTCGATTCCCGTGAGATTGACGCAATACAGCTGCACCGCACGTACGCCCTGGCGGGCCAGAGTCGCCAGCTCACGTAAATGCTTGGCGCCACGTTGCGTTACGGCATCCGGAAAAGCCGCTACCGGCGAGTCGTCAAATCCCAGGGTGACACTTTTAACTTCGACAAAGGCATAGCCGTCGGGGTACTCCAGCCGAAAATCAATCCGGCTGTTTTCCTGCCCGTAAGCCACTTCACGCTTGAGCGCGGTGAAGCCGTTGAGCTCTGTAATCACCCCCGCCAGCAGTGCTTCCTCGATCAAGCGATTGGCGCGCCCGGTGTTCACGCACGCCAGGCGTCCTTGCGGGGTTTGACTGATTTCCCAGGTCCCGGGAAGCTTGCGCTTGGGATCGTTGGAGCGACTGAACCAGACTTGCCCGCCCTCGACCATGCAATTGAGCATCGAACCGGTATTCGGACAATGGATGGTGATCAACTCGCCCGCAGCCGTTTCGATATCGGCCAGAAAGCGCTTGTATCGCTTGAGCAAACGCCCTTCTTCCAGCGCCGGAGAAAAGCGCATCAGCCTTTCCAGCTCTGCAGGCCACGAGCCAGCCGCTCAACGGCTTCCTGCAAGCGCGGCAGGCTTTGGGTGTAGGCAAAACGGACGTGGTGACCTGACTGGAAACGACCAAAATCCAGGCCCGGAGTAATGGCCACGTGCTCCGTTTCAAGGAAGTGCCGGCAAAATGCGAAGGCATCCCCACCAAACGCGCTGATATCGGCATACAGGTAAAACGCACCTTCCGGCTCTACGGCGATACCGAACCCCAGCTCTCGCAGCGCCGGCAGCAAAAAGTCGCGACGACGCCCGAATTCGGCCCGGCGCTCTTCCAGAATTGCCAGCGTTTGCGGCTCAAAGCAGGCCAGCGCCGCATACTGGGCCATGCTCGGAGCACTGATGTAGAGGTTCTGCGCCAGCTTTTCCAGGTCAGCCACAGCTTCCGGCGGCGCGACCAGCCACCCCAGCCGCCAGCCGGTCATACCGAAATACTTGGAGAAACTGTTGAGCACAAACGCACTGTCATCAACTTCCAGCACGCTGGCCGCATCACAGCCATAGGTCAGGCCGTGATAGATCTCGTCCACCACCAAATGCCCGTTACGCGCCTTGATTGCTGCCGATAACGAGGCCAGCTCATCACGGCTCAAAATCGTGCCGGTGGGGTTCGCCGGGGAAGCCACCAGCGCCCCGACACTGTCCTGGTCCCAATAGCGCTCAACCAAATCGGCTGTCAGTTGATAACGCACCTCCGGACCGACAGGTACGAGTTGCGCCGCCCCTTCAACCAGACGCAGGAAATGTCGGTTACACGGATAGCCCGGGTCGGCAAGCAGCCAGTGCTTGCCCGGATCCACCAGCAGGCTGCTGGCCAAAAGCAAGGCTCCGGAACCACCAGGGGTAATCAAAATGCGTGAAGAGTCGATGTCCAGACCGTAACGCTGCTGGTAAAACCCGGAAATGGCTTCGCGCAGTTCCGGCAAGCCGCGGGCCGCGGTGTAACGGGTTTTACCCGCGGCCAGCGCCGCCTGGCCGGCAGCAATGATCGGCTCAGCAGTGGTGAAGTCCGGCTCACCAATTTCCAGGTGAATCACATCGTGCCCCGCCGCCTGCAACTCGTTGGCACGCGCCAGCAATGCCATTACGTGAAACGGTTCGATCGCGCGACTGCGCGCACTGTAAGACTGAGCCATGAGCCTGCCTTCCTGGGTAAGCAAAAGCCCGATTCTACCCAAGCGCCGCCGCAAGGGAGAGTTAAATAGGCTCTTAGATTGCCAGTCAGTAGAACCAATCAGCGCAAGCATCGGTCATAGCTCGGCTAAAATTAATATTCAGCCACTAATCTCAAGCATCACAGGCTCTGCACATGGCCACTGGCAACGGGCTAGACAACCGGGAGTAGCGCGGCCCGATTTGATCTGGTAAGTTCGCCCGCTTGCAGCCGCAGGGCCGGCAGGTGTCGGTGATGTTGCAATCCTGCGCAATGGATTAGAAGAATGAGAGGCGGTCCATTTCATGCCCACACAAGCTAAGCAACAGAATAGTCAACTCAGCGGTTTCGAACCGTACGTTGAAAAGAAGGGCGAAGAGTACATGGGCGAACCCATGCGCAAACACTTCACCAAGATTCTGCAAAAGTGGAAACAGGACTTGATGCAGGAAGTTGACCGCACCGTTGATCATATGAAAGACGAAGCGGCAAACTTTCCTGACCCGGCCGACCGCGCTAGCCAGGAAGAAGAATTCAGCCTGGAACTGCGTGCCCGCGATCGCGAGCGCAAGCTGATCAAGAAAATCGACAAGACGTTGCAGTTGATCGAAGACGAAGAATACGGCTGGTGCGAATCCTGCGGCGTCGAAATCGGCATTCGTCGACTTGAAGCCCGTCCTACTGCCGACATGTGCGTAGACTGCAAGACCTTGGCTGAAATCAAGGAAAAACAAGTCGGCAAGTAATCGCCGGCCTGACCAGATGGGGCGTGCGAACGCCCCATTTTTGTTTCTGTAATTTGCGACTCCATCGCGGGAGCTGGCGCGCCAGCGGTGCGGACGGTTCTGCCTGTCTGCCCCCGGTGATACCTTCGCAGGCAAGCCCGCTCCCACAGAGGGTGCGCCCAGGATCCAAGTCATGACTGCCTCCTCGAACCCCTCCTACATCGGGCGCTTCGCCCCGACGCCCAGTGGCCATCTGCATTTTGGCTCACTGGTTGCCGCCCTCGCCTCCTATCTGGATGCCCGTTCTGTGGGCGGACGCTGGCTGCTGCGCATGGAAGACCTCGATCCGCCACGGGAAATGCCCGGCGCCCAGGCGGCAATTCTCGACGCCCTGGAGCGCTACGGCTTTGAGTGGGATGGCGAACTGGTGCGCCAGAGCGAACGTCACGACGCCTACGCCCAGGTGCTTGATCGACTATTCAGTCAAGGCCTGGCATATGCCTGCACCTGCTCGCGCAAACAACTCGAAGGCTACAACGGGGTTTACCCGGGGTTGTGCCGCAATGCCGGGCATTCCATGGAAAACGCAGCAATACGCTTGCGCGTCCCCGAACTGGTGTATGAATTTGAAGACCGGGTGCAGGGCTCCTTCGGCCAGCACTTGGGCCGTGAAGTCGGCGATTTTGTGATTCGCCGCCGCGACGGGCTTTATGCTTACCAATTGGCGGTGGTGCTCGATGATGCCTGGCAGGGCGTGACTGACATAGTGCGCGGGGCCGACTTGCTGGACTCCACACCGCGCCAGCTCTACTTGCAGGAACTGTTGGGCTTGTCGCAGCCGCGCTACCTGCATGTGCCGCTGATCGTGCAACCTGATGGCCACAAACTCGGCAAGTCGTATCGCTCGCCGCCCCTGACGGCCAGCCAGGCCACACCGCTGCTGCTTCGCGCATTACGTACCTTGGGCCAGGCCACCGATGATCGCCTCTGCCATGCCAGCCCCCGTGAAGTCCTCGACTGGGCTGTCACGCACTGGAATGCCAGCCTGATCCCGCGCACGCTCACCCTGGCCGAAGCGCAATTACGCTGACAGCCCTTGCAGGTTGCCAGCCATCCGTTACCATCGCCGCACGTTTTTGGGCATGCGGCCTGTAAAAGTGAGGGCGGGATGTATATCTATCGATTGGTCCTGTTGCTGGTTGTCGGGATCTACCTGTTTTCTCCCGCCATCATGGATTGGTGGATCGACGCCACGGGCGCCTGGTACAGGCCTTATCTGCTTTGGCTGATTCTGATCGTTGTGACCTTTATTCTGCAGAGCCAAAAAGATGCCGATGAGCTTTAGCCTGACCCAGATGATCCTCATCAGCGCCGCCTACCTGACGGTACTGTTTGGCGTTGCCTGGATCAGCGAACGCGGCATGATCCCGCGTGCAATCATTCGTCACCCACTGACCTACACCTTGTCCCTCGGCGTCTACGCCAGCGCATGGGCGTTCTACGGCACCGTCGGGCTGGCTTACGAGTACGGCTACGGCTTTTTATCCAGCTACCTGGGGGTCTCCGGGGCATTTCTGCTGGCGCCGGTGCTGCTTTACCCCATCCTCAAGATTACCCGCACCTACCAACTCTCATCGCTCGCCGACCTGTTTGCGTTCCGCTTCCGCAGCACCTGGGCCGGCGCCCTGACCACGATTTTCATGCTGATCGGCGTGTTACCGCTGCTGGCCCTGCAAATTCAAGCCGTGGCCGACACCATCAGCATCCTCACCCGCGAACCGGTGCAGCACCGCGTGGCCCTGAGTTTCTGTGCGCTGATCACCCTCTTCACGATTTTCTTCGGCTCGCGCCACATTGCGACCCGGGAAAAACATGAAGGTCTGGTGTTCGCCATTGCCTTCGAGTCGGTAGTAAAACTGATCGCCATCGGTGGCGTGGGCCTTTACGCGCTGTATGGCGTGTTCGATGGGCCGCAACAACTGGAAGTGTGGCTGCTGCAGAACCAGACGGCCCTCGCAGCCCTGCATACACCGCTGCAGGAAGGCCCGTGGCGCACCCTGCTGCTGGTGTTTTTTGCCTCTGCGATCGTGATGCCGCACATGTATCACATGACCTTCACAGAAAATCTCAACCCTCGCGGACTGGTCAGCGCCAGCTGGGGGCTGCCACTGTTCCTGTTGCTGATGAGCCTGGCTGTACCGCTGATCCTGTGGGCCGGCCTGAAACTGGGGGCTACCACCAACCCCGAATACTTCACCCTCGGCATCGGCATCGCCGCCAACAGCAAACCCCTGGCGTTACTGGCCTATGTGGGAGGGCTGTCAGCCTCAAGCGGCCTGATCATCGTCACCACACTGGCACTCTCGGGCATGGCCTTGAACCATCTGGTCCTGCCGCTCTACCAGCCCCCCGCCGAAGGCAATATCTATCGCTGGCTGAAATGGACCCGCCGGGCGCTGATCGTGGCCATCATCATGGCCGGTTATGGCTTCTACCTGCTGCTGGGGGCCGAACAGGATCTGGCCAACCTCGGCATCGTGGCCTTTGTTGCCACCTTGCAGTTCCTGCCCGGCGTGCTCTCGGTACTGTATTGGCCGACGGCCAACCGACGCGGATTTATTGCCGGCTTGCTGGCGGGGATTCTGGTGTGGATGGCCAGTATGCTGTTCCCGCTGATCGGCGATTTCCAGGGGTTCTACATCCCGTGGCTGAACATGATCTATGTGCTGGATGACACCAGCTGGCATATGGCAGCCATTGCCTCGCTGGCGGCCAACGTTCTGATGTTTACCCTGATTTCCCTGTTTACCAATGCCAGCCCGGAAGAAGCCAGTGCCGCCGAAGCCTGTGCCGTCGATAACGTGCGACGCCCGCAACGGCGTGAACTGCATGCAGCCTCGCCCCAGGAATTTGCCACTCAACTGGCCAAGCCGCTGGGGGCAAAGGCGGCGCAAAAAGAAGTCGAGCAAGCGCTGCGCGACCTGTTCCTGCCCTTCGATGAACGCCGCCCTTATGCCCTGCGCCGCCTGCGCGACCGGATCGAAGCCAACCTCTCGGGCCTGATGGGCCCCAGCGTGGCCCAGGATATGGTCGAAACCTTCTTGCCCTACAAGTCCGGCGGCGAAAACTATGTCACTGAAGACATTCACTTCATCGAAAGCCGGCTTGAGGATTACCACTCCCGTCTGACCGGCCTGGCCGCAGAGCTTGACGCCCTGCGCCGCTACCACCGACAGACATTGCAAGAGCTGCCGATGGGTGTGTGTTCACTGGCCAAGGACCAGGAAATCCTGATGTGGAACAAGGCCATGGAAGAGCTGACCGGTATCCCGGCACAGCGCGTGGTCGGTTCACGCATGAGTACCCTGGGCGATCCATGGCGCGAGCTGCTGCAAGGATTCATCAACTTGCCCGACGAGCACTTGCACAAGCAGCATCTGGCCCTCGACGGCCAGACCCGCTGGCTGAATCTGCACAAGGCGGCCATTGATGAACCGCTGGCCCCGGGCAATAGCGGCCTGGTGCTGCTGGTCGAAGACCTGACTGAAACCCAGATGCTCGAAGACAAACTGGTGCACTCCGAGCGGCTGGCCAGCATCGGCCGACTGGCTGCGGGCGTTGCCCACGAAATCGGCAACCCGGTCACGGGTATCGCTTGCCTGGCGCAAAACCTGCGCGAAGAACGCGAAGACGACAGCGAACTGACCGAGATCAGCAGCCAGATCCTCGAGCAGACCAAGCGCATCTCGCGCATCGTCCAGTCCCTGATGAGCTTTGCCCACGCCGGCAGTCACCAGCACAATGATGAGCCGGTCTGCCTGGCCGAGGTTGCCCAGGATGCGATTGGATTGCTGGCCTTGAACCGGCGTAATTTCGAAGTGCAGTTTTACAACCTGTGCGACCCCGATCACTGGGTCGATGGCGATCCTCAACGGTTGGCCCAAGTGTTGATCAACCTGCTGTCAAACGCCCGTGACGCCTCGCCCGCCGGCAGTGCCGTGCGAGTCAAAAGCGAAGCCAGCGAGCACACGGTCGACCTGATCGTGGAAGACGAAGGCACCGGCATTCCGAAGAACATCATCGATCGATTGTTCGAACCTTTTTTCACCACCAAGGACCCGGGTGAAGGCACAGGTCTGGGCCTTGCACTGGTCTATTCCATCGTTGAAGAGCATTATGGACAAATCACCATCGACAGCCCGGCTGACATTCAAAGCCAACGCGGAACCCGTATCCGGGTGACACTTCCGCGTCATGTCGAAGCGACGTCCGCTGTGAACTGAGACCGTCGAGAGAACCGAATCAATGCCGCATATTTTGATCGTCGAAGATGAAACCATCATCCGTTCCGCATTGCGCCGTTTACTGGAGCGTAACCAGTACCAGGTCAGCGAAGCCGGCTCGGTACAGGAAGCGCAGGAGCGCTTCAGCATTCCCTCGTTCGACTTGATTGTCAGCGACCTGCGCCTGCCAGGCGCTCCGGGCACCGAGTTGATAAAACTCGGGCAAGGCAAGCCGGTGCTCATCATGACCAGCTATGCGAGCCTGCGCTCGGCTGTGGATTCGATGAAAATGGGTGCCGTCGACTATATCGCCAAACCCTTTGATCACGATGAAATGCTGCAAGCTGTTGCGCGCATCCTGCGGGATCGCCAAAACCTCCAGAGCACGTCTGCCGAACGTCCTGCCAAGGCCGGCAGCACGGACAAAGGCACTGTGGATAACAGCAACGGCGAGATTGGCATCATCGGGTCCTGCCCGCCGATGCTGGACATGTACAGCAAGATCCGCAAAGTGGCGCCAACCGACTCCAATGTATTGATTCAGGGTGAGTCCGGTACCGGCAAAGAGCTGGTCGCCCGCGCCCTGCACAACCTGTCCAGGCGAGCCAAGGCACCGATGATTTCGGTGAACTGCGCAGCCATCCCCGAGTCATTGATCGAGTCCGAACTGTTCGGCCACGAAAAAGGCGCCTTCACCGGCGCCAGTGCGGGCCGCGCCGGGCTGGTAGAAGCTGCCGATGGCGGGACACTGTTCCTCGATGAAATCGGCGAGTTGCCCCTCGAAGCCCAGGCCCGCCTGCTGCGGGTACTGCAGGAAGGCGAGATCCGTCGTGTGGGCTCGGTGCAATCGCAAAAAGTGGATGTACGCCTTATCGCCGCGACCCACCGCGACCTCAAGAGCCTGGCCAAAGTCGGCCAGTTCCGCGAAGACCTCTACTACCGCCTGCACGTAATCGCTCTCAAGCTCCCGGCTTTGCGCGAGCGCGGGGCTGACGTCAACGAAATCGCCCACGCGTTTCTCGCCCGCCAAAGCGCTCGCGTCGGCCGCACCGACCTGAAGTTTGCCCCGGATGCCGAACGCGCCATCAGCCATTACTCATGGCCAGGTAACGTTCGCGAACTGGAGAACGCTGTAGAGCGGGCCGTCATTCTGTGCGAAAGCCCGGAAATCTCTGCCGAACTGCTGGGTATCGATATTGAACTGAGCGATTTGCATGACGATGACTTCATCGGCCTGGGCCCGCAGCAGAGCATCAGCAGCGGTAACACCAGCCTTGATCCGACCGAAGATCTGTCACTGGAAGACTACTTTCAGCACTTCGTGCTTGAGCACCAGGATCACATGACCGAGACCGAACTGGCGCGCAAGCTGGGCGTCAGTCGCAAATGCCTGTGGGAACGGCGCCAGCGGCTGGGCATCCCGCGCAGGAAAACCGGCGTCGCCAGTGAGGGGTAACAGGGTCAAAGGTGAAAAAACTGTTACCGCAGTTTAATCACGTAACAAAAGCCGGGTCTTACGGTAACGAAGACCCGGCTTTTTTTTGCCCTGAAAAAAGCAAAAACCCCGAAAACCCCTTATTTTGCTGGCCCGTACAAAAGTTGGCACGACACCTGCTATATGTATCCGTACAAGAACAATAAGAATCACAGCAGCACACAATAAAAATAAGACGTATCGGCTCACGCATAACAAAAACAACACGGCGGAGGCGCAGCTAACTGATTCTTTTGGAGAGGTGTTGTGATTGGGGCTTGCCCCATGGCTAGGCAGAGAACAACAAAAACTGCACTTAAAAAGCAGAGCCTGAACTAGTCGGATCACGGATCACATCAACACAGCGACCAAAGCAATCCGTTTGCTCTTATCTCCCGATTGGGAGGGTTACACAGGCAAGACCTTTGTAACCGGGGCGATCAACAAAAACAAAAAGCCCGCAATCAATAATAAAAATAGAGCACGCAACTACTTCTGGGGGAGCTTCGGCTCCCCTTGTAGTTTCTGCAATTCAGAAAAAACTTCCTCACAGGCTCTACTTCAGGCCTCTTGCAGCTATTTTCACTTGCTGCTTGCAGCTTCCCTCGCAAGAGCGGCTCAGCTTCCTACACCATCCCCTGACTAAATGCTAGAATCCCCGCCCATCATGCGGTCATTCTTCGTTTTGGCCGAACATTCCTTCAAACAGTGCATCCCATGCTGAAGAAGCTGTTCCAGTCACTCCGTTCCCCCAAGCGTCGCACGCAACAACTGCGCAGCACCCCTGAAGTGCTCAACAGCAGCCAGCACTCGCTGCAACGTGCCCAGTTCAGCCGGTACGCGGTCAATATCGTCGAACGCCTGCAGAACGCCGGTTATCAGGCCTATCTGGTCGGCGGTTGCGTACGCGACATGCTGCTCAACATCACGCCAAAAGACTTCGACGTCGCCACCAGCGCGACGCCCGAACAAGTGCGGGCCGAATTTCGCAATGCGCGAATCATCGGTCGCCGCTTTAAATTGGTGCATATCCACTTTGGTCGCGAAATCATCGAGGTCGCCACCTTCCGTGCCAATCACCCGCAAAACGACGAAGAGGAAGACAGCAACCAGTCCTCGCGTAATGAAAGCGGGCGCATTTTGCGCGACAACGTATACGGCACCCTTGAAGAAGACGCCCAGCGTCGTGACTTCACGATCAATGCCCTGTACTACGACCCGGTCAGCGAACGCATTCTCGATTACGCCAACGGCGTACACGATATTCGCAATCGCTTGCTGCGCCTGATTGGCGACCCGCAACAGCGTTACCAGGAAGACCCTGTACGCATGCTGCGAGCCGTGCGGTTTGCCGCAAAACTCAACTTTGGTATCGAAAAGCATACCGCGGCGCCAATTCGCGAACTGGCACCCATGCTGCGCGAGATCCCGTCGGCACGCCTGTTTGAGGAAGTGCTCAAGCTGTTCCTCTCGGGTAACGCTTGCGACACCTTCGAAATGCTGGTCGACCTTCAGCTGTTCGATCCTTTGTTCCCGGCCAGCGCCGAGGCACTGGAACATAGCCCGACTTACACCCATACCCTGATCAGCGAAGCCCTGCGCAACACTGACCTGCGCATCAAGCAAGGCAAGCCGGTTACCCCGGCATTCCTGTTTGCAGCCCTGCTCTGGCCTGCCCTGCCGGCTCGCGTGGAGTACTTGCAGGAACGTGGCATGCCGCCTATCCCTGCCATGCAGGAAGCCGCACACGAACTGATCGCCGAGCAATGCCAGCGCATCGCCATTCCCAAGCGCTTCACGATCCCGATTCGTGAAATCTGGGACATGCAGGAGCGTCTCCCGCGCCGCAGTGGCAAACGCGCCGACATGCTGCTCGACAACCCGCGCTTCCGTGCGGGCTATGATTTCTTGCTCTTGCGCGAAGTCGCGGGCGAAGAGACCCATGGCCTGGGCGAATGGTGGACCGAGTATCAGGACGCCAATGACAGTGGCCGTCGTGACATGATCCGCGACCTGAGCAACGCCAAGGAAGACGGCACCGGGCCCGCCCCGCGCAAGCGCCGCCGCACCAGCGCAACCAAGCGCAAACGCAGCGGCGCTGCGGACGAGTAAGCGATGGAACGGATCTATATCGGAATGGGCAGCAATCTGGCTGACCCGGCTGAGCAATTGCGCAGCGCCATACAAGCGCTGGCGCAATTGCCTGACTCCCGGTTCGCCGGAGTCTCAGCGTTCTATCAAAGCGACTCGTTGTTACCCGGTCAGCCGCGCTACACCAATGCGGTGGCAGCTATCGACTCTGAACTGGAACCCCTGGATTTACTCGATGCGCTACAAGCCATCGAGATCGACCAGGGCCGCGAGCGTCACGAACGCTGGGGCCCGCGCACACTGGACCTGGATATCCTGCTGTTCGGCGACCGACTGATCGACACCCCCCGCCTGAAAGTCCCGCACTATCATATGCAGGCCCGTCCTTTCGTGCTCTACCCGCTGGCCGAACTGGCACCCGCCACGCTCACCCTCGCCGATGGCCGTAGCCTCGCCCAACTATTGGCTGAGTGCCCTTTTGTCGGTCTGGAGCGCCTTCCCCCCATCGCTGAATCGAATCAACCGGCGCGGTAACACTCCGCCAGTAACACCCGGAATTGACTTCCCGTGTGCTCGTCACGACTATAGGCATCCCGCTGCCGTCCACTGGACGGCGCAATGTGAAAAGCAGGCTTAACAAGCACCCTCCATAAAGGTGTACCTGCCTATAACGATGAATCACGCGCGTTACTCGCAGTGGTTATCACACTGCCTGACGAGGATCCTTTTCATGCCAGCTATCACCCTGACCACCCTGCAAAGCCTTAAGCAAAAAGGTGAGAAAATCACCATGCTGACGTGCTATGACGCCACCTTCTCCCACGCCTGCAATCAGGCAGGTGTTGAAGTGTTACTGGTAGGCGATTCCCTGGGCATGGTTCTGCAAGGGCATGACAGCACTCTGCCAGTCACCACGGGCGAAATGGTCTACCACGTGGCTTGCGTCAAGCGCGGCAACCAGGACGCACTGATACTCGCGGACATGCCTTTCATGGCGAACGCGACGCTCGAGCAATCCTTGAACAACAGTGCCCTGCTGATGAAAGCAGGCGCACATATGGTCAAGGTAGAAGGCGCTTTGTGGCTCGCCGAATCGATTCGCGTGATGACCGAGCGCGGGATTCCGGTATGCGCGCACATGGGCCTGACCCCGCAGACAGTGAACGTACTGGGCGGCTACAAAGTCCAGGGCCGCAACGAAAACCAGGCGCGGCAGATGCGGGCCGATGCCATCGCCCTGGAACAGGCAGGCGCGGCCATGCTGCTGCTCGAATGCGTACCCAGTGAGCTGGCAAAAGAAATCACCCTCGCCGTAAAAATCCCGGTGATCGGCATTGGTGCAGGCAGCGACACCGACGGCCAGGTGCTGGTACTGCACGACATGCTGGGCCTGTCCCTGACCGGACGCGTCCCCAAGTTCGTAAAAAACTTCATGACCGGCCAACCCGATATCCAGTCAGCACTTGGCGCTTACGTGACTGAAGTCAAAGCCGTCAGCTTCCCTGGCACCGAGCACGGATTCTCTGCATGAACACTGTTAAAACTGTTCGCGAATTGCGCGCGGCCGTTGCCCGCGCGCGCCGCGAAGGCAAGCAAATCGGCCTGGTTCCAACCATGGGCAACCTGCACAGCGGCCACGCTGCGTTAGTCACCACCGCCGCTCAACAGGCGGACTTTGTAGTGGCGAGCATTTTCGTCAACCCGCTGCAATTCGGTGCCAACGAAGACCTGGATACTTATCCGCGCACCCTGGCCGCCGATCAGGAAAAACTCCTGCAGGCGGGCTGCCATTTGCTGTTTGCCCCAACCGTTGAAGAAATGTACCCCCATGGCATGACCGGGCTGACCCGTGTTACCGCGGCACAGCTGAGCAATGAACTGTGTGGCAGCCGCCGCCCGGGGCATTTCGACGGTGTGACCACAGTGGTCAGCAAGCTGTTCAACATGGTTCAGCCCGACCTGGCTATCTTCGGGCAGAAGGACTACCAGCAGCTGGCGGTTATTCGGGCCATGGTCCATGACCTGAACATGCCGCTCCAGATCATTGGCGAGCCCACCGTACGGGCCGACGACGGCCTGGCCCTGTCTTCGCGCAACGGATACCTGAGCCCGGAGCAGCGTGCCATAGCGCCTGAGTTGTATCGCCACCTCAAAGCAATGAGCAAAGCCATCAACGCAGGCGAACGCGACTTTGCAAAGCTGACCGCCCTGCATCGGGAACAAATCGAAGCTGCTGGCTTTCGCATGGACTACCTGGAAGTGCGCCATGGACAAACCTTGCTCCCGGCTCTGGCGACTGACCGCGACCTGGTGATTTTGGTGGCCGCGTTCCTGGGCACCACGCGCCTGATCGACAACGTGCATCTCAATCTCGACAGCGGGCTTTAACGGCACCGATTGTGTGGCCACCACACCACCACTGAAACGTTTCATCTTGTATAACAGAGCGGTGACAAAAGTTACGGCCTGTTGTCAGACAAAACCGAGACAGAAGCGGGCGCTAGGTTTACTGTAATCGCCCGACTTCTGACATAGATGCAGAAACAGACTGACCGAGCACCTCGACATTAACGAAGGTCTCGGTGTTCTCAGTGTCCAAAAGGCAGTTCAAGCAAAAGGATATTCGCAGCGATGGCGTACTACCGCACTCCTCAAGACGTTACCGCTCTGCCTGCCTGGCAAGCGTTGAAACTTCACCGTGCCGACATGCAAAATTTCAGCATGCGCGATGCATTCAATAGCAACCCGAAGCGCTTCGAGGATTTCACCCTCAGCAGCTGCGGTTTGTTTCTGGACTACTCGAAAAACCTGATCACCGATGAAACCCGCGACTTGCTGGTTAACCTGGCCAATGAGGTTGATCTCAAAGGCGCGATCAAGTCGTTGTTTGAAGGCGAAATCGTCAACGCCTCCGAAAACCGGCCTGCCCTGCATACCGCGTTGCGCCGCCCAGTGGCCGACAAACTGTCGGTAAGTGGCGTAAACATCATGCCCCAGGTGCATAAAGTTCTGAATCAAATGACCGAACTGGTCGGCCGGATTCACGATGGCCTATGGCGCGGTTACACCGAAAAGCCGATCACTGATGTGGTGAACATCGGTATCGGAGGCTCGTTCCTCGGCCCGGAACTGGTGTCCGAAGCGCTGCTGTCCTACGCCCAAAAAGGCGTACGCTGCCATTATCTGGCGAATATCGACGGCAGCGAGTTCCATGAACTGACTGCAAAGCTGCGTGCAGAAACCACCCTGTTCATCGTTTCGTCGAAATCCTTCAACACCCTCGAAACCCTGAAGAATGCCCAGGCCGCCCGTGCCTGGTACCTGGCGCAAGGTGGTTCGGAAGCCGAGCTGCACCGTCACTTTATCGCGGTGTCGAGCAACAATGCCGCTGCGGTAGCATTTGGTATTCGTGAAGAAAACATCTTCCCGATGTGGGACTGGGTTGGCGGTCGTTACTCGCTGTGGTCGGCCATTGGTTTGCCGATTGCCCTGGCCATCGGCATGTCCAACTTCAAAGAGCTGCTGTCCGGCGCCTACAGCATGGACCAACACTTCCAGAACGCACCGTTCGAGCAAAACATGCCCGTGCTGATGGCGGCGCTGGGTGTCTGGTATGGCAATTTCTGGGGAGCGCAAAGCCACGCCATCCTTCCCTATGACCATTACCTGCGAAACATCACCAAGCATTTGCAGCAACTGGATATGGAATCCAACGGCAAGAGCGTGCGCCAGGACGGCACTCCCGTGTCGACCGACACCGGCCCGGTAATCTGGGGCGGCGTTGGCTGTAATGGCCAGCATGCCTACCACCAGTTGCTCCATCAGGGCACCTTGTTGATTCCGGCCGACTTTATCGTGCCGATCGTCAGCTTCAATCCGGTTTCCGATCACCATCAGTGGCTGTACGCAAACTGTCTGTCGCAAAGCCAGGCGCTGATGCTGGGTAAAACCCGCGAAGAAGCCGAAGCGGAGTTGCGCGACAAGGGCCTGTCCGAAGAAGAGGTGCAAAAACTCGCACCGCACAAGGTGATCCCGGGCAATCGTCCGAGCAACACCATTGTGGTTGAGCGCATCAGCCCTCGTCGTCTGGGCGCACTGGTTGCGCTGTACGAGCACAAAGTCTTCGTGCAGAGCGTGATCTGGGGCATCAACGCCTTCGACCAGTGGGGCGTGGAGCTGGGCAAAGAGCTCGGCAAAGGCGTCTACAACCGCCTGACCGGCAGCCTTGAAGAGCCTGCTGACGATGCATCGACCCAAGGTCTGATCAACTACTTCCGCGGTCGTCACCGCGGTTGATTGATAGCCAGTCTCCCCGACTGGCCAGGGGCTGTTGACACATAGCTATCACGGCGACGTCAACGGCCCCTGGCACCCTCGAGGTATCATGGAATTTATCCGCCGCCCTATCGAACGCCAAATCATGAGCCTGACCGGGCTTTCACTTGGCCAGCTCGACCTCGAAACACCCCCGGGCGACCCCGGCCTGTTTGGCCCCGCTTCCATCAGCTGGCAAGTACATGGTGACTTCACCAGCATGCTGATTGGCGGTATCAGTGCCCTGATGCTTCAAGCCTTGCACCCGCTGGCATTGGCCGGGGTGTGGGACCACTCCAATTTTCGCCAGGACATGCTGGGACGGCTGCGGCGCACCGGGCAGTTTATTTCTGGCACCACGTTTGGCTCCACCAGGGACGCCAACTGGCTGATCGAAAAAGTACGCACCATTCACCTGCAAGTCACAGGCACCGGGCTTGATGGCCGGCCATATGCCGCCAGTGATCCGGAGTTACTGACCTGGGTGCATGTGGCCGAAGTCAGCAACTTCCTTGCGGCCCATATCCGTTACCGCAATCCGCATTTATCCGCCGCGGATCAAGACCAGTACTACGACGAGATTGCCCTGGTTGCCGAACGCCTGGGGGCGACCAACGTCCCGCGCTCCCGCCAGCAAATTGCCGACTATCTGGAGCGCGTGCGGCCACAGTTGCTGTGCGATGAACGCAGTCACGAGGTGATGTGCCTGCTGCTCAACGCGCCAGCCCCCAGCCTGCTTGCAAAACCCTTTGGTGCACTGATGATGCAAGCAGGGATTGATTTGCTCCCGGACTGGGCCAGTGATCAACTGGGCCTGCAGCAACAGCCCCTGACGCGAAAGCTGGTACGGGCAGGGGTTAGCAGTACTGCGCCGATTCTGCGCTGGGCCGTGCGTAATGGCTCGGTCCAGCGGGCGCGACGGCGTATGGGCCTAGGTTGAATACCATGCAGATCCTGTCTGCTGGCAAACCAGCTCCCACTGGCTGGCTACCGATCTTGTGGGAGCTGGCTTGCCAGCGATAACCAAACCCGCCTGTCTCCAGGCCTGACATTCCAATAATAATGAGGACTCCCGCAATGCAAGACGTCGTAATCGTTGCCGCTACCCGCACTGCCGTCGGCAGCTTCCAGGGCTCGCTGGCCCACGTACCCGCTGTTGATCTGGGCGCCGCAGTGATTCGTCGGCTGCTGGAAAAAACCGGCCTCGACGGCGCCCAGGTCGACGAAGTGATCATGGGCCAGGTACTGACCGCCGGTGCCGGACAAAACCCCGCGCGTCAGGCTGCGATCAAGGCCGGACTGCCGTTCGCCGTACCTGCAATGACCCTCAACAAGGTCTGCGGCTCGGGCCTCAAAGCTTTGCATCTGGCGGCGCAGGCCATTCGTTGCGGCGATGCCGAGGTGATCATTGCCGGCGGCCAGGAGAACATGAGCCTGTCCAACTACATCATGCCCGGCGCACGTACCGGTCTGCGCATGGGCCACAGCCAGATCATCGACACCATGATCAGTGACGGCCTGTGGGATGCGTTCAACGATTACCACATGGGCATCACGGCCGAGAACCTTGTGGATAAGTACGGCATCAGCCGTGAAGAGCAGGATGGGTTTGCCGCCCGCTCTCAGCAGAAAGCCGTAGAGGCCATCGAAACCGGGCGTTTTGTGGATGAAATCACGCCGATACTGATCCCGCAGCGCAAGGGTGATCCGATTGCCTTCGCCACCGATGAACAGCCACGCGCCGGCACCACCGCCGAGTCGCTGGCCAAGCTCAAGCCGGCCTTCAAAAAAGACGGCTCGGTCACCGCGGGCAACGCCTCCTCCCTCAATGACGGCGCTGCAGCGGTGTTGCTGATGAGCGCAACCAAAGCCAAAGCCCTGGGTTTGCCTGTGCTGGCCAAAATCGCCGCCTACGCCAACGCGGGTGTTGACCCGGCAATCATGGGCATTGGCCCGGTGAGCGCCACTCAACGTTGCCTGAGCAAAGCCGGCTGGAGTCTTGAGCAGCTGGACCTGATCGAGGCCAACGAAGCATTCGCGGCACAGGCACTGTCAGTCGGCAAAGAGCTGAACTGGGATGCAGACAAGGTCAACGTTAACGGTGGCGCAATTGCCATTGGCCACCCGATTGGCGCGTCAGGCTGCCGCATTCTGGTCACCCTGCTCCACGAAATGCTCAAGCGTGACGCTAAAAAAGGGCTCGCCACGCTGTGCATCGGTGGGGGCCAGGGTGTAGCCCTGGCAATCGAACGCGAATAACCAACAGCCTGAATGGGCTCGCGGTGAGCGTTGCCAAGGGTTGCGGTGCAACCCTTGGCTGCCTGCGGCAGCGACTACAAATGCCCGTTCTGTTAAACTGCCGCGCCTTATCTATCCCCCCAAGGCGCTTCGCATGTCTTCCTTGAATCAGGCGCTGCGCGCCGCCCTCGATAACCGTCAGGACTTATTGGCCGAGCTGCATGCTCAGGGCACTGATTGCTATCGCCTGTTCCACGGCAGTCAGGAAGGCGCCGGCGGCTTGACTATTGACCGCTACGGCCCGCAGCTACTGGTGCAAAGCTTCCACCAGAGTCTTGAGCGCGATGATTTGCTGCAACTGCACGGGGCAATCAACCAGCACCTGGGGCTGGAGTTACTGCTGGTTTACAACGACCGTTCCCGGGGCAACTCGCGCATCGATCGCGAAGATACCCTGTACCGCGCCGAAGACGCCGCTCTTGCAGATCTGGTGGGCCATGAATGGGGGCTGAACTACCGAGTGCGTGGCCGCCATGCCGGCCAGGACCCGCTGCTGTTTCTAGACCTGCGCAATGCTCGCGGCTGGGTCAAACAACATAGCGCCGGCAAAAGCGTGCTCAACCTGTTCGCCTACACCTGTGGCGTGGGTCTGAGCGCCGCAGCCGGCGGTGCCAGTGAGGTCTGCAATCTGGATTTTGCCGAAGGCAACCTGGCGGTGGGTCGTGAAAATGGCCTGCTGAACCCTGAACTGAAAAAGATGAAGTTCGTCCAGTCCGACTACTTTGCCGCCATCCGCCAACTGGCCGGGTTGCCGATCATTCAGCGTCGTCACAAGCTGCCGTCCTACCCGCGTCTGGATCAGCGGGAATACGACCTGGTGCTACTGGACCCACCAGCTTGGGCCAAGAGCGCTTTCGGTACAGTCGATCTGTTGCGTGACTACCAGAGCCTGCTAAAACCCGCCGTACTGGCCACTGCGCCAGATGGCGTGCTGATCTGCTGCAACAATCTGGCAAAAGTCAGCATGGACGACTGGCGCGAGCAGGTATTGCGCTGTGCCGAAAAAGCCGGCCGCCCGGTACGCGACTGGCAAGTACTGAGCCCGGCCAGCGACTTCCCGTCACTGGACCAGCAGCCGCCGCTCAAAACCCTGATTTTGCAGTTTTAACCAGAACCCAAAAAGCCAGACCCCGCTTAAAATATGGTGCTTGTCTCGGAACCAGAAACGCGTGCCATACTCCAAGGCACCTTGGCCACCAATAGACGAAGCCCCACATGACCAAAGGATTGATCCGCGCCATTGGCGCAGTGCTGGTAGCGATTGCACTCTATAGCCTGCTGGGCTTCCTGATTTTACCCGGTATCGGTCTGCGTATCGTCAACCAGCAACTGGCCAACTACGCCACAGTACCGGCCAGACTCGACCGTCTGGAGTTCAATCCATTTACCCTTGAGCTCACACTGTGGGGGTTGCAAGTCGGCGAGCCGGGCAAGCAGCAAGCCGGGTTTGACCGTCTCTATGTCAATCTGCAATCAGACAGCGTGTGGACCAAAGCCTTGCACCTGGCCGACGTGCAGCTGGACAAGCCCAAAACCGAGGTGCTGTTCAACAAGGACGGCACGCTCAATCTGAGCCAGCTGTTCAAATTGCCTGCCAGCGAGCCCAAGCCCGACGAGCCGGAAAGCAAACCCTTCCCGCTGCGCATCGACAATATAAAACTGGCTGACGGCTATCTGCACTTCGTCGATATGCGTCCCAGTGAGCCCATAGAGTTTCTCTACGACTCAATGAACTTTGAGTTGAAAAACCTCAGCACCCTACCCGACGACAACGCTGAAATGACGCTGGTGGCTGCCGGCCCCGAGGGCGGCAGAGTCGACTGGAGCGGCAAGCTGAGCCTGGTGCCGATTACGTCCCAGGGCAAACTCAAAGTCACCGACGCCAAAATGAAAGCCTGGTGGCCCTATGTCCGCGATTCGGTGCCGCTGGTACTCGAAGACGGCATTCTGAATTTCAGCACCGACTACACCCTGGATCTGGCCAAAGATACCGAGATGGTGTTGAGCAATGCCTCGGCCAGCATCGCGCCGTTCAGGATCAATGCCCCGGATGGCCGCCCGCTGGCGCGTCTGGAGCGACTTGATGTGAGCGACACCACGGTGGACCTGGCTAAACAGAAAGTGGTTGTCGGCAAGATCCAGAGCAAGAACCTGGAAACCTGGGCCGCTCGCGAGAAGGATGGTCAGCTTGACTGGCAAAAACTGTTTGCCGAGCAACCCGCAAAAACCGCACCCAAAACCAGTGACCCTGTCACTGTTGAAGCCCCCAAACCAGGCCCGGCTGCGCCGAGCAAACCATGGCAGGTGCTGCTCAAGGATGTTGAACTGCGCGACTATCGGGTGCACCTGGCCGACAAGCAGCCAAGTACCCCGGTAGCACTGGATATCGGCCCCCTGAACCTGGACCTGAAAAACTTCGACAGCCTGAACCGGTCGCCGTTTAACCTCAGGCTCGACACCGGCGTTGGCAAACAAGGCCAGCTCACTGCCATCGGTGATGTGAACCTGAATCCGGTCAGCGCCGCACTCAAGGTCACCACCAAAGACATCGATCTGCGGGTGGCCCAGGCCTATATCGACCCGTTCATGCGCCTTGAGCTGCGTAGCGGCATGCTCGGCAGCGACCTGGCAGTCAACCTCAAGAGCACAGAACCGCTGGCTTTCACCGTTGAGGGTCGTGCCCAGGTCGATCAACTGCACACTCTGGACACCCTGAAAAACCGGGACTTCCTCAAGTGGCAGCGGCTGGTGCTGGAAGATGTCAAATACCGGCACGGCGACAGCCTGTCGATCAGCAAGGTCAATCTGACACAGCCCTATGTGCGCTTCATGATCAACGATGATCGCACCACCAACGTGGACGACCTGTTGATCCCGCAACCGGCCAGCAGTGGCGCGAAAGGCGCTGCCGGGCCCGCGGCGAAACAGGATAAGCCGCTGGGCATCTATGTCGGCGGTATCGCGATCAATGATGGTTCGGCCAATTTCGCCGACTTCAGTCTGACCCCCAACTTCGCCACGGCCATTCAGCAACTCAACGGCCAGATCGGCACCATTGACAGCCGTGATGCCAAACCTGCCAGGGTTGATATCTCGGGCAAGGTTGACCGCTATGCACCGGTTACGATCAAGGGCAGTGTCAATCCATTCGATCCAATGGCCAGCCTGGACATTGCCACCAGCTTCAAACGCGTCGAGCTGACTACGCTGACCCCCTACTCCGGCAAGTTTGCCGGTTACCGGATCCGCAAGGGCCGCCTCAATCTTGATCTGCATTACCTGATCACCAAGGGTCAGCTCAAGGCTGAAAACAAGGTTGTCATCGAGCAATTGCAGCTGGGGGAGAAAGTCGACAGCCCGGATGCGGTGAACCTGCCCCTGAAACTGGCGATTGCCTTGCTCAAGGATTCAGACGGCACCATCTCCATCGAGTTGCCGGTGACCGGAGACCTGAACAACCCGCAATTCAGCGTAATGCCCATAGTCTGGCAAACCTTGCGCAACCTTGTGGTCCGAGCCGCTACAGCGCCCTTCAACTTCATTGGCGGGCTGGTCAGCGGCGGTGGCGCCGAAGACCTGGGCACGGTGTCATTCGCGCCAGGATCAAGCGAGCTGAGCCCTGAAGCGCAAAAAGCCCTGGACACCCTGGCCCAGGCGCTGAAAAAACGTCCGGGCCTGCGCCTGGAAATCGAAGGCACCGCCGCGCAAAGCAGTGACGGTCCGCATATTGCCCAGGATCGTCTTGAGCGCGAATACCAGTACACCTACTACAAGATTCTCCAGCGCAAGGGAGAAAAGGTGCCGGCTCAGGCTTCGCAGCTCAAGGTCCCGGATGATGAAAAAGGTCCATTACTGGAAGGGATTTACCGGGCCCGCCTGAAACAGCAGCCGCCTGCCGAGTGGGCTGATCTGAGTCGCGATGAACGTGCGGCCAAGATGAGTGCAGCGCTGGTGGACTTCTGGAGCAAAAGTGAAGTTCTGCTCCGCCAACTGGGGCAGGATCGTGCCAGTACCATCAAGGACTATCTGGTGGACCATGGCCAACTGGCGGATGACCGCGTGTACTTTATCGATGCCACCCTGGGTCAGGCAGAGAGCGATGGCCGGGTAATTACCCCGCTGCATCTGGACAGCGAGTAAAGCCCTCTCCTGGCTTGCTCGCGATGGCGGCTCTGCGGCCTGGATGAGGTACCGCACAGGCCGGATCGCGGGCAAGCTCGCTCCTGCTAGGTTTGCGCACTATTCCTTCGCCCAAATAGAACAGCCCCCGACGCAAGCGCCGAGGGCTGTAATGACCACATCCGTGTGGTCGTCGCATGAACCTGTATTCAAAGCCAGCAGGTGATCTTTCAATCACCTGCTCCGGCTTTCCCCCGGTTCCACGAATTGGGGTGTCTTACTCAGCTTTCAGGCCATCGGCCGAAACTGCCTGAACACCTTTAACTTTCTTGGCAATTGCAACTGCCATCTCTTTCTGTGCGTCGGTTACCGCTACAGTCGAGGATAGCGAAACCACGCCTTTATTGGTTTCTACTTTGATGTCAGTACCTGGAATGCCTTTTTCAGTCAGCAGGTCAGATTTAACTTTGGTTGTGATCCAGGTGTCAGAAGTAGCTTCTTTGGCTTTAGTCATTTCGCCAGCAGCGACAACCATAGGGGTCTGTGCAGTCGATTGAGCAGCAAATGCGGCGTTGGCCATGGTCAGGGTCAGGGTCAGAGCGGTAGCAGTTGCAGCAGCGATAGCAAACTTCTTCATACGAGTAACTCCTGTCTTCTTTAAAATCTGCGCCATCTCATGGCAGCAGGGTTACCTATACTGTTGCAGGGCTTATGCCAACTTTCTGAAATTAAAAAAACCTTATAAATCAATAACTTATAATCAATCAAAAATTCAAGGGTCGTGCAGTTTGCATGACTGCCCGTCAATCTGCATGCAAGTTGCGGCTTTTTGCTTAATGGCAGTTGGCCTTGAATCTGCCAGCTTTCTTGCAGGCATAAAAAAAGGATCCCGAAGGATCCTTTTTTCAACGCCGGTTTCGGGGGCTATTAAGCTTCCGAAGCCTTGGCAGCTGCTACGTCCTTGATGGAGAGCTTGATACGGCCGCGGTTGTCCACGTCCAGTACCAGTACTTCCACTTCCTGACCTTCTTTCAGAATGTCAGTCACTTTCTCGACACGAGCATCGCTCAGCATGGAGATGTGCACCAGGCCGTCTTTGCCTGGCAGGATGTTTACGAATGCGCCGAAGTCGACGATGCGCTCAACCTTGCCGGTGTAGATCTTGCCGATTTCGGCTTCTGCGGTGATGCCCAGAACGCGCTGACGCGCCGCTTCTGCTGCTTCCTTGGTTTCGCCGAAGATCTTGATCGAACCGTCGTCTTCGATATCGATCGAAGCCTTGGTTTCTTCGCAGATTGCACGGATGGTCGCGCCGCCTTTACCGATGACATCACGGATTTTGTCGGTGTCGATCTTCATCGCAATCATGGTCGGAGCGTTGGCCGACAATTCGTTGCGAGATACGGCAATGATCTGGTTCATCTGACCCAAGATGTTCAGGCGAGCGTCCAGGGCCTGGCCCAGTGCGATCTCCATGATTTCTTCGGTGATGCCTTTGATCTTGATGTCCATCTGCAGCGCGGTAACACCTTTAGCGGTACCTGCTACTTTGAAGTCCATGTCGCCGAGGTGATCTTCGTCACCCAGGATGTCGGTCAGAACTGCGAATTTCTCGCCTTCTTTAACCAGACCCATGGCGATACCGGCAACCGGTGCTTTCATCGGCACACCAGCGTCCATCAGTGCCAGGGAAGCGCCGCAGACCGAAGCCATGGAGCTGGAACCGTTGGACTCGGTGATTTCCGATACAACACGGATGGTGTACGGGAATACGTCAGCAGCAGGCAGCATGGCCTGAACCGAACGACGGGCCAGACGGCCGTGACCGATTTCGCGACGACCGGCGCCACCCATGCGACCACACTCACCTACCGAGAACGGCGGGAAGTTGTAGTGCAGCATGAACGGGTCTTTCTTCTCGCCTTCCAGGGTGTCCAGCAGTTGTGCATCACGGGCAGTACCCAGAGTTGCAACGACCAGAGCCTGAGTTTCACCACGGGTGAACAGAGCCGAACCGTGGGTCTTTGGCAGAACGCCAACTTCGATGTTCAAAGGGCGAACGGTTTTGGTGTCACGGCCATCGATACGCGGCTTGCCGTTAACGATGTTTTCGCGAACGGTGCGGTATTCGATTTCGCCGAATGCAGCTTTGACTTCAGCAGAAGTCGGCTGGCCTTCTTCACCGGACAGCTTGGCAACAACCTGGTCTTTCAGTTCGCCCAGACGTGCATAACGCTCGTGCTTGACGGTCAGGGTGTAAGCCTGGGAGATCGCTTCGCCGAACTCGGCGCGGATAGCGGCCAGCAGAGCGGTGGCTTCTGGAGCAGGAGCCCAGTCCCAAGTCGGTTTTGCAGCTTCGGCAGCCAGCTCTTTAACAGCCTGGATCACTACCTGGAATTCGTCGTGGGCGAACAGTACCGCGCCCAGCATCTGGTCTTCGGTCAGCTCTTTGGCTTCCGATTCAACCATCAATACAGCTTCCGAAGTACCGGCAACAACCATGTCCAGGCTGGAAGCGGCCAGTTGCTCGTAAGTCGGGTTCAGCAGGTAGCCAGTGCTTTCGTGGTAAGCAACGCGGGCGGCGCCGATCGGACCATCAAAAGGAATACCGGAGATTGCCAGAGCAGCCGAGGTACCGATCATCGCAGCGACGTCCGGATCGGTTTTCTTGCTGGTGGACAGAACGGTGCAGACAACCTGCACTTCGTTCATGAAGCCTTCTGGGAACAGCGGACGGATCGGACGGTCGATCAGACGCGAAGTCAGGGTTTCTTTCTCGGAAGGGCGACCTTCACGCTTGAAGAAACCGCCCGGGATTTTACCCGCGGCGTAGGTTTTTTCTTGGTAGTGAACAGACAGAGGGAAGAAGCCCTTGCCTGGATCAGCTTGCTTGGAGCCGACAACAGTCACCAACACGCTGACGTCGTCGTCAACGGTGACCAATACTGCGCCGGAGGCCTGACGGGCGATACGGCCAGTCTCGAGGGTGACGGTCGACTGACCGAACTGGAATTTTTTGATAACCGGGTTCACGGTGTCCTACCTTCTTTGTGGCTCTTGGGGAACGGGTTTCTTGCGAAATACTGACGCAATGTCGGGTATTGACCCGACTCAGATGCTTACGAAAGCGGACGGCACGGTGAGCTTTCGTAAGAATCCGGCTGGCCCAGATAAAACTTGAGGCTGGAAGCCTGCCGTACACCTGCGGGAAACCCGCAGATACACGACAAACGACCAGCCTCTAGCAACATCGCTATTAGCGACGCAGACCCAGGCGAGCGATCAGCGTTTTGTAACGCTCAACGTTCTTGCCTTTGAGGTAGTCCAGCAGCTTGCGACGCTGGTTTACCATGCGGATCAGACCACGACGGGAGTGGTGGTCTTTTTTGTTTTCTTTGAAGTGACCTTGCAGCGTGTTGATGTTAAAGGTCAGCAGTGCAACCTGCACTTCTGGAGAACCTGTATCACCTGGAGCTTGCTGGTAGTCAGCTACGATTTCTGCTTTATGTTCGATTGTCAGTGCCATGGGGCATTTCCTTTCATTAGGGTTCTGCTTGCGAACAAGACAGATCCAATAGGCCGAGGACAAATCCTCGTATTTATAAGTGAGGAGTGACCGTGCCTAATAACAGCCACCCTCGTTCCAGTCTGGCCAAAGAGTATTACATCTCGAGCCAGCCTGTTCCGGTCATTCTGACCGAATCAGTCGACGCGGCGCGATGCGCCCGTCTTCGCTCACTTCACCGATACCGATAAAGCGACCGTTGTGATCTTGTACCCGCACCATGCCGAACTTCGGAGCATCCGGAGCGCGTACCGGTTGGCCATTAAGCCAATAGAATGCGCTGTGTTCCGAGAAGTGCAGCAAAGGCCAGTCCAGCAAACCGCTGTCCGATGGCATCAGGAAGCGGTCAACCGCTTCGTTTCCGCCTTCGGCATGCACAGCTTCCAACTCTTCCAGAGTGACCGTTTGGGCCAGGCTGAAAGGTCCGGCGTGTGTACGACGCAGCTCTGCAACGTATGCACCGCAACCCAGTTGCTCACCAATATCTTCCACCAGGGTACGGATATAGGTGCCTTTGGTGCAGTCGACGGACAAGCGCGCAGTGTCGCCTTCGCTGGCCAGTAATTCGAGGCGGGTAATAGTAACAGAACGCGGTTCGCGCTCCACCACTTCGCCTGCACGAGCCAACTTGTAAAGCGGCTGGCCGTCACGCTTGAGTGCAGAGTACATCGGCGGTATCTGACTGATTTGCCCACGGAATTTGGGTAAAACAGCTTCAATATCGGCGCGACCAACGGTCACCGGACGCGTCAGCAAAACATCGCCTTCGGCATCCGCTGTGGTCGTGGTCTTGCCCAATTGCATCAGGGTTTCATAACCCTTGTCGGAATCGAGCAGGTATTGCGAAAACTTGGTGGCTTCGCCAAAGCACAGCGGCAATACGCCACTGGCCAATGGATCGAGGCTACCGGTGTGCCCTGCCTTCTCGGCATTGAGCAGCCAGCGGACTTTCTGCAGGGCCGCATTGGAGGTGAATCCAAGCGGCTTGTCGAGCAGGATGATACCGCTGACGTTACGACGGATACGCTTGACCTGAGCCACCGGTTACTCCTTGGTGTCTTCGGGAGCGGTGCCTTCAGGATGCTGATTGTCTTCAGCCACTGCACGCTCAATCAAGGCGGACAGGTGCGCACCACGCACGACACTTTCATCGTAGTGGAAGTGCAGTTGCGGAACGCTGCGCAGTTTCATTTCACGCGCCAGTTGCATGCGCAGGAAACCCGCTGCCGAGTTCAGCACCTTGACGGTCTGGGCGATGTCTTCAGCGTTGTCCTGGCCCATCACGGTGATGAAGATCTTGGCGTGACCGACGTCACGGCTGACTTCAACAGCGGTAATTGTAACCAGACCCACGCGTGGATCTTTGACTTCACGACGGATCAGCTGTGCCAGCTCGCGCTGCATCTGATCGCCAATACGTTGGGTACGGCTATATTCTTTTGCCATGTCTTGTTACCTGTTACTCACCCATGGGAAACCCATGCGGTCTGAAAGCGGCAAACGCCCGGCCAGACAGAAGCCGGACCGGGCGTTGCGTTTAGAGTCCAGGCCGGGCACAAGGCATTTGCATGCCCTGGCTCGTCCTCGCTCTTGAGGCTCGCGATTTAGAGGCTGCGAGCAACCTGGACCTTCTCGAACACTTCGATCTTGTCACCGACTTTAACGTCGTTGTAGCTCTTGACGCCGATACCGCATTCCATGCCGGCACGTACTTCGGCAGCGTCATCCTTGAAGCGGCGCAGGGATTCCAGCTCGCCTTCGAAGATAACGATGTCATCACGCAGTACGCGGATTGGACGGTTACGGTGAACAACACCTTCCAGCACCATACAACCTGCGATAGCACCGAACTTAGGCGAACGGAATACGTCACGCACTTCAGCGATACCCAGGATGTTCTCGCGAACGTCGCTGCCAAGCATGCCGGTAAGGGCTTTCTTGACGTCTTCGATGATGTCGTAGATGACGTTGTAGTAACGCATGTCCAGGCCTTCTTGCTCGACAATCTTGCGCGCGCCAGCATCAGCACGAACGTTAAAGCCGAACAGTACAGCGTTGGATGCCAGTGCCAGGTTAGCGTCGCTCTCGGTGATACCACCGACACCGCCGCCCACTACGCGCACTTGCACTTCGTCGTTACCCAGGCCGCTCAGAGCGCCCTGCAGAGCTTCCAACGAACCACGGACGTCAGATTTGAGGACGATGTTAAGCGTCTTCTTCTCTTCCTGGCCCATGTTCTCGAAGATGTTTTCCAGCTTGCCTGCGTGAGCACGAGCCAGTTTCACTTCGCGGAACTTGCCTTGACGGAACAGGGCAACTTCACGCGCCTTCTTCTCGTCAGTCATTACGCTCATCTCGTCGCCAGCATCTGGCGTACCGTCCAGGCCGAGAATCTCGACAGGGATGGATGGACCGGCTTCCTTGATGGATTTGCCGTTCTCGTCGAGCATGGCGCGGATGCGGCCGTAGTTGGAACCGACCAGAACCATGTCGCCTTGGCGCAGGGTACCGTCTTGAACCAGAACAGTCGCAACCGGACCGCGGCCTTTGTCCAGACGGGACTCAACTACTACGCCACGGCCAGGAGCCGATGGAGTTGCCTTGAGTTCCAGGACTTCAGCTTGCAGCAATACGGCTTCGAGCAAGTCGTCAACGCCGGTACCCATTTTCGCCGAAACCGAAACAAACGGAGTGTCGCCACCCCATTCTTCCGACGTTACGCCGTGAACGGACAACTCGCTGCGGATGCGATCGAGATCAGCGCCCGGCTTGTCGATTTTGTTCACTGCAACAACCAGCGGCACGCCAGCAGCTTTCGCATGCTGAACAGCTTCGATGGTCTGCGGCATTACGCCGTCATCTGCAGCAACAACCAGAATCACGATGTCAGTCGCCTTGGCACCACGAGCACGCATTGCGGTAAACGCAGCGTGACCCGGGGTATCGAGGAACGTGACCATGCCGCGTTCGGTTTCAACGTGGTATGCACCGATGTGCTGAGTAATACCACCGGCTTCGCCAGCAGCTACCTTGGCACGACGGATGTAGTCGAGCAGGGACGTTTTACCGTGGTCAACGTGACCCATTACGGTCACAACCGGAGCACGGGAGAACGACTCGCCTTCGAACTTCAGGGACTCGGCCAGGGAATCTTCCAGGGCGTTGTCGCTTACCAGAGTCACTTTGTGGCCCAGTTCTTCAGCAACCAGTTGAGCAGTTTCCTGATCAAGTACCTGGTTGATGGTTGCCGGAGTACCCAGCTTGAACATGAACTTGATGACTTCAGCAGCCTTGACCGACATCTGTGCAGCCAAATCGCCGACAGTGATGGTCTCGCCAATCTGTACGTCACGAACTACAGGGCCGGTTGGGCTCTGGAAACCGTGAGCGTTACGCTTCTTCAGCTTGCCCTTGCCACGACCACCGCGACGGAAGCTATCGCTTTCTTCATCGGAAGAGCGCGGAGCAACACGTGGAGTCGGTGCTTTTTCTTTAACCGATGCGCGATGCGGTGCGTTCTTGCGATCGCCGTCACCACTGCCGCGACGATTGTTATCGTCTGCGCGTGGTTTGTCCGGGCGACGCTGTTCGTCACGTTTACGTGCATCAGCGGCTGGCGCAGGTGCTGCAGCCGGTGCAGCCTGCACAGGTGCAGGAGCAGCGACAGCCGGAGCTGCTGCAGGAGCAGAGGTAGATGCAGGCTGACGGCGCGCGTCTTCTTCGGCGCGACGCTTGGATTCTTCTTCAGCCTTCTGACGTGCGGCATTTTCTACTGCACGACGCTCATCCATCTCACGCTTGCGCTCGGCTTCGATTTCTTCCGGGCTGCGTTGTACGAAAACTTTCTTCTTGCGTACTTCAACACTAATGCTTTTGCTGCCAGCTACACGCAGGGTACTGGTGGTTTTACGCTGCAAAGTGATCTTGCGCGGTTCTTCCACTTTAGCCTTGTGGCTGCTTTTCAGGTGAGTCAGCAGAGCCTGCTTCTCACTGTCGGTCACATTCTGCTCGGCGGCGTTGTGCGGCAGACCTGCCTCACGCATCTGCTGCAACAGGCGCTCAACCGGTGTTTTGACCTCATCGGCCAGTTGTTTCACCGTGACTTGCGTCATGCATTTCTCTCCTCAGGCCGCGCCTAATTACTCGAACCAATGGGCTCGGGCGGCCATGATCAACTTGCCGGCACGATCAGAGTCAATGCCGTCGATGTCGAGCAGGTCGTCAATAGACTGCTCGGCCAGGTCTTCGCGGGTAATTACGCCGCGCACCGCCAGTTCCATCGCCAAATCCTTGTCCATACCCTCAAGCGAGAGCAGGTCTTCGGCCGGATGGGCGTCTGCCAGCTTTTCCTCAGTAGCGATGGCTTTAGTCAACAAACGATCCTTGGCTCGAGCGCGAAGCTCGTTGACGGTATCTTCGTCAAAGCCATCGATGTTGAGCATTTCCTCCACCGGTACGTAGGCAATCTCTTCCAGGCTAGTAAAGCCTTCATCTACCAGTACCTGCGCCAGGTCTTCATCAACTTCAAGCTCTTCGATGAAGTTGCGCAGGATGTCGCCGGTTTCTGCTTGCTGCTTAGCCTGGATGTCCGATTCGGTCATCACGTTCAGGGTCCAGCCGGTCAACTGGCTGGCCAAACGTACGTTCTGACCGCCGCGACCAATCGCCTGGGCCAGATTGTCTGCGCCAACGGCGATGTCCATGGCATGGGCATCTTCGTCGACGATAATCGCCGCTACTTCTGCTGGCGACATTGCGTTGATCACGAACTGCGCCGGGTTGTCATCCCAAAGGACGATATCCACTCGCTCTCCGCCCAATTCGCCGGACACTGCCTGGACGCGCGAACCGCGCATACCGATGCAGGCACCTTGCGGATCAATGCGTTTGTCTTTGGAGCGAACGGCTATTTTAGCGCGAGATCCAGGATCGCGGGAGGCCGCCATCACTTCGATCAGGCCTTCGGAGATTTCTGGAACTTCAATACGGAACAGCTCGATCAACATCTCCGGCGCGGTACGCGACAGGATCAGTTGAGGACCGCGGTTCTCGGTACGAATTTCTTTCAGCAGTGCGCGAAGGCGTACGCCAACACGGAAAGTTTCACGCGAGATGATGTCTTCACGAGCCAGCAACGCTTCTGCGTTGTTACCCAGATCGACGATCACATTGTCACGTGTCACCTTTTTAACGGTACCCGAAATAATTTCGCCCAGACGCTCACGATAGGCATCGACTACTTGAGCACGCTCGGCTTCGCGGACTTTCTGCACGATTACCTGTTTGGCAGTCTGTGCAGCAATCCGACCGAATTCGATAGAATCGATTTTTTCTTCGATAATATCGCCGGCTACAGCGCCTGGCTGTTTCGCCTGGGCCTGGTCTACCGCCAACTCGATTGCTGGATCATCCAGATCTTCGTCTTCGACCACAGTCCAGCGACGGAAAGTCTCATAATTACCGGTGTGGCGATTGATTTCCACACGCAGATCGACTTCGTCTTCAAAACGCTTTTTAGTAGCGGTGGCCAGAGCCAGCTCCAGCGCTTCAAAAATAACGTTTGCCGGTACGCCCTTTTCATTGGACACCGACTCAACAACCAGCAGTACTTCTTTGCTCATCGTACGCCTCGCCTTTCGCAAGCCATTGGATCCGCGGGATCCGCGTCTCAGTCAAAACTGGGAATAATGTTGGCCTTGTCGATCATATCGATCGGCAACAGGAATTCATGGTCTTCAACTTGCACCACGATGTCCTGCTCCTCTACGCCGCGCAGAAGGCCCTGAAAGTTACGTCGCCCTTCAAAAGGCGAGCGCAGCTTGATCTTCACTTGCTCACCGACATATTTCGCGAACTGTTCAAGAGTGAACAGCGGGCGTTCCATGCCAGGAGAAGAGACTTCAAGGGTGTATTCAACAGCGATAGGATCTTCGACATCCAGAACACCGCTGATCTGACGACTGACAATTGCACAGTCATCCACCAATACGCCGCCTTCCTTGTCGATATACACACGCAACATTGAATGGCGGCCTTGAGCCGAAAATTCAATACCCCAGCATTCATAGCCAAGGGCCACGATCACCGGGGCCAGCAAGGCCTGCAACTCTTCTAGCTTGCTCGACACTTGAACCCCCTAGTGCATGTTTGTGCATGCTGTGCAAAATGAAAAAATGGGCGAAGCGCCCATCTCTGAAACGTCGTTGAATACCGACGCTATAAAGTGTCCAGCTAACAAAAAGCCCCTAATAAGGGGCTCCGCTAAAACTGGTTGCGGGAGCCGGATTTGAACCGACGACCTTCGGGTTATGAGCCCGACGAGCTACCAGACTGCTCCATCCCGCGACAAAGCTGGAGCGGAAGTATACGGTTGATCCTTTTCAGGGTCAATCCAACCTTCCACATACAAGAAAGCCCGCTACTGCGGGCATTCTTGATAATTGGTACCGAGAAGGGGACTCGAACCCCTACACCCTATGGGCACAACCACCTCAAGGTTGCGTGTCTACCAATTCCACCACCTCGGCAATACTACAGTTACATCATGAAACCCGTTTTACTTTTGCTCTTGAGCTGGAGGTACGTCAGTCGCAGGAGTTGCCGACTTTTGCTCTTGAAGCACCGGAACATCATCTGAAGCCGGCTTTTGCACTGGAACTTCCAAAACCGCTGGATTTGGCAAACCTACTTGAGTCAGCTGTTCAGCTTTCTCTTTAGCAAAGTAACCTAACCCCAAGCTGGTTATGAAAAAACCTGCGGCAAGTATAGCAGTAAACTTACTAAGAAAGGTAGAGGAACCTTGGCTTCCGAACACAGTATTTGATGCACCTGCGCCAAAAGAAGCTCCAGCATCCGCTCCCTTACCCTGTTGCAGCAAAACCAGGGCAATTACACCCAAAGCTGTCAGCAGATGAAAAACAGTTACGACGTTATCCAGCATTTTCAGTTTCCTGCGGCACGAATAATCGCACCGAACTCATCTGCATTCAGGGAAGCCCCGCCAATGAGTCCCCCATCGATATCCGGCATGCTGAACAGTTCGACCGCATTGGCCGCCTTCACGCTGCCGCCGTATAGAAGCCGCACACCTTGCGCGACTTCAGAATTCTTTTGCGCCAACTGTGCGCGAATGGCCGCATGCACATCTTGCGCTTGCTGCGGTGATGCAGTCAGCCCGGTACCAATGGCCCAGACCGGCTCATATGCAATCACTGCATTTACAAAAGCCTCAATACCAAATGCGTCAATCACGACATCCAGTTGACGCCCTACCACTTCAAGGGTTTGCCCGGCTTCGCGCTGCTCCAGGGTTTCCCCTATACACAACACCGGCGTCAGACCAGAAGCCTGAACTGCTGCAAACTTGCGATTGAGGGTCTCATCCGACTCACCCAGAATCAGGCGACGCTCAGAGTGACCTACAAGCACCAATGCGCAACCCGCATCCTGCAACTGACTCGAAGAAATCTCCCCGGTCAGAGCGCCCTGCTTTGCTTCAACCGCAGCATTCTGAGCACCAACCGAAATTGGCGCGCCTTGTAAGCCTTTGATCACACGATCAATGAACAGGTCAGGCGGGAATACTGCAACATCAACACTGCCAGGCAAGGACAGATCACGCAGACCAACGATCAGCTCAGCGACGCTGGCGCAGGTACCGTGCATCTTCCAGTTACCAGCTACCATCATGCGACGCATGCTTTACCTCGTCGGTCAAAGTGGGCGCAGATGTTACCCAACCACATCCGCGCTGGCAAGTCGAATTCAGGCACAAACTTCACTTACTAGTTTTGCCAGCTCATCGGCATAGCCGCGAACCATATTTTCATCGTCACCTTCGACCATTACGCGCACCAGAGGCTCGGTACCCGACTTGCGCAGCAATACACGCCCACGCCCTTTCATGGCTTCAGTGACTCGTGCGCAGGCCTCTTTGACGGCCGGGTGCTCGACCGGGTCAACACCACCACCAAACCGCACATTTACCAGCACCTGCGGACATTTACGCAACGCCTGACGCGCCTGGGCCAGACTGTCGCCACGGCGACGCAACGCCAGCAGCACCTGCAGGGCAGCGATAATCGCATCACCGGTGGTCGTATGCTGGAAGCACACGATATGCCCCGAGTTCTCACCACCCACCTGCCAGTCGCGCTCTTGCAGGCCTGCAATCACATAGCGATCCCCGACATTGGCCCGAACGAAGGGAATGCCCAGGTCATCCAGCGCCAATTCAAGCCCGAGATTACTCATCAGCGTGCCGACGACACCACCTTGCAATTTGCCACGCTCATGCAAGTCGCGGGCAATGATGAACAGCAACTCATCACCATCAACAATCGCGCCCGTGTGATCAACCATCAGCACCCGGTCACCGTCGCCATCAAACGCGATACCCAGGTCCGCGCCCTCAGCCAGGACTGCAGCCTGCAACTGCCCCATATGGGTCGAGCCGCAATCATGGTTGATGTTCAAACCATTAGGCTGAGCCGACAACACAGTGACTTGTGCACCCAGCTCCTTGAAAACACTTGGCGCAACCTTGTAGGTCGCACCATGGGCGCAATCAATAACGATCTTCAGATCGCTGAAGTTGGTACTGCTCGGCACACTGCTCTTGCAGAATTCGATATAGCGACCCGGCGCATCATTGATACGCGACACCTTACCCAGCTTGTCGGAGTCAACGACGGTCATCGGAGTGTCCAGCAACTCCTCAATCATCAACTCGACGTCATCAGGCAACTTGGTGCCATCCCCCGAGAAGAACTTGATACCGTTATCGTCGTGGGGATTGTGCGAAGCACTGATCACAATGCCCGCTTCCGCATGGAAGGTGCGCGTCAGATAAGCAATGGCCGGAGTAGGCATTGGCCCCAACAGCATCACATCGGCACCGGCCGCAGACAGACCGGCCTCTAGCGCGGACTCGAACATATAACCGGAAATGCGCGTGTCCTTGCCTACCAGGATGCGACATGCACCCTTGCTGCGGAACGCCATACCCGCCGCCCAACCCAGCTTGAGCATGAAGTCAGGGGTAATTGGATAAACGCCGACCCGACCACGAATACCGTCGGTGCCAAAATATTTCTTAGTCATAAGTGCTCCATCATTCTTAGTCGGCGGACTCTACCGCTGCGATCATCCGTACCACATCAACTGTTTCGGCAACGTCATGGACACGCAATATTCGCGCACCCTTGGTCACGGCCAGCGCTGCCAGAGCCAAACTGCCATACAGTCGCTCTGTAACCGGCCGATTCAGCGCCTGCCCAATCATGCTTTTACGCGAAACACCTACCAGCAATGGTCGACCCAGTGCATGCAGGGCCTCCATGTGCTTAAACAAACTCAGGTTGTGCTGCAACGTCTTGGCGAAACCAAATCCCGGATCCAGCACTATGCGCTCAGACGCAATCCCGGCAGCGGCGCATTGCGCCATGCGTTCAGCAAGAAATGCCGACACCTCACCGACCAGATCAGTGTAATGCGGGTTGTCCTGCATATCCCCGGGCTCGCCGAGCATATGCATCAGGCATACCGGAAGACCTGTGGCTGCAGCAGCCTGCAGGGCACCTTCGCGGCGCAATGAGCGCACATCATTAATCAGGCCGGCGCCAAGGCGCGCAACCTCAGTCATGACGATGGGCGCGGAGGTATCGACCGAAATGATGACATCAAGTTCACGACTGATGCGCTCGACAACAGGCGCCACCCGATCAAGCTCTTCCTGTGGCGAAACCACCGGAGCACCGGGGCGAGTTGACTCACCGCCGACATCAATCAGGGTTGCCCCCGCAAGAACCATTGCCTGCGCATGGCGCATTGCCGCATCCACCGCAGCGAAGCGACCGCCATCAGAAAAGGAATCAGGGGTGACATTGAGAATGCCCATCACGTGCGGATGGGCCAAATCAAGAACCCGGTTGCCGCAAGGCAACCGGGTTGAGGGCTGAACAAAAGTCATTTCAAGCCTTATTGATCAGCAGCTGGGCCGCCGATAGGTGTTTCCGGGCGCTCGGTCTTGTCCAGGGTTGGAGCAGTCGGGGTACCCGAGCCACCACCTTCCCAGTCACGCGGCTCCCGTGGCGGGCGCCCCGCCATGATGTCGTCGATCTGATCGGCATCGATCGTTTCGTACTTCATCAAGGCATCAGCCATGGCTTCCAGCTTGTCACGATTGTCGGTCAGGATCTGCTTGGCAGTGCCATAGCACTGATCAATGATGCTGCGCACTTCGGAGTCGATCAGCTTGGCTGTCTCGCCCGAAACGCTCGAGCTCTGACCACCGCCACGCCCCAGATACGACTCTTCGTCTTCGGCATACATCAGCGGGCCCAATTTCTCGGACAGGCCCCATTTGGTGACCATGTTCCGGGCAATCTGGCTCGCACGCATGATGTCGTTGGACGCACCGGTAGTCACACCGTCAAAGCCCAGGGTCATCTCTTCAGCAATACGGCCGCCATAGAGCGAGCAGATCTGGCTGATCAGAGCACGCTTGGACAGGCTATAACGATCCTCTTCCGGCAGGAACATGGTGACGCCCAGGGCGCGACCACGAGGAATGATCGAAACCTTGTAAACCGGGTCGTGCTCAGGCACAACGCGACCAACAATGGCATGACCCGCTTCGTGATAAGCCGTGTTGCGCTTTTCTTTGTCCGACATGACCATCGATTTGCGCTCTGCGCCCATCATGATCTTGTCTTTAGCCAGCTCAAATTCTTTCATTTCCACAACACGCTTACCGGTGCGCGCTGCAAACAGGGAAGCTTCGTTCACCAGGTTGGCCAGGTCAGCACCCGAGAAGCCCGGAGTACCACGCGCAATCACGCCTGGCTGGACATCATCGCCCATCGGAACTTTGCGCATGTGCACCTTGAGAATCTGCTCACGGCCACGAATGTCCGGCAAGCCAACCACGACCTGACGGTCAAAGCGGCCTGGACGCAACAGCGCAGGGTCGAGCACGTCCGGACGGTTGGTGGCGGCAATCACAATGATACCGTCATTCATCTCAAAGCCGTCCA
The DNA here is from genome assembly GCF_003994535.1 of Pseudomonas sp. PAMC 29040. Taxonomy (NCBI): domain Bacteria; kingdom Pseudomonadati; phylum Pseudomonadota; class Gammaproteobacteria; order Pseudomonadales; family Pseudomonadaceae; genus Pseudomonas; species Pseudomonas sp. PAMC 29040. Next base: position 51,937 of record NZ_RZAA01000013.1, read on the forward strand.
TCTCAACCAGCAACTGGTTAAGGGTTTGCTCACGCTCATCATGACCGCCGCCCATACCGTTACCACGGTGACGGCCGACAGCATCGATTTCATCGATAAAGATGATGCAAGGTGCGTGCTTTTTCGCCTGTTCGAACATGTCACGAACACGACTGGCACCAACACCGACGAACATTTCAACGAAGTCCGAACCGGAAATCGTGAAGAACGGCACCTTGGCTTCGCCAGCAATCGCCTTGGCGATCAAGGTTTTACCGGTACCCGGCGGGCCAACCATCAGCACACCACGGGGAATTCGACCGCCCAGACGCTGGAACTTGCCCGGATCGCGAAGGAATTCCACCAGTTCGCCTACTTCTTCTTTCGCTTCGTCACAACCGGCTACGTCAGCCAGGGTCGTTTTGACCTGGTCTTCCGATAGCAGTCGCGCCTTGCTCTTGCCAAAGCTCATCGGTCCGCCTTTACCGCCGGCACCGCCCTGCATCTGACGCATGAAGAACATGAAGACAGCGATGATCACCAGAATCGGGAAGCTCGCAACGAGCAATTGAGTCCAGATGCTTTGCTGCTCAGGCAGCTTGCCCTCAACGGTCACATGGTTATCAACCAGATCACCGATCAAACCGTTGTCCTGAATAGCCGGACGGATGGTTTTGAAGGAATCGCCATCGCTGCGTTTGCCGGTAATCACGTAGCCGTCCACGGCAACGCGCTCGACCTTGCCATCCTTAACTTGCTGGATGAAGTCGGAATAGTTGAGGGTTTGTGGCTCGTTTGGACTGGAGAAGTTGTTCATCACTGTCACCAGGACAGCTGCGATGATCAACCACAGGATCAGATTCTTTGCCATATCGTTCAATTAGCTACCCTCTGAAGCAAGCCCCGCTACTGAAGCGTGCTTCGCATGATATTCACCGGCATAACTTACTACATTGCCTACAACCCTTGCAGGCTCCGTCTGTAACCCTTTGTGAAACTTTGACTACACAATATTCTTTATGTGGGATCTGTAAAGCGATACAAAAAAACCTATCACCCTATTCAGAGACGCTCATCACTGGCAGATCCGGCGATTCCACGAAAGCCGCGGCCCAGCAAATATTGCTCACGGGACCTGTCTCGCGAAGAAGACGGCTTGCGCATCTGCACCTTATCAAACAGCTTGCGAATGTCTTTGTGGTATTCGTCGAAGCCTTCACCCTGGAAGACCTTGATCAAAAAATCACCACCGGGCCGCAAGACACGTCCGGCAAGATCCAGTGCCAATTCGCACAAGAACATCGCCCGAGGCATGTCAACAGCTGCCAATCCACTCATATTGGGGGCCATATCCGAAATCACAAGGTCTACCTGCGTATTTCCGACAGCTTCAAGAATCTGGGCAAGTACGTGATCTTCGGTAAAGTCACCCTGGATAAAGGTCACATCAGGAATGCTGTCCATCTCCAGGATGTCCGAAGCGATCAGTCGCCCCTGACCGCCGATCAGACGGCTGGTGACCTGCGACCAGCCACCCGGGGCGGCCCCCAGGTCAATAACAGTCATGCCCGGGCGAATAATGCGGTCACGTTCCTGGATCTCCAGCAACTTGTAGCTGGCACGCGAACGATACCCGTCTTTTTGCGCCATTTTGACGTATGGGTCGTTGAAATGCTCTTTCAGCCAGTTAAGGCTAGTCTTGGAACGGGCCACGGGCCACCTCAAAAAAATAAACGGGTCGTGATTAACTGGGCGGTCCCGGACTCCCTCGGGTAAACTGGCCGCCGCTTTTTACAAGATCAGACACAGGGGTCAGATTATGCCGCTCACTCAAGAGCAGAAGAAACAGTACAAATCCATTGGCCACCATCTGAAACCAGTATTGACTGTGGCTGATAATGGTTTGACTGAGGGTGTTTTAGCCGAACTCGAACGCGCATTGGGCGATCACGAGTTGATTAAAATCAAAGTCAACATCCTGGATCGCGAATCCCGCCTGGAGGCCATTGCAGAACTGTGCAAGGCAGGCAAAGCGGAATTGGTGCAGGTTATCGGCAAAATGGCGCTTCTTTACCGCAAGAACGTCAATGTTAACAAGCAACTGTCGAACATCCATCGTTTCAAGTGATGCCGACAAGGGTCAAGGGTGCGCTTTGCGCGCCCTGACACTCTTGCCTGGCCAATAGCAAAAACTGCCCGCGCAACGCATCAGGCAGCCAGAACCAGCCATCGCAACACATCCCGCCAGCAGACTGCATCAAATAGTGCTCGCCGCTTATCGGCCACACTACGCGACACATTGATCAACAGCGACACCACAGCATACAGCCCGGCACCGCCAAAAAATTCTGTGTGCAACAAGCATCAGCCGCCAACCCGGATATCCGGGCCGGCCGCCAAAGCAGTGCGCCCGCACGAAGCGGGCGCCTTTTCTCAGATGTGACGTACTTCGACAATCTCGTACTCAATGACGCCGCCCGGTGTTTTCACCGCAACCACATCACCTTCTTCCTTGGCAATCAAGGCACGAGCAAGTGGCGAACCTACGGAGATTTTTCCGAGTTTGAAGTCAGCCTCATCCTCACCGACGATCTGATAAGTCACGCGCTCGTCAGTTTCAACGTTCGCGATCTCGACCGTCGTGCCGAAAATCACCTTGCCGGTATGAGGAATCGCCGCCACATCAATAACCACTGCGTTCTGCAGACGGCCCTCGATATCACGGATACGCGCCTCAGACATACCTTGCAGCTCACGAGCGGCATGGTACTCAGCATTTTCCTTGAGGTCGCCCAGTTCGCGCGCCGTACCGATTTCCTTGCTCAGCTTTGGCCGAACAACCTTGGTCAGGTGTGCAAGCTCTTCTTCCAGGGCTTTATGGCCCTGGACCGTCATTGGGTATTTGATCATGCCTTCAATCCTGCGTGTAGATCCTGCAAGCTGCGTACGGTTTTTTCAGGACCGAATTTAAGCGCTTCGCAGATCGCTTCGCCAGCAGCAATAGTCGTGGTGCAGTAGATTTTGTGCTGCAGAGCGTTGCGGCGAATGGAGTAAGAGTCAGCAATCGACTGACGACCTTCGGTCGTATTGATGATCAGGCTGACTTCATCATTTTTGATCATATCGACAACGTGCGGACGACCTTCGGTCACCTTGTTCACCCGGCGTACTTTCAGACCCGCCGCCTCGATGAACTTGGCAGTGCCAACGGTCGAAACAATCTCGAAGCCCAGGCTGATCAGATCACGTGCAACACCCGCCACCAAAGGCTTGTCGTCGTCACGTACGCTGATGAACGCAGTACCGCCGGTAGGCAGAACCTCGCTGGCACCCATTTGAGCCTTGGCAAAAGCTTCACCGAAGGTATCGCCCACGCCCATCACTTCACCGGTGGACTTCATCTCAGGGCCGAGAATCGGGTCAACACCAGGGAATTTGGCGAACGGGAAGACCGCCTCTTTCACGCTGTAGAAGTTTGGAATGATTTCTTTAGTGAAACCGATTTCCTTCAGAGTTTTACCAGCCATCACCCGAGCCGCGATCATCGCCAGGGAAACACCGATGCACTTGGATACGAAAGGAACTGTACGCGAAGCACGCGGGTTCACTTCGATCACGTAGATATCTTCGCCCTGCAGAGCAAGCTGCACGTTCATCAGGCCGACAACGCCCAACTCCAGAGCCATTTTCTTGACCTGTTCACGCATCTCGTCCTGGATATGCAACGGCAGCGAGTACGGTGGCAGCGAGCATGCGGAGTCACCGGAGTGAACACCTGCCTGCTCAATGTGCTGCATGATCGCGCCGATCACTACGTCAGTTCCGTCGCAGACGGCATCAACGTCCATTTCGATTGCACAGTTCAGGAAGTGATCCAGCAGCACCGGGCTGTCGTTGGACACTTTCACCGCATCGCGCAGGTAACGCTTGAGCTCGTCTTCTTCGTAAACGATTTCCATCGCCCGGCCGCCCAACACGTAGGAAGGACGAACCACCAGCGGGTAACCGATTTTGGAGGCAGCACGAATGGCTTCGTCTTCGCTGCGCACAGTGGCGTTTGGCGGCTGACGCAGGTTCAGACGCTCAACCATTTGCTGGAAGCGCTCACGGTCTTCTGCACGGTCGATAGCATCAGGGCTGGTACCAATGATCGGCACGCCTGCTTCTTCCAGCGCACGGGCCAGTTTCAACGGGGTCTGGCCGCCGTACTGGACGATCACGCCCTTCGGCTTCTCGACACGTACGATTTCCAGCACGTCTTCCAGGGTCACGGATTCGAAGTACAGACGATCCGAGGTGTCGTAGTCAGTGGAAACAGTTTCCGGGTTGCAGTTGACCATGATGGTTTCGTAACCATCGGCACGCAACGCCAGAGCCGCGTGAACGCAGCAGTAGTCGAACTCGATACCCTGACCGATACGGTTCGGACCACCACCCAGAATCATGATCTTGTCACGATCCGAAGGGTTGGCCTCGCACTCTTCCTCATAGGTCGAGTACATGTAAGCCGTGTCGGTCGCAAACTCGGCTGCGCAGGTGTCAACGCGCTTGTAAACCGGGAACACTTCCAGCTTGTGACGATGGCGACGCAGGTTCTTCTCGGTCACACCCAGCAGTACAGCCAGACGTGCGTCAGAGAAGCCTTTGCGCTTGAGGCGATACATGGCATCGCGATCAATCGAAGACAGCGCCATGGTCTTGATCTTCTCTTCGTCCTTGATCAGATCTTCGATCTGCACCAGGAACCAAGGGTCAATCATGTTCATGCCGAAGATGTCTTCTACGGTCATGCCCGCACGGAATGCGTCAGCCACGTACCAGATACGCTCGGCACCCGGCACAGTCAGCTCGCGCTTGAGCACCGCCATGCTTTCCGGGTTGCTCAGGTCCAGCTTTGGATCAAGACCGCTAACACCCACTTCCAGACCGCGAAGGGCTTTCTGCAAGGATTCCTGGAAAGTCCGGCCAATGGCCATGACTTCACCAACCGACTTCATCTGAGTTGTCAGGCGCGCATCGGCTTTAGGGAATTTTTCGAAAGCAAAGCGCGGCAGCTTGGTCACGACGTAGTCGATGGACGGCTCGAAGGACGCCGGAGTAGCGCCACCGGTGATTTCGTTCTGCAATTCGTCCAGGGTGTAACCGATCGCCAGCTTGGCAGCGATACGCGCAATCGGGAAACCGGTGGCTTTCGAAGCCAGCGCCGAAGAACGCGAAACACGCGGGTTCATCTCGATCACAACCATACGGCCAGTGTCCGGGCAAATGCCGAACTGCACGTTGGAACCACCGGTCTCAACGCCGATCTCACGCAGTACCGCCAGCGAGGCGTTACGCATGATCTGGTATTCCTTGTCCGTCAGGGTCTGTGCCGGAGCAACAGTGATCGAGTCACCGGTGTGCACGCCCATCGGGTCAAAGTTTTCGATCGAGCAAACGATGATGCAGTTGTCCTTTTTGTCGCGGACAACCTCCATTTCGTACTCTTTCCAGCCGATCAGGGATTCGTCGATCAGCAGCTCTTTGGTCGGCGACAGGTCCAGACCACGAGCGCAGATTTCTTCGAACTCTTCACGGTTGTAAGCGATACCGCCACCGGTGCCGCCCATGGTGAACGATGGACGGATGATGCACGGGAAGCCCAGCTTTTCGAGGACCGCATTGGCCTCTTCCATGCTGTGGGCGATACCGGAGCGCGGGCAATCCAGACCGATGGACTTCATCGCCTTGTCAAAACGCGAACGGTCTTCAGCCTTGTCGATGGTGTCGGCATTGGCGCCGATCATTTCTACGCCGAACTTCTCCAGAACGCCTTCACGCTCCAGATCCAGTGCGCAGTTCAGAGCAGTCTGGCCGCCCATGGTCGGCAACAGAGCGTCCGGACGCTCTTTTTCGATGATCTTGGCAACAGTCTGCCACTTGATCGGCTCGATGTACGTTGCGTCGGCCATGTCCGGGTCGGTCATGATGGTGGCCGGGTTGGAGTTCACCAGGATGACGCGATAGCCTTCCTCGCGCAGAGCTTTACAAGCCTGGGCGCCGGAGTAGTCGAATTCACAGGCCTGGCCGATAACGATCGGGCCAGCGCCGAGAATCAGGATGCTTTTAATGTCTGTACGTTTTGGCATGGGTTTGTCACTCAAATCCGCAGGTCAGTCGGCAAGCCGTCGATCAAGTCTGTGAAGCACCCAAGGGGCCGCCGGAGTCCGGGGCCGGCACTGGGTACTAGCACAAGGGTATGATCAGCGGCGCTTGGCCATCTCATTGATGAAACGATCGAACAGCGGCGCTACGTCGTTCGGGCCAGGGCTGGCTTCAGGGTGACCCTGGAAGCTGAAAGCGCTCTTGTCGGTCAGCTCGATACCTTGCAAGGTGCCGTCAAACAGCGACTTGTGGATTGCGCGCACGTTGGCCGGCAAAGTCGCTTCATCAACCGCAAAACCGTGGTTCTGACTGGTGATCATCACAACGCCCGTGTCCAGATCCTGAACCGGGTGGTTCGCACCGTGGTGGCCGTGACCCATTTTCACCGTCTTGGCGCCGGACGCCAGAGCCAGCAACTGGTGTCCCAGGCAGATACCGAACACCGGAATTTCGGTTTTCAGCACTTCCTGAATAGCCGTGATTGCGTAGTCGCATGGCTCCGGATCACCCGGGCCGTTGGACAGGAACACACCATCCGGATTCAGTGCCAGTACGTCGCTGGCCGGAGTTTGTGCCGGCACAACAGTGACGCGGCAGCCACGCTCAACCAGCATGCGCAGGATGTTCCACTTTACGCCGTAGTCGTAGGCAACTACGTGATAAGGCAGCTCGGACGCTTCAATTGTCGGATGGCTATCGGTGGCCAGGTTCCAGACACTGGAGCGCCACTCGTAAGCCTTCTCGGTGCTGACAACTTTCGCCAGATCCATGCCTTTCAGGCCCGGGAAGCCGCGCGCAGCAGCAATGGCAGCTTCGTCAGAAATGTTGTCGCCGGCCATGATGCAGCCGTTCTGCGCACCTTTCTCACGCAAAATGCGGGTCAGGCGACGGGTATCGATACCTGCGATAGCGACAACATTGTTGGCTTTCAGGTAATCGGAAAGCGACATCGTGTTGCGCCAGTTGCTGGCAACCAGTGGCAGATCACGAATAACCAGACCTGCGGACCAGACACGATCAGACTCGGCATCTTCCGGCGTAGTACCGGTATTGCCAACATGCGGGTAAGTCAGGGTAACGATTTGCTGAGCGTAGGATGGATCCGTCAAGATCTCCTGGTAGCCAGTCATTGCGGTGTTAAACACCACCTCTCCAACGGTCTGACCGTCGGCTCCAATGGCTTCGCCGCGAAAAATGCTGCCATCAGCGAGGGCGAGTATGGCTTGCTTAGTCAAGAAGACCTCCCGTAAATAAAGCCTGAAAGGGCGATCGCAGGTTGTAAAAAAGCGGAGTGACGTATGGACACGTCACCCCGCTTCTTCATCGAATTATCTGCGCGCTTTTAGTGGACACACTAAAGCTGTAGCTTACAGAAAAAGGCTTTTTTGGTCTACCGCTAAAGAGCCTAAAAGGCAGAGGAATGCGACAGAACATCGCTTAGCGGTTAAAAGTCAGGCTGCCGGCGCGCCAACAGCCTGATTTTACAGAGACAACTCAACGCAGGTCGAGCACATCCTGCATGTCATACAGCCCGGGCTCACGCCCGTCGAGCCACAGCGCAGCACGAACGGCACCCTTGGCGAAGGTCATGCGGCTGGATGCCTTGTGGGTGATCTCAAGACGCTCGCCCTCGGTCGCAAACAGAACCGTATGATCCCCCACCACATCACCGCCCCGAACTGTCGCAAAACCGATGGTTTCGCGCTCGCGGGCGCCGGTGTGACCTTCGCGACCATAGACCGCCACCTGCTGCAGGTCACGCCCCAATGCACTGGCAATGACCTCACCCATGCGCATCGCGGTTCCCGAAGGCGCGTCGACCTTGTGCCGGTGATGAGCTTCGATGATTTCGATATCAGCATCTTCACCCATCACCCGTGCCGCCATATCCAGCAGCTTGAACGACAGGTTGACGCCCACACTGAAGTTGGAGGCAAAAACAATCGCAATATCCTGGCCGGCTTCAACCAGCAACTGCTTTTGTTCGGCATTCAACCCCGTAGTACCTATCACCATGGCCTTGCCCAACTGGCGACACACGGCCAGGTTGGCCAGCATCACCTCAGGCAGGGTGAAATCGATCAGTACGTCGAAATCAGCCGCGACCGCATGCAGGTTTTCCGACAACGGCACACCGATACGCCCGATAGAGGCCAGCTCACCGGCATCCGCCCCCACCAGGGAGCTGCCCGGGCGCACGATGGCCGCCGTCAGCCCGCACACTGGTGAGCGCTGCTGCACCGCATCGACCAAGGTCTTACCCATGCGCCCAGCAGCGCCCATCACAGCCATACGTCGCATGTCCCGCTCCTTACAAATCGCCGAAGAAGCGCTTCACGCCTTCGAACCAGCCGGTTGCGTTCGGCGAATGACTACTATCGCCTTCGAGTGTCGAACGGAACTCTTCCATCAGCTCACGCTGACGACGGCTCAGTTTCACCGGCGTCTCGATCACCACACGGCACATCAAGTCACCAGCGCCGCCGCCACGTACCGGAGCAACACCCTTGCCACGCAGACGGAACTGCTTGCCGGTTTGCGTGCCTTCCGGAATCTTCAGCTTGACCCGGCCATCCAGGGTCGGCACTTCAATCTCGGCACCCAGCGAAGCATCGGCAAAGTTGATCGGCACTTCACAGAACAGATGCTTGCCGTCGCGCTGGAAGATCGCGTGCTCACGCACTTCGATCACCACGTACAGATCGCCGGTCGGCCCGCCCTGCACACCCGCCTCGCCTTCGCCCGAAAGACGAATCCGGTCGCCCGTATCTACGCCCGCAGGCACTTTTACGGAAAGGGTTTTGTATTCCTCTACGCGGCCTTCGCCACGGCAGCTGTCGCACGGATCAGAAATGATCTTGCCCTGACCGTGGCAACGCGGACAGGTCTGCTGCACAGCAAAAAAGCCCTGCTGCATGCGCACCTGGCCAATACCGCCACAGGTCGTACAGGTAACCGGCGAAGAACCTTTCTTGGCACCCGAACCATCGCATGGTTTGCAGTTGACCAGCGTCGGCACACGAATATTGACCGTGGTACCGCGTACGGCCTCTTCCAGATCCAGCTCCAGCGTGTAGCGCAAATCGCTACCCCGTTGAGCGCCGCCCCGGGAGCCACCGCGACCACCGCCGAAGAAATCACTGAACACATCGCCGAAAATATCGGAGAAGTTCTGCCCGCCAAAACCGGCACCGCCACCACCCATTTGCGGATCAACACCGGCATGGCCGTATTGATCATAGGCGGCACGCTTACTGGAGTCCGACAGAACTTCGTAAGCCTCGTTGGCTTCCTTGAACAACTCTTCGGAAGCCTTGTCATCCGGATTGCGATCCGGGTGATGCTTCATTGCGAGGCGACGATATGCCTTCTTCAACTCCACTTCAGTGGTAGTACGTTCAACACCCAATATTTCGTAATAATCGCGCTTTGCCATAATTCTTTGCACTCTCAAGGACGTTCGGCAAAACCCTCCCGAGCCTCACCAAACCCGCCGGACCCCAGTAAAGACCAAGCCCGACTCACGTCTTTTTCAACGATATTGGTTTCTGATTAACAGCCAATGCATCGGCCAACAGGAGCGGTTACAGCCAAGCGGAAACAAAAAAGATCCGGACCCAACCGCAAGCATTCGACCATGTCGCATGCTGTAAAAATTCCTCTACTCCAGACACGCCAACGCGGGAGCAAGCTCCCGCGCGGCGACATCCTACCAGTCACCGCTAATGCACGGTCAACCGGCCGACCAACAAGCTAATTACTTGTTGTCTTTTACTTCTTCGAACTCGGCGTCGACAACGTCGTCAGCCTTGGCTTCTTCAGCAGGCTTGGCCGCTGCGTCTGCCGGGTTCGCTTGCTCGGCGTACATTTTCTGTGCGACCGGAGCAGACACCTTGGACAGCTCTTCAACCTTGGCTTCGATAGCAGCCTTGTCATCGCCTTTAACAGCGGCTTCAAGTGCAACTACTGCAGCTTCGATTGCAACTTTCTCTTCTGCGGTCACTTTATCGCCAGCATCAGCGATCATTTTACGAGTCGAGTGAACCAGTGCGTCGCCCTGGTTACGTGCAGCTGCCAGCTCTTCGAACTTGCGGTCTTCTTCAGCGTTGACTTCAGCGTCACGAACCATCTGAGCAATTTCTTCCTCGGACAGACCCGAGTTAGCCTTGATCACGATGGACTGAGACTTGCCAGTCGCCTTGTCTTTTGCACTTACGTGCAGGATGCCGTTGGCATCGATGTCGAAGGTCACTTCGATCTGAGGCACGCCACGTGGAGCTGGTGGAATGTCAGCCAGGTCGAACTTGCCCAACGACTTGTTCTGAGCGGCTTGCTTGCGCTCGCCTTGCAGCACGTGAATGGTCACTGCGCCCTGGTTATCGTCAGCAGTCGAGAACACTTGCGATTTCTTGGTAGGAATCGTGGTGTTTTTCTCGATCAGGGCAGTCATTACGCCACCCATGGTTTCGATACCCAAAGTCAGCGGGCTCACGTCCAGCAACAGAACGTCTTTCACATCACCGGCCAATACTGCGCCCTGGATAGCAGCACCCATTGCAACAGCTTCGTCCGGGTTCACGTCTTTACGTGCTTCCTTGCCGAAGAACTCGGTTACCAGCTTCTGTACCAGCGGCATGCGAGTCTGACCACCGACCAGGATCACGTCGTTGATCGCGCCAACGTCGATACCGGCGTCTTTCAGTGCAGTGCGGCAAGGCTCGATGGTGCGCTGAACCAGGTCTTCAACCAGCGATTCCAGCTTGGCGCGGGAAATCTTCACGTTCAAGTGCTTAGGACCGGTGGCATCTGCAGTGATGTACGGCAGATTCACGTCGGTCGACTGGCTCGAAGACAGTTCGATCTTGGCTTTTTCAGCAGCTTCTTTCAGACGCTGCATCGCCAGCGGGTCACCTTTAAGGTTCATGCCGCTTTCTTTCTTGAACTCGTCAACCAGGTAGTCGATCAGACGGATGTCAAAGTCTTCACCACCCAGGAACGTGTCACCGTTGGTCGCCAGCACTTCAAACTGGTGCTCGCCATCCACTTCGGCAATTTCAATTACCGACACGTCGAAAGTACCGCCACCCAGGTCATAAACGATGACAGTGTGGTCGCCTTTCGCTTTGTCCATACCGTAAGCCAGAGCAGCAGCGGTTGGTTCGTTGATGATGCGTTTTACGTCCAGACCCGCGATACGGCCGGCGTCTTTGGTCGCCTGACGCTGGCTGTCGTTGAAGTAGGCCGGAACGGTGATAACCGCTTCAGTCACTGGCTCGCCGAGGTAGTCTTCGGCGGTTTTCTTCATTTTCTTCAGAATTTCAGCCGAGATTTGTGGCGGAGCCATTTTCTGGCCGTTCACTTCAACCCAAGCGTCGCCGTTGTCAGCCTTGGCGATCTTGTACGGAACCATCTGAATGTCTTTCTGCACAACTTCTTCGTCAAAACGACGACCGATCAGACGCTTCACCGCGTACAGGGTGTTATGCGGATTGGTCACTGCCTGACGCTTGGCCGACTGGCCAACCAGAATTTCGCCATCGTTGGCATACGCAACGATCGACGGCGTGGTACGCGCGCCTTCAGCGTTTTCGATAACTTTTGCTTTACCGTTTTCAAGAACCGAAACACACGAGTTGGTGGTCCCGAGGTCAATACCGATAATTCTGCCCATGTTAACTCTCCCTAAATTTGAATTTTTTTGCCGCAGCAGTAATGACCAACTGCGGCATTACTTAACGCTTGACTTCTAAATGGGGGCCTTGCGGCCGATTTCAAGCCTGCTCGTCAATCGATGGCGAAACCGGCGCTGGAGCCTTGCTGACTACGACCATAGCCGGGCGCAGCAAGCGACCATTGAGCTGATAACCTTTTTGAAACACCTTGAGCACACTGTTTGGCTCCAGGTCAGCGCTTTCCTGCATTGCCATCGCTTGGTGATGCTCGGCATTGAAGGGCTCGCCGTGTGGATCGATAGCTTCCAGGTGATAACGCTTCAGGGTGTCCTGGAACATTTTCAGGGTCAGCTCGATCCCTTCACGCATTGGACGAATGCTTTCGTCGTCCGGGTTCGACAGCTCAAGGCCGCGTTCCAGACTGTCGATTACCGGCAACAGGTCGCCAGCAAATTTTTCCAGTGCAAATTTGTGTGCTTTTTCAACGTCCTGTTCTGCACGGCGGCGAACGTTCTGTAGATCGGCAGCTACGCGCAAAGCCTGATCATTAGCGGCCGCCAGCTGCTCTTCAAGCACTTGCACGCGGGATACCAGATCTTCGCTTCCTGCATCAGCGGCCTGATTAGCGTCTTGATTCTGCGTATCCATAGTCTGTTCGTCTGCCATAGATTTCTCCTTTCAAACTTTGTCCGCGAGCTCGACTCGCGCTTCTGCCAAGGTATATGGGGTCGCAATTTTCAGGTTCAAGAGCCAAAAAGCAGTAAGTGTGGTCTTTCCCCTCGAGCAAAAGCCCCGGCTGGACAATCGAAACGACCTAAAAAAGCAAAACGACCAAGCAAATCGAACTAAACGAAGGCATTGTCAGCACGAAACAAAACACTGTATAAATAACCAGACATTACGTTTTGGAGCAGCTCCTATGCTGGTGCACCTGTCCGTACATAACTACGCCATCGTTGAACATCTCGATCTTGAACTGGATCGCGGGATGAGTGTAATCACTGGCGAGACCGGTGCCGGTAAATCGATCATGCTCGATGCGCTCGGCCTTACCCTGGGTGACCGCGCCGACAGTGGCGTAGTTCGCCCCGGGGCCGAAAAGGCCGACATCCTGGCCACCTTCGACCTGCAGGATATCCCCGAAGCCCGGGCATGGCTTGCCGCACGCGATCTCGAGGCTGAAGGCCCGTGCATCCTGCGCCGAGTGATCACCGCCGAAGGACGCTCACGCGGCTACATCAATGGCACACCCTGCCCTCAAGGCGACCTGAAAGCCCTGGGCGAGTTGTTGATCGATATCCACAGCCAGCACGAACACCAGTCGCTGCTCAAACCCGACACCCATCGCCGCTTGCTGGACGAGTATGCGGGAGCCACCGATCTGGCCCGCCAGGTCCATCTGGCAGCACAACGCTGGCGCCAGACCCGCCAGGAACTCGAGCACCTGTCCAACTCGGGTGACGAGCAGCGCGCACGCCACCAACTGCTGAGCTACCAGCTCGAAGAACTCGAAACCCTCTCGCTGGGCGAAAACGAACTGGAAGAGCTGGAGCAGGAACACAAGAACCTGACCAACGCCGAAACCCTGCTGACTATCTGCCGCCAGGTGGTTGAACAGTGCAGCGAAAACGATTCCGGCAACGTACTCAACGCGCTGACCGTGAGCCTGAATCGCCTGTCGAGCATCAACAACAACTCCGGCTCGCTGAGCGAAGCAACCGACCTGCTGGCCAGCGCACAAATTCAAGTCGAAGAGGCCGTGGGCGAACTTAACCGTTTCCTCGATCATTTTGATGCTGACCCGGGCCGCCTGCAGTACCTCGAAGAGCGACTGGACACCATCTACACCCTGGCACGCAAACACCGCGTCCAGCCAAATGACGTTGCCGCCCTGCAGCAACGGCTACTGGAAGAGATCGAAACCCTCAACGCCAACGATGAGTCCATTGAACGCCTGAACAATGAACTGACCGCGTACACCCGCCACTATCAGGAGTGCGCACGCGAACTCAGCGGTTTGCGTGCCCATGCGGCAACACAGCTGAGCAGTGCAGTAGAAGAAGAAATCCAGCGCCTGGGCATGCCTGGTGGCCGCTTCGTCATCGAGTTGCGCCCACAAAACAGCACCGACCCGATGCCCCACGGTCTGGAGCAAGTTGAACTGCTGGTCAGCGCCAACCCCGGCCAGCCTCTTAAAGCCCTGGCCAAGGTGGCCTCTGGCGGCGAACTGTCACGCATCAGCCTGGCCATCCAGGTCATCACCGCACAAACCTCACGCGTACCCACCCTGGTATTCGACGAAGTCGACGTGGGCATCGGCGGTCCAACTGCTGAAATCGTTGGCCAGCTGCTGCGCAGGCTTGGCGAGCGCGGCCAGGTGCTGACGGTCACCCACCTGCCGCAAGTGGCAGCGCAATGCCACCAGCACCTTTTCGTACACAAGGTTCGCGAGAGCGAAACCACACGCACCGCCGTGTCGAAACTCAGTCAAAAAGAGCGAGTAGAAGAAGTCGCGCGCATGCTCGGCGGCATCGATCTGACCAAAGAATCATTGGCTCATGCCAAGAAAATGGTGGTCACAGCAAAAAACCTGGCAGCTTAACGACGAACGGTCAACAAACACCAAGATTCAGACAGCACGAAGGCGACCCTGGGGTCGCCTTCGTTGGTTTCGCGAACCGGGGTTCGCGCGACATGCTTATTTAGTTTTCTTGCGTACGTACAGCACCAGATTGTGATCTACCAGCTCGACGCCATGTTTGGCGGCGATGGCATGTTGCAGTTTTTCGATGTCTTCGTCGAAAAACTCGATCACTTCACCACTGTCCACGTTCACCATGTGGTCGTGGTGTCCGCCGTCGGCATCGGCCAATTCAAAGACCGCATGACCGCCATCAAAATTATGGCGAATCACCAGCCCTGCGGACTCAAACTGCGTCAGTACACGGTAGACCGTGGCCAGACCGACGTCTTCGCCAGCTTGCATCAATGCCTTGTAAACATCCTCGGCACTCATGTGACGCTGCTCGGCAGAGTCAAGCATTTGTAGAATCTTGACTCGTGGCAGAGTCACCTTAAGTCCGGCCTTACGTAGTTCGCTATTTTCAACCATGGTTAGCTTTCTCGCGGAAGCGCTTCGCAGCTTCTCTTAATACGGGTATGATCGGCGTTTACGTTGTCCCAGCCAAGATAGTGGAAGTCGCCCACCGATGCAAAACACCAAGCTCTTGCTAACCAGTTTCACCTTTGTGGGACTGCTCGCACTCGCCGGTTGTTCATTCCCCGGGGTTTACAAAATCGACATCCAGCAGGGCAATGTCGTCACGCAGGACATGATAAACCAGTTACGCCCGGGAATGACCCGCCGGCAAGTGCGGTTTATCATGGGCAACGCCCTGCTGACCGATACATTCCAT
Source organism: Pseudomonas sp. PAMC 29040 (assembly GCF_003994535.1). NCBI lineage: Bacteria > Pseudomonadati > Pseudomonadota > Gammaproteobacteria > Pseudomonadales > Pseudomonadaceae > Pseudomonas > Pseudomonas sp. PAMC 29040. Next base: position 67,148 of record NZ_RZAA01000013.1, read on the forward strand.
CCGGATCGTTGGGATTATTTGTATAGCCTGCAACCCGGTGGCGGTGAACGCCAACAAGAACGCGTGAGCGTGTTCTTCAACGAAAACGACCAGCTCATCAGCTTGTCAGGCGATTTCAAGCCTGGCGTGAGCCGCGACGAGGCAATTCTCGGCAAAGACACTGCCCCGGGTGAAACCGCCCCGCCAGTGCCTGAGACTGCCCCGAGCGAGAATAGCGATGAGCCACCTAAACCTGGCTCGCTGCTCGATCAGATCCAGAAAGACGTCGATGGAGTCAAAGCGGTACCTGTACCGACTCCAGCGCCTCTGGATACAACCGAACAATAAAGGTTCGGCACAAAAAAGCCCGGCATGCCGGGCTTTTTGTTGTCTGTCTAAAGTGCTTACAGCTGGCTCAGGCGCTTGGCTTCAGCCGCTTTGGCTGCACGCTGGCGCCGGATTTCTTTAGGGTCGGCCAGCAAAGGACGATAAATTTCAACCCGATCACCGGCCTGCAATACATGGCTGTCTGGCGCTGCGACCTGCTTGCCGAAAATCCCCACAGGGCAATTCAGCAGATCCAGCTCCGCAAACTCGCTATCCATACCCGACGCCAGCACCGCCGCCCGTAAAGTAGTGCCTTGCGGCACCGCCAAAACCAGCAAGCGCTGACGATCGACAGCCGCGTAGACAACCTCAACATCAATCATCAGAGTCAGCCATACAACTGCTTGGCGCGCTGGCAAAACGCATCTACCAGCGTATTGGCGGCCTGATTGAACAACGGCCCCAAGGTCGCCTTCACAATCGCCCCGGCGTAATCAAACGTCATATCCAGACTGATCTTGCAGGCTTTCTCGCCCAATGGCTTGAACACCCAGAGGCCGTGCAACTTGGTGAATGGCCCCTCTTCCAGATTCATCTCAATGGATTGCCCCGGCACCAGCGTGTTACGCGTCACAAAGTGCTGGCTCAAACCGCCCTTGGCCACACCCAGGCTGGCGCGCATCAGCACCTCGGTGCTTTCAAGAATTTCGGCCGATGAACACCACGGCAAGAACTCCGGATAACTCGCAACATCGTTAACCAGGTCATAAAGAGCCTGCGCCGGATAAGGCAGCAAGGCGGAGCGTTGGATATGGGTAGTCATGTCAGCGTTACTTCCACAGCTGGGCGGCAAACACAATCAGAATGCCGAGTGGCGCCACATAGCGCATCAAGAAAAGAGTCAGGGTGAACATCGCCGGGCTGCGCATCGACAACTCGTCGCGTACCGCGCCACGCCCCATGATCCAGCCTGCAAAGACCACAAAGCACAGCCCGCCTAAAGGCAGCATGATACGCGAGGTGAAGAAATCAACGACACCAAAGAAGTCCAGACCGCTGGCAGCCCCCCATTGGTACAGGTGAAAACCTGATTCTTCGCTCACGAAAAACTTGGCCTGCTTCCAGATATTGAACGAAAACACCGTACCCAGACCGACGAACCAGCAGGTAAAGGCCAGCCAGAACGTGACCCAAAGGCGCCTGACCCGGGTCCGCTCAACAAGGTAAGCCACCATCGGCTCAAGCAGTGAGATAGCCGAACTCCAGGCTGCCACGGCCACCAGAACAAAGAACACCACCCCCATCAACTGACCGAACGCTACGTTGCCAAAGGCAAACGGCAGGGTCACAAACATCAGCCCTGGGCCTTCGCTCGGGTTCAAACCCGAAGCGAATACAATTGGAAACAATGCCAGTCCGGCCAGCAATGAGACAAAGGTATCGATCAGCGCCACACCGACAACCGTCCCGGAAATCGATGCGTTTTTCGGCATATATGCACCGTAGATCATGATAGAACCCACGCCAACACTGAGCGAAAAGAACGCATGCCCCATTGCCGCCAGCAAGCCGTCGAGCACCCGGTCGGGGTTGAAGTCGAACATGAAATGCACGCCCTCCATGAAGTGCCCCGTGGTCATGCTGTAACCCAGCAGCACCAGCAACAGTACAAACAGAATTGGCATCATGATCCGCAAACTGCGCTCAAGACCCGCTACCACGCCCCTGGCGATCACAAACGCTGACAGAAGCATGAACGCCGTATGCCAGAACGTAAGGCGCCATGGGTCGGCTATCACGCCACCGAAGTAAGCACCCACCTGATCAGCCGTCGCGCCCTGAAAATCGCCCTTGCCCATATTGATGATGTAATCCAGCGACCAGCCGCCGACCACACTATAAAAAGACAGGATCAGCAGTGCCGTGATCATCCCGGCAAAAGCCCCCCAGGACCAACGCCCGGAATGCCCGGCCTCCACCGCCAATACCTTCAAGGCATTTGCCGGACTCAGTCGCGCCCGCCGACCGATCAGGGTTTCAGCCAGCATCACCGGCACACCAATCAGCGCGATACAGGCCAGAAACACCAATACAAAAGCGCCGCCACCGTAGACGCCCACCATGTAAGGGAATTTCCAGATACTGCCCAGACCCACGGCAGAACCGGTCGCGGCGAAAATAAAGACCCAACGGCTTGCCCAACTGCCGTGGACAGAAACCTTGTCTGTCGACATCGTTACTACGCCCAACCACTAAAAAAAGAGGGCGCATTGTCCGGGAATCACCCTACGCGCTCAAGCACGCAGTCCTGCACGCACAAACTCGCAGGTTGGCCGTAGCCGACACGCTAGCAACTGCCTATAATGCCGGCCCTATGGCTAAACAGAAGAAACACCCCACAGGGACCATCGCGCAGAATAAAAAAGCGCGACACGATTACTTCATCGAACATCGGTTCGAGGCTGGTCTGGTCCTGGCCGGCTGGGAAGTAAAAAGTCTGCGTGCAGGCAAGGCACAGCTGGTCGACAGCTATGTGCTACTCAAGGACGGTGAAGCCTGGCTGCTTGGCAGCCATATTGCCCCCCTGACGACAGCCAGCACCCACGTTATTGCCGACCCGACGCGCAGCCGCAAACTGCTGCTTAACCAGCGCGAGCTGGAAAAGCTGTTTGCCGCGGTGCAGCAGAAGGGTTACGCCTGCGTCTGCCTCTCGCTTTACTGGAGCAAGCACTTGATCAAGTGCGAAATTGCCCTGGGTAAAGGCAAGAAGGAATACGACAAGCGTCATACCGAGCGTGAGCGCGACTCCGATCGCGAGCTGCAGCGTGCAGTGCGCAACAAGGGCAAGGAAGACTAAACCTCCCTGCCCCTATTATCTGCAGGAGCGAGCTTGCCTCGCCCCTGCAGGTTTGGCCCCTTACAGCCCGTTACGCCGCTCAGCCCGCGCCATGCGCTGAACTTCCTGACGCACCTCTTCCAGAACTTCCTGCACGTACACCAGGTGCCGGCTCGCCACTTCCCGGGCATCCTCTGCACGCCCCTCGATAATCGCCAGATACAACTCGCGATGCTGACTGATCAGCATGTCGCGCGTTTCACTGCGCTGCTTGTACATACCCCCGATGTTGGTCACCACGTTGCGCTTGAGCAGGTCGAACAAGCCCCGAATGGTGTGCAGCAACACTGCGTTATGACTGGCTTCGGCGATAGCCAGATGGAAGTTGGCATCCGCCTCGCCCTCCTCGGCGCGGCTCACCTCATCGACCCGCGCATAACAATCCTGCAACTGCTCAAAGGCCAGGCGCAGACGCTCGCGATCCATCTCGGTGGCGCGCGATGCCGCGTAAAAGGCACATGAAGCCTCAAGGGTATGGCGAAACTCCAGTAAATCGCGCTGCGCTTCGGGATTGCTCTCCAGCAATTGCAACAACGGATCACTAAAGGTCGAACCCAGCGCAGTCGCCACATAATTGCCGCCGCCCTGGCGACTGACCAGCAAACCTTTGGCCGACAGCTTTTGAATGGCCTCGCGCAACGACGGGCGCGACACACCAAACTGCTCCGCCAGCGCACGCTCAGCCGGCAAGCGCTCGCCTGACTTCAACGTTCCCTCAAGGATCATGCCCTCAAGCTGCTCGACAATATCGTCCGACAAACGGCGCTGACGAATTTGATCAAACCCCATAACTGCTCTCCACCCTCCCGACCGAGCGCCGGGGGCCGCTATTCTCGCCGATTGGCGCAATCCGCACACTCATCAGAAGCGCCGCTCCGGCCCCCATCAGATGCACTGAACACGAACATCCCGACAAAAGATTTAAGAGCGGCAAATTGACACATACCGCATAAGGCTTTTACCCTAGCCGGTAGCGGTTGTAAATTGGTAATACCAATTATCCAAGCACGCTCGACCAATAACAATTAGGGGCCACCCCATATGCAAACCTGGCAACAGCTCTATAGCCCGCTCGGCAGCCTCGGCCTGTCCGCTCTCGCGGCTGTCATTCCGATCGTGTTTTTCTTCCTGGCTCTGGCCGTGTTCCGTCTCAAAGGACACGTCGCCGGGAGCATTACCCTTGCCCTGTCCATTGTGGTGGCCATCTTTGCCTTCCAGATGCCTGTCGACATGGCCTTCGCAGCTGCCGGCTATGGATTTGCCTATGGCCTCTGGCCAATTGCCTGGATCATCGTTGCCGCGGTGTTCCTCTACAAACTGACGGTTAAAAGTGGTCAGTTCGAAATCATCCGCAGTTCGGTACTGTCGATCACCGATGACCAGCGCCTGCAAGTGCTGCTGATTGGCTTCTGCTTCGGTGCCTTCCTCGAAGGTGCAGCCGGTTTCGGCGCGCCGGTAGCCATTACTGCCGCACTGCTCGTAGGCCTGGGCTTCAACCCGCTGTACGCGGCGGGCCTGTGTCTGATTGCCAACACCGCCCCCGTAGCGTTCGGCGCACTGGGCATTCCGATCATCGTGGCGGGCCAGGTGACGGGCATCGACTCGTTCAAGATCGGCGCCATGGCCGGCCGTCAGTTGCCATTGCTGTCGCTGTTCGTACCCTTCTGGCTGGTGTTCATGATGGACGGCCTGCGCGGCGTGCGTGAAACCTGGCCGGCAGCCCTGGTGGCCGGCTTGAGCTTCGCCGTCACCCAGTACTTCACCTCGAACTTCATTGGCCCTGAGCTGCCGGACATTACCTCGGCCCTCGCCAGCCTGGTCAGCCTGACCTTGTTCCTGAAAGTCTGGCAGCCAAAACGGACTGCAGGCGCACAGATAGCAGGCGTTTCCTCTGACGTAATCGTGACAGCCAGCGCAGGAGGTTTCGGCAAACCGAGCAACCTCATGGCTTCGCCTTACAGCCTGATGCAGATTCTCAAAGCCTGGTCGCCGTTCCTGATCCTCACCGTTCTGGTCACCATCTGGACCCTCAAACCGTTCAAGGCCCTGTTCTCACCGGGCGGCGCGATGTATGGCTGGGTGTTCAACTTCGCCATTCCGCACCTTGATCAACTAGTGATCAAAACCGCACCCATCGTAAACGCACCGACCGCCATTGCTGCCGTGTTCAAACTGGACCCGATTTCAGCAACCGGCACAGCGATTTTCTTCTCTGCATTGATCTCGATGCTGATCCTGAAAATTGACATCAAGACTGGTCTTACCACTTTCAAAGAGACCCTCTACGAACTGCGCTGGCCGATCCTGTCCATCGGCATGGTGCTGGCCTTTGCCTTCGTCACCAACTACTCGGGCATGTCTTCCACCATGGCTCTGGTGCTGGCCGGGACTGGCGCGGCGTTCCCGTTCTTCTCGCCGTTCCTCGGCTGGCTGGGCGTATTCCTGACCGGTTCCGACACCTCCTCGAACGCGCTGTTCAGCTCGCTGCAAGCCACCACCGCGCACCAGATCGGCGTCAGCGACGTGTTGATGGTTGCGGCCAATACCAGCGGCGGCGTGACCGGCAAAATGATTTCCCCGCAATCAATCGCCGTAGCCTGTGCGGCCACCGGCCTGGTGGGCAAAGAGTCAGACCTGTTCCGCTTCACCCTCAAGCACAGCCTGTTCTTCGCCACCATCGTTGGCCTGATCACACTGGCGCAGGCCTACTGGTTCACCGGCATGCTGGTGCACTAATAAGACTATGGTTACTGCACGATAAAAGGCGCCGGCCTGCACGCCGGCGTCATTCATTCCAAACCCGGTCTGCCTGGCGGCTGAAGACGGTTTCAGCTGCTGACGCGGACACATAACCGGGACCACCCGGAGACGCCTGATGAGCGAGCTTTTTTACAACGCCGTGCCGAATGCGACCCGCGTCGCCCCGCCCCTCCCGACACCTCGTCAATACCCCTCGCACAAGCCACGCAAGGTCTATCTGTTTGGCACCTGCGTAGTGGACCTGTTCTTCCCCGAAGCCGGAATGGACGCCATTCACCTGATCGAACGCGAAGGTATCGCAGTCGACTACCCCCAGGGTCAAAGCTGCTGCGGACAACCGGCCTATACCTCCGGCTATACCGATCAGGCCCGCGAAGTCGCACGGTCGCAGTTGGCATTGTTCGCCGAAGACTATCCCGTGGTCGTGCCGTCCGGCTCTTGCGCCGGGATGCTGCGCGAGCACTACGAAGACCTGTTCAAGGACGAACCCGAAACCCTGCTCAAGGTCCACGCCCTGGCCGATCGCACCTTCGAACTCACCGAATTCCTGCTGTTTGTGTGCAAGGTGCAATTCAAGGACAGCGGTGCTCCGGTCAAAGTAGCGCTGCACACCTCATGCTCCGCACGGCGCGAAATGAACACCCACCTGCATGGCCGCGAAATGCTCGCGCAACTGAGTAATGTCGAACGTATCGACCACAGCCACGAAAGTGAATGCTGCGGTTTTGGTGGGACATTCAGCGTACGCATGCCGGATATTTCCGGGGCCATGGTCGCCGACAAGACCCGCTCCTTGATTGAAACCGGCGCCCATCAGGTACTGACTGCCGACTGCGGCTGCCTGATGAATATCAATGGCTCGCTGGAAAAACAGAAGCAGGCCCTGCGCGGCCAGCATCTTGCCAGCTTCTTGTGGCAGCGCACCGGAGGCCAGCAATGAGCACCAGCACACTGATCCCCACCGTCGCGATTGAAGAAGACTTTCGCGAGCGCGCCCACGAAGCCTTGGCCGACACGCAACTGCGAAACAACTTTCGCAGTGCCATGGACTCTTTGATGACCAAACGTGCGGCGTCCTTCAGCGACGCCCATGAACGCGAACACTTGCGAGCCCTGGGCAATGCAGTGCGCGCACGCGCCTTGTCCAAACTGCCCGACCTGCTGCAACAACTGGAAGCCAACCTGACTCGCAACGGCGTGCAGGTGCATTGGGCCGAAACCGTCGACCAGGCCAATGAAATCGTGATGTCCATTGCTCGCCGGCGCTCAGCCAGGCAAGTGATCAAAGGCAAGTCCATGGTCAGCGAAGAGATGGAGATGAACCACGTGCTCGGCGCCCAGGGCATTGAATGCCTTGAGTCCGACATGGGCGAGTACATCGTTCAACTCGACAACGAGAAGCCGTCCCACATCATCATGCCGGCGATCCACAAGAATGCCGGGCAAGTGGCTGACTTGTTCCACGAAAAACTCGGTGTGGACTACACCAAAGACGTCGACCAGTTGATCCAGATCGGCCGACGCGTGCTGCGCCAGAAATTCTTTGAAGCTGACATCGGCGTGTCCGGCGTCAACTTCGCAGTCGCCGAAACCGGCACCCTGTTGCTGGTGGAAAACGAAGGCAATGGCCGCATGTCCACCACAGTGCCGCCGGTGCATATCGCCGTCACCGGTATCGAAAAAGTCGTCGAAAACCTGCGCGATGTGGTGCCACTGCTGTCACTGCTGACCCGCTCGGCCCTCGGCCAGCCGATCACCACCTACGTCAATATGATCTCCGGCCCGCGCAAACCCGGCGAACTGGACGGCCCCGAAGAAGTGCATCTGGTACTGCTCGACAATGGCCGCAGCCAGGCATTTGCCGACAGCGAGTTACGCCAGACTCTTAACTGCATCCGCTGTGGTGCCTGCATGAACCACTGCCCGGTATACACGCGCATCGGCGGCCATGCCTACGGCGAGGTTTACCCGGGGCCGATTGGTGCAATCATCACGCCGCACATGGTGGGCCTGGCCAAAGTTCCGGATCACCCCAGCGCGTCGTCGCTGTGCGGTGCCTGCGGCGAAGTGTGCCCGGTAAAAATTCCGATCCCGGCCCTGCTGCGCCGCCTGCGCGAAGAGAACGTCAAAGCGCCGGATGCTTCGCCCCGAATCATGCGCGGCCAGGGCAGCAAGTACTCGCGCAAAGAGCGCCTGGTCTGGAACATGTGGGCCAGACTCAATAGCTCTCCCACCCTCTACCGCGTGTTCCTCAAGGCTGCCACCCGCCTGCGCGGGCTCACGCCGAGCAATGTCGGGCCGTGGACGCAAAACCACAGTGCCCCCAAACCCGCAGCCCGCTCCCTGCACGATATGGCCCGCGAGCACCTGGCGAAAAAATCGGGAGACCCGCGATGAGCGCTAGACAAAACATCCTCAACAAACTGCGTAACAGTCTGACAGGGACCACACCGGTGCCTGACAACTTCGACGAAGTGCTGGTGACACAACCCTGGACTTATACCCCGGAGCAACGCATCCCTCAGCTGCGCAAACTGATGGAAGCGGTGCACACCGAAATCCACCTCAGCACCGAACAGGACTGGCCCGCACTGTTGGCGCAATTGGTCACCGACCGTCAACTGCCGAGCCTGCTGATTGCCCCGACCACGGCCCACGGGCAAAAAGTGACGGCGCACTGGGAGCAAAATCCCGGGTTGGCGCCGCTCAAGGCCTACAACCGCCCGGTGGAAGAATGGAAAGCCGAACTGTTCAATGACACCCCGGCCAGCCTGACCACGACCCTGGGCGCGATTGCTGCCACCGGCAGCCTGATCATGTGGCCAACCCCTGAAGAACCGCGCCTGATGAGCCTGGTACCGCCGGTGCATTTCGCCCTGCTCAAGGCCAGCGAAATCCGCGACAACTTCTATCAGGTGCAGCAAGAGATGAACTGGGCCGCCGGGATGCCAACCAACGCATTACTGGTATCCGGCCCGTCGAAAACCGCCGATATCGAGCAAGTGCTGGCCTACGGCGCCCACGGCCCGAAAGACCTGGTGGTGTTGATCCTGGAGGATGCATGAGCCTGCCCGCTGCCTTTGTGCGTGATGTCGAACAACTGATCGCGCAGGACCGCCGTTTCAGCGACCCGCTGTCCACCCTGGCCTTTGGCACTGACGCCAGCTTCTATCGGCTGATCCCCAAGCTGGTGATCCGCGTCGAGTCCGAAGACGAAGTGGTCGAACTGCTGCGCCTCGCCCGTCGCGATCAGGTGCCGGTGACTTTTCGCGCCGCCGGCACCAGCCTGTCGGGGCAGGCCATCAGCGACTCGGTGCTGATCGTGCTTGGGGATAACTGGAACGCCAAGGAAATACGCGGCCAGGGCACACAAATCCGCCTGCAACCCGGGGTTATCGGCGCCCAGGCCAACGCCTGGCTGGCACCGTTCGGGCGCAAGATCGGCCCCGACCCGGCCTCGATCAACGCCTGCAAAATCGGCGGCATCGTCGCCAACAATGCCAGCGGCATGTGTTGCGGCACCGCGCAAAACACCTACCACACCCTGGCTGGCCTGCGCGTGGTGCTGGCCGACGGTACCCGGGTCGATACCGAAGACGCGAACAACGTCGCCGCCTTCCGCCAAAGCCATGCTCCATTGCTCGAACAGCTGGCGACATTGGCCCGCGAGACCCGCGCCAATCCTGAACTGGCTGCCAAAATTCGCCATAAATACCGTCTGAAAAATACCACTGGCCTGTCGCTCAACGCCCTGGTGGATTTCGATGACCCGCTGGATATCCTCAGCCACTTGCTGGTGGGCAGCGAAGGCACGCTGGGCTTCATCAGCTCGGTGACCTACGACACGGTAATCGACCATCCGAACAAAGCCTCGGCGCTGATCGTGTTCCCCGACGTTGAAACCTGTTGCAACGCAGTCACCGTACTGAAAAGCCAACCTGTGTCCGCCGTGGAGCTACTGGATCGTCGCAGCCTGCGCTCGGTACAGGACAAGCCCGGCATGCCGGCTTTCGTACAACAGCTGTCGGCCAATGCCTGCGCCCTGTTGATCGAGTCCCGTGCCGCAACCTCGACCTTACTGCACGAACAACTGGCGCAAATCATGGCGTCGATGGCGGCGTTCCCGGTCGAGAAACAAGTCGACTTCACCGAGGACCCGGTGGAAAACGCAAAACTGTGGGCGATCCGCAAAGACACCTTCCCTGCAGTCGGCGCCGTGCGCAAAACCGGGACCACGGTCATCATCGAAGACGTGACCTTCCCGGTCGAACAACTGGCCATCGGCGTCAATCGCCTGATCGAGCTGTTCGACAAACACCACTACGACGAAGCGATCCTGTTTGGCCATGCCCTGGAGGGCAACCTGCACTTCGTCTTCACCCAGGGTTTCAACAACCCCGAAGAAGTGGCGCGTTACCAGGCATTTATGGATGACGTGGCGCAACTGGTGGCCGTGGAATTTGGTGGCTCGCTCAAAGCCGAGCACGGCACCGGGCGCAACATGGCGCCTTTCGTAGAACTGGAATGGGGCAGCGATGCCTACCAGTTGATGTGGCAGCTCAAGCGTTTGCTGGACCCCCAGGGCATTCTCAACCCGGACGTGGTCCTCAGCGAAGACCCGCACATCCATCTAAAGCATCTGAAACCGATGCCCGCCGCTGACGAGATTGTGGATAAGTGCATCGAGTGCGGCTTCTGCGAGCCGGTATGCCCATCAAAAGGCCTGACCCTCAGCCCGCGCCAGCGGATTGTGATTTGGCGCGACATTCAGGCCAAAAAGCGCGCAGGTATCGACACCCTAGAACTGGAAAAAGCCTACGCCTACCAGGGCATCGACACCTGCGCCGCTACCGGTTTATGCGCGCAGCGTTGCCCGGTGGGTATCAATACCGGCGAGCTGGTGAAAAAACTCCGGGCACGCAGCGCACACAGCGTGAAAACCGCCGACTGGCTGGGAAATCACTTTACAACCACGCTGCAAGGCGCCCGCTTCATGCTGCACGCCGCCAATGGCGCACGCATGCTGCTGGGTGCGCCGCGGCTGGGCAAAATCTCGGCCGCGCTGACCAAGGCAAGCAAAGGCCGGGTACCCTTGTGGACCAACGCCATGCCGCAACCCGAACGGCCGATTCGTTTCAGCCCGCCGGTCAATGATGCACGGCCGCGAGTGGTGTATCTGGCCGCGTGCGTTTCACGGGTGATGGGGCCGGCGGCAGGCGACAGCGAGCAAATGTCGCTTCTGGATAAAACCCGCGGCCTGCTGGAAAAAGCCGGTTACCAGGTAGTGTTCCCCGACAACATGGACAGCCTGTGTTGCGGCCAGCCGTTTGCCTCCAAAGGCTATGCCGAACAGGCCGAACACAAACGCCAGGAACTCATCGGCGCCCTGCTGCATGCCAGCCGTGGCGGGCTTGATCCGATCTACTGCGACACCAGCCCTTGTACCTTGCGCCTGGTGCAGGACCTGAACCAGTCGCGCCTGGACCTGTACGACCCGGTGCGTTTTATCCGCACCCACCTTGTGCACAAGTTGAACTTCACCCCGCAGACCGCGCCGATTGCCGTGCATGTCACTTGCAGCACCCAGCACCTGGGCGAAAGCCAGGCGCTGATCGACATTGCACGGCTGTGCAGCACCCAGGTAGTGATTCCCGAAGGGATTCATTGCTGCGGATTTGCCGGCGACAAAGGCTTCACCACACCGGAGTTGAACGCCCACTCGCTGCGCACCCTGAAAGACGCCGTGCAGCATTGCAGTGAAGGGATATCCACCAGTCGCACCTGCGAAATCGGCCTGAGCCAACATGGCGGAATCGATTACCACGGGCTGGTGTATCTGGTGGACCGGGTGACCACCACCCTGTAGGAGCGAGCTTTTTACGTCGACGGCATGCAGGCTGGCTCGCCCCGGACGCCCTGCCGAACACTCAAAAAAACGCCCCACTTTTGGGCATAAAAAAACTCATTCCATGGCGGCCAAATACAGGCAGAACTCCTGAGCACAGCTATAGTCAATTGGCTTAAGGCCCCAATGTTTGGGGCATATAACCGAGTCCGGAGACACCGGGCCTACCCTGTACACAAGGAGTTTTCCCCATGAAGCGTACCGCTCTTGCTGGTCTGTTTATTTCCGCTGTGATGTTGGCCTCTCCGGTGTTTGCGGCTGAAACCGTTCCTGCAAAGGATGATTTGTGCGCCATCAACCTGCAAAGCATTGAAAACGCCATGGCTACTTCTGGCCAGACAAGTGAAAACACCGCCGACGACATCAAGGCTGGTTACGAAAAGGCCAAGAAAGAACAGGCCAGCGGCGATGACAAAGCCTGCATTTCAACCACCACTCAATTGCTCCAGCGTATCCAGGATAACAACAAAGGTGGTGATGACGGCAAGTAAGCCCTTGATGGGGTTGGCCTTCTGCGCCGCAAAGGCGTACACTCCGCTAGCTTGCTGGTAATACACAGCAAGCATCGGGGCCGTTTAGGATTCGACGCCGGTTGCGAAACTCTAGGTGCATGCCGAGTTGGTAACAGAACTCGTAAATCCACTGTTGCAACTACTTATAGTTGCCAATGACGAAACCTACGAGGGTCAAGCTCTCGCAGCGTAAGCTGCCTTAGCCATCCTCCTGGTACCTTCGGGTCCAGCAATCACTAGGGGATGCCTGTAAACCTGAAGTGATTGTCATATAGAACAGGATCGCCGTGCAGTACGTTGTGGACGAATCGGCTAAAACTTACACAACTCGCCCAAAGCACCCTGCCCTTCGGGTCGCTGAGGGTTAACTTAATAGATACGGCTAAGCATGTAGTACCGACAGCGGAGTACTGGCGGACGGGGGTTCAAATCCCCCCGGCTCCACCAACTCAACAAAAAAAGACGTCCTCGGACGTCTTTTTTTGTGCCTGGAATCGAGTGAATACGGGGGTTTCATGGCTGTTGCGCAACGAGGCCAAGCATTTGGGTCGCATCAATATCCAAGACGGCACCAAAGGCGGTCGCTCTGGGGCATCAGAGCCGCGATGGATTACTGCTAACAATGAGGTAAACGAGGCAATCCTCTTCGCAAGAAATGCATCACCGAGGGGCAGCCGTAACCTGCTGGCCCCAGAAGAAATCTACGCCGCGTTCCTGCAATTGACTGTGCGCCCCGCCCGCAAGATTCAGCATAGGCACAAGCTAAAGGGATTTCATGAACTGGGCGCCGCCTACGCTTGCAAACGCTACGAGCATTTCACAGGCTATGCAGCCCCAATCAATGGCGGCCACTGCTATCGCATCGACCCCGACCTAGATAAACAGGCACGCCTACAAATCAGTCTTGAGCTCGGACATAACCGGCTCGATGTGGTTTCGACCTACATCGGTGGCCGCTCATGAGCAAATCCTTTAATATGACGTTGTACCTGATCGGCGTTCAGTGCGGCTCGAAGAGCACGCAGCAAAGACACCTCCGACAAACTCAAATCATGCAAGCGGCGATCCAACACCGCTGGTAACGAAACCCCTTGGACCTGGCAGCAAAAGCATATGCGCTGGTTTTTGACTCACTTTCTAAAGGACCACTCAAGCGCAAGCCAGTACTACTACAAACTCATCGCTTTACTAATCAGTAAACGGCTAGGGACTACGTGGTTGCTGACAGATCGATCAATTGACAAGCACCCCTGCCGCAGACGGCCGTAGAAGCCACGATCACCATGTCCAGTCGGCACCAAGATTACCTAAAGCGAGGCCTCGCTGAGGCAGCGGACAATTCCCTCACCTTTAGGGCCTCATGTAAATCAGACAAGCGCCCCCCGCCTTGCTTGATCTCGCACTCCCACACAACCATGACCGTCCAGCTTTGGCCTGCAGCGCCTGTACATTTTCGAGGTCTCTTTCAACGTTCCTTGAAAATTTTGCCGCCCAGAATTCGCTCCGAGTCTTAGGTGTAGTAGCGTATGGACAGCCCGCATGTCGATGCCAAAAACATCCGTGTACAAATATACAGGTCAGGAGCTTGGGCATTACAATGTCGGGCTTGCCAGGGAGGTCCTTGCGGTGCAGGCGAAAACGATAACCCAAAGCATAAAGGAAACGGCGCAATGTGAGCTCGGGCTGTGTATTTTTGCCGGTTATCGCAGCCATCATCCGAGATCTGGTCGCTTTATCTACAACATCCACTTTCGTTTACCTTTGGCAGATGTAGCTCATGAATTGTAACAACCCTTTACAGGTCGTGGATCTCTTCGCTGGCCCTGGCGGCCTTGGTGAAGGTTTCTCTTCACTCAATGAGGGCAGAAGCTTTGATGTATTAGTCTCAGCAGAAATGGACCCGTTCGCTCGATCTACGCTAAGACTCCGTGCATTTTATCGCGCGCTTAAAAAAAATAATCCAGCAGCCCTTGACGACTACTATTACTACTGCGAGACGGGTAGGGCATCACAACCTTGGACTTCGAACAGCGCCAAAGAATGGCAGCATGCAGATAAAGAGGCCCGCCAAATTAAACTAGGGAGTGCGGAGGGAAATGCCGAGCTAGACCGCATTCTAGAAACTAGACTAGATACCAGTAAACCTTGGGTATTGATTGGTGGCCCCCCTTGCCAAGCTTATTCAATAGTTGGGCGAGCACGCAACAAGGGAAATGCAGAATACAAAGCGGAAGATGACCAACGCCACTTCCTCTACCGGGAATATCTTCGGATAATTCAGAGCAAGCGCCCTGCAGTATTCGTCATGGAAAATGTCAAAGGGATTCTTTCCTCTAAGGTTAGCGGAACTCAAATATTCCCACAAATACTCCAAGACCTAGCTGACCCTGATGCCGCATTAGGTATCAAAAACGGATGTGGTACAAAATATAAAATCTGCTCCTTGGTCTCTAATGAAATATATGAATCAGGAATGCCGCCAGATTCAATTGACTTTAGTAACTTTGTAATACGCGCTGAAGACTATGGCATCCCACAAGGTCGCCATCGGGTCATTTTGATCGGTGTTTCACAAGATTACATTGGTGAGGTTAACGAGCACAAGCTTGAAACTGCCGAACCAGTTACAGTTGGAGACGTAATCGGAAACCTTCCGCCTCTACGAAGTACGCTATCGAGGGGAAATGATACTCCAGACAAGTGGTGCAGTGAAGTTTTAAATCACTTGGACACTTTATATGCAGACCTGATTTCCTCTGGGAAGCAGGACCCAAACTTAGAGATGAACCTTAAAATCTTCCGAGATTCATTTTCGGGAGGCAGGTTGGATAATGGCGGGCTGAGAGTAAGAAAGACAAGCTCTTGGAGTGGAAGAACAAGATCGGAGGATTTGAACTCGTGGTTTACAGACGACAGGTTAAACGTTTGGCTCAACCATGAAGCTCGAAGTCACATGAGTGCAGATCTCAAGCGATATGTTTATGCCTCCGTCTTCGCACAGGCTCATCATATCTCTCCAAAGGGCCATAAAGAATTCAATCTTCCCGGATTGGCACCTGACCATAAAAACTGGGAAAGTGGTAAATTTAGTGATCGCTTTAGAGTACAACTTAACAACCAGTACTCCTCAACGATTACAAGCCATATATCGAAAGATGGCCATTATTTTATTCATTATGATCCCAATCAATGTCGCAGCCTGACTGTTAGGGAAGCAGCCAGATTGCAAACTTTCCCAGATAATTATTTTTTCCTAGGCAATCGCACACAGCAATACCACCAAGTTGGGAATGCAGTCCCACCGCTTCTTGCAAGTAAAATTGCCAAACTAGTAGAGCGTATAATTAAGGGCGGAGCTTCAAGTCCGGAGCATGCAGGAGTAGTGGATTCGATGATCATCTAAGTGATGACTAGGCAGGTCCAAAGCAGCGGAGGCTGAAAATGAGGCTTGCATCATAACCATTTCCATGCGAGGAATAGTGGCCAATGGATGTCACACCCTGCCGTGTGCGACTTATGCCCCACGGTAGAGGGACTGTAGGAAATCAACGCGAACCCTTGGGGGATAGAAATGTTGTTGGAGAGAGTCTTGGTTACCTTTTGTACTAGGAGACTGGTGCGATGATAGAGGTTCAGCACCCTCCCCACGCAGCGTCACTGCTCGAATCAATGCGGTCAATTGGCTACACCTTGGATTCGGCGTTGGCGGACTTAATTGATAATAGTATTTCCGCCCACGCCAAAGAGATCCACATCGAGTTCCGTCCTACTGACAACCCGTACATCGCGATAATAGATGACGGAAAAGGAATGTCGCATGAGGTATTGCAGAGCGCAATGCGACACGGTAGCAAAAACCCTCTTTTAGAGAGGGGGGAAGACGATATGGGTCGGTATGGCTTAGGGCTCAAGACAGCCTCCATATCACAATGCCGCCGGATGACTGTCATTTCCAAACAAGATGCTGATATCAACGCATTTTGCTGGGATCTCGATGTCGTTATCGAAAAAGGCGCTTGGGTCATGCTTCAGCTTGAAATTTCAGACTACCAAGCCTTACCGCACTTTAGTCAGCTAGAAAGTAAAAAATCAGGAACGATGGTACTGTGGCAAGAACTCGACAAATTGCTTGTTGGGGAAGCCGATCCAGAAAACGCATTGGGAACGAAAATGCTTGCGGCCCGCGAGCATCTATCACTTGTTTTCCATCGTTTCCTAACAAAAGAAGGGAGCAAGCCAAAAATATCAATGGCTCTCAACGGTTCTGCGATTGTTCCATTTGACCCTTTCTTGGCCAATCATAAAGCTACTCAGCCTCTGGATGAGGAGAAGTTTTCCGTCGAAGGCAAAAGGGTAATAGTCAAACCTTTTATTTTGCCACACATGAGCAAACTTAGTAGTAATGATGTACAGCTGATCGGCGGTAACGAAGGCTTTCGAAGCCAGCAAGGATTCTATATATATAGAAATAGAAGACTGATAATTTGGGGAACTTGGTTTCGCCTAGCAAGAAAAGACGAGCTAAGCAAGCTTGCACGAGTACGGGTGGATATCCCCAACACACTTGATCACCTTTGGACTCTAGATATAAAGAAATCTGCCGCTCACCCGCCTGAGTTGGTTCGGCAAAACTTAAAACGCACTGTAGACAGAATCAGATCTGTCAGCGGCAGAACGATCGCTTTTAAGGGTCGCAAAATCTCTGACTCTGATGTAGCCCTTGGCTGGAACGAAGTTCTCGATAGATCAGGCGTTAGATTCGATGTAAATCGGAACCACCCACTAATTTCAGAGTTCTCAAAATCTCTTGACAAAGAAGGAAGAGCACGACTAAACCTGGTTTTAGGGGTTATTGAGAGTTCATTCCCTGCGGACGCTTTGTACAACCGTATGGCAAGCGACGTCCGACCTGATTTCGCAAGTGACAGTGCGGTAGAAAACATCAACGATATGATTTCGACAATTATAGTAAATATGCCCGTAGATTCGCCGACCAGAAGGCAACTGCTAATGTCGCTTCATTTAATAGAACCATTTAATCTATATCCAGAACTGACAAAGAAAATTGTTGAGGAATATAACTTGTGAGTGAGACGTCAAGGATGGTGCTGTCAGCTAATGCTCGTCGCTTGGAATTGGGCGTTATCACAGCCCTAACAGTTGATGGGGTTCCAACCGAAGGAGCCATCTTTGACATGGCGTCCACTCTAAGGAGTATACCGCCCTACACTGTCACGGACGACGAGTTCGAAGTAGTTATTAAGCGACTTCATGAAGCTCTTACAGTTGATATGGGATTGGGAGACTGTGTTTATGATGAGCACAATCCTTGGCTGAGAGCTAAAAAAGCTGCAATCGAACCATTTTATTGGAGTCGCTATCAAACCGATCTTTTGAAGCAGGGTTGGGGTCCAAAGGTTGTCAACTCGCTAGATAAGGTAACGGATGAAATCCTAGATTTGATGGGCGACCCATCAGGTCGTACAGGATGGCCGCGCCGAGGTTTAGTAATGGGCGACGTGCAGTCGGGGAAAACCTCTAACTATACAGGTTTGATTTGCAAGGCGGCAGATGCCGGGTACAAATTAGTAATTCTGTTAACAGGAACGCTGGAAAGTTTGAGAAGACAAACTCAGGAACGTTTAGACTCTGGGTTTGTAGGACTGGATAGCTCGGGCGTCGTAAACAATCGAAAGCGCCACCGCAAAGAAATTGGCGTTGGATTAATCAATGGTGCACGCTCAGCAGGTGTCTTTACGTCTACAGTAGTAGATTTCCGGGCGGCAATGGTAAACCAACTTGGATTTAGGTTAAACGACTACAGAGAGCCTGTTCTTCTTGTAGTTAAGAAAAACAAGCGAATCCTCGAAAACCTTGCCGAGTGGCTGGTTAATTATAATGCTGGCTCCAGCGGAAACATTGACATCCCCCTTCTACTTATTGATGACGAGGCGGACAATGCGTCCATCAATACAAACCCCAAAAAGGCAACTGCTATAAATTCGGGAATACGTGGATTGCTGAAAGTTTTCCCGAGATCGAGTTATGTAGGGTTTACCGCGACTCCGTTTGCCAACGTATTCATCAACCCTGAAACAACGAATAATGTCGAGGGGGACGATCTATTCCCTCGCGATTTTATTTACACATTAGACGCGCCTACAAATTATGTTGGGGCAAGCCGGATTTTCGGCGAAAACTCCGACCTAGAGTGCTTAAACGTTATTGATGATGCCGAAGATTACTTTCCGCGTGGACAGGCCTCTGACAGCGTGGTGGAGGGCGTCCCGTCATCGCTTAAAGATGCGATCACATGCTTCTTCTTAGTTAACACGCTAATGGACATTCGTGTTGGGATGCCAAAGCATAGATCCATGCTAGTAAATGTTAGTCACTTCACCTTGATACAAAATCAAGTCCGAGACATCATCGACCATGAAGTCCGGCTGATGCAGGGAGACATTCGAAATTACGCTTCCTTACCTTTCGATGAAGCTATACGTAACAGCTCCATTAAATCTCTATACAACGTATTTCAGAGAAACTTCTCCAACCTAGAAGTAACGTGGCAGCAGGTTCAAACCCAACTTTCAGCTTCTACGATGCCGATTCAGACTACTGCAGTAAACCAAAAAAGCGGGCCGGCCAGTTTAGATTATACCGCCTACAAGGAGCACGGCTTGAGGGTAGTAGCAGTTGGTGGCAATAGCCTAGCGCGTGGTTTGACGCTTGAAGGGTTGTGTATTAGTTACTTCTACAGAACAACTCAAATGTATGATGCTTTACTTCAAATGGGACGGTGGTTCGGCTATCGATCCGGTTACGAAGATCTATGTAAAATCTGGATGACTGAAGAGACAGCAGATTGGTATGCACATATATCAGAGGCAACTGACGAGCTTCGTAACGAAGTGCGTAGAATGCAGAACTCTCGTCTCAAGCCAATCGATTTCGGGCTTCGCGTAAGATCTCACCCTGAGTCTTTACTCATTACCGCCAGAAACAAAATGAGGGACTCGGATGAAATAGTCCAGATAATATCTATTACTGAAGAGAGCTTGGAGTCGCCCCGTTTACTAAAAGACCCCTCGATAGTTTCCTCAAACTACAAGGAGGCGCAGAATTTTATACGATCAGTAACAAGCAGTCCAGATTCTAAAAAGATAGAAGATGGCGCCTTCCCCGTATGGCGGTCCGTGCCGAAGCAACTGGTCGTAAAATTCCTGAAGGCATTCATCAATCATCCTCTTAGCGTAAAGTTGCAAACATCTAGCTTGGCTGATTTTATTGAAAAATCAACAGACCACAAGCTTGATTTATGGGATGTAGCTTTACCCACGGGTAGCGGCAGCTCGATAAAATTTGCAGAAGAGTTAGAGCTAAAAAGAAGAGTTCGCAAGATATCTATTGATGACAATATAAAAGCCTTGCTTGTTAACGGGACTAAACTGCGGGTGGGATCAGCAGCCGACGAGAAGGCAGGATTGTCAAAGCCTGAAATCGAGGCAGCAGAGATTAGGTATAGAAGCGAAGCCAAAAAGACTATCCAAACAATTCCGGGTAAAGCATACACTGCCGTTAGACAGGCACCGCTATTGCTAATCCATTTGATTGAGCCCAGAAAAGAAAGTAAGTTTCAACTGCCGCCCGATTGCGACGCGCTTGTTGCCATAGGCCTAAGCTTTCCATCCCTTGATATCAGCAGTCATCGTGTAGCTTATCGTATTAACCTTGTCGAACTCCGAAATATGTTGTCGGGGGATAGCTCCTCAATTGATGACAACGATGATGAGGAAGACGATGATGACGAATAAAGTCAAACTTATTTGGGACACAGTGAAAGCAGAAGCGGTCGGATCAGGATTTCGCAGAGTTGATGTAGAGCACATCCTTGATTTCTACGCAGGCGTGGATTCATTGGGTCGACTCACTCTTTTGTTGATTACGCAAGAAAATCCCGGCGTTGACTTGGAACTTCAATCAGTAAAAATACACACTCTGCTCCGGGAGGATGGCCGATGGTCGCTACTATTCATATTGGAAAAGCCAGATCTTTTTGAGCTATTTCGATTGTTCTGTGAAGATTTAATTACATCTTCACGCCAATGCTCGGATAAATCTAATGGCCTTCCGTTCGTTTTAGCGCGTCTTGTTAGCTGGCGCCTACTGTTCGAACGAGGCAACCTAGAAACCTTGAACGAATCTCAAGTCCGGGGGTTGAGCGGCGAACTTCTTCACCTCAAATCACTCATTGAGATGATTAGCGCGCCTGCAGCTATTCAGAGCTGGAAGGGGCCTGATCGGGCTGATCAAGATTTCCAATTCGAGAAGCTGGCTTGGGAAGTAAAAACTGTCTGGCCATCAGTAAACGAGGTGACAATTGCATCTGAAAGACAGCTCGATTATACCCACCGCGAATTGCAGCTTGTTGTTGTTCAGCTGGGAAGCGGAGCAGAGAGCACAGCTAATGGATTTACGCTGAATCAGCTGGTTGACGATATCCGAAAATCACTTAAGTCAGACTTCGAAACCTACTCAGCCTTTGAAAACTGCCTATTGAGATGTGGGTACGCCACACATCCGGAATATGACAACCAGGTGATGATATTGTATAGCACCTCTCTTTACAAAGTAGTCACTGGCTTCCCTTGCATCCGACCGCAAGATTTGCCGCCAGGTCTTAGCAATGTAACATACAAGTTAAACCTTAATAATTGCACAGCCTTTCAAATCTAGCGCACGGGTCAATTCATATGAATCTTGATACTTTCCATAAAGATTTTATAGAGGCCGTTCGCTCAAAAGCGGAGTCTTCACGCGACTTTATCCGCACTGCTTTTGTGGAGGACTGCGGAGATAGACTCATAGAGGCTGAAGAGCTTCTATCCTTTGAAGTTTGTAGATTTGAAGGTGTTAACGGAAAACGCAAAAAGCTGCGCATCGACGGCTATGCATTTGATGATGCAGACAATTCGATGGCGCTTCTAGTCGCTGAGTTCTTCAATGAAGATGAAGTTACCTCATTCGTAACTTCCGATGTCAAGGCTGCAATTGGTGACTTACGCGCCTTCCTAGAGGAAGCATTGGACGGGAATTTGACTGACGGTAGCGTGGACGAAAGCCAACCAGGGCATGGCTTTGCATGTGACCTAATGGATTGGCATTCAAAGATAACTAAATATCGCTTCTATTTCGTCAGCGACGCGATGCTTAAAACTCGCCAAAAAGGCTGGCCTGAAGAGCAAGTGAGAGGAACCCCAGTCGAGTTTCATATCTGGGATATTGGAAGATTCCATTCAGCTTATGTATCAGCTACAGGACGGGATGATCTTGTGGTTGATTTTTCCTCAACTGTAAGCAGTGGATTGAAATGTCTTGCGGCAGCCGAGTCCCAAGGGGACTATAGCGCCTATCTCTGCATGATTCCTGGGGACACCTTGGCAGACATATACGACATGTATGGCAGCAGATTGCTTGAAGGGAACGTTCGAACCTTTCTCAGCACTAAAGGAAAAGTTAACGCAGCCATTCAAAACACTATACGCAATCAGCCTGAGATGTTCTTCGCTTTCAATAATGGAATTGCAGCTACTGCTGAAAATGTCGAACTTGAAGAAGATGCAGGCGGGGTGCGTATTCGAAGCGCCGTTAACCTGCAAATCGTGAATGGTGGACAAACCACTGCATCACTAGCGTTTGCGAAGAGAGGCGGTGCAGCCCGCAAAGAATGCTTGGACCTCTCGAAAGTTATGGTTCAAATGAAGCTTTCGGTTTTGCCTCCAGAAAAAGCAGGTGAATTAACGCCAGAAATTGCACGTTACGCGAATAGCCAAAACAAGGTAAGCGACGCAGACTTTTTCTCCAACCATCCGTTCCACATTCGACTTCAAGAGTTCTCCCGTAGGTTGTTTACCTCACCAAGCGGCGGGGCTCAGTATGGTACACACTGGTTCTATGAGAGAGCTCGTGGCCAATATCTAAATGAGCAAGCAAAACTATCGGCCGCCCAAAAAAATCATTTCTTAACGCAAAGCCCAAAAAGTCAGCTTTTCACAAAGACTGATGTTGCAAAATATGAGAACAGCTGGCGCGAGCAGCCTCACAGAGTAAGCATGGGCGCTCAGAAAAACTTCATATTCTTCGCCGACACTATCTCCAAGTCATGGACATCGGATGGCAAGATCTATAACGAAGAATATTTCCGCAAGGTAGTTGCTTTAGCTATAATCTTCAGAAAAACAGAAGCCTTGGTCAGTCAGCAGCCGTGGTATCAAGGAGGGTACCGAGCGAACATTGTCACGTACTCAATCGCTAAGCTGCACAACTTAATATCTGAAGATGCACTTGGCAAACAGCTTAACTTTAGGGCCATCTGGGACTCACAAGCTGTCCCACAATCGCTATGCGAGCAATTGTCCATAATTTCAGAAAAAGTCTTCCATGTGCTAACCGATCCTGACAGACCTAAAGACAACGTTACTGAATGGGCAAAAATGCAGGCATGTTGGGAGCAGGTAAAAAATACAAAAATAAGCTTAGTTTCAAACGCCGAAGAATTTTTCCAAGAGGTACGCCAATCTGTCGAAGAAGTTAAAAAATCCAAATCTACACAAAAGACTGATGACAGTATTCAAATTCAGATCATGGTAGTTGATCTACCTGGTGCTGAATGGACTCGACTATTGAACTGGGGAGTTAAAAAAGAAAAGCTTTCTCCTCGACAGATAAATCTATTAAAAATCGCCGCGCAAATACCACACAAGCTCCCTACAGAACGCCAATGCATCGAACTTTGGAAACTACGTGGAGAATTAGTCAAAGATGGCTATCTTGCCCTTTAAATAAAGCATAAAGGTAAAAGTGGAGAGCTACTGCTTTTACCTTTTTATCTAAACGCGCTTAAATCCACATTTATCTGAAAATATGTGCTGCTACTTTTTTGATTACCACGTGGCTTCGGCCCTCTAAGAGGGCCGAAGCCACACTGGAGAGCACCGTTCATGTACAGGAGCATAGGGTCGCGCAGTCGCATCATGCATGCAGCAGGTAAATCCGACCAAGCAATTCACTAGCATTCAAGATTAATTTGCGTGCTGCACACCATTTCATACAGCTGGAATAAATTAGACTCAGCGGTTAATCGAGTGGGAAAGCTATACCCTCGGCATTCCAATCAGTATTCCAACAAAATTCGATTACTAAAATCACTATTATTAGTCAATACCTTGCCCGCTCCGTTCAACTTCCCCCGGCTCCACCAACTCAACAAAAAAAGACGTCCTCGGACGTCTTTTTTGTGCCTGGAATTCAGGGCTTTCAGCGCCGCTGACGAGGTGTGACCCATGACATTGCGCAGGAAAACGCCTCAGGTGCTGCCTGTCACCTCGGCCCTCAATGCCCGGTAGCCTGCCGATACTGACGCGGGGTAAAGCCGGTCAATGCCTTGAACTGTCGGGTGAAAGCGCTGTGGTCGGTATAGCCGCACTGCAACGCCACTTCGGTGATGGGCATGTCGGTATGCAGCAGGCGATGGGCGTGCTCCAGGCGAACCTTCTGGATCATCTGCCGCGGCGTCAGGTGGAACACTCGCTTGCAGTATCTTTCCAGTTGCGCCACGGAAATGCCGGCGATTCGCGTCAGCTCGCCCAAGGTGACGCGGCGATTGAAATGCGCGCGTATGTATTCGTCGACCGCGGCCAGGCGCTGGTAGGCCGGGTGCGTGTCGGCGGCCGATTGCAGGTCAACCGAAATCCCCGCCAGGCCGATGATTTCTCCGTTGCGGTTATATAGCGGCCGTTTGTGGGTCAGGCACCAGCCGGGCTCCCGGCTGCCGTATAAATGCAGCTCCAGTTGGTCTTCCAGGACCAGGCCCTGTTCCAGAACCCGGCGGTCCTGTTCGGTGTAACCGGGGCCCAGTTGCGCGGGGAATACTTCGGCACTGGTTTTGCCAAGCAAGGGTTGCAACTGTTTCAACCCGCAGCGCTGAACCAGGGTGCGGTTGGCCATCACGTAGCGCGCGTGGATATCTTTGATAAAGATCGCGGCATTCGGAATCACATCCAGCAGCGGCAACAGCAACGCCACCCCCGCCAGTAGTTCATCGAGGCTGTCAGGGCGGCTCCGGTCGCTGCCCTGCCCCAGGATCGCAAACGCGCTTAGCGGCATGACTCTCACTCTCTCAGGGTTCGGACAGGCAAAAGTCTACCCGTGCCGCACCTCGTCGGCAATTTGGAATTGTGCTGATTTCGTCATCGACCCAAGTGAAAAACATCAATCGAGCAACCGCTGAAAAGTCCACTCTAGAGCCATTGCATGCCCCTTGAAAAACTCTGACGGATTGGCAAGCAAGCGTCAGCCCGCATCCAGGAAGGTATAGGCGATTACACGGCACGACCTATGGAAGTGAAGGATTCCTGAACCCGGTTTTTATAAGTGCGCGGTTGTTAGCAGCCGCAACGTTATCTACGGCGATCCCGAGCATAACGTTTTCAAATGACATCACTCCTGCCTATCCAATAACTCACAAGAAGGCACCGCCATGTCAGGCAAAGGTAAGTTCAAAAAGCAGCTTTCATTGATAGACCTTACGTTTATCGGGCTGGGAGCCATCTTCGGTTCTGGCTGGCTGTTTGCCGCCAGCCACGTTTCCGCCATTGCGGGCCCCGCAGGCATCTTTTCCTGGCTGCTGGGCGGGTTTGCCGTGCTGCTGCTGGGCATCGTTTACTGTGAACTGGGGGCAGCACTGCCGCGGGCCGGCGGTGTGGTTCGTTACCCGGTGTACTCCCACGGCCCGTTGCTCGGCTACTTGATGGGCTTTATCACCCTGATCGCCTTCTCCAGCCTGGTGGCAATCGAAGTAGTTGCCTCTCGCCAGTATGCTGCCGCCTGGTTCCCCGGGCTGACCCAGGCCGGCTCCAACTCCCCTACGGTGATTGGCTGGCTGATGCAGTTCGGTCTGCTCTGCCTGTTCTTCATGCTCAACTATCGCAGTGTGAAGACCTTCGCCAAGTTCAATAACCTGGTCAGCGTATTCAAGTTCATCGTTCCGCTGCTGGTGATCGGGGTGCTGTTCACCTTCTTCAAACCGGCAAACTTCGAGGTCCATGGCTTCGCGCCATTCG
This sequence comes from Pseudomonas sp. PAMC 29040, assembly GCF_003994535.1. Classification (NCBI taxonomy): domain Bacteria; kingdom Pseudomonadati; phylum Pseudomonadota; class Gammaproteobacteria; order Pseudomonadales; family Pseudomonadaceae; genus Pseudomonas; species Pseudomonas sp. PAMC 29040. The sequence goes on from NZ_RZAA01000013.1 coordinate 92,648, forward strand.
GCATGGCGGGCATCGAGATGGCCGTTTCCGCTGGCGGTGTGATCTTCGCTTTCCTGGGGCTGACCCCCATCATCTCGGTGGCCAGCGAAGTACAGAACCCGCAACGCACCATTCCGATTGCACTGATCCTGTCGGTGCTGCTGTCCACCGCCATTTATGTGCTGTTGCAGACGGCCTTTCTCGGCGGTGTGCCCACCGAGATGCTGGTCAACGGCTGGACCAGTGTGTCCAAGGAACTGGCGCTACCTTATCGCGACATCGCCCTGGCCCTGGGTGTGGGCTGGCTGGCCTACCTGGTGGTGGCTGATGCGGTGATCTCGCCCAGCGGTTGCGGCAACATCTATATGAACGCTACCCCGCGGGTGGTCTACGGCTGGGCAAAGACCGGTACCTTCTTCAAGATCTTCACCCGCATTGACGAAAATTCCGGCATCCCGCGCCCTGCGCTGTGGCTGACCTTCGCCCTGTCGGTGTTCTGGACCATGCCCTTCCCTTCCTGGGAAGCCCTGATCAACGTCGTCTCCGCAGCACTGGTGCTCAGCTACGCCGTGGCTCCGGTGTCTGTGGCCGCACTGCGCCGCAACGCCCCTGACATGCCGCGCCCGTTCCGGGTCAAGTGGATGGCGGTACTGGGCCCGCTGTCGTTCGTCATCGCGGCACTGATTGTCTACTGGTCAGGCTGGAACACCGTGTCCTGGTTGCTTGGCCTGCAGATCGCGATGTTCGTGGTGTACCTGATGTGTGGTCGCTTTGTACCCACCTGGCACCTGAATCTGGCCCAGCAAGTTCGCTCTTCCATGTGGTTGATCGGCTTCTACGCCGTGACCATCGTGCTCTCCAAGCTCGGCAGTTTCGGTGGCATGGGCGTGCTCACTCACCCCTTCGACAACCTGGTGGTGGCGACCTGCGCCCTGGGCATCTACTACTGGGGCGCGGCCACCGGTGTACCGGCGCATCTGGTGCGCCTGGAAGATGAGGACGAAGACGATGAACAGGTAGTCCATCAGGCAGCAGCCCACTCTGCGCATCCCGCCGGGGCATACGCCGGGGCTTGATCCCGGGATTCCAGGCCTCTTTGCGCGTCTAAAGGACAGGTATATGAAACAAGTACATATCATTGATTCCCACACCGGCGGCGAACCCACGCGCCTGGTCATGAAAGGCTTTCCGCAACTGGCCGGCAACACCATGGCCGAGAAGCTCAATGCCCTGCGCGACCAGCATGACCAATGGCGTCGTGCCTGCCTGCTGGAGCCCCGCGGCAACGATGTGCTGGTAGGCGCCCTGTACTGCGAGCCGGTCTCGCCGGATGCCACCTGTGGCGTGATCTTCTTCAACAATGCCGGCTACCTCGGCATGTGTGGTCACGGCACCATCGGCCTGGTGGCCTCGTTGCATCATCTGGGGCACATCAGCCCGGGCGTGCACAAAATCGATACGCCAGTGGGTCCGGTCAGCGCCACGCTGCATGAAGATGGCGCTGTGACCCTGCGCAACGTACCCGCCTACCGCTACCGCAAACAGGTGCCGGTGGACGTCCCCGGCCACGGCCTTGTGTACGGCGATATCGCCTGGGGTGGCAACTGGTTCTTCCTGGTTTCCGATCACGGCAAAGCATTGCAACTCGACAACGTCGAAGCCCTCACCGAGTACACCTGGGCGATGCTCAAAGCTCTGGAAGCCCAAGGCATCCACGGCGAAGACGGCGCCCTGATCGACCATGTCGAGCTGTTTGCCGAGGACCACCAGGCCAACAGCCGCAACTTCGTCATGTGCCCGGGCAAAGCCTACGACCGCTCACCCTGCGGCACCGGCACCTGCGCCAAGCTGGCTTGCCTGGCAGCCGATGAAAAACTGGCCGCAGGCGAGCGCTGGGTCCAGGCCAGCATCACTGGCAGCCAGTTCATCGGCAGCTACGAATGGGAAGGCGAGCGTATCCGCCCTTCCATTACTGGCCGCGCCTACATGACCGCCGACAGCACGCTGCTGATCGACGAACAGGATCCCTTCGCGTGGGGCATTTGAGCCACCCCGCCGGATGCCGTTCAGACGGCCCCTTATAGCTTCAATAGACAACAATAAATTTTCCAGGAGTTACAGCAATGACCGATAACATTTTCACTGGCTGCATGCCGGCCCTGATGACCCCTTGCACCGCTGACCGCCAGCCGGATTTTGACGCGCTGGTGGCCAAGGGCCAGGAACTGATCGATATCGGCATGAGCGCCGTGGTGTACTGCGGCTCCATGGGCGACTGGCCACTGCTGACCGAAGCCCAGCGCCAGGAAGGCGTCGCGCGCCTGGTGGCCGCAGGCATTCCGACCATCGTCGGTACCGGTGCGGTCAACAGCCGTGAAGCGGTTTCCCACGCAGCCCATGCAGCCAAAGTTGGCGCCCAGGGCCTGATGGTTATCCCGCGCGTGATGTCCCGTGGCGCCTCTGCCGCCGCGCAAAAAGCTCACTTCGCCGCGATCCTGGAAGCCGCTCCGGGTTTGCCGGCAGTCATCTACAACAGCCCTTACTACGGCTTTGCCACCCGCGCCGACCTGTTCTTCGAACTGCGTCGCGAGTACCCGAACCTGATCGGCTTCAAGGAGTTCGGTGGTGCTGCAGACATGCGCTACGCCGCCGAGAACATCACCTCCAAGGACGATGACGTGACCCTGATGGTCGGTGTCGACACCCAGGTGGTGCATGGCTTCGTCAACTGCAACGCCACCGGCGCCATCACCGGCATCGGCAACGCCCTGCCGCGCGAAGTGCTGCAACTGGTAGCCCTGAGCAAAAAAGCCGCCAAAGGCGACGCCAAGGCTCGCCGCCTGGCCCGCGAACTGGAAGCTGCTCTGGCCGTGCTCTCGTCCTTCGACGAAGGCTGCGATCTGGTGCTGTACTACAAGCACCTGATGGTGCTCAACGGTGACAAGGAATACACCCTGCACTTCAACGAGACTGATGTGCTCAGCGATGCCCAGCGCAATTACGCCGAGAACCAGTACACGTTGTTCCGCCAGTGGTACGCCAACTGGTCGGCAGAGCAGAACGTCGCCTGACGTTTCGCCCACCACCTGCCTGCACGGCGGCGCCCCGATGCGCGCCGCCCTCTATTTATGCCCGGCTGCCAAGCCCCGTGTTTGGCAGCCGGACTCCCCTACTGCTCCAGGAACCGCCATGACTCTGACAGGCCAAATGCTGATCGGCACCCACGCCATTACCGGCAGCCGCGAAGCGATCCGGGCGATCAATCCCGCCACCGACCAACCGCTCGAACCGGCCTATCCCGGCGGTACCGCTGAGCATGTAGAACAGGCCTGCGCCCTGGCATGGGCAGCCCTGGACCGCTATCGCGAGACATCACTGGCGGCACGCGCCGAATTCCTCGAAACCATTGCCGATGAAATCGAAGCCCTTGGCGATGAACTGATCGACCGCGCCACGGCCGAGAGCGGCCTGCCACGCCCGCGTATCCAGGGTGAACGTGGCCGCACCTGCCACCAGCTGCGCACCTTCGCCCGCACGGTACGTGCCGGCGAATGGCTGGATGTACGGGTCGACCCGGCACTACCGGAACGTCAACCTCTGCCCCGCTCTGACCTGCGCCAACGTCAGGTGCCGCTGGGTCCGGTGGCCGTGTTCGGCGCCAGCAATTTCCCCCTGGCCTTCTCCGTTGCCGGCGGCGATACCGCCTCGGCCCTGGCTGCCGGTTGCCCGGTCGTCATCAAGGCCCACAGCGCGCACCCGGGCACCAGCGAACTGGTAGGCCGCGCAATTGGCCGCGCCGTGGAAAAATGCGCTCTGCCTGAAGGCGTGTTCTCGCTGTTGTTCGGCTCGGGTCGCGAAGTGGGGATCGCCCTGGTCAGCGACTGGCGGATCAAGGCCGTCGGCTTCACCGGCTCGCGCAGTGGCGGCATGGCCTTGTGCAAGGCGGCCCAGGCACGCCCGGAGCCGATCCCGGTGTATGCGGAAATGAGCTCGATCAACCCGGTACTGCTTTTCCCGGCGGCCCTGCACAATCGTGGCGAAGCGCTGGCACAAGGCTTTGTCGCTTCCCTGACCCAGGGCGCCGGCCAGTTTTGCACCAACCCGGGCCTGGTAATTGCCCGTCAAGGCCCGGCCCTGGACAGTTTCATCCGCGTGGCAGCGGACTTCGTCCAGCGCAGCCCGGCGCAGACCATGCTTACCCCCGGCATCTTCAGCGCCTATCAAGCCGGTGTCGGCGCTCTGGCCGAAAACCCCCACGCCCGGGCAGCGGCTGCCGGCCTGCAGGGCGAAACCCCGAACCAGTGCCAGGCCCGACTGTTCGTCACCCGGGCAGAAGATTTCCTCGCCGACCCGTCCCTGCAAGGCGAAGTGTTCGGTGCCGCGTCGCTGATCGTGCAATGTGCCAATGACGACGAAATCCGCCAGGTTACCGAGCACCTGGAAGGCCAGCTAACCATCACCCTGCACCTGGATGACGCCGACCTGGAAAGCGCCAGGGCGCTGCTGCCGATCCTGGAGCGCAAGGCCGGTCGCCTGCTGGTCAACGGCTGGCCAACCGGTGTTGAAGTGTGCGATGCCATGGTCCATGGCGGTCCTTTCCCGGCCACCTCCGACACGCGTACAACCTCGGTCGGCACCGCCGCCATCCTGCGTTTCCTGCGGCCGGTCTGCTACCAGGACTTCCCCGATACCTTGTTGCCAGCCGCGCTCAAGCACAGCAACCCGCTGCTGCTGCGCCGCCTGTTCGACGGCCAGAGAGAAGCCTAGGAAATGTCGAACCCCTTCAATTCCAGCAACCCTGACGACAGCGTTGACATTGCCGTGGTCGGCGCCGGGATCATCGGCGTTGCCTGTGCCCTGCAACTGGCACGCCAGGGCCAGCGCGTAGTGGTTATCGACCAGCAGGACCCCGGCCACGGCGCCTCATTCGGCAACGCCGGGCATCTGGCGACCGAGCAGGTGTTTCCCATCGCCGATGTGTCGATCCTCAAGCGCTTGCCCGCCATGCTCATGGACCCCATGGGCCCGCTGCGCCTGGACTGGAAATACCTGCCCCGTGCCATGCCCTGGTTCACGCGCTTGTTGTTGAACCTGCGACCGGCGCCTTACCAGCGCACCGTGGCCGGCATACGTGCGCTCAACGAAAGCAGCCTGGGTGCCTGGCACCGGCTGCTGGAGTCGATCGAACGGCCGAACCTGATGAAGGAAGACGGCTCGTTGCTGGTGTTCGAACGCGCCGAGTCGCGCCAGGCGATCGAAGCGCTACAGGCACGCATGCGTCAACAAGCAGTACCGGTCGATATGTGGCAGGCCCAGGCCATCCGCGACGTCGCCCCGCAATTGAGCGAGCAGATCCAGGGCGGGTTGTTCTTCCCCAGCACAGGGCATTTTCTGGACCCCTACCAGGTGGTCTGCGAACTGGTCGAGGCCGCCAAGGCCTGCGGTGTGCGCTTCATCAAGCAACGGGTGCAGGACGGACACCTGCATCAGAACGGCGTTTCGCTGCACACCGACCAGGGCAGTTTGACTGCCCGCCAGGTACTGATCGCCTGTGGCGCCCACTCAGCCAGGCTCACCGCAAAGCTGACGGGCAAGAAGGTCCCCCTGGATACCGAGCGCGGTTATCACCTGATGCTGCCCCATGAACACGAGCGGCTGCCTTTCGCAGTCACCTCGCTGGAACGCAAGTTCATCATGACCCCCATGACCGATGGGCTACGGTTGGCCGGCACTGTCGAGTTCGCCGGCCTGGAGCGCCCCCCGACCATGGAGCGCGCCTGGCAGTTGCACCGGTTGAGCAAAGGTCTGTTCCGCCAGGACTTGAGCGCCGAGGGTGCCACTCCCTGGATGGGTTTGCGCCCGTCCTTGCCGGACTCTCTGCCGATCATCGACCGGGTATGCAACGGCAAGGTACTGCTTGCCTTCGGCCACCAGCACCTGGGCCTGACACAGGCCGCAGTCACTGCCGAGCTGATTGCGCGGATGGTTGCACCGGCGACCGCGACCCCGTCTCATCCGTTGCCGGGGCTCGAACCGTACCGGCTGGATCGCTTCTGAGGCAATCGCGGGAAATGGCTGGCTGCGGGCCCGACGCCGGCAGGCCATGCCCCTGCGGGAGCAACGATTCACAATAGAAGCTTCAGGCAAAAAAACGGGCTGCCAGGTATCACCTGGCAGCCCGCTGGCCTTGGGAGAAAAGGCTCGATGCGCCTGTTCAGCGCACTTGAGGGCTAGTGCCCAGCGGCCTTAGAAAAGCGCAATGCTGTAGCTCAGAAACACCCGGTTCTGATCTTGATTGCGGGCTGCCTGGCTATGGGACTTACCATTGCGCCAACCCAGCCCCACACCTTTAAGCGCTCCGGATTGCACGACGTAATCCAGGCTGAAATCCCGCTCCCATTCCTTCAGCCTGTCGCCGCTGACAGTCTTGATATTGTCCCCCCGCAGGTACATCACCGAGGCTTTCAGGCCCGGCACGCCGAGGGCAGTAAAGTCATAGGCATACTGGCCAAATGCTGTGCGCTCCCCGGCCCGGGTGAAACTTTGGGTCAGGCGGTCGGTGTACAGGTACAAGCTCGCGCCGCCAGCACCTTTGCCTTCCAGCCCGCCCTGATTGAGCTGAGTGAAATTACTGCCGTCGGAAACACTTTGATAGCCGGCGGTGACCCCATGGCTGCCAATGCTGTAAATAAATGCAGCACTCCAGGTACGGTTGTCGATCTCGCCATCGCCCTCTTTGGTGTAACCACTGATGCGGTAGCCCGCAGCTCCCGAACTGTTTTTACCCGAAGATTCAGTTCGGAAATAACGCAGGTCGGTTTTTAAAGACTGGTCATTCGAAAACTCAAGGGTGTGAACCAATCCAAAAAACTGCTGGCTGTAATAGTCTTCAAGGTGACCGTAGTAATACTGTGCGAGCAGGTCCCTGGAAACTCTCCAGTCAGCCCCGGCAAAATTGAACTGGTTGCTTTCGCGCTGACCACCCACAGCGGCCAGACCGGTCCGGTCAGTAGATCCACGGCCAGTTGCATGCTCAATCCGCCCACCATTGAAGGTCACATTAGCCAACTCCCGTGAGACTACCTGGCCCCCCTCGAAGGTTTGGGGAAGCAGCCGTCCATCGTTGGCAACCAGCACCGGAAGTCTGGGCAGAAGTGTTCCGTAGCGAAGTTCGGTCCTGGAAACTTTGACTTTCCCCGTCAGCCCCAGGCGCCCCCACTGACTGACGGGCCTGTCGTCACTGCCGACTGGAATCATGGTGCTACCCACAGACCGCCCCTTGCCGCCATCCAGGGTCACACCCAGCAACCCCAAGGCATCGACCCCAAAGCCGAAAACGCCGTCGGTATAGCCCGACTTGTAATCCAGCATAAAGCCCTGCGCCCACTCTTCGGTTTTTGAAGGCTTCGCGGCGCCCTCACGACTGTCATTGTTGAAGTAGAAGTTCTTCAACCCCAGCGTGGCTTTACCGTCACGCAGAAAATCAGCCTGTGCCTGAGTACTCAGGGCAATACCGCCCAGAAGAAAAGTTGCAGCTATATTGTTTACGGTCACTTACAGCGCTCCGATTTATTATTTTAATTTGCTCAATCCACAGGCAAACCCGCCCGCTGCCCCAAGGCTGTTTACTTGAACCATTGCTATCGCAACTGCAGGCACGAGCTTGTCTCGCGATGACTTAGAGAGCGCCGTGTTTAAACTGTAATCACGGGTTATCGCTAACAAACATCCCAAGACAAGTTCGCGCCTGCTACATCAGGGTTTAATGACTTGATCACTACAGCCAGGGCGGGATGAGAACTTCAAAACGGGCCCCACTTCATTTCTACGCCAACAATCAGTACAACCACACAAATCACCATCCATACGGCAATCAGCGGCGCTACAAACTTCACCCACTTGCCGAAAGGAATACCGGCCACGGCAAGAACGCCCATCAAGACACCGGAGGTCGGGTTAATACAGTTAACGATACCTTCGCCAAACAATACGGCATGCACCACTACTTGCCGTGTCAGCCCGATCATGTCGCCGATAGGCACATAGATGGGTATCAGCAATGCCGATTCTCCGGAGCCGGAAGAAATAGCAAAGTGCATCAGCGCTGCACTCAGGTACATACCGATGGCGGCCATGGCGGGATGCAGCGGCGCCAGCAAGTCAGCCAGATGCCCGACAATCGGATCAAGGATATGACCGTTATCCAGAACGATTGATATTGCCCGGGCCATGCCGACAATCAGTGCCCCGGAGACAATCCGGGAACAACCACCCAGAAAACTGTTGGCAATTTCAGACGCCGACAGTTTGCCAATCATGCCTGCGACTATCGCCATGAACACAAACATGGCGGTCATCTCGAGCTCTCCCCACTTCATGGTCATGGCGCCATAAATGAAGGTCACCAGCGTGCCGGAAGCGAACGCCAGAATCAGCCAGTGGCGGGTTGTTGCCTTTTCGTCTGCCGCGATGGAATCAGTCAGTTCAGGACGTTTTTCACCATTTTTGCGGCATTTGCGCATGTAAATCATCAAAAAAGCGATACAGGCCAATATGAACAGTGCTGAGGTAATGCCGCGCAACCCGAAGCCGGAAAATAATGGCAGTTGGGCCAGTCTCTGAGTAAGCCCGGTAGTCACCGGGTTAGTGAGCGCCACATTGAAACCGGACGCGCACGTCAAATACACCAGCGAGACCCCGAAGAAAGGGTTCAACCCCAGAGACCTGGCAACCAGCAAACCAATCGGAACGAAAGCAACAACCGCATTGACCACAACGCCCGTGGTTCCAAGCACTCCAAAGATCAGACCAAAGATTGCCACGACCACGTAATCATTAAGCTTTGTACTGCGTGCAATGCCATTGAGTGCCTGGTGAATGGCTCCGGTACTTTCCAGTACCGCTAAAGCGCCGCCGGTAAAGAGGATCAGAAAGATGATAGGTGCAGAACTCTGCAACCCGGAAGCAATCGCCGTAAAAACCCCTAGCGGATGCACGCCATTTTGCGGAACGGCATGAAGACTGCCATTCACGACAAATGAGATGCCATCGCGCATTTCACGATCAAACACACCCGCGGGAATAATCCATGTAGCGGCCGCCGCAATCAGCAAGATAATAAAAAGAAAAACATAGGGACTTTTGATTTCTTGCTTTGAAGATGTAGAGGCCGTACTTACGCCCTCAGAAGCCGATTTTATATTTATCATAGCTTTTACCTCAGGTTTCTCAGCCGGTTTAAAGTCTCTGGATCAGTTCAGCCAGAAGTGCGGCCCGTACTGGTAAATCCGAGATAATGATGTGTTCATGGGTAGAGTGCGGCCCTACCCCCGTAGCCCCAAGTCCGTCCAGGGTCGGGATACCGATGGCAGAGGTGAAGTTGCCGTCACTTCCTCCTCCCACCGAGGCACCTTTGATTTGAATGCCCAGTGCCTCTGCAGCCTCTTGGGCTACGGCAAAAAGTTTCTGGTTTAACGGGGTGTATTCAAGGGGAGGACGCACCAGACCACCGCTGACAGCGATCTGCGCGCCAGCCAGGCATGGTTTCATGTCTTTGACGATGGATTCAATCCGCCGGGCCTCTGCCAAACTGCTGACACGCAGGTCAACACTCAACTCTGCACTGTCGGCGATCACATTGGTACGCAGGCCGCCGTTGGCAATCCCGACATTAATGGTTGTGCCCAATTCAGGCGCATTCAGTCCATGAAGGAAAAGAATCTGCTCAGCCATTTCATGTACTGCGCTGATTCCGTCTTCGGGGTTGTTACCTGCGTGAGCTGCCCGACCTTTGATCTTGATATCGAAACGGCCTGTGCCTTTGCGCTCGATCTTCAGTTCATTGGTATGCGAGGTGGCCGGCTCAACCACCAGCACTTGTTCGCACAGACGCGCTTCACTTTCAATCCACTCACGAGAACTCGGGCTGCCGATTTCTTCATCACTGGAACATAAAAAGCGGATTTGCCGATCCCCCAGCAAGCCAAGGTCAATCAGGGCCTTGGTAGCCCAAATGGCCTGAATGAGCCCACCCTTCATATCCAGAATGCCCGGGCCGTAAAGTTTGCCTTCTTCGACCCGCAGTGAAAGACGGCCGATGTCCCAAACGGTATCAAAATGCCCGAGCACAGCCGTGCGCTTTGGCCCTTTACCCACCGTGAACATCAGATGATTTCCGTACTCCTCGCGCGCGACAACCTCCACGGTAGCGCCGATGCGCTGCGCCATGATGTCTTGCAGCACTTCACCACAGGCATCAACAGCCCGCTTGTCTGTAGAGGGGGACTCGGCAAGTACCAGTCGCTTTAAATCGGCGAGCAGAACATCGGAGTGCAGGCGAAGGTATTCTTGTACGGCGCTCATATTTTGGGCCTGTCCTGGAGGAGTAGGCCCCGAGTATGGAATGCTCTTGTGGGTTGAAAAATACGAGGGTGAACACTAGATTGTTGCCCACAGAGCAACAGTTGACGACCAGAAGGCTAAGAGATGGAGAACAGTTTCCAGGAAAAGCGCCTTGGCTACCTGCACGAAGTCGGGTTTCAAGGTGGCATTCGCAAAGCAGCCGACGTACTTGACGTAAACCCCTCCGTCATCAGCCGACAGATCGCCCTCCTCGAGCGCAGCCTGCATTTACCCTTGCTTGAACGTCGCGGACGCAATGTAGTGCTGACTGAAGCAGGCAAACTCCTGTCTGATCATTTCAGTGAAACGCAAAAACGTCGGGAAGTCCTGAGCAAACAATTGAATGACCTGCGATATATGCGCGGCGGAACCGTCTCCCTGAGAATCGGACCCGGGATGGTTGCCGACTTTGTCGCCAACGAATTGCGTGAATTCTCCAAAGTCTATCCCGACGTTTTTGTGGACATCAGTTCCGGGGATATGAGCGCCACACTGATGATGCTGGTACGCGGAGAGGTCGATATGGCGCTGTCATTCGGCCCCATCGACAACGTATCGCTGCAGCGTCGCAGTTTCACCAGAGGCCCTATTTGCGCAATTGTTCCTGAAGATCATCCCTTAAAAGAATTCACTGTCATTGCTGTCAGTGAACTGGCCAACCACAGGTTGATTGGCCTGTCTAACGCCTATGGCGTACAGCGCTATATCAATAAAATATTCGAGTCTGAAAATCAGGTATTCACCCCCGCCTATCGCTGCAACCAACAGTCTGTGGCGATCACCCTGTGCCAGGCAGGTCTTGGCGTAGCGTTCATGACCGCTCAGTCTCTGGGGCAACAGGGCAAAGATTCAAAACTGCTGGCCATCCCCCTGGATCACCCCATAGCAAGGGCCTCGCAGTGTCATATTCTGCGCAGCTCCGATCGACGACTACACCCGGCGTCAGAACATTTATGGTGGCTGCTGGTGAATTACCTGGAAAGAACCCAGACCGAAGAAACCCTGTAAAGCCCGGGCAGCGCAGGACAATTTATTGATTCAGCACCTCTGCGGCGCACTGCCCCGAGATGTGCGTGCAGGGATCAGCAAACTGTCACTGCTGACCGCGAACCGGCCGATGCCGGCCTTCGGCGGGCTGCCCAATGGACTTAACTCTTGAGACATGCGCCTGGATTGAACAGGGAACCTCAGGTAATGGGCGCCGGGTTGAACAAGGTAATGTCGTTGTGCAATTTGTGCTGTTCGGCCCAGGTGTGTTTTTTGCCGCTGGCCACATCCAGGTAGTAGTGGAACAGCTCCCAGCCCAGCTCTTCTATGGTCGCGCGGCCGGTGGCAATGCGCCCGGCGTCGATATCGATCAGGTCCGGCCAGCGCTGCGCCAGCTCGGTACGGGTCGAGACCTTGACCACCGGTGCCATGGCCAGACCATAAGGGGTGCCGCGCCCCGTGGTGAACACGTGCAGGTTCATCCCCGCGGCCAGTTGCAAGGTGCCGCAGACAAAATCGCTGGCCGGTGTTGCACAGAAAATCAGCCCTTTGCCCGTGAAACGCTCACCAGGGCCGAGCACAGCATTGATCGCGCTGCTGCCGGACTTGACGATGGAACCCAGGGATTTTTCGACGATGTTCGACAGCCCGCCTTTCTTGTTGCCCGGTGTGGTATTGGCGCTGCGATCCGCTTCGCCTTTGGCCAGATAGCGGTCGTACCAGTCCATTTCCCGCACCAGTTCCTGGGCGACGCTGCGGCTTTCGGCACGGGAGGTCAGCAGGTAGATGGCATCGCGCACTTCAGTGACTTCAGAAAACATCACCGTCGCTCCGGCCCTGAGCAGCAAGTCCGAGGCATAGCCCAGCGCCGGGTTGGCGGTGATCCCGGAAAACGCATCGCTGCCGCCACACTGCATGCCCAGAATCAGCTCGGACGCGGGCACGGTTTCACGGCGGCGCAGATCGAGTTTCTTCAGACGGGTCTCTGCCAGCGCCATGATCTGTTCGACCATTTCGCCGAAGCCGTGGCTGGAATCCTGCAAGCGGTACAACCACGGTTCGCTGAGGTCCACCGAACTGTCGTTGTCGTGCATCACCTGGCCGGCCTGAAGTTTTTCACAGCCCAGGCTGATGACCAGCGCTTCGCCGCCCAGGTTGGGGTTGCGTGCCAGATTACGCACCGTGCGGATCGGGATGTAGGCATCGGTGGCGCTGATGGCCACGCCGCAGCCGTAGCTGTGGGTTAACGCGACCACATCATCGACATGGGGGTATCGGGGCAACAGTTCATCACGGATACGCTTGACCGCGTGGTTCAACACCCCGGTCACGCACTGCACAGTGGTGGTAATCCCCAGAATGTTGCGCGTGCCGACGGTGCCGTCGGCATTGCGATAACCCTCGAAGGTGAAGCCCTCAAGAGGCGCCTGGGCCACCGGCACCTCGGTGGCCAGCGGCAGGCTGTCCAGGGGTGGCGCAGTGGGCATGCGCAGTTGGTCTTCATTGACCCAGCTGCCGCGGGCGATGGCCTGCAAGGCGTAGCCGATGGTCTGGCCGTATCGAATGACTGCGCCGCCCCGGGCAATGTCCACCAGCGTGACCTTGTGGCTCTGCGGCACAAAATCCAGGGTCACCAGGCCATCGGCAAGCTCGGTCCCGGCCGGTACGCCCTGGTCGTTGACCACCACCGCGACGTTGTCCAGGGCATGCAGACGGATAGTGCGCGGCGAGTCGGAGTGTTCAATCAAAGTCATGGCGCCGCCCTTCAAGGATGTGCTGAAACAAGTTTGGTCAGTTGTGGCCCGCTTACCGGCGGCTCTTTGAGCACCACCCGTTTGATCGGGCCAACGATAACCAGATAGCTGAACACCGCCACCAGCGCATTGCAGCCGACAAACACCAGTGCCCACTTGAACGAGCCAGTGGTGCTGATGATGTAGCCGATGACGATCGGCGTGGTGATCGAGGCAATGTTGCCGAACATGTTGAACAGACCGCCACTCAGACCGGCGATTTGTTTCGGCGAGGTGTCAGACACCACCGCCCAACCCAGAGCGCCAACGCCTTTGCCGAAGAAGGCCAGGGCCATGAAGCCCACCACCATCCATTCAATATCGACATAGTTGCAGGCCACGATGCTGGTGGACAGCAACAGGCCGCCAATGATCGGGGCCTTGCGGGCGAAGGTCAGGGAGTGGCCTTTACGCAGCAGGTAATCGGAAATCACACCGCCCAGCACACCCCCGATAAAGCCGCAGATCGCCGGAAGCGAGGCAATGAAGCCGGCTTTGAGAATGGTCATGCCGCGCTCCTGGACCAGATACACCGGGAACCAGGTCAGGAAGAAATAGGTAATGCCGTTGATGCAGTACTGGCCCAGGTACACGCCGAGCATCATGCGGTTGGTCAGCAACTGGCGGATGTAATCCCACTTCGGACCGTCGACTTTTTTACCTGTGCCCTTGTCCTGATCCATGTCCACCAGCCCGCCGTTGTCGGCGATATGCCTGAACTCGGCCTCGTTGATCATTGGATGCTGGCGCGGGCTGTGGATAACTTTGAGCCAGATCAGCGAGAACACAATGCCGATGCCGCCCATCACGATAAACACGTGCTGCCAGCCGAAGGTGTAAACGATCCAGCCCATCAGCGGAGCAAAAATCACCGTGGCGAAGTACTGCGCCGAATTGAAGATCGCAGACGCGGTGCCGCGTTCGGCGGTGGGAAACCACGCGGCGACAATACGGGCATTACCGGGAAAGGAAGGCGCTTCCGCCAGGCCCACCAGAAAACGCAGCATAAACAGCGCCACCACGGCGGTGGAGATGCCGAATTCCCCGACATAGCCTTGCAGCACGGTGAACAGCGACCAGGTGAAGATGCTCAGGGCATAGACTTTTTTCGAGCCGAAACGGTCGAGCAGCCAGCCGCCGGGGATTTGTCCGGCCACGTAGGCCCAGCCAAAGGCAGAAAAAATGAAACCCAGGGTAACGGCGTCGATACCGAGGTCTTTTTGCAGGCTTGAACCTGCGATAGCGATGGTGGCGCGGTCGGCATAATTGATCGTGGTCACCACAAACAGCATGAGCAGAATCAAATAACGGACATGCGTCGGCTTGGTCGCTGGCATGTAGATGTACTCCCACTGATTATTTTTATGCGCGGGTAACTATTTTTTATCCTGCAGGCGCGGGCTTTTAAACCTGGACAGCTCGCTCCTACAAGGTGGATCGGTGTGTCTACAACGCAAAAGGCCGCTGATTTCTCAGCGGCCTTGATTATGGGTTACTGCGGACCTTGCTTGTCGATCAAGGCGGCCAGTGCTTCGTATTCTTCCGGCAGCAAATCGGTCAGTGGCGTACGCACCGGACCTGCGGTGTAACCGGAAATGGTGGCGCCGGCCTTGACGATGCTCACTGCGTAACCGGCCTTGCGGTTACGGATATCCAGGTACGGCAAGAAGAAGTCATCAATGATCTTGCCCACGGTGGTGTGATCTTCACGGGCGATGGCGTGGTAGAAATCCATCGCGGTCTTGGGAATGAAGTTGAACACTGCCGAGGAGTAAACCGGCACGCCCAGCGCCTTGTAGGCAGCGGCATAGACTTCTGCGGTTGGCAGGCCACCGAGGTAGCTGAAGCGATCGCCCAGACGGCGGCGGATCGAAACCATCAACTCGATATCACCCAGGCCATCTTTGTAACCGATCAGGTTCGGGCAGCGCTCGGCCAGACGCTCCAGCAGCGGCGCGGTCAGGCGGCAGACGTTACGGTTATAAACGATCACCCCGATCTTGACCGACTTGCACACGGCTTCAACGTGGGCGGCAACCCCGTCCTGGCTGGCTTCAGTCAGGTAGTGCGGCAGCAGCAGCAAACCTTTGGCCCCCAGACGCTCGGCTTCTTGTGCGTATTCGATGGCCTGACGGGTCGAGCCGCCGACACCGGCGAGAATCGGCACGCTGTTGGCACAGGTATCGACTGCGGTTTTGATCACTTGCGAATATTCGCTGGCCGCCAGGGAGAAGAACTCACCGGTGCCGCCTGCGGCGAACAAAGCAGAAGCGCCATACGGGGCCAGCCATTCCAGACGCTTGATGTAGCCCTCACGGTGGAAATCACCCTGGGCATTGAAATCGGTAATCGGGAAAGACAGCAGACCGGAAGAGAGGATGGACTTCAGTTCTTGTGGATTCATTATTCGAACACCCTGGGAGCTTGTAGTAATGATAAAAACGGCAGCGCTTTCGCCGTGTCGTACGTCATCGTACAACTATAAATATAATCGTCAATCCAAATTCTTCAAATTGCCTGCACAGGGGTTCCGTTGCCGAGCCACAAACCAGAGCAAAGGCCCGTGGCACAAGGGTTTCTGAAGGTTGGCGGATGGATGAAAATTAATTCAAGGACGGATGCAGGTTGTACGAGAAGACGTCACAACCGCAACCGTAGTCGCTGACGAGGCACCAGGCTGCGAGCTTTTCGAGGGAAGCCCTGCTTCCAGGCTACGACTGCTTCGCAGCCGATCGCAGCCCCGTGCCTCGTCAGCGACTAGGGGTTCGCGGGGGTTCGATCAACCCCTTGCTTCGGCTTCTTCGTGGGCATGGCGCAGTCGTTCGCGACTGTTGGTCAGGTGCAGGCGCATGGCGGCCCGGGCGGCGTCCGAGTCCTGGCGGGCAATGGCGGTGTAGATTTCTTCGTGCTCCCGGCTCAGGCGATGCATGTACTGCTGCTGGTCATCATGGGCCAGGTGCGCAGAGTTGAGCCGGGTACGGGGAATGATGCTGGTACCCAGGTGGGTCATGATATCGGTGAAGTAGCGGTTGCCCGTCGACAACGCAATCTGTAGATGAAACTGGAAATCCGAAGCCACCGCATCACCGTCACGGGCGGTATTTTCGTTCAACGCATCCAGTGCCGCCCGCATCGCGGCCAGTTGCTCGTCGCTGCGCCGCTGGGCGGCCAGCCCGGCAGACTCGACTTCGAGGCTGATACGCAGTTCAAGAATCGCCAACACATCACGCAAAGTGACCACGGTGGCCGGGTCGATGCGAAAACCGCTCGGGCTCGGTGTGTCCAGCACAAAAGTGCCGATGCCATGCCGGGTCTCGACCTGGCCTGCTGCCTGCAAACGAGAAATCGCCTCACGTACCACCGTGCGGCTGACCCCGTGCGCTTCCATGATCGCGGACTCGGTGGGTAGTTTGTCACCTCGTTTGAGCAAGCCGTCACGAATCTGTTCGGACAGCACCGTCACCAACTCCTGCGCGAGGCTGCGGCGTTTGCGCGGAAGGCGGGGGACGTCGTTTGGGTTTTCCATGGTGAAAATCTTTCTCGGATTCAAGGGCATCGGGGCAAAACATCCACGCATGATAGCTCAAGCGGGTTGTACGATCACATGCTGAGCTTGCCGACACCCTTGCAACCCCGGTTTAGAAGGTTTTGCTGGCGCTGGCCAGCAGGGTCGCACCACACACATCGTCATAACCGGTGTAGCTCTGGCACTCGGCTTTCGACAGGCTGGTGTCGATGTAACTCAAGCCCCAGCTGACGCCGACAAAGTCGCGAGTAAGCTTGATTTCCCAATCGGTGTAGTCCGCCCGCCCCTTGCCGCTGTCGCTGAAAAAAACCTTGTCCTTGTAGTCCACATATTCATAACGCAGCTCTAAACCGAACTCTGCAGGCAACAGCGTGCGGTAGCCGACAAAAAACGTCGACAAGTCCTCGTCTTTTTTACCTTCATGAAATTCGCCGTTCTCGTCCTCGTATTCTGGACCCTGCATGTTGGTGACATATTTGCCCCCCAGTAATACACCGTACACATCCAGCACGGTCTGCACGTCGCTCTGGTTGTAGCCGCTTTCACGGGGATATTCATAACGGGTGTAGAAAGTATCCAGGCTGATGTTGTCGTTGATTTGCCAGGCATAGCCGGCGTAGTACTCGATTTCCTGGCGCGCTTTTGAGCCATAGCCGAAATTGACATTGGAGGTCCAGATACCGGCGTACAAACCACTGGCGTGGCTGAGTGTGACGGCCAGTTGCGCGGCAGGATCGCCCTTGGTTTGTGAAAGCCCGTTGGCCCGGTAATCACTGACCAGCGTGGGGGTGATCAGCAGGGAAAACTGGTCATTGAGTTCCACCGCCTGGGCGCTGAGCAATGGCGACAGGGCGAGACCGGCAAGCATGAAGACTGAGGCTGCGTTCATAGGGTTTCTCTTGTTTTTATAGAGCTGCATGGAAACTCACCCACGGCTGCGCCGGACGCCACGGGGTCGTGGCGCCAGAGGCAGGGTTTTTCAATCAGGCTTCGGGGGCGTTTACCGGCTTACCGGCGAAGTAGGTTTTCAGCACTTTGGTATCGTACAACTCGTGGTCGCCGACGTTGAACACATCACGATCGAGGATGATCAGGTCAGCCTGCTTGCCCGGTGCCAGGGAACCGATCTGTTCAGCCAGCCCCAGGGTTTTGGCAGCGTTGATGGTGTAGGCGTAAAACATGGTCTGGCGATCGACTCGTTCTTTGGCATTGAGCACGCCCATGGGGCCATCGCGAGTAACGGCCTGGCCGATGGCGTTCCACGGGTTAGGGCTCGATACCGGCCAGTCACTGGCACCCGAAATCATCGCACCCGCGTCCTGCAGGGATTTGGCCGGGTACTGATAGCCATAAGCGAAGGCACTGATATAAGGCTTGACCAGGTCAATGGTGTAGCTCTCCTCGATGGCCCACAGCAGTTGCATCGAGGCAATCACACCGAGCTGGGCAAAGCGTGGAAACTCTTTGGGATTGACCAGTTGCAGGTGGCTGATGCTATGGGCCATCGGGGTCGGATTGAGCTTGCGCGCATACTCAAAGCCGTTGAGCGACTCACGTACCGCGCGGTCACCGACTGCGTGCATGTGCACGATCCAGCCGCGCTTTTCTGCCGCGACCACCAGCTCACCGAAGTGCGCCGGGTCGATCAACAGCTCGCCATTTTTGTTGCTGTTTTTATACGGCACGATCACCGCTGCGGTTTGCCCCGGGTACTCCAGAATGCCGTCGGCAAACACCTTGATCCCGGGGAATGTGAGGTTGGGCACGCCTTCGAACTGCTTCATGACCCGGGCCAGCACTTCAAGATCGGCAGGCTTGCTTTGGGAGTTGGTGAGCATCAGCGCCGCGACGTGGGCGGTGAGCTCGCCATTTTCTGCAAGCTGGCGATAAAGCGGCAGCACTCCCAGGGTTTGCTCGGTAGCCGTGAAATCAAACAGCGCGTCACCGGGGCCAGCGTTGGAGGCCGCGTCCATCCAGGCCGTCACCCCGTATTGATTATTGACCTTTACCGCTTCGCGGGCAGCTTTGAGCATGACCTCAGGACTTGCCGGAGGAATCTGGCCCCGGACCTGGTCCCAGCGCGACTCGGCAAAAAAACCGGTTGGAGTGAAGTCTGCTTCGTGGCCCACATAGCCCTGCTCGTTGGCTGGCAGGCTTTTGACCAGGGCGGCATCAATTTTCGCACGCTTGAGCATCGCGTTATTGGCCCAGCCGGTGTGCCCGTCGATGCCGCTCAATACCAGCGGCTGATCGGCCCAGCGGCCCTGATTGAAAATTTTCCCCAGCTCCCGCGCCTGCTCCCAATAAGCAGAACTGACCCCGGCAATATTGATCACGTCGCCCGACCGCGCGGTGCCCGCCTTGTCCTGCTCGATGATCCATTGCTCAAGTTCGGGCAGCGGTTTTTCTTCGTCGAGCAAATTCGCCCCCAGACTGTTCAGACCGGCGCTCACCGGATGACTGTGGGTATCAATCATCCCGGGCATCAGCACCTTGCCTGCCAGGTCGACACGCTGGGTGCCGCTGTCGGCCAGTGCCTGGATTTCGGCATCACTGCCCACCTTGCTGATTTTACCGTTTTCCACCGCCACGGCGCTGACCAAGGGCTGACCCGGCACGCCGGTGAATACCTTGCCATTGATGAACACCAGGTCGGCAGCGGCCAGAGCTGGCAAAGACGGCAACGCGAACAGCGCGGCCAGCACACAGGGGGTAAATCGCTTCATGTGAAGGTCCTTTGAGGATTTTCTTGTTGTTGTCAGACACACCCTTCGGGAGCTGGCAACCAGCTCCCGAAGGGTGATTAATGCCCTGCTATTTCCTTGAGCCGGTACCACAACATGCCCAGCGCCAGCAGCGGTGAACGCAGGTGCTTGCCCCCCGGGAATGTCATGTGTGGCACGCGGCTGAACAGTTCGAAACCATTGCTCTGTTCAAGGCTGATCGCTTGCGCGACCAGGCGCGCCGCCATATGCGTGGTGTTGATCCCGTGCCCGGCATACGCCTGGGCATAAAACACGTTGGGATGGGCCTGCAACCGGCCGATCTGCGGCAGCCGGTTGGCACCGATGCCGATCATGCCGCTCCACTGGAAGTCGATGCGCTTGCCCGCCAGCTGCGGGAAGACCTCCAGCATTTTCGGGCGCATGTAACCGGCGATGTCCTGCAAGGTGCGCCCCGAGTAATGGCACGCGCCCCCGAACAACAGGCGTCGGTCAGCCGACAACCGATAGTAATCAAGCCCTACCCGCTGATCGCACAAAGCGCGATTGTCCGGAATCAGCGCACTGGCCAGCTCCTCGCTCAAGGGTTCGGTGGCGATGACATAGCTGGCGGCGGCCAGCACCTTGCCACTGAGTGCCGGCTCCAGCTCGCCCAGATGGGCATTGCCGGCGAGTACCAGGGTTTTGGCCCTGACCACGCCGCTGGCGGTATGGACCCGGATCTGCGGGCCATATTCGATACGGGTGGCGGCACTGTTCTGGTACAACCTGACGCCCAGTTGCTGAGCTACCCGGGCTTCGCCCAGTGCCAGATTGAGCGGATGCAAGTGCCCCGAGCCTTCATCAGTCAGCCCGCCGAGGTAGCGATCGGAACCCACCACCCGGTGCATGTCAGCGCGCCCGATCAGCTCGACCTTGTGCCTGTAGCCCAGCCTGTGCAGCGACTCTTGCTCGGCGATCAGGTTTTCAACATGGCGCGGGGTATTGGCCAGCTCGCAGAACCCCCAGCGCAAGTCGCAGTCGATGGCATGTTTTTCGATGCGCTGACGCACCAGATCCACTGCGTCCAGGCCCAAATGTTCCAGCACTCTGACGCCTTCACGGCCGATGGTTTTTTCGTGCGCATCCAGATCGTGACCCACCCCGCGAATCAACTGCCCGCCGTTACGGCCACTGGCACCCCAGGCGACTTGATGCGCCTCGAGCACGATCACCGAATGGCCGCGCTCCGCCAGTTCAATCGCGGTATTCAACCCGGTAAAACCCGCGCCGATGATGCACACGTCCGCCTCGGCCTGCCCCTCAAGTACCGGGCAAGTGAGCTGCTGATTGCGGGTGGCGTTGTAATAGGTATGCGGTAAAGACAGCATGGACGTCATAAAGAATTTGCCTGCTCAGTGACCGGGCACCCCTGGGTGCCCGGCACAGGATTAACGACCGGACTTGAACTTGTTCCACGAGCGCGTCATCCAGCGCATAAGGTCAGGTGGCAGCTCCGATGACACATAGAGCTTGGCCTGCACCGACTCGGGCGGGTAGATCGACGGGTTGTGGGTAATTTCATCACTCATCAGGGCCGTGGCCTGGGTGTTGGCATTGGCATACCCCACGTACTCGCTGATTTTGGCAATCACCTCGGGTTGCAGCAGGTAATTGATAAACGCGTGGGCCTGCTTGGGGTTCTTGGCATCGGCCGGGATGGTCAGCATGTCGAACCACAGATTGCCCCCCTCTTTGGGCACCACGTAGGCAATGTTCACCCCGTTGCCCGCCTCTTGCGCACGATGGATGGCCTGGTACACGTCTCCGGAATAACCGAAGGCGATACAAATGTCGCCGTTGGCCAGGTCGGTCACGTATTTGGAGGAATGGAAGTAGCTGATATAGGGCCGCAGTGGCTGCAGTTTTTTCTCGGCGACCTTGTAGTCCTCAGGCTTCAGGCTGCGGGCGTCGAGCCCCAGATAGTTGAGCATCGACGGCATCACTTCGTCGGCGGAGTCCATAAAGGCAACACCGCAGCTTTTGAGTTTCTTCAGGTTTTCAGGCTCGAACAGCACGCTCCAGGAGTCTATTTTGTCGATGCCAAGCACCTGTTTGACCTTGTCGACGTTGTAGCCAATGCCATTGGTGCCCCACAGATAAGGCACCGCGTACTCATTGCCCGGGTCGTTGGCTTCCAGGCGCGCCAGCAACACCGGGTCAAGATTTTTCCAGTTGGGAATCTGGGACTTGTCGAGTTTCTGGAACACCCCGGCCTTGATCTGACGCCCCAGGAAGTGGTTGCTCGGCACGACCACGTCGTAGCCGGTGCGCCCGGCCAGCAACTTGCCTTCCAGGGTTTCGTTGGAGTCAAACACGTCATAAACCGGCTTGATCCCGGTCTGATGCTCAAAGTTCACCAACGTGTCTTCGGCAATGTAGTCCGTCCAGTTATAGATATTGACCACGTCTTGCGCCGACGCCTGGCCAGCAAGGCCGCAAAGTGCCGCGAGCGTCAGTTTCAGGGCGATACGTTTCATCCACATGTCCTTTCTCTGAGTACATTTTGCAATGCTTTGGCCGCAGGTACGGCCTACACGCTGAACAGCAGGAACTCGCGTTCCCAGGAACTGATGACCTGTTTGTAGTTCTCGTGCTCGACGCGCTTGACCGCGACAAAGCCCTTGGTGAAACGCTCACCCAGATATTTTTTCGCCATGTCCGACTGCTCCATGCATTCCAGCGCAGCTTCCAGGGTCAGCGGCAGGCGCAGGTTGCGCCGTTCATAGCCGCGGCCGACCACCGGCGCGCTCGGTTCGATACCCTCGACCATACCGGCATAACCGCAGAGCAGACTGGCGGCCAGGGCCAGATAGGGGTTGGCATCGGCACCGGCCAGGCGGTTTTCCACGCGGCGGTTCTGCGGATCGGAGTCCGGCACGCGCAGGCCGACGGTACGGTTTTCTTCGCCCCATTCCACGTTCACCGGGGCCGAGGTATCGGGCAGGAAGCGGCGGAACGAGTTCACGTTGGGGGCGAACAGCGGCAGGGTTTCAGGGATGTATTTTTGCAGGCCGCCAATGTGATGCATGAACAGCTCGCTCATGCTGCCATCGGGATTGGAGAACACCGAAACTCCGGTCTCCAGATCGACCACGCTCTGGTGGACATGCATGGCGCTGCCCGGTTCACCGGTCATCGGCTTGGCCATGAAGGTGGCGCTGACGTCATGTTTGAGCGCCGCTTCACGCATGGTTCTTTTGAAAATAATGATCTGGTCGGCCAGGGACAGCGCGCCACCGTGACGGAAGTTGATTTCCATCTGGGCAGTGCCTTCCTCGTGAATCAGAGTGTCCAGATCCAGCCCCTGGGCTTCGCTCCAGTCATACATGTCTTCAAACAGCGGATCGAATTCGTTGGTGGCCTCAATTGAATATGACTGGCGCCCGGTCTCCTGGCGGCCCGAACGGCCGACCGGGGGTTTCAACGGATAGTCCGGGTCAGGGCTGCGCTGGGTCAGGTAGAACTCCATTTCCGGCGCCACGATCGGCTTCCAGCCACGGGCGGTATAGAGGCTCAGGACTTTTTTCAGCAGGTTGCGCGGCGACAGCTCGATGGCGTTGCCCTGCTTGTCATAGGTGTCGTGAATCACCTGGGCGGTGGGCTCGGAGGCCCAGGGCACGATAAACACGGCGTCCTGATCCGGACGGCAATGCATGTCGATATCTGCGGCATCCAGCAACTCGTAGTAAATATCGTCTTCGACGTAATCCCCGGTAACGGTCTGCAACAGGACGCTCTCCGGCAGGCGCATGCCCTGCTCGTTGAGGAACTTGTTGGTCGGCGATATTTTGCCCCGTGCGATACCGCTTAAATCAGAGATGAGGCACTCAACTTCGGTGATTTTGTTTTCTTTTAGCCAATGGCTGAGTCGATCCAGATTGCCTTTCATAACGCCTCTTACAGGAATTTGACTGGGCGCCACATGACGACCCGGTTCCATGCTGCAAGGCGATAGTGCAATCGTGGGCAGGAGGGCTTCTATCCGATTTGCGCTTTTATTAACGCCCCATTTTGGGGCGTCAGAGGAACTCAGGCGGCGTCAGCGAGGGCGCAGCAAGGTCTGGCTGGGCAGTTCGCCAAACAGGCTGCGGTAGGTCTGGGAGAAACGCCCCAGGTGCCAGAAAGACCAGCGCATGGCGATTTCCGCCACCCGGGTATCGCCAGGGGTGCAGCGCAGCAAATCCCGGCGGGCGAAATTCAACCGCCGCAAGCGCTGCCACTGGCTCGGCGAAACCCCGGCGAAAGAAGTGAAGCTGTGCTGCAACTGGCGAACGGAAACGCCGACCCCCTTGGCCAGGTGCAATACATCCAGGTGTTCCTGGGGGCTGGCCATGACCAGATCAAATACTCGCTGTATCAGCCGCCGATCATGGGCAAGGTGTTTCTGGCTGGTGCGGTCCGGCGCCTGGCTGGGGCAGTCGAGGATATACAGGCAATCGTCGACCAGTTGCTGCGCCAGGCTTTCCTCGATCAGGGGCGAGTGCTGGGTGGCCAGCTGCTGCAATGTACGGCTCAACCAGCGGCCAAAAACCTGGCTTTGCTGAGACACCAGCTGCGTCAGGAACAGGCCGTCCATGTGGCTCAGGTTATCGAGCTGGCTTAAATAGCGGGGGCCGATCACGACTCCGACTTCCTGATAGTTCTCGGGGGTGATCCAGGTGTTTTGCGTGTCTTCATTGAGCAGATACAGGGAGCCGTTACGCGTATCGAAACTGAAGACCAGTGAGTCTGCCGGCGCTTGAAAATGCTGCTCGATGCGCGTGTTCATGCGTTCTTCATAGGCTTCAATGCCATTGAGCTGCATGTGCACCACTGCACCGTGGAAACAGCCCGCGGACATTTGCTGGTAATGCTCATGCCAGCCCGCGATGACTAATTGCTGATCCACATCCGCCGTGTCATGGGATTGAATCTGCATACGGCTGCCCTTCCTTGTGCCCGGGTCCAAGCCAACGGGACACTGCCAGTAATAATTATTATTGGCGCACCTTAGCCTAATGCCCACCAGTAAAGAAACACCCAAAAGGGCCATGCGCGGGTCTGGCTTGCCCGGGATTGGCTGTACGGGGCCAAGAGTAAAACCGCGTCGCCTGCATCGCTGGCAAGCCAGCTCCCACAGAGGGGCTTGTGAAGCTGAGAGCTTTTTGTGGGAGCTGGCTTGCCAGGGATTGGCTGTGTGGCCATGCCTTCTCCCACAGGGGGCTTGTGAGGCTGAGAGCTTCTTGTGGGAGCTGGCTTGCCAGGGATTGGCTGTGTGGCCATGCCTTCTCCCACAGGGGGCTTGTGAAGCTGAAAGCTTTTTGTAGGAGCTGGCTTGCCAGCGATTGGCTGTGTGGGCATGCCTTCTCCCACAGGGGACTTATGAAGCTGAAAGCTTCTTGTGGGAGCTGGCTTGCCAGCGATTGGCTGTGCGGGCATGCCTTCTCCCACAGGGACTTGTGAAACTGAAAGCTTCTTGTGGGAGCTGGCTTGCCAGGGATTGGCTGTGTGGGCAAGCCTTCTCCCACTGAGACTTGTGAAACTGAAAGCTTCTTGTGGGAGCTGGCTTGCCAGCGATTGGCTGTGTGAGCAAGCCTTCTCCCACTGAGACTTGTGAAACTGAAAGCTTCTTGTGGGAGCTGGCTTGCCAGGGATTGGCTGTGTGGGCAAGCCTTCTCCCACTGAGACTTGTGAAACTGAAAGCTTCTTGTGGGAGCTGGCTTGCCAGCGATTGGCTGTGTGAGCAAGCCTTCTCCCACTGAGACTTGTGAAACTGAAAGCTTCTTGTGGGAGCTGGCTTGCCAGCGATTGGCTGTGTGAGCAAGCCTTCTCCCACAGGGGCTTGTGAAGCTGAAAGCTTTTTGTGGGAGCTGGCTTGCCAGGGATTGGCTGTGTGGGCATGCCTTCTCCCACAGGGACTTGTGAAACTGAAAGCTTCTTGTGGGAGCTGGCTTGCCAGCGATTGGCTGTGTGGGCATACCTTCTCCCACAGAGGGCTTGTGGAGCTGAAAGCTTTTTGTGGGAGCTGGCTTGCCAGCGATTGGCTGTGTGGGCATGCCTTCTCCCACAGGGGGCTTGTGAAGCTGAAAGCTTTTTGTGGGAGCTGGCTTGCCAGCGATTGGCTCGCCGGCATTGCGGTCACGCTTTTGGGCCTTTGACCGGCCAGGCCATGAACGGCTTGATTTCCTTGAGTACAAACATGCTCTGCATCTCTTTGATCCCTGTCAGGCGCCGGATCACCGACATGGCAAAGTCGGCAAAGGTGTCCAGGTCCCGCGAGACCACTTGCAACAGAAAGTCCGCGTCGCCACCAATGCTGTAGCAAGCCACCACGTCTTCGAGGGCCATGACTTCCTGCTCGAACTTGCGGGCTTCGACTTCGCTGTGACGATCAATGGTGACCCGCACAAACACCAGCACCCCCAGCCCGATCTTGCGGCGGTCCAGTACCGCGCGATAACCCTGAATCACTTTGTGCTCTTCAAGCTGGCGCACCCGGCGCCAGCAAGGCGAGGCCGACATGCCAATGCCATCGGCCAGGGTCTGGTTGGTCGTGCGCCCATCCTGCTGCAAGGCCGCGAGAATTCTGGCGTCGATTGCGCTTAAAGCCTGCTCGGTCATAAATACCTTCCCATGGTTTGTTCAGGGTAAATCTGACCCAAAATCCAGCAGCCGACAACTTGAATAGACCAATTTATCCTGGGTCCGGGAGATATGCTTATTTGCACAAACTCTCTCCCAAGGATGCCTTCGAATCATGCTGGAATTTTCTCAGGTACTCACGTACACCGCCGCCCTCGCTGTTGCCGCGGCTATCCCCGGGCCCGGCATGGCGGCACTGGTGGCCCGCAGCGTGAGCGGCGGTGCCTTGCCCGGCTTCAGTTTGCTGCTTGGCTTGATTCTGGGGGATTTGATTTATTTATCGTTCGCAGTATTTGGCCTGAGCCTGGTCGCCCAACACTTCGATACCTTGTTTGTACTGGTACGAATATGTGCTGCGCTGTATCTGGCTTATCTGGCCTGGCAGTTCTGGAGGGCGCAACCCCAGCCCGTCAACGTGGGCAAGCCGCTGAACAGACAAGAGCTGTTCAGCGCCTGGCTCTCAGGCCTGACCATCACCCTGGGCAACCCGAAAACCATTGCCTTCTATCTGGCGCTACTGCCGCTGGTGATCAACCTGGAGTCGGTGTCCCTGCAAGTCTGGGGCGTCATGCTGGTGCCGCTGACCATTGCTGTTTTATTTATGGTCGGCGGCCTGTTTGTGCTGGGCGCGGTGCGCATCCGCCATATGCTTGCCAGCCCCCGGGCCCAACGGGGGCTGTTCAGGGGGGCGGCGATCATCATGCTCGGCGCCGCAGCGGCCATGCTGGTTTAGGCCACCTGACACCGGGCGCGCACCGCTTCGCTCAGGCCATCTGCGGGGCAGACAAGTCCGGTTGGGGATCACTGGTTGCCGGGCCATCCGGCACCCAGAACAGGAACGGATCTTTGGCCGGACGATGGTCGTAAGGGCGCACTGCACCCTCCCCGCCGGCGCGCTTGAATCCATACACCTGACGCCGCTCGACATGAATGCTCGGGGCCGCGCCTTCACCACTGCACGGTTCGATATTCATGGCCTTCAAGGTGCTTAGCAGGTCGTCAATAATCAGCTGCCGATTGAGGGTGAAGGCCGATGCAAAACAGCGCCAGAAACGCCACCCGGCACGTTCCAGAATGCGCTGGCGGCGCATGTCGCTGTCCCAGCGGTCGGGGCCGTGGAAGCGGTCGCCGTCACACTCGATTGCCAGGCGACTGTCGTTGTCGCCTTCGACCACCATGTCTATGCGGTAAGCGCCCACGCCGACCTGCGGAATCACCCGGTAGCCGCGCCGGGTCAGTTCATCGTACATGTCACGTTCAAAACCGGACTCGCACAACTCGCGCAAATCGCTGACCTGTTCGGCATCCTGAGTAAAGGGGGTTTCGAAGTGCTCAATCAGACCACGGCGCAAAGTATCGACTGCGCTGAGGTCGGTGAGCTCGACACTGCGCACCAGGTACATGCGGTCCCGCGCCCGGGACGCCGCCACGTTGAAGCGCTGGGCAATCGAGTCGCGGCTGTTGGCAAAGCAGTCGCCGGGGGACGCGACCAGCGAAAGGAACATCACGTCGCGCTCCTTGCCCTGGAAAGTGCGTGCATCGCCACAGCTGATCTGGAACCGGGTGATGACTTCTTCGCCCAGTTCCCGGGTCAGGGTTTGCATGATGGTTTGTGCTTGCTCGGCCCCCAGTAGCGAGACCACGCCGATGCTGCGCCCGGCGATCTGCGGCAGTGCGATCAAACGGCGGATCTCCTCGACAATCACATTGGCTTCACCGAGGTTCAACTTGCCCTTTTTCACCCCGTCCATGACCAGCAGATCAATGAGCGGCGGGTCCAGACGCTCGGTCATCAGCGGCAGGCGCAGAGGTTTGAGTTCGTGGTTATAGAACTCGCGCTTGGAGTACTCGATGATCGGCGCCACGCAGCGAAAGTGCTCGCGCAACATGGTGCCGCTCTTGGCAAACACCACTTTGAACAGGTCGTACAATGAGCGCTCGGGTGACATCAACGGTCGGTAGAGCCCGACTTGATTGCCCAGAAAGCGCGTCATCATATTCTGCACCCGCTCCTCTTCCATGCCGATACCGTCGGGGGAAACCTGCTTGTCGTCGCCCACCACCAGCACTTTCCTGGCCCGCAACAAGGCCGGTAGCGCGCTCAGGTCGGATTGCGAAGCTTCGTCGATAATCACCAGGTCGAACGCGCCATACTGCGCTGGCAGGCTCTCGCAGATCCGGTAGTGCGGCATGATCCAGCAAGGAATCGCCGAAATGGCCACATCGGCAGCCAGTCGCGCATCCTGTCGATAACGTCCGGCCCGGACGCCGGTGCCCTTGCCAATTTTGCGAATTGCCGTGCGGTACAGCTCCAGCGCGGCCCGGACACTCGGGGTAGCGTTTTCTGACAGTCGCAGCCAGGTCCGCTTGACCACCGCATCCTGATACAGGCGCGACAGGCTCAGCTCCAGCTCTGCGCGCAATTTAAACAGCCGCTTGAGATCTTCGCGCCCGTCGATGCTGTCCAGGTAACTGGCCAGCCGGCTCAGGCGCCATATCTCCAGGCAGTTGTCCGGGAGCAAGGCATCCACCGGCCCGGTGCACGGCTCTTCTCGTAACCGGGCCGCCCAGATCAGGCCACCGCTTTGGGCAATAACCGTGGTCACC
Source organism: Pseudomonas sp. PAMC 29040 (assembly GCF_003994535.1). Classification (NCBI taxonomy): domain Bacteria; kingdom Pseudomonadati; phylum Pseudomonadota; class Gammaproteobacteria; order Pseudomonadales; family Pseudomonadaceae; genus Pseudomonas; species Pseudomonas sp. PAMC 29040. The sequence continues at coordinate 121,327 of NZ_RZAA01000013.1, forward strand.
TGCTGCACCGTATCGAGGGCGTCCGTGAGCGCCAGGACGCCGCGCAACTGATCCATCAATTCCGACCACTGCACCTGTATCTCAGCCACCTGTACGTCCGGCTGGCCGAGGCTCAGGTCCAGGAACCCTTGCAAGCGTTCGCTCACGGCACCGCCACAACCGGCCAGTGCCTTGTTAAAGGTTTCCTTGATTACCCAGGTGGCTGCCAGCCGCTGGCGCATCAGGTGATGACGCAAAATGCTTTCACCCTGGCCCAGTACCGCCTCGTCAGTGCGCAGGTTGTTCACCTGTGGCCACTCCGGGAGCAGCTGGCGCAGTTCGGTCTGAGCACGGCTCTCCCAACGTTCGGCGCGCACAATATCGTCAAACTGCTCAATCGCCCGGGCAGCCGCCGGCAGTTGCTCGGCATCGGCCTCGAACAGCGGAAGCGGCATTTCGGCGGCCAGCGCATTCCAGCGCAGCAGCAAGGTGCGACTGTGCTGCTGAAAGTGCACGAACCCTTGCACATGGGCCCAGTCCTGATCGCTTTGCGGCTTGCTGCCGAGCACCACAATGGTGTCCAGCAACTGCTTTTGGCTGCCCTTGCCGATCAGGCCGGACAACCCGAACGGACGGCGCCCCTGGGCCAGGTTATCGATGGCGGCCAGTACCTCAGGCTGCGTGTGCAGCTCGAACGGCAGGCTCACCGGCCGTGCCACAAATGCTTTGCGCCCCGCGAGGGTGTCCTCGATTTCGACCTTCAGGCTGTCGAAAAGCGCCAGCACATCATTGTTGGCGTTGCGCATAAACCAGGCCTGCATGGTTGGCACCCAGCCCTGTTGCGCAGCCGTGATAGCGGTGCGCAAGGCCTGCAAGTGGCCGATGTGTTCGAGCAAGGCCTGCACCTGCTCCAGGGTCGGCCCACTGCTGTCCAGCAGTCGCGGCACTTCGCCGATGCTTTCCTTGTGTTGCAGCTGGCTTTCCTGCGCCAGATCCTGATGGACCTGAATCAATGTCTGCGCATCCGGGAAATCGGCCAGTTGCGGCACCTTGTGCCCCAGATAAGACAACCCGTCCTTGAGCTCAAGCCGCGCCTCGCGCACGGCGATGATGTCTTGCAGGGTGAACAGCGCACGATGTTCTGCGCCAATGCCGAGCCGGTCAGCAAAGCTGTTTATTTGGTCCTGGGCAGCGGCCACCTGTAACGCGGCGTGGGTGGGGCTCAGCCGTTCACCGTCGATTTCCAGCTCTGAAAGATTACGCTCGGCCCACTGGGTGATCTCACGATCAACGGCGGATATCTGACCGTGGAGCGTGTTGATTTCATCATCAATCTGGCCGATTTCGCGCTTGTACAGCGCGCGGTCAATTCGTTGCACCTCAGCCGAAATCTTCTGGATCGCGAACTCGAACTGCTTCATGCCGTCCGCTTCGCTGCTCAGCAAGCTGATCGCCAGCGGACGAATGTCTTCGGGGAGTTTCTCCTGCAACACGGCCAGCGCCGGATCCTTCATGGACGTCACCAGTACCCGCTTGCCATTGGCCAGGTAATGACTGATGACGTTGGCGATGGTGTGGGTCTTGCCGGTGCCGGGCGGCCCTTGCACCACAACCCCGTCGTGCACCTCCAGCAACTGGATGATTTGCACTTGCTCGTCGTTGTAAGGCTTGGGGAAGTACAGCTCGTGCACTTTTGACGCGCCAGCGTCAGCACCCTGGGTGCCGCTGACATAGGACAAGCCGCGAAACGGCGGCAGAACCACATCCTCAAGCACGTTTGAAGGCTCGGTCAAAATCGCCTGCAATGCCGGCGGCAAATGCTCCAGGTCCTCGATCCCGGCGTCAAAGCGGCCCAGGTCCTCAATAAACATATTGCTGTCGCGGGCGCGGGCAAACAGGGTCCAGGTATCAGTGACGCACAAGTGCTCGGCAGCCTTGGGCACAGAGCGGTCCCCGTCGGCAATCGTCACCGGCAGGAACTGCCCCTGGGCATCGAGCAATGACGATGCCGAACGGATCACCGGGTCGTAGCTGGAAGAATTGAACGGGCTGATTCCCGCCTGATCCTTCTTGAAGAAATCCTTGGCCAGCTTGTCCAGGGCACCGACACCGGCGATATCCGCGGCCACATAGGCGTCCACTTCAAGACGCGGCTCGGCGACCCGCGGGCGCACTTCGAGGGCCATGCTGTCCGGGTTGATATCGATCTCGACCAGTTGACTGATCAGCGGGTAGTGGATGACGCCGATCTCGGGATGCTCCCACGTCGAAACGCCCATACCCCACACCAGTTCCAGCTGTGCGTCTCCCAGGTTGCCCTGCATCTGCTGCACCAGCAAAAACAGCTCGGCGTAGAGCTCGATACTTTTGCGCCGCTGCTTTTCCTCTTGCGCCCACAGTCGCCAGGCAGTCTGGCTGTAGGACTTGAGCTGAGCCTTGATTTCACCGGCATCCAGGCAGTCTTCCAGATTGACCCACTCATCCTCGGCGGACTCTTCACTGCCGGGAGTGGCGGTGAGCGATGCCGGTTCGGTCAGGACGCCACTGGCGCGCAACGCCTCGCGTGCTACCCGCTGCTTGAGCCCGGGCTCGATTTGCGGCGTGCCCTTGAGCTCGATCCACAGCCCCAGCAACGGGCTGAGCGGCACAGGTGGCCGGGTCTCGTGCAAACGCTCGAGCCGAAGCCAGATTTCATCTTCATCGCCCACGTGAACATCCAGGCTGACACCCGGTAGTGAGCGCAACTTTTCTTCGCTGGCACTGAATGTGTTGTGCTGGCTGACGGTTAACGCGGGGCGCTTTTGCATGAGCGCGGTCTGTTTGACGAACTCAATCAGACTGGCGAGACGTGCACGTACTGTATCCATGTCGGGGCTGAACCACTTCGATAAGAGGGCGCGGTAGTGACTGAAAAAACCTGAAGGCGCCGAAAAAGGTGAAAAACTTACAAGTGCCGACACGATACAGAGGTTCAGGTTGTATTCAGATACATCATTTTGTAAAAACCGGCAGGAGCGAGCTTTGTTAACCAGCTCGCTCCTGCAGGGTCAGGCAGGCATAAAAAAGGCCCTCCCCGTTACCGGGGAGGGCCTTTGGTGTAACGCCGGGCTTAGCCCAGGTTAACCCCAAAGTTCGATGCCAACGGTGCCAGACCGCCTGCAAAGCCCTGGCCGATTGCCTTGAACTTCCACTCTTCGCCATTGCGATACAGCTCGCCGAAGACCATGGCGGTCTCGGTGGATGCGTCTTCGCTCAGGTCAAAACGTGCCAGCTCTTTGTTATCCGCTTTGTTCAGTACGCGGATGTAAGCGTTCGACACCTGGCCGAAGTTCTGCTTGCGGCCATCAGCGTCGTGGATGGTCACGGCGAAAGCCAGTTTCTTGGCTTCTTGTGCCAGACCAGCCAGGTTGACGTTGATTTGCTCGTCGTCGCCTTCGCCAGCGCCCGAGCGGTTGTCGCCCTGGTGCACGACGTTGCCGTCCGGTGAGGTTTTATTGTTGTAGAACACAAAGCTGCCGTCGTTCAGCACTTTGCCGCTCTCGCCAACAATAAATACCGAGGCGTCCAGGTCGAACTCGGTGCCGTCGGTGACACGTGGATCCCAACCCAGGCCAACAATTACTTCTGTCAGGCCAGGTGCTTCTTTGGTCAGGGAGACGTTGCCGCCCTTGCTCAGACTTACTGCCATGTTCGTGAACCCTTATATAGAAAGATGGATGGGTCGATTAAAACTTCAGACCGAAGCTTTCAGCCAATGGCTTGAGGCCACCGTTGAAGCCCTGGCCTACAGCGCGGAATTTCCATTCGGCGCCATTGCGATACAGCTCGGCAAAGATCATTGCGGTTTCGGTGCTGGCATCTTCCGCGAGGTCATAGCGAACAACTTCGTTGTTGTTGTCCTGGTTGACCAGACGGATGAAGGCATTGCGCACCTGACCGAAGTTCTGCTTGCGGGCGTCAGCTTCGTGGATGGTCACAGTGATCGCGATCTTGTCGATCTCGGCAGGGACTTTGGACAGGTCGATCTTGATCGCCTCGTCGTCGCCGTCGCCTTCACCGGTACGGTTATCGCCGGTGTGCTCAACCGAGCCGTCGGTGCTTTTGAGCTGGTTGTAAAAAATGAAATCGGAGTCAGCGCGTACTTTGCCGTCAGCCTTGAGCAAGAAAGCGCTCGCATCCAGGTCGAAGTCTTGACCATCGGTGGAACGAGCGTCCCAGCCCAGGCCCACGAGGACTTTAGTCATCCCCGGAGCTTCTTTGGACAGGGACAGGTTGCCGCCTTTGGAAAGGGAAAGTGCCATGTGTAATTCTCCTTAGTAATGTGCGATCAAGCGTTCGTGTCGTTTTTAACGTCGGACTGCTCTTCTTTACCGGGAAACATGATGCTGGCCACAACACCGATGGCCAGTACCACCAACACCACGATCAGGCTGGTGTTTGGATCAATTTCATAACCATGGCCAAACAGGTGATCGGTTGCGTTCAAGGCCAGCTTGCCGGCGATAAAGAACAACAGCGCGATAACCGATTTCTCCAGGTGAACCAGGTAGCGCTTCAGCGCTTCGAGGACAAAGTACATGGTCCGCAGGCCAAGAATGGCGAACATCATGGCCGAGTACACGATCAACGGTTCACGGCTCACTGCGATGACTGCAGGTACGGAGTCGAAGGCGAACAAAATGTCCGAAACCTCGACCACTACCACACACAGAAACAGCGGTGTCGCGAACAAGGTGCCTTTGGCAGCCAGGGTCATTCCCTTGTTCTGCGGCTTCGTGATCTCTTTTTCAAGCTCTTTGCGCGAAACAAAGAAATTATGTCCGTGCAGCTTCGGCCAGACCGGGAACAGTTTTTGCGCAAAGCGGTAGGCCATGTGCTTGGAGTAATCCTCCTCTTCATCCTCTTCCTTGCTGCGCAGCATCATGATTGCGGTCCAGGCCACAACCACCGCGAACAGCACTTCGACCCAGGGACCGAACGCCAGCAGGCCGGTACCGATTGCCACAAAGATCAGGCGGAAGACGATGGCACCGATGATGCCCCAGTACAGAACGCGGTGACGCAGCGCGTCAGGCACCTTGAACCAGGCAAAGATGGCCATGAACACGAACAGGTTGTCGACGCTGAGCACTTTTTCCAGCGCATAACCGGTAACGAACAGACTGGCCACGCTCGGACCGTGGGCGTAGTACAGGTAGCCCGCGAACGCGAGCGAGATCAGCACCCAGAACACCGACCAGACGGCGGCGTTGGTCAGCGTGACCGGTTTATCGCTTTTGTGGGTAAACAGGTCGACTGCCAGAGCAATGACCGCTAGCGCCACAAATACAGCGATGGTAGTTGGCGGAAAGCCAATTGCCGTGTTTTCCATGATGTCCTCAGAGATCAAAATCGCCAGGGTTCAACCCCAGCTCATTGCAGATAGTGCGGCAAGCAGCCCGCTCACTTTCATCGAAGTTGCCGTCGGCGCTACCGATTGCGCAGCAAACACGCACCAGCAGACGGGCAGCATCTTCTTTTTTTCGTAACTGACCGATCGACTTCAGGGCTTCTGCGCGACCGATCTGCTGATCGAATTCAAACTTGTCGCAGACCTCGTTGAAGGACTTGATCACGTCTTTAACGTCAAAGGCCTTCAATTCGTTTGAGTTCTGGATGAACCCGACCATCTTCTGCTTTTCGTCGCTGCTGATGTTGCCATCAGCTGCCGCCACCAGTGCGCATCCGGAAACCACGGCTTCCATGAACTCACGGTTTTTAAATTTGCTGACTTCCGCCGAAAGCTTGTCACGGGCGGCGGTTGCGTTGGTTTTCAGCCATTCAAGCATTGGGGTCACCTTGTCAGAAATTGAGTGAATGCCGCCAGCCTCGGCTGGCGGCCAATTACATAACGCTCATTTGGAGCCGGCAGCCCAGCGCATGCCCCAGCCAAATGCTTTGTCCATGTCCGAGTGCCCTTTGAAGAACTCGACCCTGCGGTTGACCTTGACGCTGCCACCGACGTTTTCGAGCAAGGCAATGGCGCACATGCCTTTGGTGCCGCCCTCTTCACTCAGACGCACTTCAATTGGGGGCTCGCCCGGAATATACAAGGTAATCACGCCATCGGTGGCCTGCCAGTTCGGGGCGCCTTCGTAGATGAATGCGTACACCAGTACGCGACGCATCTTGCGCCACTCCTTGCCGTTGATGCGCAGCCACTCGCCGTCGCTCACGGAGCCGGTGCGGTCGTCACCCATCAATTGAATGAACGGCTCGTCACGGAAATCGCCAAACGCGTTGCCCAGGGCCTGAACGGCACCCTTGCGGCCGTTTTCCATTTCGTACAGGCAGCCGACATCAAGGTCGATACCGCCCGACTTGCCGCGCAGCGAGGCAAAGAAACCACCGCCGCCGCTCGGCGTGGCGCGGTTCCAGTTGAGGTTGATTTTGATCTCGCCAAAATCACCGTCCTTTTTGTCCAGGCTGATCGAGGGACGCTGCTTGTCGAGGGTGATTTTCGACAGGTTGACCTTCGATGCCGGGGCTGGTGCAGCCGCCGGAGCAACAACTGGCGCAGGCGCTGCTGGCGGTGCTGCCGGGGTCGGTGCAGGTGCAGGTGCCGCAATATCAACCCCGAAGTGCTGGGCCAAAGGCGCCAGACCACCGGCAAAACCCTGGGCCACGCAACGGAACTTCCACGCGCCCTGGCGGCGGTAAAACTCGCCGAGGATCAATGCGGTTTCCTGCATGCCCACGGTCGGAATCGGCGCTTCAATACCGCCGCTCACAGACACATTGAGCTGCGGGAACGCGTCGAACCTGGCCTTGTTCTCATAAATGGTCGCGGTCAGTGCGACTTTATCGATAGCCGCGTCTATGGCGTCCAGATTGAGGCTGAACACGCTGCGACCGGGCGCAGATTCCGCCAGCTTTACCGCGCCATTGTTGACGCTTTGCTGGCCGAAGAAACACATGTCGTTGTCACCGCGAACCTTGCCCGACTCATTGAGCAGGAAGGCCGACACGTCCAGATCAGCCCCCGGCACAGGGCTGTAGCTGATGGTGACACTGAGGGTGCCGGTGGTCACCGCAGTGTTGGCGCCGGGAGTCAGAGTACTCATGGGCGCACCGCCTTGGCGGCCTCGCTGCTCAGGTCCTGTGCCGTACGGCCATTGGCAACGGTACCCACTGCGGTCAGGTCCCAACCCGCCGCAGTACGGCTCAGGTAGGCCATTACTACACCGGTGTGGCGGCCCTTGTCGGACAGGTTGAAGCGCGCCAGTTCCTTACCGCTCAGTTCATCGACGATACGGCAGTAGGCATTCTCTACCGCTTCAAAGTTTTGCCCGGTGAACGAGTTAACGGTAAACACCAGGTGTTTCACGCTGGCGGGCAGTTGCTCAAGATTGACCTGTATCGACTCATCGTCTCCATCGCCTTCACCCGTACGGTTGTCGCCGGAGTGAACGATGGAACCGTCAGTGGATTTGAGCTGGCGGAACCACACCAGATCCTGGGGTTGGCCGGCACTGTCGAGCAGGATGCATGAAGCGTCCAGATCGATGGCGGTATCACTGTTGAGCAATTTGGCAAAAAAACCGCTCGGCTTGACCGGGTCCCATCCCAGGCCCATGCGAATTTTCTTAAGACCGGTTCCGGCTTCTTTCTCGAGAGAAATGGTTTGGTTCTTGGATAGCGAAATGGCCATGAAGCGTCTCCTTGTCTGCACTGAAGCACGATAGGTTGGTGCTGATTATTGACGTGCTTTGCTTACGCCTTGCTTACAACTCTTCGCGCAAGCACACATCAAGTGGCCGCTTGCGGCGCCACAGCGCGTGAAATTCGCGCCAATGTGGCTCCTCGGCGGCTCCGAGCATTTGTTCATCACCCCGGGTGTCACCCCAGGCGCGCAATGTGTAGCGGTCCAGAGGCCCATACTTGGCCTCTAACCGGATGACTTTTTGTTCACAGCGACAGTTGGTACCGTCGATCTCTCCCGTCAGTACGCCGTCGACTGATGCCAGCCGGGTACCGATCAGGCCGATACCAAGCTTTTTGGCGAAAGGCGTGAGCACCAGTTCGGGGGACGCCGAGCAAATGGTGACCGTGGCGCCCTGCTCCAGCTGGTTGGCGACAGATGTTAAGCCCAAAGGGCGCATTAGGCGCTGCCACGAAACGTCACAAAATGCTTCTGCACGTTCCTTGACCCAGGCTTCTTTGGCACCTGTCAGATAGACCGTGATCAGCTTTTCCTTCAAATCATTACGCGATATCTGACCCAGCAGGTAACAAACTGTTGATGGAATCATCCGCATCAAGCGCATGGCGAACAGCCGGTTGCCAAAAGCAAAGCGCAAAAACGGCACAAAGGTATCGTGATAGGTCAGCGTGCCATCGAAATCAAACGCTGACAGAACCTGCTTGCCTTTAACTGGTGTATTCAAAACGTCGTTCAACCCACTAATTCAGCCAATCGCAGGCTGCCTCCAAAAGTGTCCGACGAGCCGCCGGTTTCAGGGCGAACCCCCTGCCAGTGCGCTCGCTCAATAATTGTTTGCGCCCATTTGTAATGGGTCGCAGGCTCGCACATGGCGTCGTTGAACTTGAACACCGCAGGCGCCGCCTCACTCAGTATGTGGCGTGCGCTGTTGAGATCTTCAAGGCTGACTTGCAACGCCCTGTGGATAACTGCAATTTGCGACGGATGGATAGCGGTTTTACCCACCAGCCCGTGGGCCATGTCCAGCGCCAGTTCCTGCTCCAGCAACTGCGGGCTATTGAGCTGTTCAAACACCGGGGCCGTAAGGGCGAAACCGGCAGAGCCCATCACGCCGCACAGCATCGGAATAACATAGCTCATGGGCGTGCTGTACAGGGTCATCGCCGGGCTGCGACGCAAGCCCAGGCAACCCATCAAATCGTTGCCGCCGATGCGCAAGGCGATAATCCGCCCCGGCAGTTGCTCGAGCATCGCACTGCGCAATTCAACCATGGCCCCCGGGTCATACACCTCGGGAGTTTCCAGGGTCGGCATCAGCATCAATTCGTTGCGGGTCACCGCCTGCTGCCACTCGCGGATATTGCCAAGACGCAGTTTGGGCACCACAAAACCGTCGACGTGACGCATCAACGACCACTCATTAAGCACCGCTGCCATTGCCGCATCCCGGGGCCGAACAAACAGGATCGGCCCGCCGGACGGTCGACCGCCGCGCACCTCGATGCCCAGCAACAGATTTTTCAGGTTGCTGAGCCCCTGCTGCACGTCCGTCTCGGCCACTGCGTCTTCAAGGCACACCACCAGCGAACGCAGGCCCTGGATTTTCTCGCCCATGACCACGTCCATAATGTCGGGACGGGTGGCCGGCATATAAAGAGTGGCGCCCAAGGCAAAGGCGGAATGCTTGATCATCAGCGAACACTCCTGATTACAGTCACGGCGCGATACGGCCCCAACTCTTCACCGACTTCTTCGACCTCGATATTCGCCTGCCGGGTAAGGTGCAGCAGCAATTGAACATCCTGATCGTCGCGGTTGCGCACCAGCACGTGGTCCGGCACCCGGCGCATGACTGCGCGCGTGGCCTCGGCGATGCCCGGTTTGACGCGGTTCGGGTTGCTCACTGCAAACCGTGTCGAGATACGTTCGACCGCAGCCACGGCTGAGCGTTGCAATATTTGCGCCTGCTCCGCAGTCCAGGGTTGGGCGGCTGCCTGGGGCGCCAATTGCGCGCGCTCGGCTTCGATACTGCGGATAAAGTCTTGTGTCACGTCGTGCCCGGCCAGATGCTCATACACCACGCAACCATGCAGGCCGGGGTCTTGCGGCCAGATCGAACGGGAAACAAGGCCCGACACTGTCGCCCCCAGGATGCCCGAAGGAATCAGCCAGTCTTCTGCCGAAGCCGCCAGCCAGGCCCTTCCGCAGGGGTCGGCCAGCACCACCAGGCGCGGGTCGGCCGGGAAACGCGAATCGCCGGCCAGGCTGTCGCGGATCTGCCCGCTGATTGCACCTTTGCCGGTCCAGCCATCCACAAACACGATGTTCTCGGCGCCGTGGGTCTTGATGATAGCTTCGAGTGCGACGTTGTCGATTCCACGATCACGAATAATGCTGATCCCGTAATGCCGGGCGTCACGGCCCGATTCGACCAGCGCACGACGCAACAACACACCCAGCGGCAACCCGGCACGCACGAACGACACCAGCGCAATGGTCGGGCCGTTGTAACGCTGGTCCAGGGCCCGGGCCAGCGCCTGTACATCTGCGGCCATGCGCGCGCCGTTCTGCGCCAGCGCCAGGCGGTACAGGCTTTTATGGGTGTCGGACGGCGGATGTTCCTGGCTGATCATCTCCGAGTAGTGACGCTGACGGGTCTGGATCAGGCGCTCTTTTTCCTGCACATCGGTGACTTCAATCTGCATGGTGCGCAGCAAAAAGTGCACATCATCGGTGGCATAACTGCCACTGCCGACGGTTTGCAGGCCTTCGAAAGCATTACTCATGGCTGACGCTCGCCAGCACATGACTGGCCAGCTGACCACGCTTGGGCGTCCCCCACCAATCGCACTCGGTCATGAAGCCCATGTCCGAGACACTGTCGCCAAAGCCCAGCAACGGTCGTTTACCGTTGATCGCCTGATCGCGACGTACCCATTCGCGCACTGCGGCGCGCTTTTGCAGGGCCACCGGCAGGAACGCCAGGTTGTTGCCGTTGCCGTGCACGTACAACCCGTCCAGCAAACCGCGCGCCTTGACCACGGCCAGCACGGTGAGCAGTGCATCGTCAGTTTCGTTGTTGTGCTTGGTGACCACGTAATTGGCCAGGCCTTGCTCTTCAACCACCCAGCCACGCAGGGAGAAACCCAGCTCGGCGCCAATGGCCAGGGTTTGCTCACTCAACTGATGCAGGCGGGTTTGCTCCAGCGCCAGCTCAGTACCCATGTGCGCATGCCAGACCGGGTCCAGCGAACCGTCAGGATTGAGGATCACCCCGCCATGGGCGCACACCGCGCCATGCACGAAAGGCAGTTGCACCCGTTGATAGGCCTCGATGCTGCGGGCGGTCACCGGGACCACATCGGCAGTGGCCAGCAGCCATTCGACGAAGCTTTTCTGCGTCGCGCTCATAAAGCCGTTGGGCTGACCGTCCACATCCAGGGTCGCCGGGAAGCGTGGCTCATCCCCCATTTTGCGGGCGGTCTGAAACAGGGTGTCGTCCAGATCAACGAACACCAGTGGACGATTAACGCTCATCAACGATCACCTGTGCATTCAATGCGCTGACCAGCGCCGGATCCACCGCCGCTGCCGGAGTTTCAGTACAGATCAGCACCCGGTCGAACTGGCCGGGAGCGACGTTGTACAAGAAGTTGGGAATACCCAGACCGTAGTTGTCGCAGAACGACAGTGCATGATCGATGGCATGCCCCAGCGCAATCGGCGAACGGCTGGTGGAGCTGAAGTGCACATCGGCACCGGCTCGCTCAAGGCGCTCGGCCAGCAGGAACGGGCGCCATACATACTCGCTGGTACCAATGACCAACACCCGCTCCCCTGGCAAAACCTGCAAGCCGGGCGCCAGGGTATCGAGGTGTTCACGCACCCCCATACGGGCCCAGTCGCGATTCGGGTCCAGGGGCCAGTCGCCCCGGGCCACACTGCCGACTTCAGGCATGTCGGGCAGTTCTGCGGCGGGGTCTTCGGTGAAGGTGTAGCGACCGTCGAGCAACGACACGCTGCTGACGTGATCGCCCATGGCCTTGCGCACCGCGTCCCCGGACCAGTCGGTCAGGGTTGCCGTGACTATCCGTTGAATGGAATCCAGCCCGGCTTCGGCAAGCGCCTTGCTCAGGTTGATGAAGGTATTGCCGGTCGAGGCTTCGTCGTCCACCAGAACCAGCGAACGGGCAGTCAGCATCATCTCCCGGGTCCTGGCATCTTGCGGCAGGTGCAGCAAATGCGAGCTGGCGTGGCTGTGTTCTTCTTCAAAACGGGTGAACAGTTCGCCGCCGGTGGGGTGGCGACTGCTGCACAGGTACAGGCTGTCATCACGGGTCCGGCTCAGGGCGCGATGCACACCTGCACCCAGGCCCACGGCGGTTTCTGCCATGCCGATCACCAGCACCGGGCCAGGCAGGTCGGCAGGGATTTTCGCCGCCAGCGCGTTAAAACTTGCGGCCATCAGCGACGGACGAGCCGGGATATGCCGGCCGAGCACACGGGAAACAAACAAAAAAGCGCGCTTGGGATTGCGGCGCTCGGCAAAACTGAAAAGTGCCTGGGGATCAAAGGTCGATGCATTGACCTCAACATCCAGTCGACCGCGCTTAAGGTTTGCGTGCAAAGCCTTGGATCCGGTCATGGGGTTACCGCTGTTCATCAATGTTTTACTACCTGGAAAGACTTAAAAAGTGAGGGACGATCTGGGAGCCCGGGTTTTAGGACAAGTTAAAAATGGTTACCAAAGATGGCCAAAATCAATTCTGCCGATCCAAAAGCGCTTCGCCGCAAACCGGAACCACGACAGTGATCGCCTTTACCTGAACATTCTCGCGCCAGACACTGGCCGGCGCGGGCATTCCCAGGCGACGGGCGGCGAAAATACCGGGCAGGTTAACCCCCGCTTCCCGGGTATAGCCGATACCACCGGAGTAACGCAGATTGATCTCCAGCAGATGCGGATTGCCTTCGGCATCATCGCGGGTTTGCACGTTGACGATGCCGTCGCAGCAAAAATGCCGCGCGGCTCTGAGTGCCAGTTCGACGGCGGCACCGTCGCATTCGAATGACTGCATCAGCCCCTGTTTGCGCCGCCCGACATATGCCACCGCGTTGCCCGCTTCGCACACCATGTCCACCGACACCTCGCTACCGGGCATGTACGGCATGACCAGCAACGGTTTGGGCTCAATGGACTGGCCGTAGGCCCGGGCAAATACCTCGGCATTCACCTCATGGGCATCGGCATTGGCAAAGCTGCGAAACGGATCGACATCATCCCCCAGGCGCCAGAAGCCCTGACCATAAATGCCGCGGGTCGGTTTCACACACACCTGCCCTTCACGGGACAGCCGCGCGTAGGCCTCTTGCAGCTCGGCCTGGTTGTGCACGGTCACCGCCGGAATGCAGGCAAGCCCTGCGGCCAGCGCCTGACGGGTGAATACCGACTTGTCGTCGACCCGCTCAAAGGTGTCCAGGTCCAGGGCGCCCGTGACCAGTTGCAAGCCTGCGGCCTCGAATTGGCCACGATGGGCTTCATAGACCTGCCCCACACGCCCGGCCAGCACCAGCTTGATCTGATGGCTCAGGGCCTGCTCAATGACCCAGGCAATACGCTCTTGATTGTCCAGCGGCTCGCGCCAGGCGACATCCGCCAGTCCGGTTATTTCAGGGCGATTTTGACGGTGCGAGGCGAAAATCCGAACTGCATCGGGCAGCGCCGCGCGCGCGCCGGCAATCACATCGCGCTGGCTGGATTGCCCTTCAAGAAACCAGATCATGAACATCCTTTGCTGCAGAGGGAGGAGACACACGTTGAGCGCGGGAGTCTAGCGGATGGGGCCGGCAGATGCCCCAGTGATTGACCGGTGTGCCTGCCGGAGCTGGCAGGCCGGCGCCCGGATGAGTACCTCCCGCAGCCCGCACACCCTTTGCAGCCCGGAGGTCTCAGGTTTCACATTTTGTTAAGAATTGCCCTCCTATACTCCAGCGCACCATTACTTCCGACTCTGCCCTGGTAGCCAAATGCGCCTGACCCGCCCTGCTCTGCTGTTATTGCTGCTCGGTTGTCTGCTGTTCTTTTTTGCCCTGGGCAACCACCAACTGCAAGGCTCGACCGAGTCCCGGGTGGCGGGCATCGCCATGCAGATGCACCTGAGCAACGATTGGGTGACGCCGTCCCTGCTCAACCAGCCCTTCCTCGAAAAACCGCCGCTAAGCCTGTGGCTGGATACGGGCGCCATTCGCCTGTTCGGGGGTGAACTGTTCGCCGTGCGCCTGGCATCAGCCTTCGCCGGATTATTTTGCGTCATGTTGCTATACGCCATGCTGCGCAAGCTTGGACGCCCCACGGCACTGGCCTGGACGGCTGCCGCCATGCTGGCGACCATGGGCAGTTTTTGGGGCAATACCCGTCAAGTGGGGGAAGATGCCCTGCTGACATTGGGCGTGAGCATGGCGCTGCTGGCGTTTTTTCACGCCAGCCGCCAGCCGGGCTTTGCACGGGGCAGCTGGCTGCTGTTTGCTGCCGGGATCGCCATTGCAACCCTGAGCAAAGGGGTATTGGGGCTGGCGCTGCCAGGGGTGGTGATCTTTGCATTTCTGCTGTGCGAAAGCCTGATGGAGAAGCGCTTTGTCCTGCGACACTGGCTACGACCGGCACTGTTGACCCTGCTGGGACTGATTCCGCTGATGATCTGGTTGTGGGTGCTGTATCAGCGCGGCGGGCTTCAGGCTGTGGGCGAAGTGCTGTGGACCAACAGCGTCGGACGTTTCAGCGGCTCCTTTGTTGATGCCGGGCATTACGAACCGTTTTACTACTACCTGAGGAAGCTGCCCGAAGCCTTCCTACCGTGGAACCTGCTGACCTATCTGGGGCTCTGGCACTTTCGCCGGCAACTGCGTAGCAACCCGTATTTGCTGTTCTTCTGTGTCTGGCTACTGGCGCAGTTTCTACTGCTGAACCTGGCCTCAAGCAAACGTGCGGTGTACCTCATGTCACTGACCCCGGCCGCTGCTGTCATTGCCGCCGAATATGCCCGGGTGGTGCTGGACTGGCTGTACAAGAAAAGCCGGACCTCGACCCTGGCCAGATTCCTGAGCGAGCATCATCGTGCCCTGGCAGGAATGGTTTTAGCCTGCATCGTGGCCAGCTACCTGCTGGCGGCGCTGTGGGCGCCACGGGCCGACAAGGAGGAGTCATTCCAACCGGTAGCGGCCCATGCACTCAACCTGCAAGCCGCCGGCAAACACATCGCCTTGATGCAACCGGACGAGCGCCTGGGCGCCCTGGTGTTCTACAGCCAGCAACTGCAGCAGACGCTGGACTCCACAGCCGAACTGCAGGCCTTTCTCCGCGCCTCGCCCGATAACGTCGCCATCGTCGAACAACCGGTTATGCCCGGGTTAGCCTTGAACATAGTGGACAAGGTCAGCGTCGGACGTCACCACTATTACTTCATCAGCCTGGCAACGCCCGGGCCCCGGACTTGATCCCGGGCAATACAAAGCCGGTTAGCGTGGCCGATTACCCTGCATTGACTACGCTCCCTGTGCTGGACGATTCCCAGCCAAGGAGCCTGTCATGACCATCAACATCACCAGCAAGACCCTGAGCGACTATGACGCTCATCTGGCGTTCAATACGGCCACCGCGTTTCTGCGCAAGTCCGATCTTGCCAACTATTTGATTGATCAGCTTGAACAGCAAGACGTAAAACTCAGCATTGACGTCAGCAGCGACCCGGCGCTGGCGCAAAAGGATGCTTCAAACAACGGGGTGATTTTATGGAACCTGCACACCGCGACCTCGCCAAGCCCGCAACTGGCCGACGTGGCGCCCCTGCTCAGTCGTATCCCGGCCGGGCAGAAGCAATACATCACCAGCCAGTGGGTGCTGATGCATTTACTCGCACTTGCCTGCCATCAATTAAACGATCAGCTGAATTTTCGCGATGCGGATGCGACGTGGCCATGGCTGGACGAAAAAGTCCTGAGCGCCGGCGATATCGAAAATGTTGTGGCCCGTGAACTCAGCGACCTGCCGTTGCCCGAAGAGCAAAACTGGAACCGCCTGCTTAATCGGGCGTGAGCTGCACACAGGCCCGGAGAGGTTGTCAGTCAGGGCAAACCCTGTGCAAGCATGGCTTGCCCGCGTTAGCACCGGCTTGTCTGCACTGCAGACAAGCCGGCACCTGCAGTGGAATTGGCTCAGAATTGCGAGGCTTCGAACACGTGATGCTCTGGTGCTGCCTCCGGCAGGATGGCCGACCAGTCGTTGGTCTCGACATACCCCAGCATCTGCGGGTCATGGGTGCCATCGTCCTGGATGAACAATGAAGCCCCGTAGCCGAACGTTGTATCCGTTGGCACATGCATGTCCGCTTCCAGCGCGTCCATGCATTCGCTGTGGGTCACCAGCACCAGGTTGCGCCCCGGCACCTTGTGCTTGAGGGCATCACGCAACATCGTGTCGCGGCAGTTGAATAACCAGTCCTGCGCCGGCACCGGGCGAATGAACATGGCATCGGCGGTTTGCCGCGCCCGGGTCAACTCACTGCTGTAAATATCGACGTTCTTCAGCCCCAACTGCCTGAAATTGGCGCCCAGCCCCTGAACCACCTCTTCGCCATGCACCGTGATCCCGTCAGGCAGGCCCAGGCATGGGGTCGACGAGCGATCGCAGCGCTCGCCATGGCGCACCAGTGCAATCACATCACCTCTGGCCCAGCTCTGGGTCAGGGTCAGTACCTGTCCGGCATGTTTTGACTGCGCCAGATTGGGCGCCGGCACTGGCGCCAGAAGGTTCCACGTGACCGCACCGGTGAGCAGGCTTGCGGCGACTATCACCAATGCATTTCTGTAACGCGCCAGCACACCGCGCAGCATGGCACGTGTGGCTCCAGCCAGACGAAGACTCAAAATCACGGAAGAAATACCCTCTATGGCAGTCAGTGGACGACACTGGCCGTTACCCTAAAACGCGAATATGACAATGGGTCGATGCGTGCCTCTTTTTGTAAGAGCAAAGATTGCACACGACGGATATCGGTTAGCTGAACCAGATTCTAAAAACCCCCACGTCAGGGACAGGTGAAACGAATGTGAAAAAAAACGTAAAGCCGCCCCTTGCCCACATGCTTGCAAGGGCTTTTCGCCGAATATTCATTGTTATCAAGAAAACATTTCAGCTCTGAGAACTGCCGCCGATACACCCCAACACAAGCATTCTGCTGGGCCAATAACTAAAACCCTCCAGCGAAATTCGATCCTGCGTGCACCGTTCCTGGAGAACTTTATGAACAGCTGGCTGAGCAACATCAGCGTCAACCTGAAACTGACCCTTGGCTTTGGCCTGGTACTGCTCCTCACTTGCGTAATGGCGATCTTTGACTGGCTCAGCCTGGACAAAATGGTTGATCGCAGTAACTGGATGAGCGATATCACCCGGCTCAATACCGCGTTTACCAACCTGCGGGTGACACGCTTGCAGTACATGCTGACTGACGGCGACGAGACCGCCGCGCAAGCAGTGCAAGGCAGTATTGATGCCTTTCAGGAACAGCAGAAAAAGCTGATCGACACCTTCAAGAGCCAGGAAAACCTCGTACTGCTCAAGGAGCAGCAAGCCATCATCGGCGACTACGAGCGCGCACTGGTGACCATGCGCAAGGCATATGTCGAGTCTGCCGAAGCGCGGGCCGCCATGGACCGCAATGCCAAACTGGCCCAGGACGCCATCGCCACGCTGCTGGCCAGCACCCTGCAACTGCCTGCCGCTGAAGAGTCCCGTTTCGCGATGTACCAGACCGTGTCTGAAGTCCGCGAACAATTCCTGCTCTCGCGTTATCAGGTCCGTGCCTATATTGCTGCGCCAACGCCGGCGACCGAAAAGGCCGCCAGCCAGCAACTGGAAAAGACCGTCGACAGTCTTGAAAAGCTCAACCCTTATTTCGCGACGAGCGCCGCAGAGACCCTGCGTACCCTGACCCGGACCATGGAGCAGTACCAACAGGCGCTGCAGGTGTACAGCAGCACCGACAACACCATCATCGACGTGCGCAAGAAGATGACCGAGTACGGCGCCAGCGTTCTGAGCCGCAGCGATGAGCTGTACAAACTCCAGTTGCAGCGCCGCGACATCGAAAGTGCCACCGCCAACAGCATGCAAGCGATCACCACCCTGCTGGTGCTGCTGTTCGGCATCGCTGCTGCGGTGATCATCACCCGCCAGATTACCCGCCCGTTGCGTGAAACCCTGGATGTGGTCGAGCGCATTGCCAGTGGCGACCTGAGCCACAACCTGCAGGTGACCCGTCGCGATGAACTGGGTGTGTTGCAGCAAGGTATTGCGCGCATGGGCACCACCCTGCGCGACCTGATCGGCGGTATTCGCGACGGGGTAACGCAAATCGCCAGCGCCGCCGAAGAGCTGTCAGCGGTCACCGAGCAAACCAGTGCCGGGGTCAACAGCCAGAAGATCGAGACCGATCAGGTGGCCACTGCCATGCATGAAATGACGGCGACCGTGCAGGAAGTTGCACGCAATGCCGAGCAGGCTTCGCAAGCCGCCGCAGCCGCCGACGGCGAAGCCCGTGAGGGCGACAAGGTGGTCAATGAAGCCATTGACCAGATCGAGCGTCTGGCAGTTGAAGTCGGTCGCTCGACCGAAGCCATGGCCGTGTTGCAACAGGAAAGCGACAAGATCGGCAGCGTCATGGATGTGATCAAGGCCGTCGCCGAGCAAACCAATTTGCTGGCCCTTAACGCCGCCATCGAAGCCGCCCGTGCCGGTGACGCCGGACGCGGTTTTGCCGTGGTGGCCGACGAAGTGCGTGGCCTGGCCCAGCGTACGCAAAAATCCACCGAAGAGATCCAGACCCTGGTTGCAGCCTTGCAAAGCGGTACCCAGCACGTGGCCAACGTGATGAACAACAGTCGCTCCCTGACTGACAGCAGCGTGACCCTGACCCGCCAGGCGGGCACCTCGCTGCAGGGCATTACCCGTACCGTGTCGAACATTCAGTCAATGAACCAGCAGATTGCCGCCGCCGCCGAACAGCAAAGTGCAGTGGCTGAAGAGATCAGCCGCAGCATCGTCAATGTGCGCGACGTTTCCGAGCAAACCGCAGCCGCCAGCGACGAGACGGCCAAGTCCAGCGTTGAACTGGCGCGTCTGGGCAATCAGCTACAAGAGATGGTGAGCCACTTTAAAGTCTGACCCTCACTGCAGGAGCGAGCCTGCTCGCTCCTGCACCGGGACCATTGAGCCTCCTCTCTATCGGGGCAGAAACACACCGGCGCGGTTACCGTTGGCCACGCCGTTTTCATAACTCAACACCCCGTTGACCCACACCCCGTCAATCCCTTGTGCCGCTTGTTGCGGGGAGTTGAAGTCGGCGACATCACGTACTTTCGCGGCATCGAACAGCACCAGATCCGCCCAGTTGCCTTCGCGTATTTCTCCCCGCCCCTCAAGACCAAAACGAGCCGCCGACAACCCGCTCATTTTGTGCACCGCCGTGTGCAGCGGGAACAACCCCAGGTCACGACTAAAATGCCCCAACACCCGTGGAAAAGCCCCCCACAAGCGTGGATGCGGAAACGGATCGTCAGGCAGGCCGTCGGAGCCGATCATTGACAGCGGGTGCGCCAGAATCCTGCGAACGTCGCTTTCGTCCATCCCGTAATACACCGCGCCCGCCGGTTGCAGGCGCTGCGCTGCATCCATCAGCGATACGCCCCAAAGCCCTGCAATGTCCTGCAAGTCACGCCCGCCCATTTCAGGATGCGGAGTCGACCAGGTAATGGTGATCCGGAACGCGTCAGTCACTTGCTTGAGGTCCAGAGTCGAAGAACTGGCGGCGTAGGGATAACAGTCGCACCCCACAGGATGGGTTTTCGCTGCCTGCTCCAGAGCTGCCAGCAAGTGCGGACTGCGCCCCCAGTTACCCGCCCCGGCACATTTGAGATGGGAAATAATCACCGGCACCCGGGCCTGGCGACCGATCAAAAACGCTTCATCCATGGCCTCCAGCACCGGCTCGAATTCGCTGCGCAAATGCGTGGTGTAGAGCGCGCCGAACGCGGTCAGTTCTGCGGCCAGTTGCAGCACCTCGTCGGTCTCGGCATTAAACGCACTGGCATACGCCAGCCCTGTGGATAACCCCAGCGCCCCCGCTTCCAGGCTTTCCCGCAGCTGCTGACGCATCCCGCGAATTTCGCCGGGGGTGGCGGTGCGCTGCAGATCGTCCATGTGATTGCTGCGCAACGCCGTATGACCGATCAGCGCACCAACGTTCAACGCGGGACCGGCCGCCGCAACGGCGGCGCGGTAGTCGCTGAAACGCGGGTAGGCAAACGCGGCCTTGTTGCCCAGCAGGTTCATCGGGTCCGGCGGCTCATCGCGCAAGGTCACCGGCGACGCGCTGATCCCGCAGTTGCCGACGATCACTGTGGTCACGCCCTGACTGAGTTTGGGCAGCATCTGCGGCTGGCGGATCACCACCGTGTCGTCGTGAGTGTGCACATCAATAAAACCCGGCGCCAGCACCCGGCCCACCGCGTCTATTTCCCAGGTGCCGCGCACATCACCGAGGTTGCCAATACGCTCGATACGCCCTGCGCGTACCGCCACGTCAGCGCTATAGGCCGGCGCGTTGCTGCCATCTATAACCCGGGCATTGCGGATCACTGTGTCGTAGTTCATTTCAATCCCCCAATGGCAGGCAATCATCACCGCCGCGATAGTCATCCAGTGCCAGTTTGATCCGGCGCAAGCGCTCCTGGTTGGCTTCAGGCATCGACAGCGCCAGCTCGGTGGCAAGCACGTCAATGGCCAGCAGCATCCCGTAGCGGGCCGCCGTTGGTTTGTAGATAAAGCTGGTTTCCACCCCTTGCAGCGCCAGCACCACATCGGCCAGTTGCGCCAGCGGCGTAGCGGGCCGGGTGATGGCAATCACTTTGGCGCCATAGTTATGCGCCAGCTTTACCACCTCGATCAGCTCGGGGGTCAGCCCGGTCAGCGAGCACACAATAACGGCATGCTCCGGTCCCAGGGTCGCCGCCGTGACCCGCATCATCACGACGTCGCGACAGGCCGCGACCGGGTACCCCAGGCGCACCAGACGCACCTGCAATTCATCGCTGTAGACACTGGAACAGCCGCCCATCCCGAACGCATGAATCATCTTCGCTTCGCCCAGCAGCTTGACCGCATCGGCGAAATGCACGCCATTGAAGCCGGCCAGATGCTCGTGCAGCGTCGATTCAATATCACTCACAATCTGACGGAAAAAAGCCGACTGCTCAGGCATGCTGCCGGTATCGAGAAAACGACTGCCCACCCCGCTGGCCTGGGCCAGTTGCAGGCGCAAGTCACGCAAATCACGGCAGCCGACACTGCGCGCAAAGCGCGACAGCGTGGCGCTGCTGACCTCGGCCCGCAGCGCCAGCTCATCGAGGCTGGCACTGGCGGCAAAACCGGTATCGCTGAGTATCAACCGGGCAATGCGGGCCTCGGCAGCGCTGAAGGTGTCCTGGCGAACCCGGATTTGATACAGGATGTCCATTTAAATCAGCTCTGAAAGGATCAGGGTAAAACCGAACGCCACGACTGAAATCAAGGTTTCCAGCACGGTCCAGGTTTTGAAGGTTTGGGCGACGGTCATATTGAAGTATTCCTTCACCAGCCAGAAGCCGCCGTCGTTGACGTGGGAAAAAATCACCGAGCCCGCGCCCGTGGCCAGCACCAGTAATTCCGGGTGCGGATACCCCAGGCCCAGCGCCACTGGCGCCACAATCCCCGAAGCCGTGGTCATGGCGACGGTGGCCGAGCCCGTGGCGATGCGCATCAAGGCCGCAAATACCCAGCCCATGAACAGCGGTGACAGCTGAAAGTCCTGGGCCAGACCGACAATTTCGGTGGTCACCCCCGAGTCGATCAGAATCCGGTTCAGGCCGCCTCCGGCCCCCACCAGCAGTGTGATGCTGGCCGTAGGCGCGAGACATTCGTTGGTGAATTTGAGGATAGATTCACGGTTGAAGCCCTGGGCCAGCCCCAGGGTCCAGAAGCTGACAACCGTCGCAATCAGCAAAGCCATTACCGAGTTGCCGATAAATTGCAGAAACTGATTAAACCCGCTGCCGGGGGTAGAGATCAGGTCGGCCCAGCCGCCGATCAGCATCAGCACGACCGGCAACAGAATCGTCGCCAGAGTGATGCTGCAACTGGGTAACCGGGCCCGCGGTTCACGATTGATGAACTGCTGTTCCAGCGGGTTGATATCGGGCAACTGAATACGCGGCACGATGAATTTGGCAAAAACCGGACCGGCGATGATCGCAGTGGGGATGCCGATCAGAATCGCGTACATCAGAGTTTGCCCGACCGACGCCTGGTAGGCCTGTACTGCCAGCATCGCTGCCGGGTGCGGTGGCACCAGTGCATGCACCACCGACAACCCGGCCACCATCGGCAAGCCCACCATCAGTACCGACACCCCGACCCGCCGGGCAACGGTAAAGGCGATCGGCACCAGCAGTACAAAACCGACCTCGAAAAACAGCGGCAAGCCCACCAGGAAGGCGATACAGACCATGGCCCAATGCGCGTTGCGCTCACCGAAGCGATCGATCATCGTCCGTGCTACCTGCTCCGCGCCCCCCGACTCGGCCATCATCTTGCCAAGCATGGTGCCCAATGCCACCACCAGCGCAATATGCCCCAGGGTTTTACCGACACCGCCCTCGTACGCCCCGATCACACTGCCCGCAGGCATGCCCGCCATCAGGCCCAGACCGATGGCCACCAGGGTAATGACGATAAACGGATTGATCTTGTAGCGCGCAATCAAAACGATCAGCGCAATGATGGCAATGGCCGCATACAACAGCAGCCCATAGCCCGAAGATGGCGTCATGCGATGTTCCCCCGGCAATATTTTTTGAGTTCTTCTGAAACTTAAAAAGCATTACCCGGGTGAATTAACAATCTTTATGAAAGTAATTTTCGCGCAGCGATATGTGTTGTCGCGATCAGGCATGGACGACAGGCCGAAATGAAAATCACAGGGGTGTATTTTCATCGATCGGGGCTGGGGCTGGGGCTGTAGGAGCGGCTTGCTCGCGAGCTGTCTGAAAAGCTCGCGAGCAAGCTCGCTCCTACAAATAGGCGGGGGGTTACTCGTGGTGGACGCGGGCGCGCTTGAGCAGTTTTTTGCTGCGCTCGGACAAATGCAGGACCCGCAGGTGCTTGCCCGCTTTTGTGTAACGCTCGCGCAGGGTGTCCAGCGCGGCAATGGCCGAGTAGTCGACAAAGCTCAGATGGCTGCAATCCAGGGTCACTCTGGCCGGGTCGCCAGCAGGATCGAACTGTTTGAGAAAGGCCGCCGTCGAGGCAAAAAACAAGGTGCCGTGGACCCGGTAAAGCTTGCTGCCATCAGTTTCCAGATAGGTGTCGGCGTACAGCTGGCGCGCCTGCTGCCAGGCAAAATTGAGGGCCGCGATGATGACCCCGCACAACACCGCAACGGCCAGATCGGTGAACACGGTGATCACCGTTACCGCGACAATCACCAGAACATCGTTCAACGGCACCTTGTTCAGCACCCGCAATGAGGCCCAGGCAAAGGTTTGTTGCGCGACCACAAACATCACGCCCACCAGCGCCGCCAATGGAATGCGCTCGATAAACGGCGACAGAAACAATACGAACAGCAAGATCATGATCCCGGCCGTTACCCCGGACAGGCGACCGCGTCCGCCAGAACTGAGGTTGACCACGGTCTGGCCGATCATGGCGCAGCCACCCATGCCGCCAAACACGCCCGATACCATGTTCGCGGCGCCCAGCGCCACGCACTCGCGGTCCGGATAACCACGGCTTTCGGTGATTTCATCGGTCAGGTTCAGGGTCAGCAGGGTTTCCAGCAGGCCCACCAGCGCCATGACGATGGCGTAGGGCGCAATGATGCCCAGGCTTTCCAGGTTCCACGGGATATCGGGCAGGCTGAACGTCGGCAAGCCGCCGGCAATATGCGCCATGTCACCCAGGGTGCGGGTCGGCAAACCCAGCAGATAAACCGCCAGCCCGACCCCGAGGATTGCCACCAGGGCCGGCGGCGCGGCCCGGGTCACCCGGGGCAGCAAATAAACGATGGCCATGGTCAGCGCCACCAGCCCGATCATCAGGTACAACGGCGCGCCGCTCAGCCAGGTTGCACCATCCTTGAAATGATCCAGCTGGGCCATGGCAATGATGATCGCCAGGCCGTTGACGAAGCCCAGCATCACCGGGTGCGGCACCATGCGCACCAGCTTGCCGAGCCTGAGCAGCCCGAACGCCAGCATGATCAGACCGCCCAGCAGCACAGTGGCCAGCAGGTATTGCACGCCGTGTTGCACCACCAGCGCGACAATCACCACGGCCATGGAGCCGGCAGCACCGGAGACCATGCCCGGCCGGCCGCCAAAGAGCGCGGTAAGGGTGCAAATGATGAACGCGCCATACAGCCCCATCAACGGATTGAGGTGGGCTACCAGCGCGAAAGCGATGCACTCGGGCAGCAGGGCAAACGACGTCGTGAGTCCGGCCAGGGCATCAGCGCGCAGACGTGTGAGTTTCATGGCGTACCTAAAATTCGGGGCGGGAAAAGCGGAGGGGGTATCGAAAAAAGAATGGTAACAAATTGCGAAGATGCGGGATAACCGTAGGAGCGAGCTTGCTTGCGAGCTTTTCAGCGCAGAGCTCGCGAGCAAGCTCGCTCCTACAGGTTTTTCAGGGTGTTCTTACTTCACAACCTTGCCAACCCCGCGACCACGGGGATCAGAGGCGGTTTCCAGCTGGGTGCCGTTAACCCGGATCGCCTGTATATCACCCATGTTCCAGCCCTGATCCTCCAGGGTGTAGCCCATGGCTTTGAGCTCATCGGCAACTTTGCCGGTGAGCGGCGCGTAGGCGTCGTAGTAGATCGTGTCTTTGGGCAGCAACTGGTGATGTACCCGCTGGGCGGCCACGGCTTTTTCCAGCGGCAGGTTGTAGTCGTAGATATTGTTCAGCACCTGGAAGATCGAGGTGAAGATCCGCGAACCGCCCGGCGTACCGAGCACCAGGGTGACCTGACCATCACGGGTCACCAGGCTCGGGCTCATCGACGACAACATGCGCTTGCCCGGCTCGATGGCGTTGGCATTGCCCCCCACCACACCAAAGGCGTTGGCCACGCCCGGCTTGGAGCTGAAGTCGTCCATTTCATCGTTGAGCAGGAAGCCCGCGCCTTTGACCACGACGCCACTGCCGTAATCCCAATTCAGGGTGTAGGTGTTGCTGACGGCGTTGCCGTCTTTATCGACAATGGAGAAGTGCGTGGTCTGATGCGGCTCAAGTCCGGGCTTGATATTGGCCGTCGGCGAAATCGCTTTCGGGTTCACTTCTTTTGCCCGCTTGGCGATGTAGGCCGGGTCGGTCAACTCGGCCACCGGCATCTTGCCGAAGTCCGGATCACCGAGGTAATCGGCACGGTCGGCAAACACGCGCTTTTCAATTTCGGACAACAGGTGGATGTAAGGTGCCGAGTTCAGTTCGACACCTTTGAAGTCCGCGGCGCGGTCTTCCTTGATGCCGATCAGTTGCGCCAGTGCGATACCGCCAGAACTTGGCAGCGGTGCTGTGTACAAGCTGTTGCCGCGGAAATCGACCCGCATCGGCTCACGCCAGTTGACCTTGTAGTCATTCAGATCTTCTTTGGTGATCAGGCCCTTGTCCTGCTGCATCTGGGCAATCAGCAGGTCGGCGGTCTGGCCGTGGTAGAACTCTTTGGCGCCCTGGTCGGCAATACGTTCCAGGGTGGCGGCCAGTTCAGGCTGCTTGAAGGTTTCGCCAGGTTTCATGCTGCCGAAATAGTCGCTGAAATTGGTGGTGCCCTTGAACAGCGCCAACGCATCTTCGCGGTACTGGTATTGCTGATCGGCCACCTTGAAGCCGTTTTTCGCGTAGCCCACGGCGGGGGTCAACAACTCGCTCCATGGCAATTTGCCAAAGCGCTGATGGACTTCCCACAGGCCCATCACCGTACCCGGCACGCCAGCGGCGCGCGAGCCGACCAGGCTCAGGTTCTCGATGATTTCGCCTTTGTCATTGAGGTACATATCGCGGCTGGCAGCCTTGGGCGCCGTTTCGCGATAGTCGAGGAAGTAGGGTTTGCCATCGATAAACAGGGTCATGAAACCACCGCCACCAATGTTACCGGCTTCGGGGTAAGTCACGGCCAGGGTGAAGGCGGTTGCGACTGCGGCATCGACTGCGTTGCCGCCTTTTTTGAGAATTTGCGCCGCGACTTCAGCGCCGTACTGATCCGGGGCGGCGACTGCACCGCCTTCCAGCGTAACGGCATAGGCTGAACAGCTGGCTGCGATGGCAGCCGTCAAGGCCAGGGTTTTGAACCATACAACACGCATTGGAACTTCCTTTTATTTTTGTATAACGATGCCGAACATTGTCTGATTTCAGAAACGTTTACAAACAACAAAAGTAAAAATGCGGGCCTGTGCACAAACCGAAAAGCTATCCAAGAACAGCAGGAGCGAGCTTGGGCGCAAAAGAGCTCGCTCCTGCGGGGGGCAGAGATCAGGGGTTACAGCATTTGGTTTTTGATCCACTCCACCACGCTGCTGCGTTGCGGCGTCCAGCCCAGCAGTTCGCGGGCGTTTTTGCCGCGTACCCGGCTGTTGGAACCCAGGCCGTAGTTGGCCATTTCATAGCCCCATTCAGCTTCAGCATCGGCCAGCGGCCAGTCGTGGGCTTCACCCAGCCCCAGCACCCGGGCGATGGCGTTGCTCATGTCGGCAAACGCCGCTTCGCCACTTTCAACAAAGTAGAAAGTCCCGGCCGGGGTGTTTTCCAGTGCCAGCAGGTACAGGGCCACGACGTCGTCGATATGCACGTTGGACCAGATGTTTTGCCCGCTGCCGACATGACGCACGACTCCGCTCTTGCGGGCCTGTTTGAGCAGGCGCGGCAGTTGCACGCTGTCGCGTTTTACCCCCAGGCTGTGGCCGTAAATCAGGGTGTTGCAGATGACCGCTGAACGTACATTGTCGTTGGCCGCCGCCAGTACCAGATTGTCGATGGCAACCCGCGCCGCCTTGTCGACGCTCGGCTCGGGCAACTGACCTTCGTAGTAGACAACGTCGCTGGCCTTGCCACCCGAGGCGTCGCCAACAATGCTCGAACCGCTGGTGTGCAAAAACACTTTGCCGCTGCCGCGCAGGGCCTTGAGCAAGGCTTCGACGGCGCCCCGATGGTCGCTGCTGGCCGCGTTGATCACCGCATCCGCCTGGCTGGCCTGCTTGGCGAGCAAGTCGCTGTCATCCAGGGCGCCCAGCACCGGCGTGATGCCAAGGGCGAGCATTTCCTGTTGCTGATCGGTGTTGCGCACCAGACCCGTAACCTGATGCCCGGCCTTGACCAAAGCGCTGGCAATTGAACCGCCGATAAATCCTGCTGCGCCGGTAACGAAAACCTTCATGGAGTGACTCCCGCGTGAAATAAGTGATGCCGCCAGTATCGAAGAGTGAGGGCAGTGGAAAAACCCGCCGCGGGCCAATTCAGTCTTGCGTACAGATCACTAATGCGCGGGGATTTACCCTTTGAAGTACGGCACCGCATAGCTGGCGAGCTTGTCCTGGATGAAGTCCAGAAAGCACTGAATGCGTAGCGCCAGCTGCGAGTTGCGGTAGTACACCGCGTGGATCGGCTGGCGGTAGCCGCTGTTGAATTCGCCCAGCAGCACTTGCAGGCGCCCGGTCTTGACGTCTTCATGGGTCATGAAATGCGACAGGCAGGCGATGCCCTGCCCTTGCAGCGCCAGATGGCGGACCGTCTCGCCACTGGAAGCACTGATGTGCGGCTCGATGGCCCAGCGATCGCCTTGTGCATAACGCAACGGCCATTGGTTCAAACCGTCATTTTGGGTAAAACCGATCAGGGTGTGACTGGCCAGATCGGCGACGCTGCCGGGGGCGCCGTGGCGGGCGATGTAGTCGGGGCTGGCGAGGATGCTCAAGGGGCTGCAGCCCAATGAACGGGCGTGCAAGGTGGAATCGGCCAGGGTACCGATGCGGATCGCGATGTCAGTGCTTTGCTCCAGCAAGTCGATGATCAGATCATTACTGTTGAGCTCCAGCTGGATCTCGGGGTAGAGCTCACGGAACTCGCTGATATACGGCACGATGGCATGCAGCATGAACGGCGAGGCGGCATTGATCCGCAGACGCCCGGAAGGCGTGCGCTGGTGGGAAATCAAACGGTCTTCAAGCTCATCCATTTGCTCCAGGATCAGCTTGGCCCGCTCGAAGAAAAACTTGCCCTCCTCGGTCAGGTCCATGCGCCGCGTGGTGCGGTTGATCAAGGTGGTTTCGAGCTTGGCCTCCAGCCGTGACAAGGTACGGCTGACCGCCGAAGGGGTTTGTCCGGCCTGTTCGGCAGCCGCGGAAATGGAGCCGCACTCAATCACTGAAACAAAGATTTGCAGCTCATCGGATCTGGCTTTCACACGTGCCCCTCATTGGTAACTGCCTGCAGCGTAGTCGCTGACTCGCGAAGCGAGGCTGCGATCAGGGTAGCAATTTCACACTGATCGCAGTCCCGCGGTGCGCAATTAAACGGCTCGCAGCCGCGCTCCGCGAGTCAGCGACTACCGCAATTGCAGGCGTTAGATGGCGAACACTTGTTTCAGGTGTTGCTCGTAACGGGCGGCATCGTCCTGGGGTTGTGGACGTTTCATCACGTCGACACACAGGAAGGTCGGCAAGGCGCTCATGCCGAGGAACTCATTGGCCTTGTGGAACGGGAAGTACACCGCGTCCACGCCTTTGCCTTCGAAGAAGTCGGCCGGATCATCAAAGGCTTGCTGCGGTGCGTTCCAGGTCAGCGACAGCATGTACTTTTTGCCGTGAATCAAACCACCGCTGCCGTAGCGCTGCGAAGCGTCGGAACGGGTACGGCCGTCACTGGCGTAGAGTTTGCCGTGACCTTCGGTGAAGACTTCGTCGATGTACTTTTTAACGATCCAGGGGGCGCCCATCCACCAGCCCGGCATTTGATAAATGATCACGTCGGCCCACAGGAATTTCTCGACTTCCTCGGCCACGTCATAGCCTTCATCGATGTGGGTGACTTTGACTTCGAAGCCTTGGCGATCGAAAAAAGCCAGCGCAGTGTCGTGCATGGTCAGGTTGTAGCGACCATCGGAGTGGGCAAATTTTTTGGCACCGTTAAGCAAGAGTATTTTTTTCATCATCAGCCTCATTCGGGATTAACCCTCAGCGCTGTTGAGCGGCCTTCGGGTGTTAAAGATTTAATACCTGGCAGGGTATCGATCACTGCCCTCGGGAAAAACCCGCATCGGAGCAAATTACCTTTGCTTATCAAGCACGAATAGCTGCCATATTGTTGCCAAAACCTTTAACCAGCGATTAGCAGATGCATACCCAATAGCGCCATACCGATAAAAAATACGGATTTGAATAATGCGCCGCTGATGCGCTGACGCAGCCATTGACCCAGCCACATGCCGAGCATGGCGGGCAGCAGCGCCAGCAATGACCCATTGAGCTCGCCGCCACCCAGACTACCGCGCCAGTAAAGCCCGGCAGCCAGGGCCAAGGTGGAGACGCTGAAGGACAATCCCAAGGCCTGTACCAGCTGATTTTTGCTTAAGCCCAGGGCCTGCAGATACGGCACGGCAGGGATTACAAACACACCGGTGGCCGAGGTAATGATCCCGGTGATCAACCCGCAGGTTGGCCCCAGCCAGTTCTCCATCCGTGGCGCGACCCGCAGCACGGGCAGAAACAGCCCGCTCAAGGCATACAGCAACAAGGCCATGCCCAAAGCCCGTACCACCCAGCTGCCGCCATCACTGCTGAGCCACAGCATGCCAAGGCCGGTGCCCAGCAAAATCCCCAGTTGCATCGGCCACAGCCGCTTTATCAGCCCGCGTAGCCGGCCGCCCGCAGCCAGTTGCCAGGTATTGGTGACGATGGACGGGATGATCAGCAATGCCGCTGCCTGTTCCGGGGCAATAGCCAGACCCAGCAAGCCCATGGCTACCGTCGGCAAGCCGAGGCCAATCACCCCCTTGACCGTTCCGGCCACCAGAAAAGTCAGCAGCACCAGCAGTGACAGGGACCAGCCAAGGTTTTGGTAGAACTCGAAGAGTGTTTTCATGGCCCTATGCTGGGCCACGGTGCCGGGGTTGGAAATGCGTCATATACTGAGCCAGCCTCTTGCATGACAAGAGGCTGATTTATCAATGCAGCGCGCCAGCAAGACCGGGGCTGTATCGCGGCCAGGCCCGCTGCCACAAGGCAGGTGACATGGAGGCTTATGCACTTCGATCTGGTGGATTTACGGCTGTATCTCAATTGCCTGCAGACCGGCAGCATCACCGCGGGTGCCGGTCTCAGCCATTTGTCCCTGGCCGCCGCCAGTGCGCGCATCAGGGCGATGGAAGCGGCGCTGGGGGTGGCATTCTTGCAACGCAGCCGGCGGGGCATCAGCCCGACACCTGCGGGCCAGGCGCTGGCGCAACATGCCCGGCTGCTGCTGCGACAGGTGGAACGCATGAATCACGATCTGGCCGAATACGCCCAGGGCTTTAAAGGCCAGGTACGGTTGCTGTGCAATACCGCAGCCCTTACCGAATATCTGCCCGAGTTGCTGGCCGATTTTGTACGCCAGCATCCCCATATCAGCGTCGACCAGCACGAATTGACCAGCCTGCGTATCACCCATGCCCTGCGCCAGGACGCCGCCGATATCGGGATAGTTTCCAATGCAGTCGATACCCGGGATCTGCAAACCCGGCCCTTTCGCGATGATCCGCTGGTGCTGGTGCTACCCCAGGAGCATCCACTCTCCAGTCTGCCGCAGCTCAGGTTCAGCGACACCTTGAGCCATGACTATGTTGGACTGTCAGCCAGCAGTGCACTGGCCGTGTATCTGGAAGAGCAGGCGCTGCACAGCGGTTGCCGCATGCAGGTGCGCATCCGGGCCGAGGGCTTTGATGGGGTCTTGCGCATGGTCGCCCGGGGCGCCGGGCTGGGCATAGTGCCCAAGGCCACCATCGAACGCTGGCAGGCACCGCGCACCTTCAAGGCAGTGCCCCTGAATGAGCCCTGGGCAGACCGCAAACTGCTGCTGTGCGCCCGCTCCTTCGAACAATTACCGGCCTGTGCGCAAACCCTGCTTGGGGCGCTATCGACCCCGGATAACCGATAAGAAACTTCCTAGAGTGCTGTTCGCCTGTATGCCTGAATTTTTACCAAGAGTAATATCCGGGGCTTGCTGACCCAACGCGGCGCCTGTCGTCCCGTTGATTTCATCATCATTGAGAATAACCACCCACAAGGCACCCGATGGCTGACGCTAACTCCCCCCCGGTCACACTCAAACGCGGTTTGAAAAATCGTCATATCCAGCTGATTGCCCTGGGCGGCGCTATCGGTACCGGGCTGTTTCTGGGCTCGGCGGGCGTGCTCAAGTCCGCAGGGCCGTCGATGATTCTCGGTTATGCGATTGCCGGCTTTATCGCGTTTCTGATCATGCGCCAGCTCGGCGAGATGATCGTCGAAGAACCCGTGGCCGGCTCGTTCAGCCACTTTGCCCATAAGTACTGGGGCGGCTATGCGGGCTTTCTGTCGGGCTGGAACTATTGGGTGCTGTACGTGCTGGTGGGCATGGCCGAACTGACTGCGGTCGGCAAATACATCCAGTTCTGGTGGCCCGAGGTTCCGACCTGGGTCAGTGCCGTGGTGTTCTTTGTGCTGGTCAACCTGATCAATACCCTGAACGTGAAGGTCTTCGGCGAGATGGAGTTCTGGTTCGCGATCATCAAGGTGGTGGCGATTGTCGGCATGATAGTGCTGGGTTGCTATCTGCTGATCAGCGGCACCGGCGGCTCCCAAGCCTCATTCAGTAACCTATGGAGCCATGGCGGATTCTTCCCCAATGGCGGCACCGGTTTGCTGATGGCCATGGCCTTTATCATGTTCTCCTTCGGTGGCCTGGAGCTGGTGGGTATCACCGCCGCCGAAGCCAGCGAACCGAAAAAAGTGATCCCCAAAGCCATCAACCAGGTGGTGTACCGGATTCTGATTTTCTACGTCGGCGCCCTGACTGTTCTGTTGGCCCTGTACCCCTGGGACCAGTTGCTGGTGACCCTTGGCGCCGGCGGGGATGCATACGGCAGCAGCCCGTTCGTGCAGATTTTTGCCTTGATCGGCAGCAATACCGCCGCCCAGATCCTCAACTTTGTGGTGCTGACGGCCGCCCTGTCGGTCTATAACAGCGGCGTTTACTGCAACAGCCGCATGCTCTTCGGTCTGGCCGAACAGGGCGATGCACCCAAGGCGCTGATGAAGCTGACCAAAAATGGTGTGCCATTGCGGGCACTGGGGGTGTCGGCGCTGGTGACCTTGCTGTGTGTAGTGGTCAACTACCTGGCGCCGCACAAGGCACTGGAGTTGCTGTTCGCGCTGGTGGTGGCTTCGTTGATGATCAACTGGGCGCTGATCAGCCTGACCCATATCAAGTTCCGCAAGGCCATGGCGGTACAGGGCGTGAAGCCTTCGTTCAAAGCGTTCTGGTTCCCGTTCAGCAACATCCTGTGCCTGGTGTTCATGGCCACCATCGTCTCGGTGATCTGGATGATCCCCGATGTACGTGCGTCGGTGTATGCGATCCCGGTGTGGCTGCTGATCCTTTACGGGTTCTATCAAGTACGCCTGCGTACGGGCAAAGCATTGGCAAACCCGCGCTGATCCTTGCCTGACACAACAAAGCCCCGGTCCTTGCATCAAGGATCGGGGCTTTTTCGTATCCGCAGGCTGCGTATTCGGGTCACTGGGGGTCGGAACCAGACATCTGCCGGACACCGCCGCCGGTTAGGCTGAAATCCGTGTCTTGATCCATCTACCGGAGTCCTTATGTCTGCGCCAATTACCGTACTTCGCGACACCCACCCCCTGCCCGTGCTTGATGCCTGCAAATGGGAAAAGCTCGAAGGCGATCCGCACACCGTGAACCTCAATGCCTACACCAGCGATGATGGCAGCAAAATCATGGGCACCTGGATTTGCACGCCCGGCAAGTGGTACGTGGAATACGTGAAGTGGGAGTACTGCGATTTCCGCGAGGGCTACTGCATCATCACCCCCGAGGGCAAACAACCGATTCATCTGCGGGCCGGGGATATCTTTATCGTGGAGCCGGGGATGAAAGGCACATGGGAAGTGGTTGAAACAGTGCGCAAGTATTTTGTCTTTGCCTGATTGGCACCACGCAAAAAACCGGGAGTCCGCCCGACGCGGACTCCCGTAAATGCCCTATTCGGGCTTGCGATAGCTATTGATGATGGCCGAGAAGTCTTTACCGCCCTCTCCGCGCAAACTCATTGCCTGGTACAACTGTTGCGCCACTGCGCCCATGACCACGGGCTGATGCGCCTGACGTGCAGCTTCGGTGGCCAGCCCCAGATCCTTGAGCATCAGCTCGGCACCAAAACCGCCGGTGTAGCCGCGCGAAGCGGGTGCCGTTGGCACAATGCCCGGCCACGGGTTGTAGATTTCGGAACTCCAGCAGCGTCCGGTGGAACTGTTGATCACCCCGGCCAGCACTTCGCTGTCGATACCCAATGCCGCCCCCAGAGCCATGGCTTCACTGACCCCGACCATGGAGATACCCAGCAGCAGGTTGTTGCAGATTTTAGCCACCTGGCCGGTGCCCACATCCCCACAATGGACTATGTTGCGGCCCATTTGCGAAAGGACCGGGTGCAGCGTATCGAACAGGGCCTGGCTGGCACCGACCATAAAGGTCAGGGTGCCTGCCTGCGCCCCGCCGGTGCCGCCGGACACCGGGGCATCGGCCATTTGCACGCCTTGTTTGGCCGCCGCGCCCGCTACATCGCGAGCGGTCTGCGGGTCAATGGTGCTGCAATCCACCGCCGGGACACCTTCGCCGATGCCGGCCAGCACCCCGTCTTCACCCAGCCATACGCTGCGCACATGGGCGGCAGCCGGCAGCATGGTGATCACCAGTTCAGTACCTTTGGCCGCCTCACGGGGCGAAGCGCTGACATGGCCGCCCAGGGCCGCCAGTTCAGCCAGAATGTCCTTGTTCAGATCAAAAAGGTTCAACGAGTGCCCGGCCTTGAGCAGGTTGCGCGCCATCGGTGCGCCCATGTTGCCCAAGCCGATAAATGCAATGTTCATGGTCTGTGCCCTCAACGAAGATTGATGGTGGTGTTGACGCCATCATTCACGCTGTCATCGTCGAACCAGCGACTGGTGACGGTCTTGGTCTGAGTATAGAACTGCACCACTTGCTTGCCGTACGGCCCCAGATCGCCCAGCTTGGAACCACGGGAACCGGTGAAGCTGAAGAACGGGACCGGCACCGGAATCGGGATGTTGATGCCGACCTGGCCCACGTCGATTTCGTTCTGGAATTTACGCGCCGCCGCACCGCTTTGGGTGAACAGGCCGGTGCCATTGCCGAACGGGTTGGCGTTGACCAGCGCAATGGCCTGGTCAAGGGTATCGACTTCAATCACCACCAGGACCGGGCCGAAGATTTCCTGGGTGTAGATCTGCATGTCGGTGGTGACACCCGAGAACAGGGTTGGCCCCACAAAGTTGCCGTGCTCGAAGCCCGGGACCTTGATATCGCGGCCATCCAGCTCCAGTACCGCGCCTTCCTTGATCCCGCTTTCAATCAGCCCCAGCACGCGCTCTTTCGCACGCTTGGAAATCACCGGGCCGACATCGGTACCCGCCTCGCTGCCGGCATTGACCTTGAGCTTTTGTGCCAGCGCCTTGAGGTCCGGCAACCATTGTTTGGCCGCGCCCACCAGCACCACCACCGAGGTGGCCATGCAGCGTTGCCCGGCAGCACCGAAACCGGCGCCGACCAGAGCATTCAGGGTTTGCTGGCGATTGGCATCGGGCAGTACCACGGCGTGGTTTTTGGCGCCCATCATCGATTGCACGCGCTTGCCGTGGCGGCCTGCCAGGTCATACACGTGGGTGCCCACGGCGGTTGAACCGACGAACGATACAGCCTTGATATCGGCGTGGGTGCACAGAGCATCCACCACGTCCTTGCCGCCATGGACCACGTTAAGCACGCCTGGTGGAACCCCGGCTTCAAGAGCCAGTTCCACCAGCATCAGGGTCGACAGCGGGTCTTGTTCTGACGGTTTGAGGACGAAGGTGTTGCCGCAGGCGATGGCCATCGGGAACATCCACAGCGGAATCATTGCAGGGAAGTTGAAAGGCGTGATGCCTGCACAAACGCCGATAGGTTGACGCAAGGTGTAGGTATCCACCCCGCTCGCAACGTTTTCTGCGAACTCACCCATCTGCAGGGTACCGATAGAGCACGCGTGCTCCACGACTTCCAGGCCGCGAAAAATATCGCCCTCGGCGTCGGCAATGGTTTTGCCCTGCTCGGCACTGAGCACCGTGGCGATACGCTTGGAGTGTTCACGAATCAGCGCCTGCAACTTGAGCATGATGCGCATCCGCGCGCCGATCGGCGTCAGCTTCCAGGTCTGGAAGGCGCGTTGCGCTGCGGCGATAGCGGCGTTGACTTCATCGGGGGTAGCGAAAGGGACTTTGGCCAGTACTTGCTGAGTCGCCGGGTTGACGATGTCGTGCCACTCGGTGGTCTGGGACTCGACCCACTCGCCATCGATCAGCAGTCGGGCATTTTGGTACGGGGTAGTAGAAACGTTCATGGAAGTCTCCGAAATTATTGTTATGTCCGGTCACGCCAATCTGTAGGAGCGAGCTTGCTCGCAAGCAAGCTCGCTTCTACAGATTAAGTCGTGCACCGGTGCGCCCGGATTGGTCGCAGGACTGTTTTTGGAGTATAGGTGTGCGTTCTTCTAATAAGAACGCACATAAAAGCCGGTCTAACATGCAAAAAAACATCACATCGTTAAGCGCACTGAACTGGGACGACCTGAAGTTTTTTCTCGAGGTGGCCCGCACCCGCAAGGCCAGCAGCGCCGCCAAGCGCCTGGCGGTGGACTACACCACCGTGTCACGGCGTATCAGTTCGCTGGAAGCCGCGCTGGGTACCTTGCTATTCGAAAAATCCCGTACCAATGGCTTCACCCTGACCCCTGAAGGCCAGCGTCTGCTGGGCTATGCCGAGTCAATCGAGAGCACGCTGCACATGGCCTGCGAGCAGGTTTCGGGCTCGGGCGTGGCGCTGTCGGGGCATGTGCGAATGGGCTGCACTGAGGGCTTCGGAAGTTTTTTTATCACCCCGCAGCTGAGCCACTTCGTGGATGCCTACCCAGCCATTTCCGTGGACATCTTGCCGTTACCGCACTTCATCAGCCTGTCCAAGCGCGAAGCCGACATCGTGATTGCCCTGGAGCGTCCGGAACACGGGCCGTATGTGTGCTGCAAGCTGTGTGACTACCAGTTGCAGTTATTTGCTACCCAGGAATACCTGGACCAGCACCCGCCGATTCGCCGGGCGGCCGACCTGGTGGATCACCCGTTTATCAGTTATGTCGACGATCTGGCGTTCAGTTCCGAGTTGCTGTATCTGGCCAATGTGCTGCCCGGCGCCAGCGCCAACCTGCGCAGCACCAGCGTGATCGCGCAGTTCGTGGCGGCGCAGCAGGGTCGCTCGCTGGCAATCCTGCCGTGCTTTCTGGCGGCACAGGACCCGCGTTTGCTGCCGGTACTGCCGGACGAGATCAACCTCACACGCCAGTTCTGGATGTACTGCCGGGAGGATTTGAGGAAGCTCAAGCGAATCACCCTGTTGTGGGATTACATCCGCGAAGTGACGGAGCTGAATGCACCGTTGTTGCTGGGGGAAAGTCGCGAGATGCGTTTCGCCGATTAACAGTCCTAAACGCGCAGCCGACACAGGAGAGCCGCACCTGCGTACTGCGCTGCGCGCCGCCGGCCTTAAGAAATTTAGGACAAATCCCATAGGCGCCAATTTTCACCACTCTTACTCTGCGGCTCCGGGCACCGACTGTCAGCCCCCGACCTCCGATTAGCCGAGGTGCCATGGCTTCCATGCCCTCATCCATCAAGAGTGTTCCCTCCCATGTGCATTTCCTGCGAACCGTCACCTGCACCCACCATCAATCATCGCCGTAATTTCCTCCGCCTCGCGGGGGGCGCTGCCGGCGCTTTGATGCTGGCCGGCGCGCTGCCCGCGCAACTGGCCCAAGCCGCCAGCGACGGCCCGGTCCCCAAACCGCAAAACCGGCTTGATCCGCAACAGGCTTTGACGCGGTTGATGGCAGGCAATGCCCGTTACGCCCAGGGCGTGACCCGGCGCCATGACTTTCTGACCGAGCGCGAGGCCCTGGTCAACGGGCAAAACCCCTATGCCGCCGTGCTGGGTTGCGCCGACTCGAGAATCGCCCCGGAGTATGCATTCGATACCGCGCGCGGCGACCTGTTTGCGGTGCGGGTGGCGGGTAATTTCGTGACGTCCGACGGCCTGGCAAGCCTGGAATATGCCGTGGCCGTACTGGAAACACCTTTGATCATGGTGCTCGGCCACGACAGTTGTGGTGCGGTCTCGGCCGGGGTCAAGGCGCAGAAAGACGGCGCGAAGTTTCCCGGGCAGATTCAGGGGCTGGCGGATGCGATCAAGCCCTCGGTGGCCAAGGTGTTAACCCGGCCCGGAAACCTGCTGGACAACGCCATCGCGCAAAACGTCAAAGACACAGTGGCCCGCCTCAAAAGTGAATCAAGCCTGTTGTCGGATGCGCTGGCCAAGGGAAAGCTGAACATCGTGGGTGGCATCTATAAACTCGACAGTGGCAAAGTCGAGTTGATCGCCTAGAACCCTGAACATGTTCCCGGGCTGCAGCCTTTGCGTGCTTTATGCAGGGGACTGGCGCCCGGAACATGCATCCCGCTGTTAAAAGCCCTGCTTGCTGCTGATGAACAATCCGCTTCCCGTCCCTCAGCATCCGAGGAAAAACCGCCATGAAACTCAGGACGATGCCCGCCCTTTTGTTACTGGGTGTACTGTCTGGCGCAGCTGGTGCCGCGGACATGATTGCCTTTTGGGACAAGCCTGAACGTGGAGGAAACAGTTTCAATCGACTGCCTCCCGATCAAGCCTATTTCGATGCTCTGCAGAACTATGGCGCGAGCTGGGTGCGCCTGTCCTATGACAAGTGGCAGCCGGCAGAACGGGACTACCTGATTGGCAATGCAGACCAGTACCAGGGACTGGTTGCCAAGGATCTGCAACAGCTGAAAACCACCCTGGACCGGGCACATGCCGCAGGGCTCAAAGTAGTGATCACGCCCCTTTCGCTGCCGGGTATGCGCTGGGCGCAAAACAATGGCGACCGCTTCGATGACCGCTTGTGGCAAGACAAGCAATTCTGGACCCAAAGTGCTGCCTTTTGGCGTGATCTCGCCGCAGTGCTCAAAGAGCACCCCGCGGTTGCCGCTTACAACTTGATCAACGAGCCGGCACCGGAAAAACAGGCGGGGCTGGCCGAGCACGCCGATGCTGCAAAGATGCGGGACTGGTACGAAAAACAGGTCGGCAGCGCACGGGATTTACCCGGGTTTTACCAAACCCTCATCAGCGCCATCCGCGAAGTTGATCCACTCACACCGATCATGGTGGACGCCGGCTGGTACGGTGCGGCCGATGCATTCTCATACTGGCCAGCCCCGTTGGCCGACAGCCGCGTGCTGTACAGCTTTCACATGTACGAGCCCTATGCGGCAACCAGCGCCCCCAATTTGCAACGGGCCAGACCCTATACCTACCCGGGCCTGGTGCCATTTGCTGCGGGCATGCAGAAGTGGGACCCGAACCGGGTTCGCAGCTATCTTCAGCAGCCACTCGACTGGGCCGCACAGCACGCCATACCGGCCAACCGGATGGTCGCGGGTGAGTTCGGATGCATGCGTAAACTGCCCGGTTGTCAGCAGTATCTGGAGGATGTGCTCAGCGCACTGGAAGCAGCCAGGGTGCACTGGGCGTTTTACAGCTTTCGCGAGGACAGCTGGGACGGTATGGATTACGAGCTGGGAAACGCCAACGTTCCCTGGGCTTACTGGAAAGCGGCTGAGGACGGGCAGCCGGACCCGGTCAAACGATCTGCCACAGCTGAATTCGAACCCATCAGCAAGCGGCTGAAGAAGAGTGAATAAAAGCCCCGCCCCCTCCTGACACTCGCACACTGATCTGATAGCGATGCCAGGAGAGGCCGTAGCCATAACGCGGGCCTTTATTCGGCAATCACCACAATCGCCACCCGCCGATTTTCAGTACGTCCGGAGCGGGTGCTGTTGGACGCTACCGGCACCCGGCTACCCAGCCCGCGGACCTCAACATTTTCAGGCTGCATGCCGACTTTGGTCAGCACTTTGACCACGCTGTTGGCACGCCGTACGGACAGCTGCTCGTTGTAAGCGTTGCTACCGGACGAGTCGGTATGGCCGTCAACCCGTACGCGCTGGATGTCGGCGGCGAGCAATGCTTTACCGATGCGTTCCACGATTTCCTGGCTCTGGGGGTTGAGCACTTCCAGGTCGCTGCCGAACAGCACTTTGCCTGACAAGCCAAATGCCCAGCCTTCATCGGTCAGTTCAAACCCCTGTTGCTTGAGCACGGCAATCTGCGCCGGCGTCAGCCCTTTGGGCGGGGCGGTCTGACAGCCGGTCAATGACAACATGGCCAACAACAAGACAGCACTAAAAAATTGCAGGTAACGCTGGGTCAATACACGCATGGGGGGACAAGCTCCTGATTATCACTGGGCTGCGGGGTACTCCAACTCCGCAACCTGTTGCCCGCCTCGGGCGAGGCGTTTGGCCTGGTACATCGCCGAATCCGCTGCACAGAGCAGCGTATCCGGGGTTGCACCATGTTCGGGGTAAACGGCGATTCCAATACTGAGCGACGTCACGACATGGCTGTCATCCGGTAACCGGATCGGCTCAAGCATGCTGGCGATGATTTTGTCTGCAATACGCTGGGCATCTTCGATGCGGTGCAGCGGGGTCAGGGATATGGCGAATTCGTCGCCGCCCAGACGCGCCACCACATCGTTTTCGCGCAACTGGGCGCGGATCCGCGTTGCCACGGCGACCAGCACCGCGTCTCCTGCGGCATGGCCATGGGTATCGTTGATGTCTTTAAAGCGGTCGCTGTCGAGAAACAGCACGGCAACCTTATCTCCAGGCTTGTTCAGCGTGCGCAAGGTCAGCGCCAGCCGCGCGGCAAAATAGGCTCGGTTGGGCAGATTGGTCAGCGAGTCGTGGCTGGCCTGGTGCGCCAGACTCTGATTTTCATTTTGCAAGTGGCTTTGCCATGACTCCAGCTCATCAAGCAAGGCATTGAAGTCGTTGCCCAGGCTGTCCAGCTCGGCGATATGGGCAGGCGGCACGCGACGGTCAAACGCCCGATCGATGCGCGCGGCGTGGGCAACTTCGGCCAACTGCTGCAAGGGGCCGGTGATGCCGCCAAGCAGACGCCGCGACAGGTACAACGCGCTCCAGGCACTGAGCGCCGTACACAGAAGCACGCCAAGCAAGCCGCTGAGTAAAAAGCGC
This sequence comes from Pseudomonas sp. PAMC 29040, assembly GCF_003994535.1. Lineage (NCBI taxonomy): Bacteria > Pseudomonadati > Pseudomonadota > Gammaproteobacteria > Pseudomonadales > Pseudomonadaceae > Pseudomonas > Pseudomonas sp. PAMC 29040. Next base: position 161,639 of record NZ_RZAA01000013.1, read on the forward strand.
AACATGTTGGCGCCGTGCCCGCTGACCACCACCACCCCGACTTCCCGCCCCTGATGCTCAATCGGGACCTTGATCGGCTGTTGCAGCAAACTGTCGGCCAGCAGCATTTCGACCTTCGACAGCAAGCCGGTTTCCGGGCGCCGCCAATGGGCGAGCAATTCACCATTGGCGGTGTAGACCTCAGCCTCGGCGACGGCTTCGGTGGAAGCGATCATGTCCAGCGCTTCGGTTGCCGCCACCTGATCATCAAACACCACGGCAGCTTCCACGGTGTAGTTGATGGAGCGGGCGATCAAGTGCAGGTTGTGGTCCGCATAAACCTTGAGCGCCAGCACGCCCAGCAGGGTCATGGACGCGCTGGCCAGGATCACTGCTACCAGCGCTACTCCCAGATGCCCGCGCCGCAGCACAGAGCGCAGGCTGCGCCGCTGTTCAGGAGCTTTGAACAGGCTCATGGTTGAACCGCCCGACGCCGTGACAGTTGCAACACGCTGGGGTGAATACGCACACCGCTGCGGGCAACAGAGTCGAGGTTGACCTCAAATGTCACTTGCTCATCGGTCACCCGCAGGCAGAACAGACTGCCGACGGTGCATTGATCACCGTATTCGCTGATGCTCAGGACGGCTTGTCCGCTCAGGGAACTGAACAGGCTGCTGCGCTCTGCGGTGCTTAGCTTGCCCAGATACACCGCGTTGCACTCGCGGGCTATGGCCGGGTTACTCACCAGCATGCGCCGCACTTGCACCTGCCGACCACTGGACTGGGTAGCACCTTGAAGCAAGTCATCGGTGTATTCAGTGGGGCCCACCACGCACAACTGCATTTGAGCCGGCTCGATGGGCCAGCGTGCATAGCTGAGGATGCCCAGGACCACTTGGGTCACAGCCTTCGCTCGCTGATCTGCCAGGTTGCTGGACGCTTCAGGCTGGGCCAGGCAGGGAGTGCTCAACAGTAACAGGCAAAGTGATAGCCGCCGTAGCCGCCATCCAGCCCCTTGTCCTGTCGGTGGGACAGCCACGTCCATGCCTGAAATCTCTGTATTCATTAGGTGAGTGATGTCGCAACGATAGCACGGCGCGCATCAAAACGTGATGCGCGTCACATTATGCCCGGCCCGCAACGGTTTGCGCAGGACTCATGCCCCGAGGTTCTGCCGCAAGTTGCGGCCAGGGCCATAAGCAGGGGACCATGGCTACTTCAGCCCCAGCATCAAGCCGCTCAAGCGCTTAACCTTGCGCTGTACCGCTTCTTCGAAGACACCGGCACGCGGTTCGACCAGGCTGAACCAGTGTTTGGCCCGGGTGATACCGGTGTAAATCAGCTCCTTGGTCAATACCGGGTTCAGCGCTTCCGGCAGCACCAGCGCGGTGTGGGAGAACTCCGAGCCCTGGGATTTGTGCACGGTCATGGCGTACACCGTTTCCACATCATTGAGGCGGCTTGGCAGCACAAAGCGAATGCCGCCCTGCCCGTCGTTGCGAGCGAAAGCCACGCGCAACACGTACTTTGGTGTCAGTCCGTCACGCTCAGGGAGTTTGAGAGCAATGCCGATATCGCCGTTCATCAACCCCAGGCCGTAATCATTGCGGGTCATCAGCACCGGGCGACCTTCGTACCAGTGCTGGTCGCTGTCAATCAGCTTGTGGCCGAACAGGGCACGGGTGATGCGCTCATTCAGACCTTCGACACCCCAGGGACCTTTGCGCACCGCACACAGTACTTGAAACGCTTCGAACGCCTCCAGCACCTTGCCGGCCCACGCGCCCCAGCAGGGGTCTTCAAGCCCCGCCTCGGCTGCCGGGCGCTGCTCGCGCAACACCTCGAGATAGTGTCGATAGCCTTTGGCCTGCGCCCCTCGCCCTTCCAGCGCCAGGCGCTCAAAGGCACGGTCCTGTTCACCCTTGAGGGACAGGGCAAAAAGGTCGGCATGGCTGCCGGCCGCCAATAGCGCCCGCGCAGCATCGGATTGCTGACGATTGACCAGACGCGAGAGCTGGCCGATGCCGCTGCCTTCGCCAAAGCGCCGCGAATGGCGGAGCATGACCACTTGCTGGGCTAACGGATGAGAACCGTCGAGATCTTGCTGCAATTCACTGGCGGCCAGGCTTTCGCCGCTGACGTGCTCCAGCCACTCCCGGGTTTGCGGGGTGTACCAACCCGCTTCGGCATCGCGACACAAATCCCCCAGCACGGCACCGGCTTCAACCGACGCCAGCTGGTCCTTGTCCCCCAGCAGCACCAGCCGGGCATGGGCGGGCAGTGCATCGAGCAGGTTGGCCATCATTTCCAGGTCGATCATCGAGGCCTCGTCAACCACCAGCACGTCCAGCGGCAAACGGTTGCCCGCGTGATGGCGGAAGTGCCGGGTGCCGGGGCGACTGCCAAGCAGGCGGTGAACGGTGGTCACATCACTGGGGATTTTTTGCCGGACCTTGTCGTCCACTTCCAGTGACTTGACTTGCAGACTGATGGACTCGGTCAAGCGTGCCGCTGCCTTGCCGGTCGGCGCGGCAAGACGGATCCGCAACGGGGTCCCCGCTTCAACGGCCGGGGCTTGAAGCAGTGCCAGCAAACGTACCACCGTGGTGGTTTTACCCGTACCGGGACCGCCGGTGACAATGCTGAACGCGCCCCGGGTGGCCAGGGCGCAGGCCAGCTTCTGCCAGTCAATCGGCGCATTCGCGGCGGGGCTGCCGAACAGGCTGTCGAGGCGCGCAGGCAAATCCGCAGAGGTCGCTTGAGTGGCTGCCAGCCGTTGGCGCAATGCGCTGTCGATGCGCCGCTCATACGCCCAGTAACGACGCAGATACAGACGCCGGTCACTCAGCACCAATGGCCGGCTTGCGGCATCGGCCAGCGACTGGCCGGCATGCTCTACCAGCGGGCTGGCTTGCAAAGCCTTGCACCAGGCGTCGCCATCCAGCGCTTCGAGTAATTGTGAGGGCAGCAACATGGCTCCGGTCTGCACATCCCCCTCAGGCGGCAGGGACAGCGCGAAATCGGGCTCTTTCAGGGTTTCAAACAGGTCCAGGCAGACGTGCCCGTGCCCCAGCTGGTGGCTGGTCAACGCCGCCGCCAGCAGCACCAATGGATCGCCATGGGGGTCGCGCTCATGCAGAAATGCGACAAAGGCTTTATCCAGAGCGCGCAGCCAGCCGCGCTCCACCCAGCGCTCCAGCAATAGCAGCAAATCCTCGGCCCGGTGCAAGGGTTGCAACCGGGCCAGGCTCTCGGCCGTCAGCGGGGTAGGCAACAGCTCGGCAAATGAACGACTCATAACAACACTCCCTGTTCCCACGCCGGCTCTGCCTGTTGTGCCGCAGGTTTGCCCTGGAACATCAGGTCCAGGCTTTCGATCAATAGTCTGGGCGGACGGGTGAAGAACACGCCCTGCCCCTGGGACCGGGTACCGCGCAAGAACAGGTAGAGCGCGCCGCCCATATGCCGGTCATAGTCGTAATCGGCCAACCTGGCCTTTAGCTGGCGATGCAGGGCCAGCAGGTACAACACGTATTGCAGGTCGTAGCGGTTATCCAGAATGGAGGCCGTCATCGCTTGCTCGGTGTAGGCCGAGTCGTCGGCACCCAGCCAGTTGGATTTGTAGTCCGCCACGTAGTAACGCCCCTGGTGTTCAAACGTCAGGTCAATAAAGCCTTTGAACATGCCATTGAGCAGGCTCGGTTCCGCTGCCGCACGTGCGGCACCGCCATGGGTGTGCTGGCGTACCAGCCTGTCCAGTTGCAGGACATCAACCTTGTGGCTGGCAAACCAGAATTCCATTTCGATCTGATACTGGCTCAGCTCGCTGAGGACCACTGCCGGCTGACCGTTATTGAGGCGCAGCGGCTCATCTTGCAGATGCTGCAACCAGTCGCTCAGGGTCTCGATCCAGCCTTGCCAGCCACGACGGTTGCAACGCCGGGCCACGGCATCCTGGATGGCCTGCGGGTCTGCCTTGAAGCCTTCGCTGCCCGCCCATTCGAGCAGACCATGGAGGAAGGTTCCGGGATTGGGCCCGCGGGGAAACCGGTGAATGTCGCCGCCACTGAGCAGCACTTCACGCGGCGCATCCGGATCAAGCCGCTCATCGTCCGAGAGTTTTTGCGCCAGGGCGCTTTCAGGGGCTTCGGCGGGGCTGAGGCTGTCACCAATGCGCAAGGCACTGTAGGACGCGATCCACCAGTTTTCCGCTGCCCGACGTGCCGGTAGCAGCGGCTTGAGCAGGGTCGCCTGATTGAGCGGTGGATAAAATTTCGCCTCGCTGGCCATCGGCACGGGCAAGTAACGGATCGCCACGCAGTCTTGTTGCAAGTCAGTCAGCCAACCCTGCAATCCTGCGGACTCGGCCAGCAGCGCACCCCCTCCGAGCAAATAGCCCAGTGCTGAAAGATGCAGCACCGAACGATTGTTGTTACCGCGCTTGAGGTCGGCCACCCCCAGCCAGCAAGCATGCTGGGCCCGGGTCAGGGCCACATAGAGCAGGCGCAGGTCTTCGGCCAGACGCTCGTCATCGGCCTGGGTTATCAGCTCTGGCGTGGCCTTTAAACTCACCCGCGGGTTGCCCGCATCATCGTGATAATGCAGCGGCAAACGGCTGCCATCCACAGGTTTGGTGGAGCAAATAAACGGCAGGAATACCAAGGGGTATTCCAGGCCTTTGGACTTGTGAATGGTCACCACTTTGACCAGTTGCTCGTCACTTTCAAGGCGCAGGATTTGCTCTTCCCCGGCCTGCCCGGATAGCGCCAGGTGCTCGGCCAGATGCCGGATCAGCGCCTGTTCGCCATCCAGTTCGGTGGCGGCCTGCTGCAGCAGTTCGGACAGGTGCAGGACGTTGGTCAATATCCGTTCGCCATCGACACGGGCAATCAGCGCCTGAGGCAATTGGAAGTCATGCAGCAGTCGGCGCAACATGGCCAGCACACCCTGCTTGCGCCAGATCTCGCGGTAGCCCCGGAATTGCATGACCCGGGATTCCCAGGCCAGTTCGTCCTGATTCAGACGTTCGAGTTCAATCAGCGGCAGGTCGAGGGTGATGCAGGCCAGGGCGGCCCGCAGCGGGCGTTCAACGTCCGGCTCGGCACAGGCTTTGAGCCAGGCCAGTACATCGTGGGCTTCCTGGGCGGCGTAGACCGAATCCTTATCAGACAGGTAAACGCTGCGTACGCCCCGTGTCGACAATTCACGTCTGACCGCCTGAGCTTCCTTACCGTCACGCACCAGAATGGCAATGTCTGCCGGCAATACACCGCGCAGGGCTTTGCCCGGCTGGGCAAAACCGCACCGACCTTGCTGACCGCCATTGAGCAACTCAACAATTTGGCTGGCACAGGCCGCTGCCAGTTGCTGACGATAAATGACACCTGACAGCGGCTGCTCGGAGGGCAGTTGCCAAAGGGTCAATGCAGTGGCGGGCTGGCCATCCAGTTGCAGGACTTCTTTACGGCCCTGGGATTTGACCGACACAAAGGGCACCGGATTCTCCGGACCTTCGCGGAACAAAAATGCCCCCCGCCCGCTGTCCCGCTGCTCGGCCCGGGCAAATACGTGGTTCACCGCTTCGACCATTACATGGCTGGAGCGGAAGTTGGTATCAAGGGTATGCAGTCGGCCACTGGTGGCGTGACGGGCACGCAAATAGGTGTAGATGTCGGCGCCGCGAAAGGCATAGATCGCCTGTTTCGGGTCGCCGATCAGGAACAGGCCGGTATCGGGACTGTTGTCTTCGATACGGTAGATGGTCTCGAAGATGCGGTACTGCACCGGGTCGGTGTCCTGGAACTCGTCAATCAGGGCCACCGGAAACTGCTCGCGAATCAGGGTCGCCAGACGCTCGCCGCCGTCGGCCTGCAACGCCGCGTCGAGCCGCAGCAGCATGTCGTCAAAGCCCATCTCGGCACGCCGACGCTTTTCTTCTTCAAAACGTTTGCTCACCCAATAAGCGGCGTGTTCAAGAACTGCGGCATCCGGCGTCGGCAAGGCATCAAGCGCGGCTTTCAGGCCGTGCATGGCGTCCAGCGCTGGATGCTGCGGGGGCTCGCCTTTCCAGGCTTCTGCGAAGCCATCGGGGGTCAGGCGGGTGAAACCTGTGCCCAGATCCAGCTGCTCCAGAGATTCGTCAGCCGCCCAGGCACTGAGTTTTTCAAACCAGGGTTCAAAATAACGGGCCTGCATTTTCCTGCCGTCCACCGCTTTGGCGGCCACGGCCTGCAGGCAGATTTCACGCAGCTGCTGGGCCCATTGCAACCAGGGGGTTTTCAGCTGTGCAAGGGCCTGGCGACGTTCCAGCAAACAGGCTTCGATCATCGAGGCCGGTGTTTGCTCCACATTTTCAGGCGCCCTTGAGCTGCCGAACAAGGCTCGAACCCGCGGTAACAAGGCGGCCGGGCCACTCCAGTTGGCGCGCACCCAGTTCAAGGCATCGCCATGCATGGGGTAACAAAACAGTCGCCAGTAATCGCGCAATACTTCGCCGAGCAAATCGCTGTGGTCGGTTTCCAGGGTCTGGGTAAACAGGCTGCCACTGTCGAAGGCATGTTCACGCAGCATCCGCTGGCACCAACTGTGGATGGTCGAAACGGCAGCTTCGTCCATCCACTGTGCTGCGATATCGAGGCGCCCGGCACAGGCGGCCCATTGCCCGGGCGCGAACTGGTCCCGCAGTTGTGCAACCAGGGCGTCCGGGGCTTCGATCTCGTCACGGAAGAACCGCGCGGCTTCAGCGAGTCGGGTGCGGATACGGTCACGCAGCTCTTTGGTCGCGGCATCGGTGAAGGTCACCACCAGGATTTGCGGGGGTAGCAACTCGCGGCCGAAGCCCGACTCCCCGGCGCCATGCCCCAGAATCAAACGCAAATAGAGTGCCGAGATGGTGAAGGTTTTGCCGGTGCCCGCGCTGGCCTCGATCAGTTGACTGCCGCGCAGGGGAAAGGCCAGGGCCAGAGGTGTTTTTTGCTCGTTCATTAGCGGGACGCCTCGCTGTTCAATGAACGCCATGGCGCATCAAAGAGTGGTCGATAGAGGGCATCGCACCACTCTGCAAATTCTTCACTGGCCATCAGGGCCGGGTAATCAGGGAACTGGCGTGCGAGTGCGGCACTTTCGCGACGCTCGCCATCGCTGGTCTGGCCGTCGCCTTCGTAGGCTTTTTGCGCCGCGGCATCGGCTTTGGCCGGATCGGTCTGGGCCAGCCAGGCGAAGGCTGTTTTGACTGCAATGGGTAACGGGCGGCCCATGCCGACTTTCCAGGCCATCAGCAAGTTGCCAAGAATTTCACTGGCGTGCTTGGCCTCCAGAGGCGCGAGCAGCAAGGTGTCATCGCTGGCTACCAACGCAGTGGACATGTCCAGGCCACTGGCGCAAGCGACCAGGTGGTTGACCCAGGGCCGGGTCAAGCGATGCCATTTACGGGTTTTGATCGCGCCAATACTGTTAGGAATAGTAGTGACGGACAGTAGGCCCTTGTCACTGCGTTGATGCAGATTGCTCAGCCAGCCTTCCAGAGTCAGGCCGTTTGACTCAAAGCTGACGGGAAGCGCGCTATTGAGCGGCGTAGGCCAAAGGGCAAGTAATTGCTGATAGCGCTGTAGTACATCTGGAAGTGGCTCTATCAGTTCTTGCTGCAGACTCTCGCCAAAACCGGCCATGGGCAGCAGACCGCTGCCCTGTAAACGCAGGGCCCGGGTATGCAAGGCCTGTTCAGGCTGGTCTGGCTGCGCCAATGCGGCTTCGAGCAAGCTGTCGCTCAGGGTGTAGCGCTGTAACGCGTCGAGTACGAAGGGTTCCTCATCTGCCAGAGGCACTTCGGCCGCCTCAAAGAACACTTTCAAACGTTGGCTAAAGAAGTGCCGTACAGGATTACGCAAGAAGTCCTGCAGTTGGGTCAGGTTCAAAGGTTCTTCTTGTTCGTGCGCGGTCAGGATGCCCGGCGCAACAGGTGCCGGTTGGGGCTCGTGCAAACGCTGCCATTCCCGGGCATAGCTGAACAGGTTGGAATTACCTTCATGGAAGTAGCGGGTACTGAAGGGTTGAAGCGGATGTTCCTGGGTCATGGCTTGCAGCAAGTCGCCCCCGCCCACCAGTTGCCAGCCGCTGGCCAGGTGGTCGCGCAGTTGCCCGATCAATACGCAGGCAGGACGCTCGCTGTTGTCGCGAATACTGCGCCCGACCCAGCTGATATAGAGCTGATCCCGTGCAGAAAGCAGCGCTTCGAGCAGCAGGTAGCGGTCATCTTCCCGGCGGGATCTGTCACCCGGGCGGTAGTCACTGCCCATCAGGTCGAAATCAAGCGGTGGTTGCGCACGCGGGTAGTCGCCATCGTTCATGCCCAACAGGCATACCAGCTTGAACGGAATGGCCCGCATCGGCATCAGGGTGCAAAAATTCACCGCCCCGGCCAAAAAGCGCTGCGACAGCTTGCCTTGATCAAGCCCGGCCAACCAGGCTTCACGTACTACGGTTAGCGGTAACTCGTCTTGCAGACCGACCAGCTCACAGGTTTCGAGCCAGGTTTCGCGAAGCTCTTCGAGCTGGGCCAGCAGGTAATCGTCATGTTCGGTTTCTGCCTGGAAAAACAGTTGCACCAATGCCTGCAGGCGCTCGCCCCATTGCCCCGGCAAAGCCGGTCGAGACAGCTCTTGGTGGGCAATTTCCAGTGCGTCCAGCAATGCCACGAGGGGGCCGATCAGTACCGCATCGAGACCGCCAATTTCATCATAAGGCTCAATTCCATCGCAGGCTTCGGCGCTACCGACGGCATAACCGAGCAACATGCGGCGCAGGCCAAAGCGCCAACTGTTTTGTTCCAGATGAGCCGGCAAACCGAGGCCGGCCCGTTGCTCTGCATTCAGTCCCCAACGAATCCCCGCACCTTCAATCCAGCGATGCAGGGTCGGCAAGTCGCGCTCTTGTACGTTGAAGCGGGCGCGCAGGGCCGGAACATCCAGCAAGTCGAGAATTTCACTGACGGGAAAACGGCTGTCCGGCAGCTTGAGCAGATGCTCGATGGCGATCAGCAGCGGATCACGGCCACGCTGGCCCTGGTCGGCCAGGGTGTAGGGGATGAACCGGCGGTCGTCTCGCTCGATCTGGCCAAATACCGCACGGATATGGGGCGCGTAGCTGTCGATATCCGGCACCATCACGATCACATCCCGCGGCTGCAACTGAGGATATTTTGCGAATCGGGCGAGCAACTGGTCGTGAAGGATCTCGACCTCGCGCTGCGCACTGTGGGCAACCTGGAAGCGGATTGATTGATCCTGATCCAAATCGACGGCGGGCCATAACTCGCGGGTTTCGCTGAGGGGGCGCAGTTCGAGGATGTCATCCTGCAACTGGTTCAGCTGGTTCAGTGGTTGCACCTCACTGAACAGGTCGATACGACCATCACGAAAAGCAGCGCGATAACTATTGGGGTCATCGTAGCTGTCGAGCAAATTGATGTAGTCACGCCCTTGTTTGCCCCAGGCAGCAAGCAACGGGTGGGCGTGTTGATGCAGGATATCCAGGTCCAGGGCTGCAGGCATTCCCGCTTTGCGCGCCTGACGTTTGTACTGGTGACGCAGCAGGTCTTTATCCGCAACGATGTCAGACCAGTGATGGCGACAAGGGTTGTGTACACACAGCAGCACCTGGCTGAAACGGGAAAGTCCGGCCAGGGCTTCGAGCGCCTGGGCGGGCAGTGAAGAAATCCCGAATACAATCACCCTGGCCGGTAAACCGGGCGGCGCTTGCTCAAGGCTGTTGATCTTATCCATGAAGCGCTGGTGAACACCGGCCCGACTCTGGGACATGCCCTCCTCACCCACATCGAGCAATAACGCACGCCAGAGTTCGGCCTGCCAGCAGTTAGCCGGGCTCAGGGCCGGACTTTCACCCCGGGCGTTGCGCAATTGATGGCGGCCTGCGGCCCAATCTTCCAGCCAGTCGGCCCGGTAAACCTGATATTGGTCGAACAGGTCAGCCAGCCGCTCTGACAGCTGATAGCGTTTGCGCAGATCGCTGTCATGGGTAAGGAAGCGCTGCAAGGGTTCGAAGTGCGGCTGATCGATAAGCGCCGGGAGCAAGCGCATCAGGCGCCAGGTCAGCGGGGCCTTATCGAGCAGGGACGTTGCAGGGATTTGTTCACTGCCCAGGACGACTCTATAAAGTTGCCACATGAAACTGCCGGGCAACTGCACGTCTACCGCGGCGGCAATACCACAGCCGCCAAGGTCATCGTCCCGGGCATCTTCCGCCAGAGCCAGCTTCAGCCATTGGGCGATACCGTTGCTCTGCACCAAAGCAATTTCGTTCTCCAAAGGAGCCAGAGGGTAGCGGCGCATCCAGCTCACAACCAGGCTGCGCAACTCATCAAGGCGGTTACCGTGAACCACCATAAAACCCGCATTGAGGGACGTAGCAACCGGCATGACGGCATCCTTAGGAGAGAGCAAATCCAAAGGCGAACCTTATCATTGCCCGGGAGCATTGGTGGAGTATTGCAAGACCGGTCCGGCCCTGCAGTCGCTACCGAAGGCTGCGATAGACAGTAAGTCTTGCGCAAGAGAAGCCCTGTGCCACCTGTTGCCTTGCGCATTCGGCGACTGTAGCAGCGGAAGAGTTGTTGCAGCGTGTCGCGGGCTGCAACTTTTCTCGGCACAAAAACAAACCCCCTGTCTGCGTGAGCAGACAGGGGGTTTGGAATTTAATCTTGACGATGACCTACTCTCACATGGGGAAACCCCACACTACCATCGGCGATGCATCGTTTCACTTCTGAGTTCGGGATGGGATCAGGTGGTTCCAATGCTCTATGGTCGTCAAGAAATTCGGTAGCCAGCGCGTTTACCTTACGGTCAACGTTCCAGCGAATGGGTATGTAATAGATTTGTGTGTTATGCAAACTTTCGGTTTGTATCGTCTTCACACACCGCAACTTGTCTGTTCTTGCAATCAAGAACGCAAATTGCTTGGGTGTTATATGGTCAAGCCTCACGGGCAATTAGTATTGGTTAGCTCAACGCCTCACAGCGCTTACACACCCAACCTATCAACGTCGTAGTCTTCGACGGCCCTTTAGG
>NZ_RZAA01000014.1:0-169806 GCF_003994535.1 Pseudomonas sp. PAMC 29040
TCAGAAGTGAAACGATGCATCGCCGATGGTAGTGTGGGGTTTCCCCATGTGAGAGTAGGTCATCGTCAAGATTAAATTCCAAACCCCCTGTCTGCTCACGCAGACAGGGGGTTTGTTTTTGTGCCGAAAAAAACATCGGTGCAACGCCTGCACAAAGCGTTTCTACAGGTGGATTTTGGCTTGCGACAACTCTCGGGCTTTCTATGCAATAGCTCTGCTCATGGCTATTATGCGTGCCTGATTGTGAGGCGGTACTTGCATGCTGACGTTGTTGAAACTACTCAAAGATGGTCGATTTCATTCAGGGCAGGCGCTGGGAGCTGCGCTCGGCGTCAGCCGTAGTGCTGTGTGGAAACAGCTTCAGCACCTGGAGTCAGAATTGAACTTGTCGATTCACAAGGTTCGTGGTCGTGGCTACCAGCTGGCAGCTCCTCTCGAGCTGCTCGAGCACGAACAAATGGCTGCCGGTCCCTGGCCAGTCTCTATCCATGAATCCCTTGACTCAACGAATGCCGAGTCCTTGCGCGCCATTGATCGCGGTCAGACTGCTCCCTTCGTCATTCTGGCTGAGCGTCAACTTGCTGGGCGGGGACGTAGGGGGCGCAAGTGGGTCAGCCCTTTCGCAGAGAATATTTATTACAGTCTGGTTCTGCGGATGGACGGCGGCATGCGCCAGCTAGAAGGCCTCAGCCTGGTGGTCGGCTTGGCAGTTTTGAGTGCTCTTCGAGAAATGGGTATCGAGAGGGCGGGGCTCAAGTGGCCAAATGACGTGTTGGTCGGTAATAAAAAGATCGCCGGAATTTTGCTTGAGCTGGTGGGTGATCCTGCCGATGTCTGTCACCTGGTGATTGGTATTGGTATCAATGCCAATATGCGGGTCGCCAGTGAGGTGGATCAGGCATGGACCTCGGTTTTTCTGGAGTCTGGCAAAGCCATAAACCGTAATTCGCTGGTGTCCAGCCTTAATCAGAGTTTGCTCACATACCTTAAGCGCCATGAGTCGTCCGGGTTTGCAGCGATCCAGGCAGAGTGGGAGAGCAATCATTTGTGGCAAGGGCGTGAAGTGTCGTTGATTGCTGGAGTGCATCAGGTGGATGGGACGGTCATGGGTATTGATCAGCAGGGTGCGCTTCGCTTGCGCGTAGAGGGCGAGGAGAAGGTGTTTAGCGGTGGCGAGCTTAGCCTGAGGTTGCGCCATGATTCTTGAACTGGACTGCGGCAACAGCTTTATAAAGTGGCGTGTGCTCGATGGTGGCAGAGTCGCTGGTGGAGGGGTCGTAGATTCCGACATCGGTCTGATAGCTTCGGTGCGAGCTGTTCCTGCATTGAATGTCGTCCAGTGTCGCCTGGTCAGCGTGCGTACCGATGAAGAGACCGCCAGCCTGGTAGCTGGCATAGCCTCGGCTTTCGGGGTCGGGGTTGCATGCGCCATGCCGGCCAGGAGCGTTTCGGGTGTGAGCAATGGTTACGAAGATTTTTCCCGCTTGGGGCTGGATCGTTGGCTTGCTCTCGTCGGTGGATATGAGTTGGCAAAGGGTGCGTGTCTGATCCTGGATTTTGGCACCGCTGTAACGGCAGATTTTGTCGCGCCAGATGGCAGCCATTTAGGTGGCTTTATTTGCCCGGGAATGCCCTTGATGCGTGATCAGCTGCGCACGCACACACGACGAATCAGGTATGACGATTTTTCTGCCGAGCAGGCGCTGCTTTTACGGGCTCCTGGTCGTACAACGGCTGAGGCCGTAGAGCGCGGCTGCTTGTTGATGATGCGGGGATTTGTCTTGACCCAGTTGGAATTGGCGCGTGATTACTGGGGGCAAGAGTTTGAGGTTTTTCTCACGGGAGGTGACGCTAGCCTGGTGAGCGATATGGTCCCGGGCGCCCGATTGGTGCCGGATCTTGTATTTGTCGGCTTGGCTGTAGCTTGTCCCTTCTCCTGAGGTTCTTATGCGTTGGCTGTTTCTGTTGCTGGTTGTTCTGAATGTTTTCTATTACATATGGCATCAGCAAGAGGCGCCTGTCAGGGCCAAGGAGGTTGTTTCATTGTCGTTGTACAAGGGGAGTCAGCAGGGTATCAGTCTGCTCAGCGAGGCTCGCCCCTCGTTAGCCGTCGCTGAGCCCCAGGCTGCACCTGGGGCGGGTGCGGAGTGTATCTACCTGGGGAATATCTCCAGTGAGGATCAGCTGGACAGGGTCCAGCGCAGGCTCGCCGATATGGATATCCGTACGCAAAGAGCTGATGTCGCTGCGGGGGATCTGGCTGGATATGCCATTCAAATCAATCCCGAGAGCAGCGCCAGGGTCAATGAAATGCTGTTGCAGAACCTTGCTAATGAATTCAATGAGTTAAAACTCAAAAAAATGCACTGTGAGGGCTTGCAGCTACCCTGATCTTTGCATAGAATGGCGCCCGCTCCACAGTGAACGCCAAACAGGCTTTGAAGTGTGAAGTGAGTCAAGTTGCTAACTTCCTGAATTACTTGAAGAAAGCGCTTGACAGAAGGGTAGAATGATGTAGAATTCTGCCTCGCTTAGGAGGGGTTCCCGAGCGGCCAAAGGGATCAGACTGTAAATCTGACGTCTACGACTTCGAAGGTTCGAATCCTTCCCCCTCCACCATATTTAAGCTCGGATAGCAAGATTTGCGGGTGTAGTTTAGTGGTAGAACCTCAGCCTTCCAAGCTGATGATGCGGGTTCGATTCCCGCCACCCGCTCCAGTCTTGCTGTTTTTGCGATGTGTTTTGCTCTTGTAGCTCAGTTGGTAGAGCACACCCTTGGTAAGGGTGAGGTCAGCGGTTCAAATCCGCTCAAGAGCTCCATATAACAAGGCAGATATGAAAATATCTGCCTTTGTTTTAACAGGTGCATAGCCTGTCCGGAGTGTTTGCCGGTGGTGCCAGGTGTTTTGGGTGTCGCTGCTCTGGTTGGTGTTACTGTTGTGATCAGCTCGCATTCTGCTGTTCACAGGGTCGTAAGTTTGGTGTTGCCAGGCTTGAGGCAAAAGTAATTGCATTGGTTGTTGAAAAGTCTCTCTCGTGCCTGCATAATTCGCGGCTCGATAATGTTTTAGGTCAGTAGCTCAATTGGCAGAGCGACGGTCTCCAAAACCGTAGGTTGGGGGTTCGATTCCCTCCTGACCTGCCAGATTCGCTCATTGCGTCTGGCTTTCTTTTCACAGGATCCTCTTAGATGACTCCCAAGGCTGAAGTTCAAGGCTCTCGCTTCGATCTCCTCAAGTGGCTTGTAGTGGTTGCTCTTGTGGTGGTTGGCGTTGTTGGGAATCAGTATTATTCTGGTTCGCCGATCCTGTATCGTGTCATTGCACTTCTTGTGATTGCTGCTGTTGCTGCCTATGTGGGCTTGCAGACGGCAAAAGGCAAGTCGTTCTCTGTCTTGGTGAAGGAAGCTCGTACTGAGATTCGTAAAGTCGTATGGCCAACTCGCCAAGAAACTACGCAGACCACGTTGATCGTGGTGGCTGTTGTTCTAGTTATGGCGTTGCTGTTGTGGGGTTTAGATTCCCTGCTCGGCTGGCTCGTTTCCTTGATTGTTGGCTAAGGGTGTCCCGTGGCTAAGCGTTGGTACGTAGTGCATGCTTATTCGGGTTACGAAAAGCATGTTATGCGCTCTTTGATTGAGCGTATTAAGCTGGCAGGCATGGAAGAAGGCTTCGGCGAAATTCTGGTTCCCACTGAAGAAGTGGTTGAAATGCGTAATGGCCAGAAACGCAAAAGCGAACGCAAGTTCTTCCCTGGCTATGTGCTGGTACAAATGGACATGAGCGAAGGGACTTGGCACTTGGTCAAGGATACCCCTCGCGTAATGGGCTTCATTGGTGGTACCGCCGATAAACCGGCGCCAATCACCGATAAAGAGGCAGAAGCAATTCTGCGTCGTGTTGCTGATGGTAGCGACAAGCCCAAGCCGAAAACACTGTTCGAGCCAGGTGAAGTTGTTCGTGTCACCGATGGCCCGTTCGCTGATTTCAATGGCACCGTTGAAGAAGTTAACTACGAAAAGAGTCGCATCCAAGTGGCAGTGCTCATTTTCGGTCGCTCTACTCCGGTAGAGCTAGAGTTTAGCCAGGTCGAAAAGGTCTAGCTGAACACGAATCCCAACCCCATGGCTTAGGCTGTGGGGTTTTGTCGTCACTGGGATAAACGCGCAAGTAACCGGGGAGCCTTTCTAGGCGTCTGAACCCGTAATTGGAGTGCCTCATGGCCAAGAAGATTACCGCTTACATCAAGCTGCAAGTGAAGGCCGCTCAGGCCAACCCAAGCCCACCTGTCGGCCCGGCTTTGGGTCAACACGGTGTGAACATCATGGAATTCTGCAAGGCTTTCAACGCCCGTACTCAGGGTATTGAAGCTGGCCTGCCGACTCCAGTGATCATCACTGTATACAGCGACCGTAGCTTCACATTCGAAACCAAATCGACTCCTGCTTCGGTTCTGCTGAAGAAGGCTGCCGGTTTGACTAGCGGTTCCGCTCGTCCAAACACCGTTAAGGTTGGCACTGTTACCCGTGCTCAGCTGGAAGAAATCGCGAAAACCAAAAACGCGGATCTGACTGCAGCTGATATGGAAGCAGCCGTGCGTACCATCGCCGGTTCTGCTCGTAGCATGGGCCTTAACGTGGAGGGTGTGTAATGGCTAAGCTGACTAAGCGTCAAAAGGCAATCGCCGGTAAAATTGAAGCTGGCAAGTCTTACAACTTTGTAGACGCTGCTGCTTTGCTGGCTGAGCTGTCCACTGTCAAGTTCAGCGAGTCTTTTGACATCGCTGTTAACCTGGGCGTAGACCCACGTAAATCTGACCAGGTTGTTCGTAGCGCTACTGTGCTGCCACACGGCACTGGCAAGACTGTACGTGTAGCTGTGTTCACCCAGGGTCCAGCTGCTGAAGCTGCTTTGGCTGCCGGCGCTGATCGCGTTGGTATGGACGACCTGGCTGCCGAAATGAAAGGCGGCGACCTGAACTATGACGTAGTTATTGCATCCCCGGACGCAATGCGTGTTGTAGGTCAGCTGGGTCAGATCCTTGGTCCACGTGGTCTGATGCCTAACCCTAAGGTTGGTACTGTAACTCCAGACGTAGCTACTGCGGTTAAGAACGCAAAAGCTGGTCAGGTTCGTTATCGCACTGACAAAAACGGTATCATTCACACTTCCGTTGGCAAGATCGGCTTTGATGCCGTCAAGCTGAAGGAAAACGTTGAAGCCCTGATCGCTGATCTGAAGCGTATCAAGCCAGCTTCCTCGAAAGGTATTTACGTTAAGCGCGTTACCCTGAGCACCACTATGGGCCCGGGCCTGGTCATCGACCAGGGTTCTCTGGACGCGTAAGACAAATTGGCGTGGCTTGCCGCGCCAATGAAAGATTGGGGTCCCTGCCTGGCGGGGGCTATCCAAGACCGTAGGCGGCGAAAGCCTTAAACCTCAAGCCTACGCAGATGGTGCTCCCGGTTCCTTACCGAATCAGACACCAAAACGACATCCGGCTCAGGCCAGATGAAACGGTAACAAGCAGGAGTTAAACCCGTGGCAATTAAACTCGAAGACAAGAAGGCCATCGTCGCTGAAGTCAACGAGGCTGCCAAAGTTGCCCTGTCTGCTGTTGTGGCTGATGCCCGCGGCGTGACAGTAGGCGCTATGACCGGACTCCGTAAAGAGGCTCGTGAAGCTGGCGTTTACGTACGTGTTGTACGTAACACCCTGCTCAAGCGCGCTGTTGCTGACACTGACTACAGTGTTCTCAACGACGTGTTCACCGGCCCGACCTTGATCGCATTCTCCAACGAACATCCAGGTGCTGCTGCCCGTTTGTTCAAAGAGTTCGCTAAAGGTCAGGATAAGTTCGAGATCAAGGCAGCTGCGTTCGAGGGCAAGTTCCTCGCAGCTAATCAGATCGACGTACTGGCAAGTCTGCCGACCCGTGACGAAGCAATTTCTCAGCTGATGAGCGTGATTCAAGGCGCTACCAGCAAATTGGCTCGTACTCTGGCGGCACTTCGCGACCAGAAAGAAGCTGCTGCAGCCTAAGGCTGAGCTACTCCTTTCAGCGTTTATTGTTTATTTCGATAGCCGCCTAGGCTGTCACCCCAATACAGGAATTTATAGTCATGTCTCTGACTACTCAAGAAATCATCGACGCAATCGGTTCGAAATCCGTTCTGGAAATCGTTGAGCTGATCAAGGCAATGGAAGAAGCATTCGGCGTTTCCGCTGCTGCTGCTTCTGCTGGTCCTGCTGCTGCCGCTGCTGTTGTTGAAGAGCAAACTGAATTCAACGTCATGCTGCTGGAAGCTGGCGAGAAGAAAGTTAACGTGATCAAGGCTGTTCGCGAGCTGACTGGTCTGGGCTTGAAAGAAGCCAAGGCAGTAGTAGACAGCGCTCCTAGCGTTGTTCTGGAAGCTGTTGCGAAAGACGCAGCTGACAAAGCCAAGGCTGCCTTGGAAGAAGCAGGCGCTAAAGTCGAGCTGAAGTAAGCCTCGACCTTGCGTCTCCAGCCCAAGCGTTAAGCAGAAGGCTGATGGCTGGTGGCTCTTGCCACCGGCCTTTTTCCGTTATTGGCTGCCGACTGGGTCGGCGCCTCTAACGTGCTGTAACCACCCTGTGCGGTGGAGCAAACCAAGGGGTTTGCACGATTTTCTGGCTGCTCCCGTCGGGAGAGGCCAAACAAGCAGGTGACCAAGCTGGGGAACGCTGATGGCTTACTCATATACTGAGAAAAAACGTATCCGCAAGGACTTTAGCAAGTTGCCGGACGTCATGGATGTGCCGTATCTCTTGGCAATCCAGCTGGATTCGTATCGTGAATTCTTGCAGGCGGGAGCGACTAAAGATCAGTTCCGCGACGTGGGCCTGCATGCGGCCTTCAAATCCGTTTTCCCGATCATCAGCTACTCCGGCAATGCTGCGCTGGAGTACGTCGGTTATCGCTTGGGCGAGCCGGCATTTGATGTTAAAGAATGCGTGTTGCGCGGTGTAACTTACGCCGTACCTTTGCGGGTAAAAGTTCGTTTGATCATTTTCGACAAAGAATCGTCGAACAAAGCGATCAAGGACATCAAAGAGCAAGAAGTCTACATGGGTGAAATCCCCCTGATGACTGAAAACGGTACCTTTGTAATCAATGGTACCGAGCGTGTAATCGTTTCCCAGTTGCACCGTTCCCCGGGCGTGTTCTTTGACCACGACCGCGGCAAGACGCACAGCTCCGGTAAACTGCTTTATTCCGCGCGTATCATTCCTTACCGCGGTTCGTGGTTGGACTTCGAGTTCGATCCGAAAGACTGCGTGTTCGTCCGTATTGACCGTCGTCGCAAGCTGCCTGCATCGGTACTGCTGCGCGCGCTGGGTTATACGACTGAGCAGGTGCTGGACGCGTTCTACACCACCAACGTATTCCACGTTCAGGGCGAAAGCATCAGCCTGGAACTGGTACCTCATCGCCTGCGCGGTGAAATTGCGGCCATCGATATTACCGATGACAAAGGCAAGGTGATTGTCGAGCAAGGTCGTCGTATTACTGCTCGTCACATCAACCAGCTGGAAAAAGCCGGTATCAAAGAGCTCGTTATGCCTCTGGACTATGTCCTGGGTCGCACAACGGCCAAGGCTATCGTGCATCCGGCTACCGGCGAAATCATTGCTGAGTGCAACACCGAGCTGACCACCGAGATTCTGGCGAAAGTCGCCAAGAGCCAGGTTGTTCGTATCGAAACGTTGTACACCAACGATATCGACTGCGGTCCGTTCGTCTCCGACACTCTGAAGATCGACTCCACCAGCAACCAATTGGAAGCGCTGGTCGAGATCTATCGCATGATGCGTCCAGGCGAGCCGCCAACCAAAGACGCTGCCGAGACTCTGTTCAACAACCTGTTCTTCAGCCCTGAGCGCTATGACCTGTCTGCGGTCGGCCGGATGAAGTTCAACCGTCGTATCGGTCGTACCGAGATCGAAGGTTCGGGCGTGTTGTGCAAAGAAGACATCGTCGCGGTACTGAAGACTCTGGTCGACATCCGTAACGGTAAAGGCATCGTCGATGACATCGACCACCTGGGTAACCGTCGTGTTCGCTGTGTAGGCGAAATGGCTGAAAACCAGTTCCGCGTTGGCCTGGTGCGTGTTGAACGCGCGGTCAAAGAGCGTCTGTCGATGGCTGAAAGCGAAGGCCTGATGCCGCAAGACCTGATCAACGCCAAGCCAGTGGCTGCGGCGGTGAAAGAGTTCTTCGGTTCCAGCCAGCTCTCGCAGTTCATGGACCAGAACAACCCGCTGTCCGAGATCACCCACAAGCGCCGTGTATCTGCACTGGGCCCGGGCGGTCTGACGCGTGAGCGTGCAGGCTTTGAAGTTCGTGACGTACACCCGACTCACTACGGTCGTGTATGCCCGATTGAAACGCCGGAAGGTCCGAACATCGGTCTGATCAACTCCCTGGCCGCCTATGCGCGCACCAACCAGTACGGCTTCCTTGAGAGCCCGTACCGCGTGGTGAAAGACGCTCTGGTCACCGACGAGATCGTATTCCTGTCCGCCATCGAAGAAGCTGATCACGTGATCGCTCAGGCCTCGGCCACGATGAACGACAAGAAAGTCCTGATCGACGAGCTGGTAGCTGTTCGTCACTTGAACGAATTCACCGTCAAGGCGCCGGAAGACGTCACCCTGATGGACGTTTCGCCGAAGCAGGTTGTGTCGGTTGCAGCGTCGTTGATTCCGTTCCTCGAGCACGATGACGCCAACCGTGCGTTGATGGGTTCGAACATGCAGCGTCAAGCTGTACCTACCCTGCGCGCTGACAAGCCGCTGGTTGGTACCGGCATGGAGCGTAACGTAGCCCGTGACTCCGGCGTTTGCGTCGTGGCTCGTCGTGGTGGCGTGATCGACTCCGTTGATGCAAGCCGTATCGTGGTACGTGTTGCAGATGACGAAGTAGAAACTGGCGAAGCCGGTGTCGACATCTACAACCTGACCAAATACACCCGCTCCAACCAGAACACCTGCATTAACCAGCGTCCGCTGGTTCGCAAGGGTGATCGAGTGCAGCGCAGCGACATCATGGCCGACGGTCCGTCCACCGATATGGGTGAGCTGGCTCTGGGTCAGAACATGCGCATCGCGTTCATGGCCTGGAACGGTTACAACTTCGAAGACTCCATCTGCTTGTCGGAACGGGTTGTTCAAGAAGATCGCTTCACCACGATCCACATCCAGGAACTGACCTGTGTGGCACGTGACACCAAGCTTGGGCCTGAAGAGATCACTGCAGACATCCCGAACGTGGGTGAAGCTGCACTGAACAAACTGGACGAAGCCGGTATCGTTTACGTTGGTGCTGAAGTTGGCGCGGGCGACATTCTGGTAGGTAAGGTCACTCCGAAAGGCGAGACCCAGCTGACTCCGGAAGAGAAGCTGTTGCGTGCAATCTTCGGTGAAAAAGCCAGCGACGTTAAAGACACCTCCCTGCGTGTACCTACCGGTACCAAAGGTACTGTCATCGACGTGCAGGTCTTCACTCGCGACGGCGTTGAGCGTGATGCTCGTGCACTGTCCATCGAGAAGACCCAGCTGGACGAGATCCGCAAGGATCTGAACGAAGAGTTCCGCATCGTTGAAGGCGCCACTTTCGAACGTCTGCGCTCTGCACTGGTCGGCCGTATTGCCGAAGGTGGAGCCGGTCTGAAGAAAGGCCAGGAAATCACCAATGAGGTCCTGGACGGTCTTGAGCATGGTCAGTGGTTCAAACTGCGCATGGCTGAAGATGCTCTGAACGAGCAGCTTGAAAAAGCCCAGGCTTACATCATCGATCGCCGTCGTCTGCTGGACGACAAGTTCGAAGACAAGAAGCGCAAACTGCAGCAGGGCGATGACCTGGCTCCGGGCGTGCTGAAAATCGTCAAGGTTTACCTGGCAATCCGTCGTCGCATCCAGCCGGGTGACAAGATGGCTGGTCGTCACGGTAACAAAGGTGTGGTCTCCGTGATCATGCCGGTTGAAGACATGCCGTACGATGCCAATGGCACCCCGGTGGATGTGGTCCTCAACCCGTTGGGCGTACCTTCGCGTATGAACGTTGGTCAGATTCTCGAAACTCACCTGGGCCTCGCAGCCAAAGGTTTGGGCGAGAAGATCAACCTCATGATTGAAGAGCAGCGCAAGGTTGCTGACCTGCGCAAGTTCCTGCATGAGATCTACAACGAGATTGGCGGTCGTCAAGAAAGCCTGGATGACTTCTCCGACCAGGAAATCCTGGACCTGGCGAAGAACCTTCGTGGCGGTGTGCCGATGGCTACCCCGGTGTTCGACGGTGCCAAGGAAAGCGAAATCAAGGCAATGTTGCGCCTGGCAGATCTGCCGGACAGCGGCCAGATGACGCTGACTGACGGCCGTACCGGCAACCAGTTTGAACGTCCGGTTACTGTTGGCTACATGTACATGCTGAAGCTGAACCACTTGGTAGACGACAAGATGCACGCTCGTTCTACCGGTTCTTACAGCTTGGTTACCCAGCAGCCGCTGGGTGGTAAGGCACAGTTCGGTGGTCAGCGTTTCGGGGAGATGGAGGTTTGGGCGCTGGAAGCTTACGGCGCGGCATACACTCTGCAAGAAATGCTCACAGTGAAGTCGGATGATGTGAACGGTCGTACCAAGATGTACAAAAACATCGTGGACGGCGATCACCGTATGGAGCCGGGCATGCCCGAGTCCTTTAACGTGTTGATCAAAGAAATTCGTTCCCTCGGCATCGATATCGATCTGGAAACCGAATAACACGTGACGTGAATCGAGAGTGGGGCGGTATTGCCCGCTCTCTGCTCCGCCAGGAGGAAAGGCCTTGAAAGACCTACTGAATTTGCTGAAAAACCAGGGTCAAGTCGAAGAGTTCGACGCCATCCGTATTGGATTGGCATCGCCTGAGATGATCCGTTCGTGGTCGTTCGGTGAAGTTAAAAAGCCGGAAACCATCAACTACCGTACGTTCAAGCCTGAGCGTGACGGCCTGTTCTGCGCCAAAATCTTTGGCCCGGTTAAGGATTACGAGTGCCTGTGCGGTAAGTACAAGCGCTTGAAGCACCGCGGTGTGATCTGTGAGAAGTGTGGCGTTGAAGTCGCACTGGCCAAGGTCCGTCGCGAGCGCATGGCTCACATTGAACTGGCATCGCCGGTTGCTCACATCTGGTTCCTGAAATCGCTGCCGTCCCGTATCGGCTTGCTGATGGACATGACCCTGCGTGATATCGAACGCGTTCTCTACTTCGAGAGCTATGTCGTTATCGATCCGGGCATGACCACTCTGGAAAAAGGTCAGCTGCTGAACGATGAGCAGTACTTCGAAGCGCTGGAAGAGTTCGGCGACGACTTTGATGCCCGTATGGGTGCTGAAGCTGTCCGTGAACTGCTGCACGCTATCGATCTGGAACACGAGATTGGCCGTCTGCGCGAAGAGATTCCGCAAACCAACTCCGAAACCAAAATCAAGAAACTGTCCAAGCGCCTGAAGTTGATGGAAGCCTTCCTGGGCTCCGGCAACCTTCCGGAGTGGATGGTACTGACCGTTCTGCCGGTTCTGCCGCCAGATCTGCGTCCTTTGGTTCCGCTGGATGGTGGTCGTTTCGCGACTTCCGACCTCAACGATCTGTATCGTCGAGTGATCAACCGTAACAACCGCTTGAAGCGCCTGCTTGATCTGTCCGCTCCGGACATCATCGTGCGTAACGAAAAGCGTATGTTGCAAGAAGCGGTCGACGCATTGCTCGACAACGGCCGTCGTGGCCGCGCTATCACCGGTTCCAACAAGCGTCCTCTGAAATCCCTGGCTGACATGATCAAGGGTAAGCAGGGTCGTTTCCGTCAGAACTTGCTCGGTAAGCGTGTTGACTACTCGGGTCGTTCGGTAATTACCGTAGGTCCGACCCTGCGTCTGCACCAGTGCGGTCTGCCGAAAAAAATGGCTCTCGAGCTGTTCAAGCCGTTCATCTTCGGCAAGCTTGAAATGCGCGGTCTCGCGACCACCATCAAAGCCGCCAAGAAAATGGTTGAGCGCGAATTGCCAGAGGTTTGGGACGTTCTCGCAGAAGTCATTCGCGAACACCCGGTTCTCCTCAACCGTGCACCGACCCTTCACCGTCTGGGTATCCAGGCGTTTGAACCGGTACTGATCGAAGGTAAGGCTATCCAGCTGCACCCGTTGGTCTGTGCTGCGTACAACGCCGACTTCGACGGCGACCAAATGGCCGTGCACGTACCGCTGACGCTGGAAGCTCAGCTGGAAGCGCGTGCGTTGATGATGTCGACCAACAACATTCTGTCGCCAGCCAACGGTGAGCCAATCATCGTTCCGTCGCAGGACGTTGTATTGGGTCTGTACTACATGACGCGTGAAGCGATCAACGCCAAAGGCGAAGGTCGTGTGTTCGCGGATCTGCAGGAAGTTGACCGTGTGTTCCGTGCCGGCGAAGCCGCACTGCACGCCAAGGTCAAAGTGCGTATCCACGAAACCGTCAACGACCGTGACGGCGGCAGCGTGAGCAACGTTCGTATTGTCGACACCACTGTCGGCCGTGCCTTGTTGTACCAGGTTGTGCCAAAAGGTCTGTCGTACGATGTCGTCAACCTGCCGATGAAGAAAAAGGCGATCTCCAAGCTGATCAACCAGTGCTACCGCGTGGTTGGTTTGAAAGAGACCGTGATTTTCGCTGACCAGTTGATGTACACCGGTTTTGCTTACTCGACCATTTCCGGCGTTTCCATCGGTGTTAACGACTTCGTTATCCCGGATGAAAAAGCCCGCATCATCGCGGCTGCAACCGATGAAGTGAAAGAGATCGAAAGTCAGTACGCCTCGGGCCTGGTAACACAGGGCGAGAAGTACAACAAAGTAATCGACCTTTGGTCGAAAGCTAACGACGAAGTCTCCAAGGCAATGATGTCGAACCTCTCGAAAGAGAAGGTTATTGACCGTCACGGCGTTGAGGTTGAGCAAGAGTCGTTCAACTCGATGTACATGATGGCCGACTCCGGCGCGCGGGGTTCTGCAGCGCAGATCCGTCAGCTGGCCGGTATGCGTGGTCTGATGGCCAAGCCGGATGGCTCCATCATCGAAACGCCGATTACTGCGAACTTCCGTGAAGGTTTGAGCGTACTTCAGTACTTCATCTCTACTCACGGTGCTCGTAAGGGTCTGGCGGATACCGCCTTGAAAACTGCTAACTCCGGTTACTTGACGCGTCGTCTGGTAGACGTTGCGCAGGATCTGGTTGTGACTGAAGTCGACTGCGGGACCGAACACGGTCTGCTGATGACTCCGCACATTGAAGGCGGTGACGTTGTTGAGCCGTTGGGTGAACGCGTACTGGGTCGAGTAATCGCCCGTGACGTATTCAAGCCGGGTACCGATGAAATCATCGTTCCTGCTGGCACCCTGGTCGACGAGAAGTGGGTTGAATTCATCGAGCTGAACAGCATCGACGAAGTAATCGTACGCTCGCCAATCAGCTGCGAAACCCGCTTCGGTATCTGTGCCAAGTGCTACGGTCGCGATCTGGCCCGTGGTCACCAGGTGAACATCGGTGAAGCTGTCGGCGTAATCGCTGCCCAGTCGATCGGTGAGCCGGGTACACAGCTGACCATGCGTACGTTCCACATCGGTGGTGCGGCAAGCCGGACCTCTGCTGCTGACAGCGTTCAGGTGAAGAATGGCGGTACTGTCCGTCTGCACAACCTGAAGCACGTTGAGCGGGTAGATGGTTGCCTGGTAGCAGTATCCCGTTCCGGTGAGCTGGCAATCGCTGATGACTACGGTCGTGAGCGCGAGCGCTACAAGCTGCCGTACGGTGCCGTGATTTCGGTTAAAGAAGGTGACAAGGTCGACGCTGGCTCTATCGTAGCCAAGTGGGATCCGCACACTCACCCAATCGTTACCGAAATGAAAGGTACCGTGACCTACGTGGGCATGGAAGAAGGCATCACGATCAAGCGTCAGACTGACGAATTGACCGGTATGACCAACATTGAAGTACTTGATGCCAAAGACCGTCCAGCTGCCGGCAAGGACATCCGTCCAGCCGTCAAGATGGTTGGTGTTGATGGCAAGGATCTGCTGTTGCCAGGTACCGACGTACCGGCTCAGTACTTCCTGCCGGCGAACGCCCTGGTCGGTGTAGCGGATGGTGCGGAAATCGCGATCGGTGACGTTATCGCTCGTATTCCGCAAGAAACTTCGAAAACTCGAGACATCACCGGTGGTCTGCCACGGGTTGCTGACTTGTTCGAAGCCCGTCGTCCGAAAGAAGCCTCGATTCTGGCTGAAGTCAGCGGCACCATCGCGTTCGGTAAAGAGACCAAGGGCAAGCGCCGTCTGGTCATTACTCCGAACGACGGTACTGATCCGTACGAAGAGCTGATTCCAAAGTGGCGTCACCTGAACGTCTTCGAAGGCGAACAAGTGAACCGCGGCGAAGTTATCTCCGACGGTCCGAGCGATCCACACGACATCCTGCGTTTGCTGGGTGTGAGTGCGTTGGCCAAGTACATCGTTAACGAAATTCAAGACGTTTACCGTCTGCAAGGCGTAAAAATCAACGACAAGCACATCGAGACCATTCTGCGTCAGATGCTGCGTAAAGTTGAGATTGCCGAGTCTGGCGATTCCACCTTCATCAAGGGCGACCAGATGGAGTTGACGCATGTACTGGTCGAGAACGAGCGCCTGGGCAACGAAGACAAGTTCGTGTCCAAGTTCACTCGCGTTCTGTTGGGTATCACCAAGGCGTCGTTGTCGACTGAATCGTTCATCTCCGCGGCCTCTTTCCAAGAGACCACCCGCGTACTGACCGAAGCAGCGGTAACCGGCAAGCGCGATTACCTGCGCGGCCTGAAAGAAAACGTGGTCGTGGGTCGTTTGATCCCGGCTGGTACCGGTCTGGCATACCACAGCGAGCGCAAGCGTCGTCGTGAGGCTGACAAACCGTTGCGCGTAAGCGCCAGTGAAGTGGAAGCTGCACTGACCGAAGCACTGAACTCGAGCGGTAACTGAGTTCTGAGCTGATTGAAAGGTAGGCCCCGGTCGTTCCGTTCATCGAATCGAGACATTTTGTCTTGGTTAGATGAGTGGGAAGGTCGGGGCCTTGCCTTGACTGGGGACAAGATCCTCTTTAGACTCTTGTACCCCTAAATTTGGCGGGAATTCGTTCCTGCCATTTTGCTTTTCTTGCAAGACAATAGCGTCGCAAGACAACAGTGGAGCTAGTAGATGGCAACTATCAACCAGCTGGTACGTCAGCCGCGTAAGCGTATCGTCGAGAAATCCGACGTGCCTGCGCTGCAAAACTGCCCGCAACGTCGTGGCGTATGCACCCGTGTGTATACAACTACGCCGAAAAAACCTAACTCGGCACTGCGTAAAGTATGCCGTGTGCGCCTGACCAACGGTTTCGAGGTTTCCTCGTACATCGGTGGTGAAGGTCACAACCTGCAAGAACACAGCGTGGTACTGATTCGTGGCGGTCGTGTAAAAGACTTGCCAGGTGTTCGTTATCACACCGTTCGCGGTTCGTTGGATACTTCCGGTGTTAAAGGTCGTAACCAGGGTCGTTCGAAGTACGGTACCAAGAAGCCGAAGTAGTTTTCGGTCGCTTGTAAATAATGCAGATTTCTTTTTTTCTGAGTCGATAAGAGTAAGGTCGGACGTGCATCCTCTGGGTGTAATGGTTCCGAGCTAACCTGAAGACCGTTTGAGGGCTTATCCATGCCAAGAAGACGCGTAGCAGCCAAGCGCGATGTGCTTGACGATCCAAAATACGGAAGCCAAATCCTGGCCAAGTTCATGAACCACGTGATGGAAAGCGGCAAGAAAGCCGTTGCCGAGCGTATCGTTTATGGCGCGCTGGACAAGGTTAAAGAACGCAAGAACAGCGATCCCCTGGAAATCTTCGAGAAAGCTCTCGACGCCATCGCTCCGCTGGTCGAAGTGAAGTCGCGCCGTGTAGGCGGTGCTACTTACCAGGTTCCGGTCGAAGTTCGCCCGTCCCGTCGTAACGCCCTGGCAATGCGCTGGTTGGTAGACTTCGCCCGCAAGCGCGGCGAGAAGTCTATGGCTCTGCGCTTGGCTGGCGAACTGTTGGATGCTGCTGAAGGCAAGGGCGCAGCAGTTAAGAAGCGTGAAGACGTGCACCGTATGGCTGAAGCTAACAAAGCTTTCTCGCACTACCGCTTCTAATTTCAGCGCTACTCATTTTGCGAGGGCTTTATGGCTCGTACTACACCGATTAACCGCTACCGTAACATTGGTATCGTTGCTCACGTGGATGCTGGTAAAACCACCACCACCGAGCGCGTCCTTTTTTACACTGGCAAAAGTCACAAGATGGGCGAGGTGCATGATGGCGCCGCGACCACAGACTGGATGGTTCAGGAGCAGGAGCGTGGTATTACCATTACTTCTGCTGCTATTACCGCCTTCTGGAAAGGTTCTGCCAAGCAGTACAAAGACGAGCATCGCTTCAACGTAATCGATACCCCGGGCCACGTTGACTTCACTATTGAAGTTGAACGTTCCCTGCGTGTACTCGATGGCGCGGTTGTTGTGTTCTGCGGTACTTCGGGTGTTGAGCCTCAGTCGGAAACCGTATGGCGTCAAGCCAACAAATACGGCGTTCCGCGTCTTGTTTACGTAAACAAGATGGACCGTGCCGGTGCTAACTTCCTGCGCGTGATTGAGCAGATCAAGAAGCGTCTTGGTCACACTCCGGTTCCAATCCAGCTGGCTATCGGTTCTGAAGACAACTTCCAGGGTCAGATTGATCTGATCAACATGGAAGCTGTTTACTGGAACGATGCTGACAAAGGTATGGTTCCTGTTCGTAAGCCTATCCCTGCTGAACTGCAGGAACTGGCTGACGAATGGCGCGACAACATGGTTCAGGCTGCTGCCGAAGCCAATGAAGAGCTGATGAACAAGTACCTCGAAGGTGAAGAATTCACCATCGAAGAAATCAAGGCTGCTCTGCGTCAGCGTACTATCGCTGGTGAGATCGTCTTGGCTGTTTGCGGTTCTTCCTTCAAGAACAAGGGTGTTCCCCTGGTTCTCGACGCCGTTATCGACTTCCTGCCTGCACCTACCGATATTCCTGCCATCAAGGGTACTGACCCGGATGACGAGACTATCGAACTGGAGCGTCATGCAGACGACAGCGAGCCGTTCTCGGCTCTGGCGTTCAAGATCGCTACCGACCCATTCGTGGGTACCTTGACCTTCGTTCGAGTTTACTCGGGCGTGTTGAACTCCGGCGACGGCGTAATCAACTCGGTTAAAGGCAAGAAAGAGCGCGTGGGTCGTATGGTGCAAATGCACGCAAACGCCCGTGAAGAGATCAAGGAAGTACGCGCTGGTGACATCGCGGCCTTGATCGGCATGAAGGACGTCACCACTGGTGAAACCTTGTGCAACGCTGACAAGCCAATCATCCTGGTTCGTATGGACTTCCCGGAGCCGGTTATTTCGGTTGCCGTTGAGCCAAAGACCAAAGATGACCAGGAAAAAATGGGTGTCGCTCTGGGCAAACTTGCTCAGGAAGATCCATCTTTCCGCGTAAAAACTGATGAAGAAACTGGTCAAACGATCATTTCTGGCATGGGCGAGCTGCACTTGGACATCCTGGTTGACCGGATGCGCCGTGAGTTCAACGTCGAAGCCAACATCGGTAAGCCTCAGGTTTCGTATCGTGAGCGCATCACGAAGAGCTGTGAGATCGAAGGCAAGTTCGTTCGTCAGTCCGGCGGTCGTGGCCAGTTTGGTCACTGCTGGATCCGTTTTGCTCCTGCTGACGAAGGTCAGGAAGGTCTGCAATTCGTGAACGAAGTGGTAGGTGGTGTGGTTCCTAAGGAATACATCCCGGCTATCCAGAAGGGTATCGAAGAGCAGATGAAGAACGGTGTTGTTGCCGGCTATCCGCTGATCGGCCTGAAGGCTACCGTGTTTGATGGTTCTTACCACGACGTCGACTCCAACGAGATGGCGTTTAAGGTGGCTGCTTCCATGGCTACCAAGCAACTGGCCTCCAAAGGCGGCGGTGAGTTGCTTGAGCCGATCATGGCGGTAGAGGTTGTTACACCTGAAGACTATATGGGTGACGTGATGGGCGACTTGAATCGTCGTCGCGGCATGATCCAGGGTATGGAAGATACGGTCTCCGGCAAAGTAATTCGTGCTGAAGTTCCGTTGGGTGAAATGTTCGGTTATGCGACCGATGTTCGTTCCATGTCTCAGGGTCGCGCAAGCTACTCTATGGAATTCAAAAAATACGATACAGCTCCGTCGCACATCGTCGAAGCTGTTACTAAAAAACAAGGCTGATTTAGTTCAGTCCTTTAGGCAAGGAGTTAATTGTCGTGGCTAAAGAAAAATTTGATCGTTCCCTACCGCACGTCAACGTTGGCACTATCGGTCACGTTGACCATGGTAAAACCACGCTGACCGCAGCTCTGACTCGTGTTTGCTCCGAGATTTTCGGTTCGGCCATCGTTGACTTCGATAAAATCGACAGCGCGCCAGAAGAAAAAGCTCGTGGTATCACCATCAACACTGCGCACGTTGAATACAACTCGCTGATCCGTCACTACGCTCACGTTGACTGCCCAGGTCACGCTGACTATGTGAAGAACATGATCACCGGTGCTGCCCAGATGGACGGCGCGATCCTGGTTTGTTCGGCCGCTGATGGTCCGATGCCACAAACTCGTGAGCACATCCTGCTGTCCCGTCAGGTTGGCGTTCCGTACATCGTGGTCTTCCTGAACAAGGCTGACCTGGTAGACGACGCTGAGCTGCTGGAACTGGTTGAGATGGAAGTGCGCGATCTGCTGAGCACTTACGACTTCCCGGGCGACGACACTCCGATCATCATCGGTTCTGCTCGTATGGCGCTGGAAGGCAAAGACGACAACGAAATGGGCACCACTGCCGTTCGTAAACTGGTTGAAACTCTGGATACTTACATTCCGGATCCAGTTCGTGTTATCGACAAGCCGTTCCTGATGCCAATCGAAGACGTATTCTCGATTTCGGGTCGCGGTACTGTTGTAACCGGTCGTATCGAGCGCGGTATCGTTCGCGTTCAAGATCCGCTGGAAATCGTTGGTCTGCGTGACACTACTGTTACCACCTGCACCGGCGTTGAAATGTTCCGTAAGCTGCTCGACGAAGGTCGTGCTGGCGAGAACTGCGGCGTGCTGCTGCGCGGCACCAAGCGTGACGACGTAGAGCGTGGCCAGGTTCTGGTTAAGCCGGGTTCGGTTAAGCCACACACTACCTTCGAAGCTGAAGTGTACGTGTTGAGCAAAGAAGAAGGCGGTCGTCACACTCCGTTCTTCAAAGGCTACCGTCCACAGTTCTACTTCCGGACCACTGACGTGACCGGTAACTGCGAACTGCCGGAAGGCGTTGAAATGGTAATGCCAGGCGACAACATCAAAATGGTTGTCACCCTGATCAAAACCATCGCAATGGAAGACGGTCTGCGTTTCGCAATCCGTGAAGGCGGTCGTACCGTTGGCGCTGGCGTTGTAGCCAAAATCATCGCGTAAGTGATGATTGCCTGAAAAAGCCCCCGCTCAGCGGGGGCTTTTTTTATTGAGTTGACACCTACTGGGGTCGTCTATAGAATTGCGCCTCCTTTTAACGGGCGTATTGCGCTCGGTGGGAATAGCAATCTGGAGTCTGAAATCCAATGCAAAATCAGCAAATCCGTATCAGGTTGAAGGCTTTTGACCATCGCCTGATCGACCAATCAACCCAGGAAATCGTGGAAACCGCGAAACGTACTGGTGCTCAAGTGCGTGGTCCAATTCCACTGCCTACCCGTAAAGAGCGGTTCACCGTTCTGGTCTCCCCGCACGTCAACAAAGACGCGCGTGACCAGTACGAGATCCGTACTCATAAGCGCGTACTGGACATCGTCCAACCAACGGATAAAACCGTTGATGCACTTATGAAGCTTGATCTTGCGGCCGGTGTGGAAGTGCAGATCAGCCTCGGCTAAGACTTGGGTCTTAGTCGTGTAACGCTCTGAAATGGGCGGCCATAGCGGGTGAAAGCCCCGTACACTCATGAGGTTTACAACATGACTATTGGTGTAGTCGGTCGTAAATGCGGTATGACCCGTATTTTCACCGAAGAAGGTGTCTCCATTCCGGTCACGGTCATTGAGATCGAACCGAATCGCGTCACCCAGTTCAAAACTGAAGAAACCGATGGCTATCGTGCAGTGCAAGTCACTGTCGGCGAGCGTCGCGCTTCGCGTGTAACTGCTGCTCAAGCGGGTCACTTCGCTAAAGCAAACGTTGCAGCTGGTCGTACCGTAATGGAATTCCGCCTTGAAGAAGGCGAGTACCAGGCAGGCGATCTGATCAACGCTGAAATCTTCACCGCAGGTCAGATGGTCGATGTGACCGGTCAGTCCAAAGGTAAAGGCTTCCAGGGTACGATCAAGCGTTGGAATTTCCGTGGCCAAGATAACACTCACGGTAACTCCGTTTCCCACCGCGTCCCGGGCTCTATTGGCCAGTGCCAGACTCCTGGTCGTGTATTCAAGGGCAAAAAAATGTCCGGTCATATGGGCGCTGAGCGCGTGACCGTGCAGTCCCTCGAAGTAGTGCGCGTCGACGCTGAACGCAATCTGTTGTTGGTCAAAGGTGCTGTTCCTGGCGCTACTGGCGGCAACCTGGTTGTACGTCCGGCGGCCAAGGCTCGCGGTTAAGGGGAAGCTGACATGCAATTAAACGTAAATGACGCTCAAGCGATCGAAGTTTCCGAACTGACATTTGGCGGCGAGTTCAACGAGACGCTGGTTCACCAAGCAGTCGTGGCCTACATGGCCGGCGGCCGTCAAGGTAGCAAGCAGCAAAAGACCCGTTCCGATGTTCGTGGTGGCGGTAAGCGCCCATGGCGTCAGAAAGGTACTGGCCGTGCTCGTGCCGGTACTATCCGTAGCCCAATCTGGCGTGGCGGCGGTACCACTTTCGCAGCTCGTCCGCAGGATCACTCTCAGAAGCTCAACAAGAAGATGTACCGCGCAGCAATGCGTTCCATCCTTGCTGAACTGGTTCGTACTGATCGTCTGATCGTGGTTCAGGACTTCGCAGTTGAAGCACCGAAGACCAAAGATCTGCTGAACAAACTGAATGGCATGGGTCTGACAGACGTCCTGATCGTGTCCGAAGTTGTTGATCAGAACCTGTACCTGGCTGCTCGCAACCTGCCACACGTTGATGTACGTGACGTGCAAGGTTCCGATCCAGTTAGTCTGATCGCATACGACAAGGTGTTGATCACCGTGTCGGCCGTGAAGAAATTCGAGGAGCTGCTGGGATGAACCAGGAACGCGTATTTAAAGTTCTGCTTGGCCCGCACGTTTCCGAGAAGGCTACGGTTCTGGCAGACAAGAAAGGCCAGTTCGTTTTCAAGGTTGCTACTGATGCAACCAAGCTGGAAATCAAGAAGGCCGTCGAAAGCCTGTTCAGCGTGAAAGTTGAGCGTGTTACTACCCTGAATGTTCTGGGTAAAAGCAAGCGCACCGCTCGCGGCGTGGGCAAGCGTAATGACTGGAAGAAGGCAGTAATCTCCCTTCAGCCAGGCCAAGATCTCGATTTCAGCAGCAGTGCTGAGTAAGGAAGGGGTGCATCATGGCAATCGTTAAATGCAAACCGACTTCCCCTGGCCGCCGTCATGTGGTCAAGGTGGTCAACCAGGAGCTGCATAAAGGCGCTCCTCACGCACCGCTGCTCGAGAAGAAATCGAAGACTGGTGGTCGTAACAACAATGGCCGTATTACCACGCGTCACATCGGTGGTGGTCATAAGCAGCATTATCGTTTGGTCGACTTCCGTCGCAACGACAAAGATGGCATTCCAGCCACTGTTGAGCGTATCGAATACGATCCAAACCGTACTGCTCACATTGCTCTTATGTTGTACGCAGACGGCGAGCGCCGCTACATCATCGCCCCTAAAGGCGTGAGTGCCGGTGACCAGCTGATCGCAGGTGCTTTGGCACCGATCAAGCCGGGCAACGCTCTGCAACTGCGCAACATTCCAGTTGGTAGCACCGTACACGGCATCGAATTGAAGCCGGGTAAAGGCGCGCAAATCGCACGTTCCGCTGGTGCTTCGGCTCAGCTGGTCGCTCGTGATGGTGTCTATGTGACCCTGCGTCTGCGCTCTGGTGAAATGCGTAAAGTATTGGCTGAATGCCGTGCAACGCTTGGCGAAGTCTCGAACTCCGAGCACAGCCTGCGTTCCCTGGGTAAAGCTGGTGCCAAACGCTGGCGTGGCGTTCGCCCAACCGTTCGTGGTGTTGCCATGAACCCGGTTGACCACCCACATGGTGGTGGTGAAGGTCGTACCTCTGGTGGTCGTCATCCGGTATCGCCATGGGGCTTCCCGACTAAGGGCGCGAAGACTCGTGGTAATAAGCGTACCGACAAAATGATCGTCCGTCGTCGCAAGTAAATAGAGGGATACGACAGTGCCACGTTCTCTGAAAAAAGGTCCTTTTATTGATCTTCACCTACTGAAGAAGATCGAAGTGGCGGCGGAAAAGAACGATCGCAAACCGGTGAAAACCTGGTCGCGCCGTTCTATGATCCTGCCACAAATGGTCGGTCTGACCATCGCTGTGCATAACGGTCGTCTTCATGTCCCAGTTCTTGTGAACGAAGACATGGTTGGCCATAAACTAGGCGAGTTTGCCGGTACCCGCACTTATCGTGGGCACGTGGCAGACAAGAAAGCCAAGCGTTAAGGGGTAAGGAACGATGGAAGTAGCCGCTAAGTTGTCGGGCGCTCGAATCTCCGCCCAGAAAGCCCGCTTGGTCGCCGACCAGATCCGCGGGAAGAAGGTGGGCGAAGCGCTCAACCTGTTGGCTTTCAGCAACAAGAAAGCCGCCGAGATCATCAAGAAAGTGCTGGAGTCGGCCGTAGCCAACGCCGAGCATAACGAAGGCGCAGACGTTGACGACCTTAAAGTCGCTACCGTTTTCGTCAACGAAGGGCGTTCGCTGAAGCGCATCATGCCGCGTGCCAAAGGCCGCGCTGATCGCATCGTCAAGCGGTCTTGCCATATCACTGTCAAGGTTGCTGACAAGTAACGGAGTCGAAGAGATGGGTCAGAAAGTACATCCCATTGGCATTCGCCTGGGAATCGTCAAGGAGCACACCTCCGTCTGGTACGCAGACGGCCGGACTTATGCGGACTATTTGTTCGCTGATCTGAAGGTGCGTGAATACCTCCAAGACAAACTAAAAAGCGCGTCCGTAAGCCGTATCGATATCCATCGTCCGGCTCAGACTGCACGTATCACCATCCACACTGCTCGTCCTGGTATCGTTATCGGGAAGAAAGGTGAAGATGTTGAGAAACTGCGTCAGGACCTGACCAAGCAAATGGGTGTGCCTGTGCACATCAATATCGAAGAGATCCGCAAGCCGGAACTCGACGGTATGCTGGTTGCGCAGAGCGTAGCTCAGCAGCTGGAGCGTCGTGTAATGTTCCGTCGCGCGATGAAACGCGCTGTACAGAACGCTATGCGCATTGGTGCCAAAGGCATCAAAATCCAAGTGAGCGGTCGTCTCGGCGGTGCTGAAATCGCACGTACTGAATGGTATCGCGAAGGTCGTGTGCCACTGCACACCCTGCGTGCCGACATCGACTATGCCAACTACGAAGCTCACACCACTTACGGTGTGATCGGTGTAAAGGTTTGGATCTTCAAAGGCGAAGTAATTGGTGGTCGCCAAGAAGAACTGAAGCCACAAGCACCAGCGCCTCGTAAAAAAGCTGCTAAGTAAGGGGTACGCCAAATGTTACAACCTAAGCGTACGAAGTTCCGCAAGCAGATGACAGGCCACAACCGTGGCTTGGCATTGCGCGGTAGCAAAGTCAGCTTCGGCGAATATGCGCTGAAGTCTGTTGCTCGTGGTCGTCTCACCGCTCGTCAGATCGAATCAGCGCGTCGTGCACTGACCCGTCACGTTAAGCGTGGCGGTAAGATCTGGATCCGTGTATTCCCGGACAAGCCTGTAACCAAAAAGCCACTCGAAGTTCGGATGGGTAAAGGTAAGGGTAACGTGGAATATTGGGTTGCCCAGATTCAGCCAGGCAAAGTCCTGTATGAAATCGAGGGTGTTACTGAAGAGCTGGCGCGTGAGGCTTTCGCCCTGGCTGCTGCAAAGCTGCCGCTCGCCACCTCCTTTGTTAAACGGACGGTGATGTGATGAAAGCGAATGAACTTCGTGAAAAATCCGCACAGCAGCTGAACGAGCAACTGCTCGGCTTGCTGCGCGACCAGTTCAATCTGCGCATGCAGAAAGCAACTGGCCAGTTGGGGCAGTCGCATCTGCTCTCGCAAGTTAAGCGTGACATCGCTCGCGTGAAGACTGTGCTCAAACAGCAGGCAGGTAAGTAATCATGGCTGAAGCCGAAAAAACTGTCCGTACGCTGACTGGCCGTGTTGTCAGCGACAAGATGGACAAGACCATCACCGTACTGATCGAGCGTCGCGTTAAGCACCCGATCTACGGTAAATATGTTAAGCGTTCGACTAAGCTGCACGCGCACGACGAAACCAATCAGTGCCACATCGGCGACAAGGTCACTATTCGTGAAACTCGTCCGCTGGCCAAGACCAAGTCTTGGGCATTGGTTGATATTCTCGAACGCGCTGTGGAAGTCTAAGGACTAGGGGTCGGAGAAATTATATGATTCAGACTCAATCCATGCTCGATGTGGCCGATAACAGCGGCGCACGCCGCGTTATGTGCATCAAGGTGCTGGGTGGCTCCCATCGTCGTTACGCTGGTATCGGTGACATCATCAAAGTTACCGTGAAGGAAGCAATTCCTCGCGGTAAAGTGAAAAAAGGCCAAGTGATGACTGCTGTTGTAGTCCGCACTCGTCACGGCGTACGTCGTGCTGATGGCTCCATTATCCGCTTTGATGGCAACGCTGCTGTTCTTCTGAACAACAAGCAAGAGCCGATCGGCACCCGTATCTTTGGGCCAGTGACCCGTGAACTTCGTACTGAGAAGTTCATGAAGATCGTCTCGCTCGCCCCAGAAGTGCTGTAAGGAGATCCGACATGCAAAAGATTCGTCGTGACGACGAGATCATCGTGATCGCCGGCAAAGACAAAGGTAAGCGCGGTAAGGTGCTTAAGGTTCTCGCTAACAACCGTTTGGTTATTGGCGGTCTGAACCTGGTTAAGCGTCATACCAAGCCTAACCCTATGTCGGGCGTGCAAGGCGGTATCGTCGAAAAAGAAGCTCCACTGGACGCTTCTAACGTCGCCATCTTCAACGGCGAAACCAACAAGGCTGACCGCGTTGGTTTCAAAGTAGAAGAAGGCAAGAAAATTCGTGTCTTCAAGTCGACCCAAAAAGCGGTTGATGCTTGAACACTGCTAGGTAGATAAGACCATGGCACGACTAAAAGAGATTTACCGGAAGGAAATCGCTCCGAAACTTAAGGAAGAACTTAAGCTTTCGAACGTGATGGAAGTTCCGCGCGTTACCAAAATCACCCTGAACATGGGTTTGGGCGAAGCGATCGGTGATAAGAAAATCATCGAGCACGCTGTAGCTGATTTGGAAAAGATCACGGGTCAAAAATGTGTTGTGACCTACGCTCGCAAGTCCATCGCAGGCTTTAAAGTTCGCGAAGGCTGGCCGATCGGCGTTAAAGTTACTCTGCGCCGTGAGCGTATGTACGAATTCCTGGATCGTCTGCTGTCGATCTCCCTGCCTCGGGTACGCGACTTCCGCGGCCTGAATGCCAAGTCCTTCGATGGTCGTGGTAACTACAGCATGGGCGTGAAAGAGCAGATCATCTTCCCGGAAATCGACTACGACAAGATCGATGCCCTTCGCGGTCTGGACATTACCCTGACCACCACTGCTCGGACAGATGATGAAGGTCGCGCCTTGTTGCGTGCTTTCAAATTCCCGTTCCGCAACTGATTGGAGTAGGAAAATGGCCAAGATGAGCATGAAAAACCGCGAGCTGAAGCGTCAGCTCACGGTTGCCAAGTTCGCCAAGAAGCGTGCAGCACTGAAAGCCATCATCGTGGATCTGAACGCAAGTCCAGAAGCACGTTGGGAAGCTCAGGTAGCTCTGCAGAAGCAGCCACGTGACGCAAGCGCTGCGCGCATGCGTAACCGCTGCCGCCTGACTGGTCGTCCGCATGGTGTTTACCGCAAGTTCGGCCTTGGCCGTAACAAATTGCGTGAAGCAGCAATGCGCGGTGACGTACCAGGTCTGGTTAAAGCCAGCTGGTAAGGCGTACAGGCAAAGTTGTCACTGTCAGGATCGCAAGATCCTGACAGTCGGTGACCTTGAATATGAATCAAGCCCCTATTGGGGCTTGATTCATTTCTGGCGTGTGTCTAGAATGACCGGCTCGCCTGAGCCCGTGCTTTTTAAGCATTGAGTCACTCGGCGACAGATGTAGCCGCGAGGCTAATTATTTTTGTAACAGGAGCGTCTAGCCCATGAGTATGCAGGACCCGTTAGCGGACATGCTAACTCGAATCCGTAATGCCCAGATGGCTGAAAAGTCCGTCGTAAGCATGCCATCTTCCACGTTGAAGGTAGCTGTAGCCAAAGTTCTCAAAGACGAAGGTTACATCGCGGATTATCAGATCAGCAGCGAAATCAAACCACTGCTGTCTATCGAGCTGAAATACTTCGAAGGCCGTTCGGTTATCGAAGAAGTGAAGCGCGTTAGCCGTCCAGGCCTGCGTCAGTACAAGTCCTCCGAAGATCTGCCGAAAGTTCGTGGCGGTCTTGGTGTGTCTATCGTCTCCACCAGCAAAGGTGTGATGACGGATCGTGCTGCGCGCGCTGCCGGTGTCGGCGGCGAAGTTCTTTGCACTGTGTTCTAAGGGGGGATAAGCATGTCACGCGTCGCTAAGAACCCCGTTAAGCTGCCAGCTGGTGTCGAAGTAAAATTCGCCGGCCAACAGCTTTCGGTGAAGGGTGCCAAGGGCACTCTAGAACTGAACATCCATTCGTCCGTTGAGATCGTTGAAGAAGCTGGTGAGCTGCGTTTCGCTGCTCGCAATGGCGATCAACAAACTCGCGCAATGGCTGGTACCACTCGTGCGTTGGTAAACAACATGGTCCAAGGCGTAAGCCAAGGCTTCGAGCGCAAGCTCCAGCTGGTCGGTGTTGGTTACAAAGCGCAAGCAAAAGGCACAGTGCTGAACCTGGCTCTTGGCTTCTCGCACCCAGTGGATTACGAACTGCCGGAAGGCATCACCGCTGAGACTCCTAGCCAAACCGATATCCTGATCCGGGGTATTGATAAGCAGCTGGTAGGTCAGGTGGCCGCTGAGATCCGCGGTTTCCGTCCGCCAGAGCCTTATAAAGGTAAGGGTGTACGTTACGCGGACGAAGTCGTCCGTCGTAAAGAAGCCAAGAAGAAGTAGGGCATAGCAAATGACCGACAAAAAAGTTACTCGCCTGCGTCGCGCTCGCAAAGCACGTCTGAAAATGCACGAACTCGAAGTCGTGCGTCTCTGCGTGTTCCGCTCGTCGCAGCATATATACGCCCAGGTCATCTCGGCCGACGGCAGCAAAGTCCTGGCAAGTGCCTCGACTTTGGACAAAGAACTGCGTGATGCTGCTACTGGCAACATCGA
This sequence comes from Pseudomonas sp. PAMC 29040, assembly GCF_003994535.1. NCBI lineage: Bacteria > Pseudomonadati > Pseudomonadota > Gammaproteobacteria > Pseudomonadales > Pseudomonadaceae > Pseudomonas > Pseudomonas sp. PAMC 29040. The sequence continues at coordinate 27,702 of NZ_RZAA01000014.1, forward strand.
CGCGGCCACAAAGGTTGGCCAGCTGGTCGCTACGCGTGCAAAAGCCGCTGGCGTCTCGCAGGTGGCTTTCGACCGCTCTGGCTTCAAGTACCACGGCCGCGTGAAAGCGCTGGCTGAGGCTGCTCGTGAAGCTGGGCTGGAGTTCTAAGTTATGTCAAATAACGACCAAAAGCGCGACGAAGGCTACATTGAGAAGCTGGTTCAAGTTAACCGCGTAGCCAAAACCGTTAAAGGCGGCCGTATCTTCACTTTCACCGCGTTGACCGTGGTTGGTGATGGTAAAGGGCGCGTTGGCTTCGGCCGTGGCAAGTCACGTGAAGTGCCTGCTGCGATCCAGAAGGCAATGGAAGCTGCTCGCCGCAACATGATCCAAGTTGACCTGAACGGCACAACTCTGCAGTACGCAATGAAGTCCGCTCATGGCGCTTCGAAGGTGTACATGCAGCCTGCTTCTGAAGGTACCGGTATCATCGCTGGCGGCGCTATGCGTGCTGTCCTCGAAGTTGCTGGCGTTCAGAACGTTCTGGCCAAGTGCTACGGCTCGACTAACCCGGTAAACGTGGTTCACGCCACTTTCAAGGGTTTGAAGGCTATGCAGTCTCCTGAGTCTATTGCCGCTAAGCGTGGCAAAAGCGTTAAGGAGATCTTCTGATCATGGCTACCGTTAAAGTAACGCTGATCAAAAGCATGACCGGCCGCATCCCTAATCACAAACTGTGCATTAAGGGTCTGGGTCTGCGTCGCATCGGTCACACTGTAGAAGTACTTGATACTCCCGAGAATCGCGGGATGATCAACAAGGCTTACTACATGCTGCGTGTAGAGGGTTAATCGATGAAACTCAATGATCTGAGTCCAGCGCCGGGTTCCCGTCGCGAAAAGCATCGTCCGGGCCGTGGTATCGGTAGCGGTTTGGGTAAGACTGGTGGCCGTGGTCACAAAGGTCAGTCCTCCCGTTCCGGTGGCACAATTGCTCCAGGCTTTGAAGGCGGTCAACAGCCGCTGCATCGCCGTCTGCCTAAGTTCGGTTTCGTTTCCCTGAAAGCCATGGATCGCGCAGAAGTGCGTTTGTCCGAGCTGGCTAAAGTGGAAGGCGACATCGTTACTGTGCAGACCCTGAAAGATGCCAACGTGATCAACGTCAACGTACTGCGTGTGAAAATCATGCTGTCCGGTGAAGTTACTCGCGCTGTCACAATCGGCAAGGGAATCGGCGCCACCAAAGGTGCGCGTTCGGCTATCGAAGCAGCTGGCGGCAAGTTCGAGGAATAAATGGCTAAGCAAGGTGCTCTCTCAGCGCTCAGCAAAGGCGGGTTATCCGAGCTCTGGGCTCGTCTGCGTTTTCTATTCCTGGCGATTATCGTCTACCGAATAGGCGCACACATCCCAGTTCCAGGTATTAACCCGGACCGGTTGGCGGACCTGTTTCGACAGAATGAGGGGACCATTCTTAGCTTGTTCAACATGTTTTCCGGCGGCGCGCTGGAGCGGATGAGTATTTTTGCGCTGGGGATCATGCCGTACATTTCGGCATCGATCATCATGCAGCTTATGTCCGCTGTCAGCCCGCAGCTGGAGCAGTTGAAGAAGGAAGGTGAAGCTGGTCGTCGCAAGATAAGCCAGTACACCCGCTACCTCACTGTCGCTCTTGCTCTTGTTCAGGCTATTGGCATGTCCATAGGTCTGGCAGGGCAAGGCGTAGCGTTCACTGGTGACCTGGGCTTCCATTTCGTTGCAGTAACCACTTTTGTGGCTGGTGCAATGTTCATGATGTGGCTGGGTGAGCAGATTACTGAGCGTGGTGTTGGCAACGGTATCTCGATGTTGATTTTTTCGGGTATCGTCGCCGGTCTTCCGAGAGCAATTGGGCAGTCTTTCGAGTCTGCGCGTCAGGGCGATATCAATATCTTCGCTCTGGTTGCTATCGGTTTGCTGGCAGTAGCGATTATCGGTTTCGTGGTGTTCATTGAGCGTGGTCAGCGTCGTATTGCTGTTCACTACGCCAAGCGTCAGCAGGGCCGCAAGGTGTTTGCTGCGCAGACTAGCCACCTACCGCTGAAAGTGAATATGGCCGGTGTTATTCCGGCTATTTTTGCGAGCAGCATTTTGCTGTTCCCGGCTTCGCTGGGTGCCTGGTTCGGTCAGTCTGAAGGTATGGGCTGGTTGCAGGACATCTCGCAGTCGATCGCTCCTGGTCAGCCGTTGAATATTCTGCTGTTTAGTGCAGGGATTATTTTCTTCTGCTTCTTCTATACGGCGTTGATGTTCAATCCGAAAGACGTAGCGGAAAACCTGAAGAAGTCCGGTGCCTTTATTCCGGGTATCCGTCCAGGTGAGCAGTCGGCGCGCTATATTGATGGCGTTTTGACTCGTTTGACTCTGTTCGGTGCTCTTTATATGACGGCCGTATGTCTGTTGCCCCAGTTCCTGGTGGTTGCGGCAAACGTTCCGTTCTACCTTGGCGGGACCTCGTTGCTGATCGTGGTCGTGGTTGTTATGGACTTCATGTCCCAAGTACAATCGCACCTCGTTTCGCACCAGTACGAATCCCTGATGAAGAAAGCCAACCTGAAGGGCTACGGCAGCGGCATGCTTCGCTGAAGTACCCATAAGGTGAGAGGAGTTGGTGATGAAAGTTCGTGCATCGGTGAAAAAGCTGTGCCGTAACTGCAAGATTATTCGCCGCGAAGGTGTTGTTCGGGTAATTTGCAGCGCGGAACCACGTCACAAACAGCGCCAAGGCTGAGTGTGATCTGTTTGAAGCCCAGCAGCTAGTGCGCTGCTGGGTTGATTATTTGTTATTACAGCGATATTATCTCGCGCCCTATTTCTTGGCTTCCGGGGCGTAGGTAGCTGTCAATTGGAGTCCCACTGAATGGCCCGTATTGCAGGCGTTAACATTCCAGATAACAAGCACACTGTTATCTCGCTGACCTACATCTTTGGTGTTGGTCGCACTACTGCGCAGAAAATTTGCGCAGAGACTGGGGTAAACCCAGCCGCTAAGATCAAAGATCTGAGCGACGAGCAGATTGAGTTGCTGCGTGGCGAAGTGGCAAAGTTCACCACTGAAGGTGACCTGCGTCGTGAAGTCAACATGAAAATCAAACGCTTGATGGATTTGGGCTGCTACCGCGGTCTGCGCCATCGTCGTGGTCTTCCAGTACGCGGTCAGCGTACCAAGACCAACGCGCGTACTCGCAAAGGTCCGCGTAAGCCGATCCGCAAGTAATCGCACCAGCGAATCGACAGGAATTTAGTCATGGCAAAACCTGCTGCTCGTCCTCGTAAAAAAGTCAAAAAGACAGTGGTTGATGGCATCGCCCACATCCACGCGTCTTTCAACAACACAATCGTGACCATCACCGACCGTCAGGGTAACGCGCTTTCTTGGGCTACCTCCGGTGGTTCGGGTTTCCGCGGTTCTCGCAAGTCCACCCCGTTCGCTGCTCAAGTAGCTGCTGAACGTGCTGGTCAAGCTGCGCTGGAATATGGCCTGAAAAACCTTGACGTTAACGTTAAAGGTCCAGGTCCAGGTCGTGAGTCCGCTGTCCGTGCTTTGAACGGCTGTGGCTATAAGATCGCCAGCATCACCGACGTGACGCCAATCCCGCACAACGGGTGCCGTCCGCCGAAGAAGCGCCGCGTGTAATCCAGGAGACTGTAAAGAATGGCTCGTTACATTGGTCCAAAATGCAAACTGGCACGTCGTGAAGGCACCGATCTCTTCTTGAAGAGTGGTGTGCGCGCTATCGAATCGAAGTGCAATATTGAAGCTGCTCCAGGCATCCACGGCCAACGCCGCGGTCGCCAATCCGACTACGGCACCCAACTGCGTGAAAAGCAGAAGGTCCGTCGTATCTACGGCGTTCTCGAGCGTCAGTTCAGCGGCTACTACAAACAAGCTGCTGGCAAGAAAGGTGCAACTGGCGAAAACCTGTTGCAACTGCTCGAATGCCGCCTGGATAACGTCGTATACCGTATGGGTTTCGGTTCTACTCGTGCCGAATCCCGTCAGTTGGTATCGCACAAGTCGATCAGCGTAAACGGTCAGACCGTTAACGTTCCGTCTTACCAGGTACGTGCTGGTGACGTGGTCGCTATCCGCGAGAAAGCAAAGAACCAGCTTCGCATTGTCCAAGCTCTCGATCTGTGTGCCCAACGTGGCCGCGTAGAATGGGTAGAAGTAGACACTGAGAAGAAGTCGGGCGTTTTCAAGAACGTTCCTGCTCGCAGTGATCTGTCCGCCGACATCAACGAAAGCCTGATTGTCGAGCTCTACTCCAAGTAAGGGCTAGAAAATAGGTGCATCCATGCAGATTTCGGTAAATGAGTTCCTGACACCTCGCCATATTGATGTGCAAGTTGTCAGTCCAACCCGCGCTAAAATCACACTCGAGCCTCTCGAGCGTGGTTTTGGCCACACCCTGGGCAACGCGCTGCGACGCATCCTGTTGTCCTCAATGCCAGGCTGTGCAGTAGTCGAGGCCGAGATTGATGGTGTGCTCCACGAGTACAGCGCCATCGAAGGTGTACAGGAAGACGTAATTGAAATCCTGTTGAACCTTAAAGGTCTGGCTATCAAGCTGCACGGCCGTGACGAAGTTACGCTGACCTTGTCGAAGAAGGGTTCGGGGGTGGTTACCGCTGCCGATATTCAGCTGGATCATGATGTCGAGATCGTTAATCCCGATCACGTAATCGCCAACCTGGCGTCTAACGGCGCCTTGAACATGAAGCTCACTGTAGCTCGTGGTCGTGGTTATGAACCAGCAGACTCGCGTCAGAGCGATGAAGACGAAAGCCGCAGCATTGGTCGCTTGCAGCTTGACTCTTCGTTCAGCCCGGTTCGCCGTATCGCATACGTGGTGGAAAACGCCCGTGTCGAGCAGCGTACTAACCTGGACAAGCTGGTTATTGATCTGGAGACCAACGGTACACTGGATCCTGAAGAGGCTATTCGTCGTGCTGCAACCATCCTGCAACAGCAGTTGGCTGCATTCGTCGACCTCAAAGGTGACAGCGAACCAGTGGTTATCGAACAGGAAGACGAGATCGATCCGATCCTGCTTCGTCCGGTTGACGATCTGGAACTGACCGTGCGTTCGGCCAACTGCCTTAAGGCGGAGAACATTTACTACATCGGTGACCTGATTCAGCGCACCGAAGTAGAACTGTTGAAGACTCCGAACCTGGGCAAGAAATCCTTGACTGAAATCAAGGACGTTCTGGCCTCCCGTGGTCTGTCCCTCGGCATGCGCCTCGACAACTGGCCGCCTGCAAGTCTTAAGAAGGACGACAAGGCGACTGCCTGATCGTCGTAATCACCGAACGTTGTGTTTGGTAAGGAATGAACCATGCGTCATCGTAAAAGTGGTCGTCACCTGAGCCGCACTAGCTCCCACCGCAAGGCTATGTTTCAAAACATGGCAGTGTCGTTGTTTGAGCACGAGCTGATCAAAACGACTCTGCCGAAAGCCAAAGAATTGCGTCGCGTTGCTGAGCCGCTGATTACTCTGGCCAAGAATGATTGTCTGGCTAACCGCCGTCTGGCATTCGACCGTACGCGTTCGAAAGCCATCGTTGGTAAGCTGTTCAACGATCTGGGCAAGCGTTATGCAACTCGTGAGGGTGGCTACCTGCGCATCCTCAAGTGCGGTTTCCGTGCTGGCGACAACGCGCCTATGGCGTACGTCGAGTTGGTTGATCGTCCAGTTGGCGGTGAAGCTGTATCCGCTGAGTAAGACGTCAGTCTCTACAAAGAACCGGGCCTAGTGCCCGGTTTTTTGTGTCTGATTAATTATTATTTTCTATTGATCGTGATCAATTAATGAATTTGCCCGCGTAGAGTTCATGGTCAATACTCCTCCTCAGCCGATTAGCCGGCAGTACAAAGACTTACTGAGGAAGCAAAAGCATGAGCCAGACCAAAACGCTTACGACCGCCAGCGGCGCTCCAGTTGCTGACAACCAGAATTCTCGTTCTGCTGGCCCCCGTGGCCCATTGTTGCTCGATGATTTTCATCTGATCGAAAAGCTTGCTCACTTCAACCGTGAAAACATTCCGGAGCGTCGTGTCCACGCCAAGGGTTCGGGTGCACATGGCACCTTCACGCTGACCCGTGACATGGCTCAACTCAGCAGCGCCAAGCTGTTCGATACCGTAGGCAAGCAAACCCCGACCTTTCTGCGTTTCTCTACCGTAGGCGGCGAGCGCGGCTCGGCAGACACTGCCCGTGATCCACGTGGTTTTGCCCTCAAGTTCTATACCGAAGAAGGCAACTGGGACATCGTGGGTAACAACACCCCGGTATTCTTCATTCGTGATCCGTTGAAGTTTCCTGACTTTATCCACACCCAAAAACGCCTTCCGCAGAGCAATCTGAAAAGTGCACAGATGATGTGGGATTTCTGGTCACATTCCCCTGAATCCCTGCACCAGGTCACCATCCTGTTTTCCGATCGTGGCATCCCGGATGGCTATCGCCACATGCACGGGTTCGGCAGCCACACCTACAGCCTGATCAATGCGGCCGGTGAGCGTCACTGGGTCAAATGGCACTATAAAACCATGCAAGGCATCAAGAACCTGCCGCCAGCGGAAGCCGAGCGTCTTGCAGGCAGTGATCCGGACTACGCGCAGCGTGATCTGTTTGATGCCATCGAGCGGGGCGATTTCCCGAAATGGCGCGTATGCATGCAAGTCATGACTGAAGCCCAGGCTGCGGCCCACTACGAAAACCCGTTTGACGTGACCAAAACCTGGTCGCAGAAAGAGTTCCCGCTGATTGAAATTGGCGAGCTGGAGTTGAATCGCAATCCGCTTAACTACTTTGCCGAGGTAGAGCAGGCTGCATTTGGTCCAAGCAACATGGTTCCGGGTGTCGGTCTGTCGCCAGATCGCATGCTGCAAGGCCGTGTGTTCGCTTACGCGGATGCCCATCGTTACCGTATAGGCACCAACCACCAGCACTTGCCGATCAACGCTGCGCGGGTGCCTGTGCATAACTACCAGCGCGATGGCTCGATGGCTTTTGGCAACAACGGTGGCGCTGCACCCAACTATGAACCCAACAGCTATGCCGATGCGCCCAAGCAGGCGCCGCAGTATGCAGAGCCGCCTTTGGCCCTGAGTGGCGCGGCCGATCGTTACGATCATCGGGTTGACAGCGATTACTACAGCCACGCCGGTGCGCTGTTCCGTCTGATGAATGACCAGCAGAAAACCCTGCTGATAAACAATATTGCAGGCGCCATGGACGGGGTTACGCCAGATGTTGTGCAGCGTCAGCTGCAGCATTTCTACAACGCCGATCAGGCTTACGGTGACGGTGTTGCCAAAGCACTGGGTGTAAAGGCTAAGTAAGTCTAAGTGAGAAGCAGAACCGCCCTCAATTGGGCGGTTTTTGCGTTATTTAGCTCTGTTTTCTCTACAAATGCAGGATTTTATAGCGATTGAGTCGTGACCTCCCGGTCAGCTTGGTTCAAACTACAGACTTTCAAGCAGGGAGATGTGCGGCGATGCAAGGGCACCCGGACGTAATCGATTATCTCAACACGTTGCTCACCGGCGAGCTGGCTGCACGTGACCAATACTTTGTCCATTCCCGTATGTACGAGGACTGGGGCTTTGCCAAGCTGTACGAGCGTATCAACCACGAAATGGAAGAAGAGGCACAACACGCTGATGCGTTGATGCGCCGGATTCTGATGCTCGAAGGCACTCCGCGCATGCGCCCGGATGATCTGGATGTCGGTACCACAGTGCCTGAGATGTTTGCTGCCGACTTGCGTCTTGAGTACAAGGTTCGCGCAGCCCTCTGCAAGGGCATCGCTCTGTGCGAGCAGCACAAGGATTACGTGAGCCGCGACATGTTGCGCATTCAGCTGGCAGACACTGAAGAAGATCACACCTACTGGCTGGAAAAGCAGTTGGGCCTGATCAAGGCCATCGGCCTGCAAAACTACCTGCAATCGCAGTTCTGACCGACCTCGATCTGTAGGCGCGCACTTGCCCGCGAGCCGTTAAAAGATTGCGAGCAGAAGTCTGACCCATGAAAAAGCCCCTGCCACTTCACAATGGCAGGGGCTTTTTTCATGCCCGGGATTTAATCCCTGTCGCGGATCAGCAGCGGCTTCAAATAGAAGCCTGTATGGGATTGCGCCATCTCAGCCACGTCTTCCGGTGTGCCGACCGCTATGATCTGCCCACCTTTGGAGCCGCCTTCTGGCCCAAGATCCACCAGCCAGTCAGCAGTCTTGATGACGTCCAGGTTGTGTTCGATCACCACCACCGTATTGCCGTGGTCTCGTAGTCGATGCAGCACATCCAGCAATTGCTGGATGTCAGCAAAGTGCAGGCCTGTTGTAGGTTCATCGAGGATATACAGGGTCTTGCCGGTATCGCGCTTGGACAGCTCGCGGGACAGTTTGACCCGTTGCGCCTCGCCGCCTGACAGCGTCGTGGCGGACTGCCCCAGCTTGATGTACGACAGACCTACATCCATCAGTGTCTGCAGCTTGCGCGCCAGCGCAGGCACCGCGTCGAAGAACACACGGGCTTCTTCGATCGTCATCTCCAGCACTTCGTGAATGCTCTTGCCCTTGTATTTGATTTCAAGGGTTTCACGGTTGTAGCGCTTGCTCTTGCACACGTCACAAGGAACATAGATGTCGGGCAGAAAGTGCATTTCCACCTTGATCAGGCCATCGCCCTGACATGCCTCGCAGCGTCCGCCCTTCACGTTGAAGGAGAAACGCCCTGGCCCGTAGCCCCGGGAGCGGGATTCCGGTACGCCGGAAAACAACTCGCGGATAGGCGTGAACAGCCCGGTGTACGTTGCCGGGTTGGAACGAGGGGTACGACCGATCGGGCTCTGGTCGATATCGACCACCTTGTCCAGATGCTCAAGGCCTTTGATGCTGTCGTGCGCCGCGGCCTCCAGGGTGGTCGCGCCATTCAGGGCGGTAGCACTGAGCGGGTAGAGCGTGTTGTTGATCAGCGTCGACTTGCCCGAACCCGAAACCCCGGTCACACAGGTCAGCAGCCCCAGAGGGATTTCCAGATCCACGTTGCGCAAGTTGTTGCCGCGGGCGCCCTTGAGCGACAGCGTCATCTTCTTGTTGCGCGGCGTACGTTTGGCCGGCACGGGAATTTTCACACGGCCCGACAGGTACTTACCGGTCAGCGAATCCGGATGCGCCATCACCTCGGCAGGCGTGCCTTGGGCAACGATGTGTCCGCCATGCACCCCGGCGCCCGGGCCGATATCAACCACATAGTCCGCCAGACGAATCGCATCCTCGTCATGCTCCACCACAATCACTGTGTTGCCGATGTCGCGCAGATGCTTGAGGGTGCCGAGCAGGCGATCGTTATCGCGCTGATGCAGACCGATGGAGGGCTCGTCGAGGATGTACAGCACCCCGACCAGACCTGCGCCGATCTGGCTGGCTAGACGGATACGTTGCGCCTCACCGCCAGACAGGGTGTCAGCACTGCGATCCAGCGACAGATAGTCCAGGCCCACGTTCACCAAAAACTGCAGGCGTTCGCGAATTTCCTTGAGGATCTTGTCGGCGATTTCCCCGCGGCGCCCGGTCAGGCTCAGGGTGCTGAAATACTCGGTTGCATCCCCGATCGGCATATTGGTCACGGCCGGCAGGGTTTTCTCGCCGACCCAGACGTGACGGGCTTCGCGACGCAGGCGGGTACCGCGGCAATCCGGGCAAGACTGAGTGCTCAGGAACTTGGCCAGCTCTTCGCGCACAGTGGCCGATTCGGTTTCGCGATAGCGGCGCTCCAGGTTGGGCACGATGCCTTCAAACGGGTGCGAGCGCTTGACGATATCGCCCCGATCATTCAGATAGCGGAAATCAACGTTATGGGTGCCGCTGCCATACAAAATGACTTTTTGCTTGTCGGCCGGGAGTTCACCGAAGGGCACTTCCAGACTGAAGTCGTAATGCTTGGCCAGCGCCCCGAGCATCTGGAAGTAATAAACGTTACGCCGGTCCCAGCCGCGTATGGCGCCTTCGGCCAGCGTCAGCTCGCCATTGACCAGGCGTTTGATATCGAAAAACTGCTTGACCCCCAAACCGTCACAGGTCGGACACGCCCCGGCGGGGTTGTTGAAGGAAAACAGTTTGGGCTCAAGTTCGCTGATGGCATGGCCGCAGATCGGGCAGGCGAAGCGCGCGGAGAAGATCATCTCTTCGCCCGGCTCGTCGTCCATAGGTGCAACCAGAGCAATGCCGTCGGCCAGCTTCAGCGCGGTCTCGAATGACTCGGCCAGGCGCTGTTGCAGGTCAGGCCGAACCTTGAAGCGGTCAACCACTACATCAATAGTGTGCTTCTTCTGCTTGTCGAGCTTGGGCAGCTCGTCCAGTTCGCAGAGTCTGCCATTGACCCGGGCCCGCACGAAACCTTGAGCGCGCAGCTCTTCAAAAACCGAAAGGTGTTCACCTTTGCGCTCGCGAATCACGGGGGCCAGGAGCATCAGCTTGCTGCCTTCCGGCTGCGCCAGTACCAGGTCGACCATTTGGCTGACGGTTTGGGCTTCAAGCGGGATGTCGTGATCGGGGCAGCGGGGGATGCCTACGCGGGCATACAGCAGGCGCAGGTAATCATAAATTTCGGTGATGGTGCCGACAGTGGAACGCGGGTTATGGGATGTTGATTTCTGCTCGATGGATATCGCCGGTGACAGACCTTCGATGGTATCGACGTCAGGCTTTTCCATCATCGACAAGAACTGCCGGGCATAGGCCGACAGCGACTCGACATAACGGCGTTGGCCTTCAGCGTACAGCGTATCAAACGCCAGGGATGATTTGCCGGAGCCAGACAGTCCGGTGATGACGATCAGCTTGTCCCTGGGCAGGGTCAGGTCGATGTTCTTCAGGTTGTGGGTTCGTGCCCCACGTATCAGGATCTTGTCCACTGCGGCCTCGCTTGGCGGGCATAACGTAAACGAATGAGTATACGGATCTGTACGAAAGCTGTGCAGGCTCTTAATGGCATGTTGGTATTAATGAGCCTTTATAACTTTTACGTGACAAAGCGTCGCGCCTCTCTCGTGTGTGTGCTGTTACTCGATGGGACTGGTAGAATCGCCGCCGGTTCACATGAGGTTATTCCATGCACGATCCCCACAGCGACCGCATGAGTGGTAGCGAGACCCGGGCAGCAAGCGGTCTGGCCCTTGTGTTCGCCTTCCGTATGCTTGGCATGTTTATGGTGTTGCCGGTTCTGGCGACCTATGGGATGGACCTCGCCGGTGCGACGCCAGCCCTGATCGGCCTGGCCATAGGCGCATACGGCCTGACTCAGGCAATTTTTCAGATTCCTTTCGGGGTTATTTCTGACCGTATTGGTCGGCGTCCGGTTATTTACCTTGGGTTGATCGTCTTCGCCCTCGGTAGTGTGCTGGCAGCCAACTCGGACTCGATCTGGGGCGTCATTGCCGGTCGGATCCTGCAGGGTGCAGGCGCAATCTCTGCCGCCGTAATGGCGTTGCTTTCAGACCTCACTCGCGAACAGCACCGCACCAAAGCCATGGCCATGATCGGCATGACCATTGGCTTGTCGTTTGCGGTGGCGATGGTCGTAGGCCCGTTGTTAACCCGGGCCTTCGGGTTGTCGGGCCTGTTCCTGGCCACCGGCGGCATGGCGCTGGTCGGGATCGTCATCGTCATGTTCATGGTGCCGCGCTCAACCGGTACCTTGCAGCACCGCGAGTCGGGGGTCGCCAGGCAGGCATTGCTGCCGACCTTGCGGCACCCTGACCTGCTGCGTCTGGACCTGGGGATTTTCGTACTGCACGCCATGCTGATGTCGAGTTTCATCGCATTGCCGCTGGCGCTGGTCGAAAAAGCCGGCCTGCCCAAAGAGCAACATTGGTGGGTGTACCTGACTGCCTTGCTGATTTCTTTCTTCGCCATGATTCCGTTCATCATCTACGGCGAAAAGAAACGCAAAATGAAACGAGTTTTACTCGGCGCCGTCGTGACGTTGATGCTCACTGAGCTATTCTTCTGGAAGTTCGGCGACAGCTTGCGAGCGTTGGTGATAGGTACCGTGGTGTTTTTCACCGCGTTCAACCTGCTCGAAGCTTCATTGCCTTCGTTGATCAGCAAGGTATCTCCGGCGGGTGGCAAGGGTACGGCGATGGGGGTTTATTCCACCAGTCAGTTCCTCGGTTCGGCACTGGGCGGCATACTCGGCGGCTGGTTATTTCAGCATGGCGGTTTGTCGGTTGTGTTCCTTGGATGCGCAGGTCTGGCTGCACTCTGGCTGGTCTTTGCTGTTACCATGCGTGAACCGCCTTATGTGACAAGCTTGCGCTTGCCGCTATCGCCTGAAGCGCTTCGCGAAGCAGGTCTGGCCGAGCGTTTAAAGGCTGTTACAGGCGTTACAGATGCAGTGGTGGTAGCACAAGAGGCTGCCATTTATATCAAATTGGACACCGAACTATTGGATCGCGCGACACTCGAGCAGTTGGTTAACCCAGCGCCGACGTGCGAAGCCTAGGAGAACGTTATGGCCCGTGGGGTTAACAAAGTTATATTGGTCGGCACGTGCGGCCAGGATCCCGAAGTTCGCTACTTGCCTAACGGTAATGCCGTGACCAACCTGAGTCTGGCAACCAGCGAACAGTGGACCGACAAGCAAACCGGCCAGAAAGTCGAAAAGACTGAATGGCACCGTGTATCGATGTTCGGCAAGGTTGCCGAGATCGCTGGCGAATACCTGCGCAAGGGTTCGCAGGTGTACATCGAAGGCAAGCTGCAAACCCGTGAGTGGGAAAAAGACGGTATCAAGCGTTACACCACCGAAATCGTGGTCGACATGCAAGGCACCATGCAACTGCTGGGCGGCCGTCCGCAGGGCGACCAACAAAACCAGGGCGGTGGTAACAACTACCAGCCACAGCAGTCTGCACCGCGTCAGCAGGCTCAACGCCCTGCGCCGCAGCAGCAACAGCCTCAACAGCAGCAGTCGCGCCCAGCGCCGCAGCAGCAGGCACCTCAACCTGCACCGGACTTCGACAGCTTTGATGACGATATCCCGTTCTAGAGACTAGCCTTCGGGCGACATACTCAGAACCAACAAAGGCCCGTCGCTGATTCAGCAACGGGCCTTTTGTTTGGGGCCGGAAATGGCTGCACGGTGCAGGGCGCTGACAACAGTCAGATCCGTCCTGCAAAAAAATGGCAACCGGGCTGATCCGGGCAGTCCAGGTCAAAAGCCTGCGTGTTACGCCAGGCGCCTGGCGCTTCATTGACTACGCTGTACTGATCTCAAGTACCGGCGGGCCAACTGGCCAACGTCAGCGGTTCCGTCAAAGATGTCCAGGAGGACTCCCGGGTTTGTTCAATTTCAAAGCAGCGATTGTGCTTCTCATCCTGTTGCTCTCAGGCAACGGCATTCTCCAGGCAGCCCCCACGCTGGCCTCGGTTATCAAGGCAGAAGAGACGGATGGCAAGCCCCCGGTGCTGGTCGATGGCGGCTTGCTGGGTGCCTTGGGCGAGGGTATGGACCAGATCCAGGAACGGCTCGGCCTGAGCGCTCGTCTGCTGGGCTCCTGGAGTTTGCGCTCAGAGCTTGCGGTGGATGAAGTCGGTGAACTGGTCGAACAGGCATCGGCTCATCCCTCATGGGGCGCCTTGGGGGACTTCGTCCTGTTGCCAGCCATCTGGTTCGGGGCTTTTTTCGGGCTGATGCTGGCGGGGCGCTTGCTGGTGCGATACCTGGATATGACGCGTGCGATCAACACCAGGCCGCGCATACAGGCACTTGTCGGTTATGTGGTGCAGTACCTTTTGCCTGCAGTGATAAGTCTGGTGCTGACCTTGTATGCCAGTCGTTATCTGCAAGACACCATTGGCCGTTCGCTGGGGATGACCCTGACCTATGCGGGCAGTGCCGGGGTGTTCAGTGTGGCGCTGGTGCTGGCACTCAGTGCGATGTTTGAAGTCGGACACAAGCGGATTGCAGTTCAGATCATTCGCAAGTATTCGCGCCGGCCACTGTTCCTGATCGGCTTTTTTGCCGCGCTGAGTGACGGGATGAACAGCCCGCAAATTGCGCTGCAAATTGGCGATAACATTGCGAGCTGTCTGTCGGTTTTTGCCGGGTTGCTGGCGTGCATCATTTTTGCCTTTCTGGCCATACGGTTGCGTCGCCCCGTGGCGCACCTGATTCGGGACCGTGCACTGGCGCAGCGTCTTGGTCAGCCTGCACTGCAGGAGTCGTTGCGTATTTTTTCGGCGTTGTGGTACTGGCCGATACTGCTGATGCTGGTGGTCACGGCGCTCAATCTGCTGGGAATTGGCGAGGGCAGTGAGCGTGCCATGCGCGGTGCGCTGCTGACTTCAGGATTGATCATCGGCGCGGTTTTTTTAAGTACGATTTTGCACCACTCATTTCGTACGCCGACCCGCCGTACAAGCATCTATCGAGAGCGTTTACTGAATGTGCTTTATGCATTGCTGCGTATTGCTCTGGCTGTGACCTTTATCGAGCTCCTGTCCCAGATCTGGGGGTTCTCCCTGCTGGCGTTCGCCTCGGACAGCAACACCGGCAAGGTCATCAGCGATTCGCTGGGACGCATCCTGTTGATCCTGCTGGTGACATGGCTGGCCTGGGTGGTGCTCGATACCGCCATCCAGCAAACGCTGGAACCTACAGTGACCCGACATGGCACCCGCGAGCCGAGCACCCGCGTCAAAACCATCCTGCCGCTGATGCGCAATGCAATAAAAGTAATTCTGGTGGTGGTCTGCACCATCACCACCATGGCCAACCTGGGTGTCAACGTCGCGCCTTTCCTCGCTGGTGCCGGGGTCATCGGGCTGGCGATCGGCTTTGGTTCCCAGCAGCTGGTACAAGACGTCATTACGGGGCTGTTCATTATTATTGAGGACACCATCTCGGTCGGCGACTGGGTGGTGGTCGACTCCAACCATGCGGGTACCGTTGAGGGGCTGACCATTCGCACCTTGCGCCTGAGGGACTCGCGGGGCTTCGTGCATTCGGTGCCCTTTGGTCAGATCAAGGCGGTGATCAACCATTCCCGGCAGTTTGCGTACGCATTTTTCTCGGTTCAGTTCACCTACGATACCGACACCGATCAGGCCATCGACATGATCCGCCAGGCCGGAAGCCAGATCAGTGACGATCCTTTGCTCAGTCTCAGCCTGCAGGGCTCGCTGACGGTATTCGGGGTCGACAGCATGAATCTCGATGGCGTAACCATTACCGCTCAGTTCAGAACCATGTCCGGCGCCCAGAGCTCCGTCAGTCGGGCTTTCAATGACCGGCTCAAAAAGCTTGTGGATAAGTGTGACGATGTCCACTTTGCGCAACATTATCCACAGGGATTCCTGATGCCCGTACGCGATACCGGCGAACCGGCACCCGCTGCCGGGCAGCCGCCTTCCAGGTTGCTGCTCACTGACATGCCGCCGCAGCTGTAGTGAGCCCGTTGACCCGCAGGGGTGCAGTTTGTCAGTGACGGCGGGCCCATAAACCCGCAAAATACGGAGGTCTTGATCATGGCCAGCAGCTTTCACCGTTGGTTTTCTGGTATACATCACCGTTCTGAATAGACTGAGTCTGCACACTCTATGCGAATGCGCCTTATGTTATTGGGCGGCGGAAATGCTCTCGGGCAGGCGCTGATTCGTCAGGGTGCCGAGGAAGACATTAATTTCCTCGCCCCGCGTCCGCCGCAAGACGGCTGGGACGCTGCGAGCCTTACGCAGCTGCTGGATGACACCCGCCCGGATGCGGTCATCAACCTCGCGTATTACTTCGACTGGTTTCAGGCGCCGACAGTCAGCGAGTCCCGACTTGCTGGCCAGGAGCGCTCTGTCGAACGTTTGGCCGAGTTGTGCCAGCACCACAACATCATTTTGCTGCAACCTTCCAGCTATCGGGTTTTCGACGGTTCGCGGGCGACGGCCTACAGCGAAAAGGACGAACCCGTTCCGCTGGGGTTACGCGGTCAGGCACTGTGGCGAATAGAGCAAAGTGTGCGGGCCATCTGCCCGCAGCACGTGCTGCTGCGTTTTGGCTGGCTGCTGGATGACAGCCCGGAAGGTCTGCTCGGGCGGTTTCTGACCCAGGCTGAGAAGCCGGGAGAATTGTTGCTTGCCGATGATCGCCGGGGCAATCCGACACCGGTAGATGACGCCGCACGGGTGATTATCTCAGTGCTCAAGCAGCTGGATTGCGCCGCGCCGCTGTGGGGTACTTATCACTACGCGGGGCACGAGGCGACCACGCCGCTGGCGCTGGGGCAGGCGATCCTGAGCGAAGCGCGCACCCTGCACCCACTGGCTGTCGAAGCACCTGTACCGCAGGCGCATGCGGCATGCCCGGACGCGGCTGAAGAGCCCCAGCATGCTGTGCTGGCCTGCAAGAAAATCTTACACACCTTCGGGATCAAGCCTCGCGCCTGGCGTGCGGCACTCCCGACATTACTGGACAGACTTTATCGTCATGGCTGATTCACCCGTTTTAGTGACCGGCGGCGCCGGATTTATCGGTTCCAATCTGGTTGATGCCTTGTTGGCCAAGGGGCATGCCGTACGCATTCTCGACGACATGTCCACCGGCAAGCGCTGCAATCTGCCAATGGACAACCCCAAGGTCGAGCTGATCGAAGGCGACGTGGCGGATGCTGCCCTGGTTGCCAGGGTCATGGCCGGTTGCAGTGCCGTGGTTCACCTGGCGGCAGTTGCCTCGGTGCAAGCCTCGGTGGACGACCCGGTACGTACCCATCAAAGCAATTTCATCGGCACCCTTAACGTGTGCGAAGCCATGCGTGAATCCGGGGTCAAACGGGTTGTTTTTGCCTCTAGCGCTGCTGTGTATGGCAATAACGGTGAAGGTGAATCGATTGTCGAAGACACCCCCAAGGCGCCGCTGACGCCTTATGCGTCCGACAAACTGGCCAGTGAATACTATCTGGACTTTTACCGTCGCCAACACGGGCTGGAACCGGCGATTTTCCGTCTGTTTAACGTCTTTGGCCCGCGCCAGGACCCGTCATCGCCGTACTCCGGGGTGATCAGCATCTTCAGCGAACGCGCGGTAAAGGGCCTGCCCATCACCATTTTCGGCGATGGCGAGCAAACCCGTGACTTCATCTACGTCGGCGACCTGGTGAACATCCTGGTTCAGGCTGTCGAAGCCCGGCAGGTTGAAGAAGGCGCGGTCAACGTTGGCCTGAACAAAGCCACCACCCTCAAGCAAATGCTCGAGGCGCTGGGCGACGTGGTCGGTGGACTGCCGCCCATCAGCTACAGTGCGGCCCGCTCCGGCGATATCCGCCATTCACGGGCAGACAACAGCCGCTTGCTGCAACGCTTCAAGCTTGGCGAAACCACACCCATGAGTGTTGGTCTGGCGCGTTTGCTCGGACGCTGACAAGCCCCTGGCTACAAAAAAAGGCGCCTCCAGGGCGCCTTTTTTGATGTTGTTTGTCGCTTAAAACTTGTAACCCAGACCTACCATGTAAACGAACGGATCCACGTCTACATTGACCTTGGCGCGGGTGCCAGGCGCTACTGCGTTGTTTTCCACCGTGGCGCGGGTATCGATATCGATATAGCGTGCCTGGGCGTTGATCATGATGTTATCGGTCAGCATGTAGTCAGCACCGACCTGGAATGCCATGCCCCACGAGTTCTTTGCCTTGAAGTTGTCAAAGCCTGCCGCGCTGGCGCTGCTGCCAACGTGCTCGTCATAGATCCAGGTGTAGTTGATACCGGCACCCACGTAAGGCTGGAACGCCGACTTGGAGTCCAGCGGGTAGTACACAACACTCAGGGTTGGCGGCAAGTGCTTGAGGCTGCCCAGCTTGCCGTTTGCCGCAGACAAGGCGGTGCCTTTAAGTTTCACGTCATGCTCAAACGGCGTGGCTGCCAGCAGTTCAATACCTACATGGTCGGTGATCATGTAGGCGAAGTTGAGGCCCAATTGCGTGTCGCTGCTCATGGTCGCCTTGCCACCCAGATCCGCGCCCGCCAGCGGGCCCTGATCAACCTTGACGCTGGAGCTGTCGGCCTTCGGGTTTACCGTGATCGCACCGGCACGCAGAATGATGTCACCTTCAGTGTGGGCGTGGGCAAGCGGGGCGACGACGGCGAGCGCAAGCGCGGCTGCGCTGAGCAAAGACTTGTGCATGGGAGCTCCATTGGGATATTTGAAATTTATATAACCAATGGTAAAGAGCGCCATGTCGCGCTCAGTTGACCCAGCTCAATGAACGGTGAGTTTGTGAAAATTTCGTGAGCCGGCCCGTGCTCATCGTCCCTGCAGGAGCGATGGGGGGGTTACTCCGGCAGTTCGTACACAACGATTTTTTGCGCATCCATCTGGTAGCCCGCATCTGCCAGTTCACTGGTACTGGATTTGACCTGCATCGCGCCTTCGATCCAGTACGGCTGGTACAGCTCATCGACTTGCACCCCGACCTTGCTGGTGACATGCACGATCTGGTTCGACGGCGGAGGCGGCACGTGGATACAGGCGCCGAAGTAGGGCACCAGCAAAAATTCGGTGGTGCGGCCTTCTTCATTGACTTCAAGGGGCACGATATAGCCCGGCAAGCGAATCAACTGACCGTCCAGCGTCGTCACCACCGGCGCATTGGGCAAGTCCTGCCTGGCTGCCGGGGCGGCCTCCATGTCGCCCATCTGTGACAGGTCGTGCAGCGGTGCCATGTCTGGCACTTCAGCCGGCGCGTCGGGCGGAATCATCTCCGACCACGTCAACTCTTTCGGCTCTGCTGCCCACAAAGGAGTAGTGATCAGCACAAGCAGTGCCAGCAGCACGCGTGGCAACACGGACATTGTTATAACCCCGGGTTCATAAACGAATGGACAGACCATCGGCCAGCGATTGTCGGTAGGCGCGCCATGCCGGCACGCAGCCCATCAGCAGGGCGGCCGCAAGAATACCGCCAAGCAGCGCCCATTCATATTCGCTTGGCCAGGCCAGCGGTAAATACAGCCCGTAGTTCGATTGCACATAACCCTGGGCCACGGCGATACACAGGTACAGCAACCCCACGCCGGCCACTACACCGGCCAATGCCAGGGCAAGGGCCTCGAAGACCAGCAAGGTTGCGATATGCCATGGCCGGGCACCGACCGAACGCAGAATGGCCATCTCGCGCCGACGTTCATTGAGGCTGGTCAAAATCGCAGTGAGCATGCCGATCAAGCCGGTCAGCACCACAAACAGCGACACCACGAACAATGCTTTTTCAGCGGTGCTCATCAGGCTCCAGAGTTCCTGCAGCGCCACCCCGGGCAAAATCGCCATCATCGGTTCACCGCGGAAATCATTGATTTCACGCTGCAAGGCAAAGGTCGAGATCTTGCTGTTCAGACCCAGCATAAAGGCGGTGATGGCCTGCGGGGTGAGGTCCATGTTGCGCGCCTGATCGGCACTTACCCGCCCGGCGCCACGGGCCGGAACACCGTTATGCCAATCGACATGTATCGCTTCCATACCGCCCAGGCTGATATGCAGGGTACGGTCAACCGGGGTGCCGGTGCGTTTGAGAATTCCGACCACGGTGAACGGTTTGTCATCATGCTTGACCAGACTGACCGCGGCCACGCCGTGGGCCAGCACCAGCTTGTCACCCAGTTTGTAGTGCAGTGCATCCGCCACTTCGGCGCCCAGCACCACCTCAAAAGGGTCGGTGGCAAACGCCCGGCCTGCAGCCAGTTCCAGGTTCTGCCGACGGCCGTATTGATAGTGCTCGAAATACGCCTCGCTGGTGCCCATCACCCGATAACCGCGATGGGAGTCGCCCAGTGACATGGGAATCGCCCATTTCACTTTCGGGTTGTTGGCGAAGTGCTCAAAGCTGTCCCAGCGAATATTGTTGGTGGCATTGCCAATGCGAAATACCGAGTACAGCAGCAGATTGACCGAGCCGGAGCGGGCGCCCACGATCAGGTCAGTGCCGCTGATGGTGCTGGCAAAGCTGGCGCGGGCTTCGGTGCGCACCCGCTCGACCGCCAGCAACAGGCACACCGACAGGGCGATGGCGAAGGCGGTCAGGATCGCGGTGAAGCGACGGTTAGCCAGGCTGGCCAGGGCTAGTCGAAACAGATACATCTCAGACCTCTGCCGACGTGGCGGCACGATTGAGTTCGGACAACGACAGATTTCGGTCGAAGAGGGGGGCCAGACTTTGATCGTGGCTTACAAACAGCAGGCTGGCGCCCGCCTCGCGGCATTCAGCAAACAGCAACTGGATAAACGCTTCGCGGGCGTCAGCGTCGAGGGCCGAGGTCGGCTCGTCGGCAATTACCAGCTCGGGCTGGCCGATCAGGGCGCGGGCAGCGGCGACCCGTTGCTGCTGGCCAATCGACAGGGAGTCTGCACGTCGCTCCAGCAAAGCCGGGTCTTTGAGACCCAGGTGCGACAGCAGGGTTTGCGCGGCGTTATCCACACTGCCGTGGCGTTGCACGGCGCGGCTGGCGCGCAGTCTGGAAAAGTGGCAAGGCAGTTCAACGTTCTCGCGTACCGATAAAAACGGCAGCAAATTGAATTGCTGAAAGATATAACCGGTGTGATCGACCCGAAAGCGATCGCGGGCGCCCGAGCCGAGTTCGCCCAGTTCTTGGCCGAGCAGGCGGATCGTGCCGCTATCGGCTTTTTGCACGCCGCCGAGCAGGCCCAGCAACGTGGTTTTACCGCTGCCGCTGGGGCCCTTGAGGAACAGGGTTTCGCCCGGCTCAAGGCGAAATTCCGGAATATCCAGCAACACGGGCTGCCCCGGCCAACTGAAACTCAGGTCATTGAGTTCGATAAGTACTTGGGTCATGGGGAAGAGAAATCGCCTGTATGGGGTGCGAATAGCGGGCCGGTACCTGCAGGAGCAAGCTCGCTCCTGCAGGTTCAAGCCAGTCAGAACTTGACGGTGGGGGCTTGAGGTGTGGCTTCTACACCTTGCTGACCACTTGCGCCAATCAGTTGTACCTTGATTTTATGGGTGCCCGGGAACGTCTTGAAGAACGTGCTCAGATCCAGCGTCTTCAGCGCCTCGGGTTTGCTGCAGGTGAAGGCATAGTGGGCTTCGATATCGCTGTGATGGTGCTCGCCTTTTGCCACGCCGGCAGCTTCTTCAGGGGCGGCTTCAAATAGTGGGCTCTGCAGGTCCTGGGCTTCAACGCTGCACTCGGCAGCTTTGGGCAGGTTGAACAACACCAGCGGATTGCCCAGCTGGGCCTGGGCTGCCGCGACTTTGGCTTTGTCAGCGTCGGTAGTGGCAAGGTGCTCAAATCCGACCAGGTTCATTGACGGGCCATCCAGGTCAAGTTCCAGAGTCTGGCCATCGAGAGCCACATCGAGGCTGCCTGCGCCATGCTCGTGGGCTCCCAGGCTGGCGTGTTCATGGTCGTGATCATCTGCAGCATGGGCCATGGCCAGCGGCAACAGGGCAAACGGTATAGCAAGAAGCAAACGGCGCATAGCGTGACTCCAGCAGAAGGGTGAGGACCAGTTTGTTATGTGATCTTATAACAATATTTGCGAGAGTTTGCCCGTGTGCTTGGCGTTACGCAATACGCATGGGAGCATGGTTTGATGAAACTTGAGGAGTAGAGCGATGGTGCGCATTCGCGGAACAATCGGCGACTGGCCGGTGGATTTGACGGTGGAACTGGATGCCGGCGACTGGGCTGCACTGGGTGCACAGTTGCAGGTCAGTGACGCGCCTGTCAGCCAGCCCCCTGCCAGACCGGTGAATCATGACGATGCCGTGTGGGAAACGACTAAAGACTTGTTGCGCAAGGCCGGGCAGATCAGCGGGCCTGAGCTGCTCGGGCAGCTGCAAGCCCTGACCGGCAGCACCGGCGCGGGCAAGCGGCTGCTGGTACGCCTGCGTCATTGCCCCGAGGTGAAAGTGGTGAGCGGCACAGACTCACCGATTTACAGCTGGATCGAATAGCAAAGATGACGCAAGACCCGCAGGCGCGAGTTTGCTCGTGAGCAAACGCGCTCCTGCAGCCCGATGCCTAGTACAGCGCAGCAAACAATTTGCGGCGGTAGGTGGTCACCAGCGGATGATCATTGCCCAACAAGTCGAAGACCTGCAGCAAGGTCTTGTGGGTGATGCCTTCGCTGTAGCTGCGGTTGCGGGTGAACAGCTTCAGCAACCCGTCCAGAGCACCTTCATATTGCTGGCGCGCCAATTGCTGGATCGCCAGTTGGTAAGCGGCTTCGTCGTCCTGCGGGTTTTGTGCAACGCGGGTTTTCAAATCCGCCACATCCGGCAAATCCGCGGCCTGACCCAGGAACGTCAGTTGCGCCTTGGCCCCGGCCAGTTCGGCTTTGTGCTCGTCACTTTTAACCGCGTCCAGCACGGCTTGTGCTTCGGTGAGTTCACCGCGTTCGGCGAGGCAGCGGGCATACAGAATCAGTGCGCCGGCGTTGCTGTTGTCATCGGTGAGGATGTTTTTCAGCAGGGCTTCGGCGTCAGCAAAGCGGCTTTCGGAAAACAGTGCCCGGGCTTGCAGCATCGGGTCTTCGGCCTCTGGCTCGGGCATCACGACATGGGGCGCGAGCATCGCGCGGATCGCCGATTCGGGTTGCGCTTCCTGGAAGCCATCCACCACTTTGCCGTCTTTAAACAGCACTACTGTGGGCAGGGTTTGAATGCCGATACGGCCCACGATGTCCTGCTCGACTTCGCAATTGACCTTGGCCAGTAACAACTCGCCCTGATAGTCCACCGCGATCTGTTCCAGAATCGGCAGCATCACCTTGCACGGTGCACACCAGTCGGCCCAGAAATCCACCAGAACGGGCTGCTCAAAAGAGGCCTGGACAACCAGTCTGTCGAAGTCCGCGGAGGTTACGTCGAAGCTATGGGAAGAAGGCGTAGGCTGATTCATTAGGTGTCTCGAAACAGGTAAATGAGGGCAACTATAAAGGCTGTACGGGCAGGCCGAAAGCCATAGGCTCGCGTTGCGCGTGATACAGGCTCACGTTACGAAATTCATGGGGCTCGGCCAGATCGGGCAAGGTCAATGCCTTGAGGCTGTCCAGCTGGCGGTACAGCGGATGCTTGAAGTCGCGCACCCGGGAATCGGCGACCAGGACCTGTTGGCCACGGGTTAAAAACTGATCCAGCAGTGGCAGGTTTTCGCGGTCGTAAAGCACGTCCGCCACCAGGATCAGGTCGAAGCGGTCGGCTTCGGCGAAAAAGTCGCTGGAATAATGGAGCTGCACATCATTGAGCTCGGCATTCGCCCTGCAGGCAGCCAGCGCCAGCGGGTCAAGATCGCAAGCCAGCACCTCGAGCGCCCCGGCCCTGGCCGCTGCAATTGCTGCCACTCCGGAACCTGCGCCAAAATCCAGCACGCGCTTGCCTTGCACCCAGTGCGGCTGCTCGGCCAGATAACGTGCCAGAGCCAGACCGCTGGCCCAGCAAAACGCCCAGTACGGTGGCTCGTAAAGGATGCGCCGGGTCTCGTCGGCCGTGAAGCAACGATCCATCCGTTGCGGGTCAAGCAGCCATAACTTGAGTGTCGTGTCCGGCAAATCCGTAATGATCAGCCGGGCATCGCCCACCAACTCGCTCAATGACTGTTGCAGATGCAGCGGTGTATTCATGGTGCCTGGACAAAGGCCAGGGTGCCCATGGCCTGGGTCGCAGGCTGGCTGATGATTTTTGAAGGTAGATGCAGGATCAATTGCCCGGACTGGCTGGCGCGTCCGCGCAGTTCAACCCGCGCTCCGGCGGGGAAGGCTTCGGGGTTAAAACGCAGCTTGAACGGCAGCGGCTGGCTATTGCCGATGATCTTGCTGCTGGCCATCAGGCCTTGGGGGCGTCCACGTTCGTCAATGATCAGCATCGCCAGTTCAACCTCGGCCCCTGCGGGTACGCCGGTCAACACGCCGCTGAGTTCACGCTGATAGGCCGGCAGTGGTCCGAGGTCTTTTGGAGCATCAGTTTTTGGCTGTGCCAGCACCTGAGTCTGCACCGGTTTTGGCGGTTCGCTGCTACAGGCGCCCAGGAAACCGGCGAGGCACAACAAAAAAAGCGTTCGTAGCGACATGGAAGGCTCCAGCGGCAGGTCTGTCGATGTATCAGATGGGTGAAACATAGTAGGCGGACTGTATACCGTAAAGGCTATGGCTTGTCTTGCCAGTGGGATGCGCTACCATGGCACTCCCCATTTTTTGTTGCCGCCACCATGCACTGTCCTTTCTGCGGTGCCAACGACACTAAAGTCATCGACTCGCGTCTGGTCGCCGAGGGCGACCAGGTGCGCCGCCGGCGTGAATGCCTGGCCTGTGGTGAGCGTTTCACCACCTTTGAAACAGCCGAGTTGGTGTTACCGCGCCTTATCAAGCAAGACGGCAGTCGTCAGCCTTTCGACGAAGAAAAACTGCGTGCCGGCATGCAGCGGGCGCTGGAAAAGCGCCCGGTCAGCGTCGAGCGACTCGAAGCCGCGCTGGCCCATATCAAGAGCAAGCTGCGCGCCACCGGTGAACGCGAAGTCAAATCGCTGGTTGTCGGTGAGCTGGTCATGGGCGAGCTGCAAAAGCTCGATGAAGTGGCCTATATCCGTTTTGCCTCTGTCTATCGACGCTTCCAGGATCTCAACGAGTTCCGCGAAGAAATCGACCGACTCGCCCGTGAGCCCTCCAAAGAATGACTGTGACTACGCAACAATCAATTTTAGACGCCCATTACATGGCGCGTGCCATCGAACTGGCGCGTAACGGCCTGTATACGACCCATCCCAACCCGCGAGTCGGTTGCGTGATAGTGCGTGACGGACAGATTGTCGGCGAAGGCTGGCACGTGCGCACGGGTGAACCCCACGCCGAAGTCCACGCCTTGCGTGCGGCGGGCGAGCTGGCCCGTGGCGCCACGGCTTACGTCACGCTGGAACCGTGCAGCCACCATGGCCACACTCCGCCCTGTGCCGACGGCTTGCGCCATGCCGGCGTGGCGCGGGTGGTGGCGGCCATGCAGGACCCCAACCCGGAAGTTGCCGGCCGCGGCCTCAAGCGTCTGGCTGACGCCGGGATTGAAGTGTGCAGCGGCGTGCTCGAAAGCGAAGCGCGGGCGCTGAACCCGGGCTTCCTCAAACGTATGGAGCACGGCCTGCCGTTTGTGCGGGTCAAGCTGGCGATGAGTCTTGATGGCCGCACGGCCATGGCCAATGGCGAAAGCCAATGGATCACCGGCCCTGCGGCACGCTCTGCGGTGCAGCGGCTGCGGGCGCAGGCCAGTGTGGTGCTGACCGGTGCCGACACGGTTCTGGCCGATGGCGCGCGCCTGACCGTGCGCGGTCCGGAGCTGGGCCTGAGCCCCGAGCTCACGGCGCTGGCATTGAGCCGTCCTCCGCTGCGGGTATTGATTGACGGGCGTTTGCGGGTGCCGCTGGATGCGCCGTTTTTCAAGGCAGGTCCGGCGCTGGTTGCCACCTGCGTACCTCCCGCCGAGCAATACCGCACGGGGCCGGAATGCCTGGTGATCCACGGTGCCAACGGCCAGGTCGATTTACGCAAGTTGCTGGTTGCACTGGCCGCACGCGGGGTGAACGAAGTATTGGTGGAGGCCGGGCCGCGTCTGGCCGGGGCTTTTGCCGAACAGGGACTGGTGGATGAATACCAGATTTTCATCGCCGCCAAGTTCCTCGGCTCTACTGCCCGGCCATTGCTTGAGCTGCCGTTGACCCATATGAGCGAAGCGCCTTTGCTCAAAATCATTGAAATGCGCGCGGTGGGTGATGACTGGCGAGTCACCGCCATACCTGTGCCATCCGCGAGCGTATAATTCTCAGCCTCCGTTCTACGCAGGTTCTGTTCTCAAGGGGAACGCCATGTTTACCGGCATCATTGAATCCATCGGCAGCATCCGTGCACTGACCCCCAAAGGCGGCGATGTGCGGGTTTATGTAGACACCGGCAAGCTCGACCTGAGCGACGTCAAACTCGGCGACAGTATTGCAATCAATGGCGTGTGCCTGACTGCCGTGGAACTGCCGGGCAACGGTTTTATGGCTGACGTCAGCCGCGAGACCCTCGACTGCACCGCGTTCAACGATTTGAAAAGCGGCAGCCGGGTCAACCTGGAAAAGGCCCTGACCCCGACCACGCGTCTGGGTGGTCACCTGGTGAGCGGGCACGTTGACGGTGTGGGTGAAGTGATCTCGCGGGAAGAGAACGCCCGGGCTATCGAGTTCCGCATCCGCGCTCCCAAAGAGCTGGCCAAGTACATCGCCCATAAAGGCTCGATCACCGTCGACGGCACCAGCCTGACCGTGAACGCGGTCAATGGCGCCGAGTTCTCGCTGACCATTATTCCCCACACCCTGAGCGAAACCATCATGGCCGACTATCGTCCGGGTCGCCGGGTGAACCTCGAAGTGGACCTGCTGGCGCGTTACCTTGAGCGTCTGCTGCTGGGCGATAAAGCCGCCGAGCCGACTTCGGGCGGCATCAGTGAAAGTTTTCTGGCCGCCAACGGCTACCTCAAATCCTGAATTAAGGGGGTGCCGCGTGGCGCTCAACAGCATCGAAGAACTGGTTGAAGACATCCGCCAAGGCAAGATGGTCATCCTGATGGATGACGAAGACCGCGAGAACGAAGGCGACCTGATCATGGCTGCCGAGTGCTGCCAGGCCGAGCACATCAACTTCATGGCGCGCTTTGCCCGTGGCTTGATTTGCATGCCCATGAGCCGCGAGCGTTGCGAGCTGCTGCAACTGCCATTGATGGCGCCGCGCAACGGTTCCGGCTTTGGCACCAAGTTCACTGTCTCGATCGAAGCGGCTACCGGTGTGACCACCGGCATCTCGGCAGCGGACCGTGCGCGCACCGTGCAAGCGGCTGCGGCCAGGGACGCGAAAGCAGAAGACATCGTGAGCCCGGGGCATATTTTCCCGTTGATGGCACAGGCGGGCGGTACTCTGGCCCGCGCCGGTCACACCGAAGCTGCCTGCGATCTGGCACGTATGGCCGGGTTCGAGCCAAGCGGTGTTATCTGTGAGGTGATGAACGACGACGGGACCATGGCCCGCCGTCCGGAACTAGAAACCTTCGCTGCTGAACACGGCATCAAGATCGGCACAATTGCCGACCTGATCCACTACCGCATGATCCATGAACGTACCGTTCAGCGGATTGCCGAACAGCCACTGGACAGCGAGCTGGGCCAATTCAACCTGGTGACCTATCGTGATTCAGTCGAAGGCGATGTGCACATGGCACTGACCCTGGGCAAGATCTGCGCTGAAGAGCCGACCCTGGTGCGTGTGCATAACATGGACCCGCTGCGTGATCTGCTGATGGTCAGGCAACCGGGGCGCTGGAGCCTGCGCGCCGCCATGAGCGCGGTGTCAGCGGCCGGCAGTGGTGTAGTGCTGTTGCTGGGCCATCCGCTGGATGGTGACGTATTGCTGGCCCATATTCGCGAAACTGCTGACCAGGTGCCGGTGAAAAAACCGACCACTTACAGCATCGTGGGTGCCGGTTCGCAGATCCTGCGTGACCTCGGCGTGCGCAAAATGCGCTTGATGAGTTCACCAATGAAGTTCAATGCCATATCCGGTTTCGATCTGGAAGTTGTAGAATACGTGCCCTCCGAATAAAGACCGGTCGTGTCCTGTCCGAATTCGTGGCCCAATATCCTTAAAGAACGCACGCGAGTGCGTTCTGGCTCTTTAATACGAGACATACCGAATGACCCTGAAGACCATCGAAGGTACCTTCATCGCCCCCAAAGGTCGCTACGCTCTGGTAGTTGGCCGCTTCAACAGCTTCGTCGTCGAAAGCCTGGTGAGTGGTGCCGTTGATGCCCTGGTTCGCCACGGTGTGAACGAAAGCGACATCACCATCATCCGTGCTCCGGGTGCGTTCGAAATTCCACTGGTTGCGCAAAAGGTTGCCCAGCGCAACGAATTCGCCGCCATCATCGCCCTGGGCGCCGTGATTCGTGGCGGTACTCCGCACTTTGAATACGTTGCCGGCGAATGCACCAAGGGCTTGTCCCAGGTGTCCATGCAGTTCGGCGTACCGGTTGCATTCGGTGTGTTGACGGTCGATTCGATCGAACAGGCCATTGAGCGCTCCGGCACCAAAGCCGGCAACAAAGGCGCTGAAGCTGCCTTGTCCGCCCTTGAAATGGTCAGCCTGTTGGCACAGTTGGAGGCCAAGTGATTTCCGACGAAAGCGATCGTTTTAACCCGCGCGATCCTAAACCTGCGGACGCCGGCAAACCATCCAAGAGCGCCAAGCGCCGTGAAGCGCGTCAACTCGCGACTCAGGCCTTGTATCAATTGCACATGGCCAAGCAGTCCCTGAACGAAATCGAAGCCCAGTTTCGGGTCGACAACGACTTCACCGACGTTGATGCCGCGTACTTCCGTGAAATTTTGCACGGCGTACCTGCAATCAAGGCTGAAATCGATACCGCCCTGGCACCATGCCTGGACATCACCATCGAAGAGCTCGACCCGGTTGAACTGTGCGTTCTGCGCCTGTCCACCTGGGAGCTGATCAAGCGTGTCGACGTGCCTTACCGCGTTGTGATCAACGAAGGCATCGAGCTGGCGAAAGTGTTTGGTTCTACCGACGGCCACAAGTTCGTCAACGGTGTGCTCGACAAACTGGCGCCACGCCTGCGTGAAGCTGAAGTAAAGGCTTACAAGCGCTGATCAGCGCTGTCGGCCATGGGCGAGTTCGAGCTGATCCGTAACTTCTTCGCTGCCGCGCCTTGTGCGCAAGGCGGCGAAGGTGTTGCTCTGGGCATCGGCGACGACTGCGCCCTGCTGGATGTTCCTTTCGGGGAACAACTGGCGATTTCCACCGACACCCTGGTAGCCGGGGTGCACTTCGCAGATCCATGCGACCCTTTCTTGCTCGGTCAGCGTTCGCTGGCAGTGGCGGCCAGCGATCTGGCGGCCATGGGCGCAACTCCCCTCGCGTTTACCCTTGCCCTGACCTTGCCTGCGGTTGAAGCCGACTGGTTGCAAGCGTTCGCCCGCGGTTTGAACCTGATGGCTCAGGGCTGTGGCTTGCGTCTGATTGGTGGCGACACCACGCGCGGGCCGCTATGCCTGACGCTGACGGTTTTTGGCCGCGTACCTCGGGGCCAGGCATTGACCCGCAGTGCAGCCCGGCCCGGCGACCTGCTGTGTGTTGGCGGCGAGCTGGGCAATGCCGCTGGCGCCTTGCCTCTGGTGCTCGGCCAGCGTAGCGCCACACCCGCCATCGCCGAGCCGTTGCTGGCGCACTACTGGTCGCCGCAACCGCAATTGGCGCTGGGCCAGGCACTGCGCGGCAAGGCCAGCTCGGCGCTGGATATCTCCGATGGCCTGCTGGCCGACTGCGGGCATATTGCCCTGGCGTCTAAAGTCGGCTTGCTGATCGAAAACGACCGCGTGCCGGTTTCCCTCGCCTTGCAGGAATTTCTGGGTGACGCCGCTGCGCAGCAAGCGGCGTTGAGTGGGGGTGACGATTACGTGCTGGCGTTCACTTTGCCGGCCGTTGAGTTGCCGACCCTGCTGGCAGATGGCTGGCCGATTCATGTGATTGGCCGAGTGGTCGAAGGGCAGGGCGTCGGTTTGCTGGACGTCGATGGCCGGGACATCACCCCGGGCATACGCGGTTATCAGCATTTTCGCGGTGAATAACTACGTGGCCAGCTGCTGCAAGAGCGATCAAACTTTTAGATCTTTATCTCCGATAATTCAGCCTAAGCGTCTATAGGAACGTCCTGTTACAATGCCGCCTCTGCGAATTTCCAGTACTCAAACTGATCAGGAGCACACGGTGCCCGTCGTTTTCGTTGCCGCTTGCAAGCTTCCCACCCCCTTTGCCGAATTCACCATGCATGGCTTTCTCGAGAAAGCCACGGGTCGTGAACACGTTGTGCTCAGTTTGGGCGACGTGGCGGACGGCGCTCCGGTACTAGGCCGGGTGCACTCTGAATGCCTGACCGGCGATGCCTTGTTCAGCCAGCGCTGTGACTGCGGTTCGCAGCTCGAAGCCGCCATGCAGGCCATCGCCCGCGAAGGCCGTGGCGTGTTGCTGTACTTGCGTCAGGAAGGCCGGGGCATTGGCTTGCTGAACAAGGTTCGTGCTTACGAACTGCAGGATGGCGGCGCCGACACGGTTGAGGCCAATGAGCGTCTGGGATTTGCCGCCGATCAGCGTGACTACGGGATCTGCCTGCCGATGCTGGAGCACATGGGTGTGAAGTCGTTGCGTCTGATGACCAACAACCCGCGCAAGGTCAAAGCCTTGACCGACATGGGCATCAACGTGGCCGAACGGGTGCCTCTGCACACCGGGCATAACCCGCACAACAAGCTGTACCTGGCGACCAAAGCCAACAAGCTCGGGCACATGATGGGCAACCAGCATCAAAGCGAGGCCGACCCGGCGTGACCCGTGGTCAGATCCGTCGCCGCATGAGCTTCAGCTGGTGGCAGCAATTGGTGCTGACCCTGCTGCCGCTGGTATTGGCCAATTGGTTGTTCGGCAAGTCCGAGCCCTTGTTGCCCGGGCTGACGATGCCGTTCTTCATTGCCGGTGTTGCGTCGATGTTTGTCACGCTGCGCTTTTTCGGGCCGTACAAACATGGGCTGATCGCATTGCAAAAAGCCCTTGATACGCCCCAGGAACCCGCTGCCTGGGCCGAGCTTGCCCGTGCCCGCTACCGCGCCTTGCTGGCTGCCGGCCTGCCGGTGTGGATCGCTGCGCTGGCGGTGTTTGTCGGGCTTGAAGGCGTGCCGTTGCTGCTGCTTTCAGTGTCGACGCTGGTACTGTTTTACCTCTATCGCATCCCGCGCCAGATCGGCTGATGCGCGCCTGGCTGGCGGTTCTGCTGCTGGCCATCGGCACCCCGGCCGGGGCGGCTACACGGGTGATCAGCCTGTCACCCTCCTTGTCAGAGATGGTTGTCGAACTGGGCGCCGCTGATCTGCTGGTGGGTCGCCTGGAGGCGGGTGAGCCTTTGCCGCAGCTGCGCAGCGTGCCTTCCGTGGGCCGTTACGGTCAGCTGGACATGGAGCGCCTGATCAGCCTGCAACCCGATTTACTTTTGCTCTGGCCGGGTAGCGTTGCCGCTGCCCAGCGCGAACAGCTGCGCCATCTCGACATCCCGACTTACACCGCCGAGCCTGCGAGCCTTGAGCAACTGGCCGATCAGGTTGAAGCCCTGGCCGTGGCGCTGAACCGCCCTGAGCGTGGCCGTGAACTGGCAGCGCAACTGCGTCAGCGTCTGGCCGGGCTGCGTGTGCAATATCGGCGCGACATACCGCTACGGGTGTTTTATCAGGTGTGGGATCAGCCGCTGTACACCGTTGGCGGTACGCAGATCATCAGTGACGCATTGGCGGTGTGCGGGGCGAGCAATGTATTTGCCGACCTCAAACTGCCTGCGCCGCAGGTCAGCGTGGAGTCGGTATTGCAGCGCAATCCGCAAGTGATCATCGCCAGCAGCCAGGCGCAGCTGGACGCCTGGAAAGCCTGGCCGCAGATTGATGCGGTCAAGCACGGACGTTTGCTGTTATTGACCGACAAAGGCCTTGAGCGCCCGAGTGCGCAGATGCTTGAAGCAACGGCCCGACTTTGCGAGCAACTGGCTGACTGACTCTCACCCTGTAGGAGCGAGCTTGCTCGCGAGCTCTGCGTATTAAAAGCTCGCGAGCAAGCTCGCTCCTACAGGGGATATGGGGGATATCGGGTTTTTAGAGCGTCGGGGTCCAGGTCACGGCCAGTTGCACGCTGCGGCTTTCTTCACGGTAGCCGTAGTAACTGCCGTCATAGCTGTAGAGCGCGCGGGTGAAGCTCTTGTCCAGCAGGTTGTCGACTTTTAAATCAAGCCTCACTTCAGCGCTGGCTTGCCAGTTGCCACGCACCCCCAGCAGTCCATAGCCGGCAATCGGCTGCGTATTGCCGTCGTCATTAAAGCTGCTGCTCACCGCCTGCCAGCTGGCGCCGACACCTACCCGGTCGAACTGGCGATCCAGATCAAGGTTCAGGGTGCGGCGGGCACGGCGGCTCAACGTATGGCCGGTGTCGCGATCACGGGGATCGGTAATGGCGACCCCGAGGCTGCTCTGCCAGCCGAACCATTCTTGCTGCAAGGCACTTTCAAAGCCGATGATCCGGGCGGCGCCAATGTTCTGCTGAATGAAATCGGCATCGGCCACAATCGCATCACGAATGTCGGTCCGATACAGCGAGGTTTCCAGGCGGCTGCTCTCGCTCAACTGGCTGCGCCACTGCACCTCGTAGCTTTTGGAATGTTCGGGCTTCAGGGCCGGGTTGCCGTACTGCGGGTAGTACAAATCGTTAAACGTCGGCGCCCGGAACCCTTCGCTGTAAGACAGCAGCACATCGTTGTCCGGGTTGAGCGGTACCGTCAGGCTGGCGCTCCAGGTGTTATTGCTGCCGAACTGCTGGTTGTCGTCGTGACGCAGACCCAGTTCGGTAGAGAAATAATCGCCATTGAAGCGGTGCTGAATAAATACGGCGCGATTCCAGCGGCTGTCCTGGTCAAACACCGTGCTGCTGCGCACGCGATCTTCATAGGCATCGGCACCGAGTATCACGCTGTTTTGCCCGTTCAGCGTCAGGTTGTTTTGCCAGTTCAATGAGTCGCGATAGGTGTTGAAGCTGTAGTTGTCTGTGCTGAGCTTGTCGCGGGTTTTTTCGCGATTTTCGCTGTGGCCCAGTTCCAGGCGCGAGTTCCAGCGCTCGCTCAGTTGGGCGTCGATAAAACTGCCCACACTGCTGATATCGAAGTCGCTGTAGAGCTGCTGACCACTGACCGTCATGCTGTCCGGGTCCCAGCGGCCAAAGGAATTATCGAGCTCGGTCTTGCCCATGTTCTTCATCGCCGTCAGGCCGACTTCCAGATCATCCCTCAGGAAGTGGCTCAGATTCAGGCTCAGGGACTTGTTGCGATAGGCATCGTGATCGTTGTCGCTGGGGAAGGACTGGTGCGTGCGATTGATCCCGGCCGTCTCTTCCAGGCTGCCGCTGAGGTTGTAGCGGGTCTGGGCATCGCCGCCGGACACGCCCAGGCTGTTGTCGGAGCTGCCATAGCTGCCCACTGAACTGTGTAGCCGCAGCTGAGGGGCCTGGTCTGCGCCGCGGCGAGTGAAAATCTGGATCACCCCGCCAATCGCGTCACTGCCGTAGATCACCGACCGTGAGCCGCGCAGCACTTCAACACGCTCGACCTGATCGATATTCAGGTACTGCAGGTTGCTGTCGGCCGAGGTGGCATTGGCCATGCGCTGGCCGTCGACCAGCACCAGGCTTTGTGCCGCTTTGGTGCCGCGGATGTAAATCCCGGGCAAGCCGCCACGGCCACCGCTACGTGCCACCTGCACGCCGGGCACCCGGCCCAGCAGGTCGGTGAGGCTGGTGGGTTGCAAGCGATCGATGTCGGCACGGGTGAATACCGTGTTGGCGCTGCTGCTGTCAGAGCGCGCTTCGACCTGGCGGTTGCCGGTGATCAGTGTTTGCGGGAGTTTGAGTGCGTCTTCCCGTTCGAGCGTGTCGGCGAGCAAAGGGCTGGCGGGGATGATGCCGAGGATTAAAGCCAAACGAAGGTGTTTCATGTGTTCTCAATTAACCCTGTAGGAGCGAGCGTGCTCGCGAGCTCGTTGGAAAGCTCGCGAGCACGCTCGCTCCTGCAGTAAGTCTGATTGGCTCAGAGCCCCAGCAGTTGCATGCGCTGGCGCACCGATGCTTCGATACCTGCCGCATCCAGCCCGCATTCGGCGAGCATCTGGCTCGGTTTGGCATGTTCGACATAGACGTCCGGCAAGCCCAGATGCAATACCGACTTGAGCACGTTTTCACGGGCCAGCAACTCGCTGACTGCCGCACCCGCACCGCCCATGATGGCGTTCTCTTCAATGGTCACCAGCAGTTCATGGCTGTCGGCCATTTCGCGCACCAGTGCTTCATCCATAGGTTTGACGAAGCGCATGTCGACCACGGTGGCGTCGATTTTTTCCGCCACTTGCAGTGCTTCGGCCAATTGCACGCCAAACACCAGCATCGCCACCTTGCTGCCTTTGCGACGTATCACGCCTTTACCGATTTCCAGCGGTTCAAGGGTTTTTTCGATGCTTGCATTCGGCCCGCTGCCCCGCGGGTAGCGTACTGCCGCCGGACCGTTGTACAGGTGGCCGGTGGTCAGCATTTTGCGCAGTTCGTTTTCATCGCTCGGGGTCATGATCACCATACCCGGGATGCACCGCAGGTAAGACAGGTCAAAACTGCCGGCATGGGTGGGGCCGTCTTCGCCCACCAGGCCCGCGCGGTCGATAGCGAACAGCACGTCCAGATTCTGCACGGCTACGTCATGCACCAGCTGGTCGTAACCGCGCTGCAAGAATGTCGAGTAGATCGCCACCACAGGCTTGGCGCCTTCGCAGGCCATGCCCGCGGCAAAGGTCACGGCGTGTTGTTCAGCAATGGCCACGTCGAAATAACGCAACGGGAAACGCTCGCTGAACGCGATCAGGTCCGAGCCTTCTTTCATGGCCGGGGTAATACCGACCAGGCGTTGATCGACAGCGGCCATGTCACACAGCCACTCGCCGAATACCGCAGAGTACTTCGGCCCGCTCGCAGCTTTTGGCGCTGCTTTCGGTGCGTCCAGCGGCTCAAGTTTGGTGATGGCGTGGTAGCCGATCGGGTCAGCCTCGGCCGGGGCAAAGCCTTTGCCCTTTTTGGTCACGATATGCAGGAACTGCGGACCCTTGAGGTCGCGCATGTTGCGCAGCGTGGCGATCAGGGTCGGCAGGTCGTGGCCATCGATAGGCCCAATGTAATTCCAGCCCAGCTCTTCAAACAGGGTGCCGGGTACCAACATGCCTTTGGCATATTCTTCGGTGCGCCGGGCAATTTCCCACGCGCCTGGCAGACGCGACAGCACTTTCTTGCTGCCTTCGCGCATGCTGGCGTAGGTACGGCTGGAGAGGATTTTGGCCAGATAGTTGGACAGGCCGCCGACATTGCGCGAGATCGACATGTCGTTGTCGTTGAGGATGACCAGCATGTTGGCATCGACTTCAGGCGCATGGTTCAGGGCTTCAAAAGCCATGCCGGCGGTCAGCGCGCCGTCACCGATCACGGCGATGGCCTTGCGCTCGCTATTTTGCAGGCGGGCAGCGATGGCCATGCCCAGTGCGGCACTGATTGAGGTGCTGGAGTGGCCGACGCCAAAGGTGTCGTACTCGCTCTCGGCGCGGCGCGGGAAAGCGGCGATCCCGTCTTTCTGGCGCAATGTCGCCATTTGCTCGCGGCGGCCAGTGAGGATTTTGTGCGGATACGCCTGATGACCCACGTCCCATACCAGCCGGTCATCCGGGGTATCGAACACGTAGTGCAACGCAATCGTCAGTTCAATGACGCCCAGGCCGGCACCAAAATGCCCGCCCGTCTGGCCGACGGTATAGAGCAATTCCTGGCGCAATTCGTCGGCCAGGGGTTCCAGCTCGGCTTCAGCCAGTCGGCGCAGGCCCGCAGGCGTGCCCGCTCGGTCGAGCAGGGGCGTAGTCGGGCGCTTGCGGGGGATCTCTTGAAACGTCGTTGGCATCAGGCGAATCGTTATAAATATAGAAGAGGTGGCAGTTTACCTTAAGGAACGTAAGCTGCCCACGCGCGGAGGTAATCGTTAGTCAGACCTTGGCATTAGACACTGCCTGAAAAACCGGATTTTCCAGGTCTAGTGGCGACGTTCGACTATGTATCGAGCCAGTGCGCGCAGCGGATCGGCTGTAGTGTCAAAAGATTGCAGCGCATTGAGTGCCTGGTCACGCAGCTCCAGCGCATAGGCTTTGGCGCCATCCAGACCCATCAGTGCCGGGTAGGTCGGTTTGTCCCGTGCAATATCGGCGCCCTGGCGTTTGCCCAGGGTTGCGGTATCGCTTTCAACGTCGAGAATGTCGTCCTGAACCTGGAATGCCAGGCCAACCGCCCGTGCATAGAGGTTCAGAGCCTGCAGATCATCAGCACTGGCATGGCCGCTGGCCAGGGCGCCCAGCTGTACGCTGGCCTCGATCAGAGCGCCGGTCTTGTGCCGGTGCATGAATTCGAGAGCGGTCTGATCAAGTTTGATTCCGACCGAACCGAGATCGATCGCCTGTCCGCCAACCATGCCCGCCGGGCCGGCAGCGAGGGCCAGAGCTGCGACCATGCGCAAGCGTGTCTCAGCATCCAGAGTATTGAGTCGCGGATCCAGCAGGGCGCTGAATGCAAGGCTTTGCAGGCCGTCACCGGCCAGAATCGCGCAGGCTTCATCGAACGCTTTATGGGTGGTCGGCTGGCCGCGACGCAAGTCGTCATCGTCCATTGCTGGCAAGTCATCATGCACCAGCGAATAGGCGTGGATCAGCTCCACTGCACAGGCCGCACCATTGGCTTGCTCGGCCGCGGCACCCAAGGCTTCGCAGGCGGCATAGGCCAAAAGCGGGCGGACCCGTTTGCCGCCGTTCATCACGCTGTAGCGCATTGCTTCATAGAGGCGGGCCAACTCCGCAGACGGAGCGACAAACAAGCGCTCAAGCGCCGCGTTGACGCGGTCCTGGCTGCTGGTCTGGTAGGCATCAATCATTCTGGCTGTTCCGCTTCAAAGGGCTCTTGGGCCAGTTCACCATCACGCTCAAGCAGAATTTGCACTTTCTGTTCAGCTTGAGCCAGTGCGCCTTGGCAATCACGGGTCAAGCGGATGCCTTGCTCGAAGGCGGTCAACGAATCTTCCAGTGACAGCTCGCCATTTTCCAGACGCTCGACCAATGATTGCAGGTCAGCGAGGGACTGTTCGAAATCCAGGGCAACTTTTTTGCGGGCCATAGCGGCATTCTCGGTAGGCGTTAAAACCGGCTGACACTAGCAGACGGCGGGTTCCGGGGCAAATCCTCGGCCCCTGCCTGTCCGCCCTGACGGGGACCGGAATGCCCGTGATGGCAACACAATGGCCGATCTGCAAGATCGCGCGGCCTGGGGATCGCGGGCAAGCCCGCTCCTACAGGGATTTGTGCTGGCTGGCGGATCTTGTGGGAGCTGGCTTGCCAGCGATGGCATCACTGCGGTCTGGCGGAACGACCGGGGTGCCAGCGGATCGCGAGCAAGCTCGCTCCTACAGGGGGTTGTGGTGGCTGGCGGTAATCTTGTGGGAGCTGGCTTGCCAGCGATGGCATCACTGCGGTCTGGCGGAGCGACCGGGGTGCCAGCGGATCGCGAGCAAGCTCGCTCCTACAGGGGTTTGTGGTGGCTGGCGGTAATCTTGTGGGAGCTGGCTTGCCAGCGATGGCATCACTGCTGTCTGGCGGAACGACCGGGGGGCTAGAGGATCGCGAGCAAGCTCGCTCCTACAGGGGGTTGTGGTGGCTGGCGGATCTTGTGGGAGCTGGCTTGCCAGCGATGGCATCACTGCTGTCTGGCGGAACGACCGGGGGGCTAGAGGATCGCGATCAAGCTCGCTCCTACAGGGGTTTGTGGTGGCTGGCGGTAATCTTGTGGGAGCTGGCTTGCCAGCGATGGCATCTCTGCGGTCTGGCGGAACGACCGAGGTGCAGCGGATCGCGAGCAAGCTCGCTCCTACAGGGGGTTGAGGGGGCTGGCGGTAATTTTGTGGGAGCTGGCTTGCCAGCGATGGCATCACCGCTGTCTGGCGGAACGACCGGGGGGCTAGAGGATCGCGAGCAAGCTCGCTCCTACAGGGGTTTGTGGTGGCTGGCGTATCTTGTGGGAGCTGGCTTGCCAGCGATGGCATCTCTGCGATCGGGCAACGTCCGTAAAACCTTAAACCCCGGAGCAGGGGATACACCGGGATGCTTGCTTTGGCGTTTTCAACAGCTCGCAGCCTCGCGTTGCTTGGTAGCGACTACGATATGCGGCATGCACTGCGCAGAGATCTTATGGCGGTCAAGCCCCTTGACCTTACCATGCTGGGAAGCTTCAAGATCGGCTCAATCGTGACATTCAAGGAGAGTTTCCAATGGCTAGCGTTTCGCTTCAACCAGAGTCCAAAGCATCCGCGCGCCTGAGTCTGCCGGTTGAAGGCATGACGTGCGCCTCGTGCGTCGGTCGGGTCGAACGTGCGCTCAAGGCGGTCCCGGGTGTGCAGTCGGCCGTGGTCAACCTGGCCACCGAGCGCGCCGATGTCAGCTTCAGTGGCGTGGCCGATCCGCAGGCGGTAGTAGATGCCATCGAGCGCGTGGGCTACTCGGTGCGTGAAGAAACCACCGAACTGTCGATTGCAGGCATGACCTGTGCCTCGTGTGTGGGCCGGGTCGAGAAGGCGCTGGCGAAGGTGCCCGGCGTGCGGCAGGCCAGCGTCAACCTGGCCACCGAGCGCGCCCGGGTCACTCACCTCGCCGGGGCCGTTTCTGCTGCCGACCTTGAGGCCGCAGTGGAGCGGGCGGGGTATACGGCGCGACGCTTGTCTGCCGACCTCCCGGATGCGGGCGAGCAGGACGACCAGCGGCGCGAGGGCGAGGCCCGGGGGCTGCAGCGGTCCTTGCTGGTTGCCGCCATCCTCAGCTTGCCGGTGTTCATTCTGGAGATGGGCTCGCACCTGATTCCCGCCATGCATCATTGGGTGATGACGGTCATCGGTCAGCAGACCAACTGGTACATCCAGTTCGTGCTGGCCACGCTGGTGCTGTTCGGGCCGGGGCTGCGTTTTTTCCGTAAGGGTGTTCCGGCCCTGCTGCGCGGTGCTCCGGACATGAACTCGCTGGTGGCAGTCGGGACCTCGGCGGCATACGGTTATTCGCTGGTCGCGACCTTTGCCCCTCAAGTGCTGCCCCAGGGCACCGCCAATGTGTATTTCGAAGCGGCCGCGGTCATCGTCACTCTTATTTTGCTTGGCCGCTCGCTGGAGGCCCGGGCCAAGGGCCGAACCTCACAGGCGATCAAACGTCTGGTCGGGCTGCAGGCCAAAACCGCGCGGGTAGAGCGCAACGGTGAAACCCTTGAACTGCCCCTCGAGCAGGTGACAACCGGGGACGTGGTGCTGGTACGTCCGGGGGAGAAAATCGCCCTCGATGGCGAGATTGTCGAAGGCGCCTCCTATGTCGACGAGAGCATGATCAGCGGCGAGCCGGTGCCGGTGCATAAAACTGCGGGTGCTCAAGTGATTGGCGGCACGATCAACAAGACCGGCGCTTTCAGTTTTCGCGTGACCCGGATCGGGGCCAACACGGTGCTGGCGCAGATCATCCGTCTGGTCGAGCAGGCCCAGGGTTCCAAGCTGCCGATCCAGGCGCTGGTGGACAAGGTCACCATGTGGTTCGTCCCGGCCGTGATGGCAGCGGCCACCCTGACCTTTGTGGTCTGGCTGATCTTCGGGCCGACCCCGGCGCTGACCTTTGCCTTGGTCAATGCGGTGGCGGTACTCATCATCGCTTGCCCGTGCGCCATGGGGCTGGCTACACCAACCTCGATCATGGTCGGTACCGGGCGCGCGGCGGAACTGGGGGTGCTGTTTCGTAAAGGCGAAGCCTTGCAGGCGCTGCGGGATGTGAGTGTGATCGCCCTCGACAAGACCGGCACCCTGACCAAGGGCCGCCCGGAACTGACCGATCTGGTGCCTGCCGAAGGCTTTGATTACGACGAAGTGCTGGGGCTGGTGGCGGCGGTCGAAACCCGCTCCGAACACCCGATCGGCGAAGCCATCGTCAGCGCGGCGAAACAACGTGGTCTGGTGATGGGTGCCATCGACAGCTTCGAGGCAACCCCGGGTTTCGGGGTGACGGCCAAGGTGTCGGGGCGGACCGTGTCGGTCGGCGCAGACCGTTTCATGACGCTATTGGGGCTGGATGTGTCGAGCTTTGTCGCGACCGCCCAACGTCTGGGGGAACAGGGCAAGAGCCCGCTTTATGCCGCCATCGACGGTCGTCTGGCGGCGGTGATTGCGGTGGCCGACCC
Organism: Pseudomonas sp. PAMC 29040; assembly: GCF_003994535.1. Lineage (NCBI taxonomy): Bacteria > Pseudomonadati > Pseudomonadota > Gammaproteobacteria > Pseudomonadales > Pseudomonadaceae > Pseudomonas > Pseudomonas sp. PAMC 29040. The sequence continues at coordinate 67,664 of NZ_RZAA01000014.1, forward strand.
CATCAGGGAGACCACTTTAGAGGCGATCAAGGCGCTGCACGCCCTGGGCCTCAAGGTGGCGATGATCACCGGTGACAATGCGGCCACGGCCAATGCCATCGCCCGGCAATTGGGGATTGATGAGGTGGCGGCCGAGGTCCTGCCCGACGGCAAGGTCGCGGCACTGAAGAAATTCCGGGTCAATGGTGCACGGGTGGCCTTCGTCGGCGACGGCATCAACGACGCCCCGGCGCTGGCCGAAGCGGACGTGGGGCTGGCCATCGGCACCGGTACCGATGTGGCCATCGAGGCGGCAGACGTGGTGCTGATGTCAGGCGACCTGCGTGGCGTGCCGAATGCCATCGCCCTGAGTCAGGCGACGATCCGCAACATCAAGCAGAACCTGTTCTGGGCCTTCGCTTACAACGCAGTGCTGATCCCGGTCGCGGCGGGAGCGCTATACCCGGTGAACGGCACATTGCTGTCGCCGATCTTTGCGGCGGCTGCGATGGCGCTTTCCAGCATCTTTGTGCTGGTCAACGCGCTCCGGCTCAAGGGCTTCAAGGCGCCGATGGCGGTGAGTGGCGTGTAAACGGGGGCAGTTTTTCGCGGGCAGGAGCCAGGGAGAGGAACATGATGAATATCGGTCAGGCGGCCAGTTTTTCCGGGGTTTCGGCGAAGATGATCCGCTACTACGAACAGACTGGCTTGATCCCCAAAGCCCTTCGAACCGAGGCCGGCTACCGGCTTTACAGCCCCCAGGACGCCAATGCCCTGGGCTTTATCCGGCGCGCCCGCGACCTGGGGTTCTCTGTTGAACAGATCTCGGAGTTACTGGAGTTGTGGCGCGACCGTGATCGTGTCAGCGCTGTGGTCAAGGCCATGGCGCTGACCCATGTTGCGGGTCTGAAAGCGAAAATCGCCGAACTGCAGGCGATGGCGCAAACCCTCGAAAGTCTGGCCAGTCACTGTCGCGGCAATGACCGCCCGGACTGCCCGATCATAGCCGGGCTGGCCGAGCTCAATGCTTTGGCTGCAGCGCCGCAAGCCCCGCGCCGGACACCGCGGTTCGGGCTCGACACACCGGCCTCAGCCCACCAGCGGCAGTTCGCTGAAAAGTGATTGACCTTGCCACGCTGGCAAACTTCAACGTAGCGGTTCACCTTAAATAATCAGGAGATCCCCATGCATCGTCTTCATATCCCCAACATGACCTGCGGCGGCTGCGCCCGATCCGTCACCAAAGCGCTACTGGCCGTCGACCCGCAAGCGCGCATCGAAACCGACCCGGCGGCCCGTGAAGCCAGAGTCGAAAGCCAGCTGGACGAGGGCCTGTTCCACGCAGCGCTCAGCGAAGCCGGATACCCGGACAAACACTGATCAGCAGCACCGGCGAGTTTGCAGGATTGATGTTGGCTGTCGACAACCATGTGGGAGCTGGCTTGCCAGCGATGGCGGCCTACCTGAAGGGCCGCGGCGCCGGTGCTCTGAAGCAAGCTCGCCCCTGCAGGGCTGGCAGGCTGCGGCTTTGTGGCAGGCATTAAAAAACCGGCTTGTGGCCGGCTTCTCGGGGGCGGGTTTGGCTTATTTTTGGTAAGCCGTACTCGCCTTCAATTTAGACATCCAGGCCCTGAGTGTCAGGGGTGGGGCGTGGCGGCTTATTGCTGCCTTGCCTGCGATCCGGCCTGCTCGATGCAGGGCGCGGTGCTTATGTGGCGCGAATCATACTGGGATTCAATGTCGTTTCCCAGCGAAAACAGCTCAATTTTCAGGCATAAAAAAACCTCGGCGAACCGAGGTTTTGGTGTGAGCCAAGCCTGCAGCAACGCAGGCCGGGGTTCACTTAGCCTTTGTAGGCCGCTACCGACTTCATGATCTCGGTACGGGCTGCTTCTGCATCGCCCCAACCTTCGATCTTCACCCATTTGCCTTTCTCGAGATCTTTGTAGTTCTCGAAGAAGTGCTGGATTTGCTGAATCAGCAAAGGTGGCAGGTCGGTGTACTCTTTCACGTCAACGTACAACTGGGACAGCTTGTCGTGAGGGACTGCAACGACTTTGGCATCGCCACCGCCGTCGTCGGTCATGTGCAGGATGCCAACCGGACGGGCACGGATTACCGAACCTGGCGCTACCGGATATGGGGTAACAACCAGCACGTCGAGGGGATCACCGTCGTCAGCCAGGGTGTTAGGGATGAAACCGTAGTTGGCTGGGTAGAACATCGGGGTTGCCATGAAGCGGTCAACGAACAGGCAGTCGCTGTCTTTGTCGATTTCATATTTGATCGGCGCGTGGTTCGCCGGAATCTCGATGGCGACGTAGATGTCATTCGGCAGGTCTTTGCCAGCCGGAATCTTGCTGTAGCTCATTGGGCGGTGCCCCCGTGTATAGGCCAGTTTACTTGGCCGATTTGGCCAAAAAGTGGCGGCGATTATAGGCGTATTCCGCTAACGCCGTCACGTCTGGCCGGTTTAGTGGTGCGTCACGTCCGGTTAACGGACCCTCGGTACTCGGGGTGCCCGCTTTGTAGCGTTTGCAGCCGGGTCAGCGGGTCTTGCCGGTAGAACAGGCTGAGCTGCTGGTACACCTTGGGGTAGGCGTGGGTCAGCAGGTCCGGTGCGCTGAAGAAGTATTCGCTGGTGACCGCGAAGAACTCTGCCGGGTTTTCGGCCGCATACGGATCAATGGGCGCGTGAGCCGGGTCGTGGTGATCGAGGTAGTGATTGAGATGGTCGTAGGCTTGTTGCATGGCCTCGGTCCAGTCGCCCAGGTGCATGCTGCTGTGCAAGGGCGGCATGCCATTGGCGGCACCATTGAGCATGTCGAGTTTGTGCGCCAGTTCGTGAATCACCAGGTTGTAGCCTTCCCAGCCGCCACTGGACAACACGCCAGGCCAGGCCAGCACCACCGGGCCATGTTGCCAGGCCTCACCGCTGTGGGTGCCTTGCCATTCGTGCTCGACTCCACTGGAGTCGCGATGACGCTGGGGGCTGATGAAATCATCGGGGTAGAGCACTATTTCGTGGAAACCCTGATACCAGTCCAGTTCGCCCAGGTTGAGCAGCGGCAGCTGTGCCTGGGCGGCCAGCAACAGGCGGCCTGCATCGGTGAGTTCAACCCCGGGCATGGGGGTCAGGTGTTTTTCTTGCAGAAATAACACGCTGTGCTCACGCAGCCATTTGTCCTGGGCGTCGTCCAGCCCGTCGAGAATACTCAGGTGCTGGCGCACGTCATGCCATACGTTTGCCGCGACCGGGTGTTGCGCCAGAATCCGCTGGCGCCGCCATTCACTCAGAGACCACATGCGGGCGGCCCCCTATCAGGCTTTGGATGGGCTGCGGCCCATGCGGCTGCGGATCACACCAATGATCATCGGTACCAGAGACAGCAGGATGATGCCCACTACCAGCAACGACAGATTGGACTTGATGAAGGGCACATTGCCGAAGAAGTAGCCCAGGGTTACCAGGCCGCCGACCCAGAGGATGGTGCCGAAGACACTGAACATCAGGAAGCGCGGGTAGAACATGTGTGCCACGCCGGCAACAAAAGGCGCAAAGGTGCGGAAGATTGGCAGGAAGCGCGCCATGGTCACGGTTTTACCGCCATGACGTTCGTAAAAATCGTGGGTCTTTTCCAGGTAATCGCGGCGGAATATTTTCGAGTTCGGATTACTGAACAATCGCTCGCCGGCGGTTCGTCCTATGACGTAGTTGGTGCTGTCGCCCAGAATTGCCGCCACCATCAGCAGGCCGCCCAGCAATACCGGGTCCATGCCACCGCCCGCAGCCACTGCGCCGGCAATGAACAGCAGGGAATCACCCGGCAGGAACGGCATGACCACCAGGCCGGTTTCACAGAAGATCACCAAAAACAGGATGGCGTAGATCCACACCCCGTAATCTCTTACCAGCATGTCCAGGTACACATCGAGATGCAGGATAATGTCGATCGGGTTGAAATCCATGTAAAGCACCTGTGCTGATGACCCGGCTCTGCAGGTCCGTGCGGGAAAGGGAAGGGTATTTAACTACAAGAGATGTAGTTTTTTCGTACATCTCTTAAAAAAGCGGATTATACGGATTGGTGCAAGTCTTGTTGGTTGAGTTTGTAGCGAGGCGTGTATTGGCTCGCAGCGGCTGGCTAATCAACCCTGGGAGCGAGCGTGCCTCGCCAAGCACACAGCTCGCTCATACAGAGTCATGGCCCAGTGTTTATTCACCCTTGAGCAGGAAATTCTCGCTGGGGGCCGCTGATTCTATGGTGTGTACCTGTGCTTCGTCCTTCAGGTTGACCCCCGACAATTGCCGACGACAGGCTTCACGCATCAAGTAAACCAGCCGATGGGCGGCCATGGCGTAGCTCAGCCCTTCGAGCCGCACGTTAGAGATGCAGTTGCGATAGGCATCGGTCAGGCCGATCTTTGGCCCGTAGGTGAAGTACAGACCCAGACTGTCTGGGGAGCTGAGGCCGGGGCGTTCGCCGATCAGCATCACCACCATTTTTGCTCCCAGCAGTTCGCCGATTTCATCGGCGACGGCGACCCGTCCTTGCTCCACCAGAATCACCGGTGACTGGCTCCAGTTTTCAGTGGCCGTTTGCTCCTGCATGCGGGCCAGAAAGGGCAGGGTGTGGCGATGAACCGCCAGCGCCGATAGCCCGTCGGCTACCACTATGGCGACATCGATCGCGCCAGGATGAGCCAGGGCGTAGTCGCGCAATTGCTGCGCCGAGTCGTCGTCAAGTTTGCGCCCCAGATCCGGCCGTTGCAGATAGCTGTGGCGATCAATGGCGGCGCTGTGCAGCAGCAGCGTTTGCTGTCCGCGCTCGGCAAGCTGGCTGCTAAGCCCCGCGTGGTCAAACGGCAAATGCACCGCATCCCGGGCCTGGGCGTGGGCAAACTGAAAATCCAGCTGGGCCCCGGTGGGCATGCTGGTGCCGGTGCGGCCCAGGGCAATGCGCGCCGGGGTCAGGCGGCGCAGTTCCAGCCAGGGGTTGAGACTGTCGGTGGGGGTAGTGGCCATGTTCAGCGTCCTCCCAGATGAGCCAGTGCCAGGCGAAATGCCGGCGGCAGTTGATGGCCGAATTCGATGCGGCCATCGGTCTGGGTGAAAATCCCGATCTTGCTCAGCCATTGCTCGAACTCGGGGGCAGGTTTGAGGCCCAGGGTTTTTCGCGCATACAGCGCGTCATGGAACGAGGTGGTCTGATAGTTGAGCATGATGTCGTCCGAGCCCGGAATGCCCATGATGAAGTTGATCCCGGCCACACCCAGCAGGGTCAGCAGGTTATCCATGTCGTCCTGGTCGGCTTCGGCGTGGTTGGTGTAACAGATGTCGCAACCCATCGGCACGCCCAGCAGCTTGCCGCAGAAGTGGTCCTCAAGCCCGGCGCGGATGATTTGCTTGCCGTTGTACAGGTACTCGGGGCCGATAAAACCCACCACAGTGTTGACCAGAAACGGTTTGAAATGCCGCGCTACCGCATAGGCCCGGGTTTCGCAGGTTTGCTGGTCGACGCCGAAATGCGCGTTGGCCGACAGCGCGCTGCCCTGGCCGGTTTCGAAATACATCAGGTTGTTGCCCAGGGTGCCGCGGTTGAGGCTTAAACCGGCCTCGTAGCCTTCCTGCAATAGATTCAGATTGATCCCGAAGCTGGCGTTGGCGGCTTCTGTACCGGCAATCGACTGGAATACCAGATCCAGCGGTACGCCACGGTTGATCGCTTCAATCGAGGTGGTGACATGGGTCAGCACACAGGATTGGGTGGGGATCTCATAACGCTGGATGATGGCGTCGAGCATGTTCAGCAGGTCGCAGATCGAGGCGATGCTGTCGGTGGCCGGGTTGATACCGATCATGGCGTCGCCGTTGCCGTACAGCAGGCCATCGAGAATGCTGGCGGCAATTCCCGCCGGATCGTCCGTGGGGTGGTTGGGTTGCAGGCGGGTAGAGAGCCGCCCGCGCAGGCCCATGGTGCCGCGAAAACGGGTGACCACCCGGATCTTCTGCGCCACCAGAATCAGGTCCTGCACGCGCATGATTTTTGACACCGCAGCGGCCATTTCCGGGGTCAGGCCCGGCGCCAGGGCACGCAGGCTCTGTTCGTCGGCGGCGTCGCTGAGCAGCCAGTCACGAAAACCGCCCACTGTCAGATGGCTGACGGCGGCGAAGGCGAGCGGGTCATGGCTGTCGATGATCAGCCGGGTAACTTCATCGGATTCGTAGGGAATCAGCGCTTCCTGCAGGAACCAGGAGAGCGGGATGTCAGCCAGGGCCATTTGCGCAGCGACCCGTTCACCGTCGTTGAGCGCGGCCACTCCAGCCAGGAAATCCCCGGAGCGTGCCGGGCTGGCTTTGGCCATAAGGTCTTTGAGGCTGTCAAAACGGTAAGTCTGAGTGCCTACCGCGTGAGAAAAAGTTGCCATTCAGGATGCTCCTCAACGCCAGACGCCACGCGTCTGGCGGGTTTCTCAGCGACTAGTGCAGGGCTTGCTCGGCTTTTTGGATCGCCGCGAATTCCTCTTCAGGCGTACCGGCCACCAAGTGGTGCCGACTGTAAAAAGCGAAGTAGGCAATTAATACGCCATAGATCACGGCAGCGCCAATCACAACGCGCGGGTCCACCAGGAAACCGGCCACGACCGCGACGCAAGCCAGCACCAAAGCGATGCCTGAAGTGAAGATTCCGCCCGGAGTGCGGTATGGACGCTCCATTTTGGGGCGACGAATACGCAGGGTGATGTGTGCAGCCATCATCAGCACGTAGGAAATGGTCGCGCCAAACACCGCCACCAGAATCAGCAAGTCCCCCTGGCCGGTCAGTGACAGGCCAAAACCGATGATGCCGGGGATGATCAGCGCCAGTACCGGCGCTTTGCTTTTGTTGGTTTCGGACAATTTACGCGGCAAATAGCCGGCACGGGACAGGGCGAAGATCTGACGCGAATAGGCGTAAATGATCGAGAAGAAACTGGCGATCAAACCGGCCAGGCCCACCAGGTTGACGAAACTGCCCATCCAGGTTGAGCCGCCATAGGCCTTGCTCAGTGCTTCAACCAGCGGGTTGCCCGAGGCCATCAAGTGGTGCGCGCCCGCAGCGCCGGGGCCGATGACCAGAATCAGCAGGGCAAAGGTGACGAGTACCAGCATGGCGCCGATCAGGCCGCGAGGCAGATCGCGCTTAGGGTTTTTGGTTTCTTCGGCGGCCAGCGGCACGCCTTCGACGGCGAGGAAAAACCAGATCGCATAAGGGATTGCGGCCCACACGCCGACATAGCCGAATGGCAAGAAGGTGCTGGCGCCTTTGGCCTCGGTAACCGGAATATCCAATAGGTTGGCGACGCTGAAGTGCGGCACCATCGATACCAGGAACACGCCCAGGGCAATCGCGGCCACGGCGGTGATGACAAACATCAGTTTAAGGGCTTCACCCACGCCGAAAATGTGAATGCCGATAAAGATGATGTAGAACGCCAGATAGATCATCCAGCCGCCAATCCCGAACAGCGACTCGCAATAAGCGCCGATGAATACGGCAATCGCCGCGGGGGCGATGGCGTATTCAATCAGGATCGCGGTGCCGGTCAGGAACCCGCCCCACGGCCCGAATGCGCTGCGGGCAAAGCCATAGCCGCCGCCAGCGGTGGGAATCATCGATGACAGTTCGGCCAGCGAAAAGCACATGCACAGGTACATGGTGGCCATCAGCAATGTGGCGATGAACATTCCGCCCCAGCCGCCCTGGGCCAGGCCGAAGTTCCAGCCGGCGTAATCGCCGGAGATGACATAGGCCACACCCAGGCCCACCAGCAGGACCCAGCCGGCAGCGCCTTTTTTCAGTTCGCGTTGTTGAAAATATTCGGAGCCGACCTTTTCAAAGTCGACCGAGGAGGCTGACGCCGGAGCGCCAATGGGTTCGCTAGGCATGTGAGTGCACCTGTTCTTTTATAGTTTGGAAAATATGACAGGGAGCAAAGCAAGAGCTGGGCCATGGGGCCTGATGTAGAGCGGCTTGCTCTGTAGGAACGAGCTTGCTCGCGAGCTTTTTACGGCTCGCGGGCAAGCTCGCGCCTACGGAGGTCAGAGAGGTTAGAAGAAGCCCAGCGGGTTGATGTCGTAGCTCACCAGCAGGTTTTTGGTCTGCTGATAGTGGTCGAGCATCATTTTGTGGGTTTCACGGCCGACCCCGGACTTTTTGTAGCCGCCGAACGCGGCGTGGGCCGGGTACAGGTGGTAGCAGTTGGTCCAGACGCGACCGGCCTTGATGGCGCGGCCCATGCGGTAGGCGCGGTTGATGTCGCGGGTCCACAGGCCGGCACCCAGGCCGAACTCGGTGTCGTTGGCAATCGCCAGGGCTTCGGCTTCGTCCTTGAAGGTGGTGATGCTGACCACCGGGCCAAAAATTTCTTCCTGGAACACACGCATTTTGTTGGTGCCCTTGAGCAGCGTCGGCTGGATGTAGTAGCCGGTTGCCAGGTCGCCTTCGAGCTTGGCTACCTGGCCGCCGGTCAGCAGTTCGGCACCTTCAGCCTTGGCGATTTCAAGGTAAGACAGGATCTTGTCGAACTGCTGCTCCGAGGCCTGGGCGCCAACCATGGTGTCGGTGTCCAGCGGGTCGCCGCGTTTGATCGACGCAACCTTCTTCATCACCACTTTCATGAAGTCGTCGTAGATCGATTCCTGAATCAGCGCGCGGGAAGGGCAGGTGCACACTTCGCCCTGGTTGAAAAATGCCAGCACCAGACCTTCGGCCGCCTTTTCAATGAAAGTCGGTTCGGCCTGCATGATGTCGGCGAAGAAGATGTTCGGCGACTTGCCGCCCAGTTCAACGGTGGAAGGGATGATGTTCTCGGCGGCACATTTCATGATGTGCGAGCCCACCGGGGTCGAGCCGGTGAAGGCGATTTTGGCGATGCGTTTACTGGTGGCCAGCGCCTCGCCAGCTTCTTTGCCGAAGCCTTGCACCACGTTCAGCACGCCCGGAGGCAGCAGATCACCGATCAGTTCCATGAACACGGTGATGCTCAGCGGGGTTTGCTCGGCCGGTTTGAGCACGATGCAGTTACCGGCAGCCAGCGCCGGAGCGAGTTTCCAGGCGGCCATCAGCAGCGGGAAGTTCCACGGAATGATCTGCCCGACCACGCCCAGCGGTTCGTGGATGTGATAGGCCACGGTGTTGCCGTCGATTTCGGCCGCGCTGCCTTCCTGGGCGCGGATGCAACCGGCGTAATAACGGAAATGGTCAGCTGCCAGGGGGACGTCGGCGTTCAGGGTCTCGCGTACCGCCTTGCCGTTGTCCCAGGTTTCGGTCACGGCCAGCAGTTCGAGATTCTGTTCGATACGATCGGCAATTTTAAGCAGCACCAGCGAACGGGCCTGAACCGAGGTCGAGCCCCAGGCGTCAGCAGCGGCATGGGCGGCATCCAGGGCTTTTTCGATGTCTTCTGCTGTTGAACGCGGGAATTCGGCGATGGGTTTGCCGTTCACAGGCGAGGTATTGGTGAAGTACTGGCCTTTGACGGGCGCCACGAATTCGCCGCCGATGTAGTTGCCGTAGCGGCTCTTGAACGAGACGACAGAGCCTTCGGTACCGGGTTGTGCGTAACGCATGGGGAGTGTCTCCTGGCTTTATTGTGCTTATGGGAGGACGCGCTGTGGCGTTGTCATATGCAAGAGCAAAGGCCGGGCCATATTGTCTGCAGGGCTCTAGGCTGGGGCTCACATGGATATAGGGGCAGTAGGGGTGGCAGTCGCTGTCACGGGCTCGATACAGTTGCCGTGACACTTTGTACCAAAACAGGTGCAGATGATGACCGACGGGTCAGTTGGCGATTGCAAAGCCCGGCCGGCAAGCAGATGCTGAGTGTTCGGTCTGGACCTGGATCCATGTTGGCGAAGAGGGTAAATGTGCCCCTGCCGGACATGAGACCGCCGATACAGCGCGGAGAATAATAAGAATGCACAGCAGTGATTTAAGCCGGCACGCCCGGCAGGTTCTCGATGTCACCCAGGGCCGCCCCCAGGGGTGCGACCCTTCTATCGTCCGTTCCTGGCAGCGCTGCCTGGAGGACTACCACCTCGATCCCGCACAAACCATTGCACCGACGGTGCTGGAGCACGGGCGCATTCTGGAAGGTCGCGAGCGTTTGCAGCAGGTGCTGCAAATCGCCGGGCACGAGATGAACAGCCTGCATCAGCAACTGTCGGGGGCCGGGCACGCGGTACTGCTGACCGATGCCCGCGGGGTCATTCTCAACTGTGTAACGGCGGCGACCGAACGCAAAGTGTTCGAGCGGGCCGGGCTGTGGCTGGGAGCTGACTGGAGCGAGGCCCGCGAGGGTACCAACGGGATTGGCACCTGTGTCGTGGAACGCCAGGCCTTGACCATTCATCAGGACGAACATTTTCGTGGCCGCCATACCGGGCTGACCTGTTCGGCAAGTCCGGTATTCGATCCCCAGGGCGAATTGCTGGCGGTGCTGGACGTGTCCTCGGCGCGGCATGACGTTTCGCGCCAGAGCCAGTTTCACACCATGGCCCTGGTCAACCTCTCGGCGCGGATTATCGAAAACAGTTATTTTCTGCGGCACTTCGAAAACCAGTGGCTGCTGCGCTTTCACCTGCAGGCCGAGTCGGTGGGGCTGTTCAGCGAAGGGATGCTGGCGTTCGATGGCGACGGCGCCATCTGCGCAGTCAATCAGAGCGCCCTGAATTTGCTGGGGCATGAGCGGGGCGGTCTGCTGGGGTTAACAGTCGACAGCCTGTTCGATTGTCCGCGGGACGAACTGTTCGCCCGTGCCAGCACCCTGGCCAGCACCAACTGGCCCCTGCGCACCCGCGACGGTCGCCGCTTGTATGCGGCGGTGCGTGGTCAGCCGCGCAGCGTGCCGTGCGCGGTCAAGCCGCAGGCCGAAGCCGTGGTGCCCCGGGTGAGTAGCATTTGCCTGGGGGACCAGGCCCTGCAGACCGATTTTCGTCGTGCCTTGCGGGTGTTCGAGCGGGATGTGCCGTTATTGATCAATGGCGAAACCGGTTCGGGTAAAGAAGCCTTTGCCAAAGCGGTGCATCAGGCCAGCTTGCGTAACGGCAAAGCATTCGTCGCCCTCAATTGTGCGTCGATCCCCGAAAGCCTGATCGAAAGCGAGCTGTTCGGTTATCGCGGCGGCAGCTTTACCGGAGCGCGCAAAGAGGGGATGCAGGGCAAATTGCAGCAGGCCGATGGCGGCACCCTGTTTCTGGACGAGATTGGCGATATGCCCCTGGTGCTGCAAACCCGTCTCTTGAGAGTGCTGGAAGATCGCCTGGTGGTACCGATTGGCGGTGAACCGCTGGCAGTCAATGTGCGCATCATCAGCGCCACGCACCGCAACTTGCAGGAACGCGTGGCTGACGGCAGTTTTCGCGAAGACTTGTATTACCGTCTTAATGGTCTGGAGATCGGTTTGCCGGCGTTGCGCGAGCGCAGTGACAAGTCGCAGTTGCTGGATTTTCTCCTGGCCGAAGAAGCGGCTGACCAGCACCTCGTGCTCAAGCCAGCGGCACGCCAGGCTTTGCTGGATTTTCAGTGGCCGGGCAACGTCCGCCAGCTGCGCAACGTGTTGCGCACTCTGGCGGCGTTGTGTGAAAACCAGACGATCGAGTTCGATGACTTGCCCATGGCCATTCGCCAGGCCCCCGCCACGGCTGCCGTCCCCTGTGCGCAGCCGCTGGAAAACGCTGAAAAACTGGCCCTGCTCGAGGTACTGGAGCTGCACCGCTGGCATATGACCCATGCCGCCGTGCAGCTGGGGATCAGTCGCAATACGCTGTACAGAAAGCTGCGCAAGCACGGGATAGAGCGATAGCTTATTTTGCGGGAGCCGGCCGGGCGGCTCCCGCAAAAGAAGGCATTTGAATCATCAGGTGCGAAAAACAACCCCCTGCGATACCCTTCGCCGATGATTTTCGAGGTCGACTATGCACATTCATATTCTTGGTATTTGCGGCACTTTCATGGGTTCGCTGGCTGTTCTGGCCAAAGAACTGGGTCATCACGTTACCGGTTCCGACGCTAACGTCTATCCGCCAATGAGTACCCAGCTGCAAGCTCAAGGCATTGAGTTGACCCAGGGCTATGATCCGGCCCAGCTCGACCCGGCACCCGATCTGGTGGTGATCGGCAACGCGCTGTCCCGTGGCAACCCGGCCGTCGAATACGTGCTGAACAAAGGCCTGCCTTACGTATCGGGCCCGCAATGGCTGGCCGATCACGTGCTGCAAGGCCGCTGGGTACTGGCTGTGGCTGGCACCCATGGCAAAACCACCACCAGCAGCATGCTGGCCTGGGTTCTGGAGCATGCGGGCATGGCCCCGGGCTTCCTGATAGGTGGTGTGCCGCAAAACTTTGCGGTGTCGGCCCGTCTGGGTGATACGCCGTTCTTCGTGGTCGAGGCCGATGAGTACGACAGCGCCTTCTTCGACAAGCGTTCAAAATTTGTGCATTACCGTCCGCGCACCGCGATCCTGAATAATCTTGAGTTCGATCATGCGGACATCTTCCCGGACTTGCCGGCCATTGAGCGCCAGTTCCATCACCTGGTGCGCACCATCCCGAGCGAAGGCCTGGTGATTCATCCCACCACCGAGCCGGCCTTGCAGCGCGTGATCGAGATGGGCTGCTGGACCCCGGTGCAAACCACAGGCGATGCCGGCCAATGGCAGGCCAAACTGCTCAGCGAAGACGGTTCGTGCTTTGAAGTGTTGTTTGAAGGCAGCGTTCAAGGCACCGTCGAGTGGGACATGACCGGCCAGCACAACGTGGCCAATGCCCTGGCGACCTTGGCGGCGGCACGCCATGTGGGTGTGGTGCCAAGCCTGGCGATTGACGGATTGAGCGCGTTTAAAAGCGTGAAACGGCGGATGGAGAAAGTCGCTGAAGTTCACGGCATCACCATTTACGACGACTTTGCCCACCACCCGACTGCCATTGCCACGACCCTTGATGGTCTGCGCAAACGCATCGGCGACGCGCCGCTGATTGCCGTCATCGAGCCGCGCTCCAACTCCATGAAACTGGGCGCCCATCGCGACGGCTTGCCGCAAAGTGTGGTGCAGGCCGATCACGTGGTCTGGTATGCCCCGGCCAATCTGGGCTGGGATCTGGCGGCGACGGTGGCCTCAAGCCCTGTGCCGACTCTGGTATGCGATTCGCTGGAGGCGATCATTGCCGAGGTCAAGCGCCATGCCAAACCCGGTACTCAGGTGGTGATCATGAGCAACGGCGGCTTTGGCGGCCTGCACGGCAAATTGGCGGAAGCCCTGCAATGAGTGGCCCGGAACGCATCACCCTGGCGGTAACCGGTGCCTCTGGCATGCAATACGCGCTGCGCCTGCTCGATTGCCTGGTGCGGGAAGACCGTGAGGTGCATTTCCTGATTTCCAAGGCCGCGCAATTGGTGATGGCCACTGAAACCGATGTCAGCCTGCCGCCCAAGCCACAGGCCATGCAGACTTTTCTGACCGAATACACAGGAGCTGCCGCCGGGCAGATTCGCGTCTACGGCAAGGAAGACTGGATGTCACCGGTGGCGTCAGGCTCCGGAGCACCGGCCGCCATGGTGGTGGTGCCCTGTTCTACGGGGACGCTGTCGGCCATTGCCACCGGCGCCTGCAACAACCTGGTTGAGCGGGCTGCGGATGTCACGCTCAAAGAGCGCCGGCAGCTGATTCTGGTGCCCCGTGAGGCGCCGTATTCCAGCATCCATCTGGAGAATATGCTCAAGCTGTCGAACATGGGGGCGGTGATACTGCCCGCCTCGCCGGGCTTCTATCACCAGCCACAAACCATCGATGACCTGGTGGACTTTGTGGTGGCGCGAATTCTCAACCTGCTCAATATCCCGCAAGACATGCTGCCACGCTGGGGCGAGCACCATGTGGGCGGCGATGAGTAAGGTTGTGCTGCTGATGCTTGCGGCTATGCATGTCTGTGGTTGCGCCAGTGTTCGCACGCTGGACGCGGCCAAACCGGGGGCGCCGATTGTCTATTCCGGCACCCGACTGGACATGTACGCGTTACAGGGCGGGTGCTGTGCGATGGACCGCTTTGGTGCCGATGCCCCGCGCTACCCGGGGCTGGACCTGCCAGCCAGCGCATTGCTCGATACGCTGCTGTTGCCCTTGTCGGTGTTGACGGTGCTGGGTGTGGGCTATCAGGCCAGCGGTGGTTTGTAGTCGCTGCCAAAGGCTGCTGGCTCTGTGCTGCGCAGGACTACGCCCCCCGGTTTTATAAAGCTCGCAGCCTTTGGCAGCGACCACAGGGTGGATTATTTACCCAGCCTTCTCAGTTCATCGGACTCGACCACCCGCACCCCATCCTGCTCTTCCAGGGCCAGGCGCCATAGGGCACGAGCCAGCTGGCAGGCCTCGATACCGTGGTATTTGCCCGGGATCAGTCTGGACAGGGGCGCCGCCAGCTGCTCCGCCAAACGCGGTTCTGTACGCTCACCGATCAGCAGCGACGGGCGGGCAATGGTCAGCTGCGGCCAGCCCTGGGCGCGCAATGATTGCTCCATCTCGCCTTTGACCCGGTTATAGAACACCGACGATTTAGGATCGGCCCCTATCGCGCTGAGCACTATCAGGTGCCGCGCCCCCATTTCCCGTGCGCGTTTGGCAAAGGCTACGACCATGTCATGGTCGACGGCACGGAAGGCTTCTTGCGAGCCCGCCTGCTTGATGGTGGTACCCAGGCAGCAAAATGCGATATCGACCTGTCCGCTCAGCTCTGGCAGAAACACCGACGGATCGCCCACCGGATTTTCCAGGTGCGGATGTTTGGCCAGCGGTCGCCGTGAGGGCGCAAGTACTCGGGTGATGGTGGGTTCGTTAAGCAACCGGTCGAGCAGATGTTCGCCGGTAAGACCGGTAGCTCCTGCAAGCAGGATGTGCTGAGGCGTCAAGTACATGCGTGGTTCTCCCTTGATACATCCAGCTTAGTCTTAGTTAGCTGACTTGCAGTTCATTCAGGTGACTGCAAGGCCTGTTTTGCCTGTTGCTGGCGCAAGCGTTGCCAGTGCGCCAGGACACCTTTTGGCGCCCATATCTGCGGCTCGGAGGGCTCGTAGCCGTCAGTCTGCTCGCGCTCGGCGATATAACCTCTGGCCAGTTTGAAAGCTTTTTGCAGGTCGTCGGTCTGATTCAGCGCCTGAGCGAACAGGGCATTGCCGAAGTAAGTGAAGTCGGCTTCTTCCGAGCAGCCAAAAGACACGCGGTCGGCCCGGGATGCGGTCATGATCAGGGTTTTGTCATCTTTGAGCGCCGGGATAAACCCGCCGGAGTAGCAGGATGAAATCACGATAATCTTGTCCCGGTTTTTCAGCGGTGCCAGGGCTGCGGCCAGTTCGTCGGCAGGCAGGTCTGCCAGCTCCAGGCGCGGTTGATCCAGTACCAGTTCATGCTCCTGGGTGCCGTGACTGGTGAGGTAGATAAACACCAGGTCTTCGGGGCCGGTACGCTCGGCCAGGGTTTTGGCTGCGCGGTGCAGGTTTTCGCGGGTGGCCATGGGCTGGTCCACCAGATGGTCGCGATGGTTCACCAGGTTGATCTGGCCGTGGCTGCCGAAGCGGGTGGCGAGCATGTTGTTGACGTATTCGGCTTCACGCATGAACACACTTTGCTTGCCGTCGCCCGCCAGCACCAGGCTGTATAGCTCTACGTCGGGGGTCGACGCAGGTACTGCATCCAGAGCGTCTTTGAGCAGCGTTCCCTGATTGAGCAGGCCCAGTTCCAGCGGGTCGGGCAGCAGGTTGCCATTGGCATCGCGTACCCGTTGTCCGTTAAGCCAGTAGCCGCTTTCGACGGTGCCATCGGCCAGGGTCAGGGTGCCATGCCCCTGATAGGTGTCCGCGGCAAATTCACCGATATAGCTGCTGCCGTCGGCCATGCTCAGGTGGCCGGGGCCATTGAACCGCCACTCATTGAACATGCCGCGATAGTGCGAGCCATCAATGCCGATCAGTTCGCCCTTGCCGGTCAGGGCGCCATCTTTGAACTCGCCGATCCAGACATCGCCGTCAGCGTTTTCATAGCGGCCTTTGCCGTTCAGTTGATTGTGTTTGAATGCGCCTTCGTACTGGTCGCCATCGGCACTGTTGAACACGCCGTTGCCTTCCAGCTCGCCATTGACGAACTGGCCGCTGAATTCATTGCCGCTGGCATCGCTGCGCTTGCCTTCGCCGTTGGGTTTACCGTGGGCGAACTGCCCCTGGTACTGGCTGCCGTCTTCAAGTTCAAGATGGCCAACGCCGGAGAACTGATCGTCCTTGAACTCGCCGCGGTAGCTCATGCCACCTTCTTTGAGCGTGCCCTCACCCTCGCGCCGGCCCTGCTTGAAGCCGCCGACATAGGTGCTGTCGTGGGTGGTCAGGCTGCCCTGGCCGCTGTACTGGCCCTGTTCGAAGCCGCCGCTATAGACGTCGCCGTTGCTGGCGTGCCATTCACCCTGGCCGTGCCACAGGCCATTTTTGAAATCGCCGGTATACCAACTGCCATTCGGGTAGTCGATACGGCCCTGACCTTGCAATAGCCCGTTGACCACTTCGCCTCGATAGCGGCCGCCATCAGGCAGGCGTGCGTCGGGAGGCATCAGCGATTCGCCGTCTCCGCAGGCCGTCAACAGCAGGGTCAAAGCAAGGGGGGCAAGTGGGCGCATAGCGGGATCCGGATAGTTAGGCTTGCGAGTATGCCGTAGCAAGGAGAGCCGCTCTATAGGGCTGGATGAAACATCCTGGTAATTGCGTGACCATCGCCATGGTTTGGCAATGCCGGCTTGTGAGGGGACGTGCTTATAATGCGACGCAAAAAATATTTGCTGGAGAATTGAGATGTTGTTACGCGGCTTGACGTGGCTGGTGCTGTTTCAATTGCTCGGTACTGCCCTTAATCACTTGTTCGTCCCCGTGTTGCCCGGCCCGATTATCGGTCTGTTGCTGCTGCTGGTATTTTTGCTGCTGCGCGGCCAGGTCGGCGAACCCCTGAGCCAGGCGGCCAGCAGTTTGTTGCGCTACCTGCCGCTGCTGCTCGTCCCTCCTGCCGTCGGAGTCATGGTGTATGCCGCCGATATCGCGGCTGATTTTTGGGCCATTGCCGGTGCCCTGGTGCTGTCACTGCTGATCTCTATGGCGTTTGTCGGTGTGCTGATGCAGCGCTTGCTCAAGGGGCACAGTCACCCCGGGGAGCGGCCATGAACCTTGAGTGGCAGGGCGCCTGGGCGTCGGTAATCCATCACCCGCTGTTTGGCATCGGGATTACCCTGGGCGCTTATCAACTGGTGCTGGCGGCCTATGAAAAAACCCGCTGGATTTTCCTGCAGCCGGTGTTGGCGTCGATGTTGCTGGTGATCGGGGTCCTGGTCAGTTGCGGTCTGAGTTATGTCGAGTACCGTAAAAGCACGGAAATCCTCAGCATCCTGCTTGGCCCGGCCACTGTGGCGCTGGCGGTGCCGCTGTATCTGAATCTGCGGCGAATCCGTCAACTGTTCTGGCCCATTTTTACTACGCTGGTGATTGGCGGAGTCCTGGCCACCGGACTGGTGGTTTTGCTGGGCTGGTGGTTTGGCGCCGAGCATATGATGCTGATGACCCTGGCGCCGAAGTCGGTTACTTCGCCGATTGCGATGCTGGTCGCAGAACAGATCGGCGGTGTTGCGCCCCTGGCGGCGGTATTTGTGCTGATTACCGGAGTAATCGGCGCGATAGTCGGCCCCGGGCTGTTGCGGCTTTTGCGGGTGCATAGCCCTGAGGCCCGGGGTATGGCGCTGGGCATGACCGCCCACGCGGTGGGCACCTCGGTCGCGTTGCAAGAAGGCGAGGAGTGCGGCGCTTTTGCAGCGCTGGCCATGAGTCTGATGGGCGTAGGTACGGCAGTTTTCCTGCCGTTGGCTGTAACCCTGGTTGTCTAAGGAAAAATATATGAGCTTGCCGCTGTTTCCATTGAACACCGTGCTGTTTCCGGGCTGCGTGCTGGACTTGCAGATTTTCGAGGCGCGCTATCTGGACATGATTGCCCGTTGCATGAAGCAAGGCACGGGTTTTGGTGTGGTGTGCATCCTGGAAGGCGGCGAGGTAGGAGAGGCGCCCCAGGATATCGCCCGGATTGGCTGTGAAGCGCTGATTCGCGATTTTCAGCAGCAGGACAACGGCCTGCTGGGGATACGGGTCGAGGGCGGACGGCGCTTTGAGGTATTGAGCACCGAGCTTCAGGGCAATCAGTTATTGCTGGCCGAGGTCGACTGGCTGGACGAGCTTCCCGAACAGCCGCTGGAGCACGAAGACCAGGACCTGCTGGCATTGCTCAAAGCCCTGGCGGAACACCCGATGGTGGCTGCGTTGAACATGAGCACTGAAGTGCCGGGTCAGCAGGCACTGGCAAACCAGTTGGCCTACCTGCTGCCCTTTGCCGAACACCACAAGCTCGAACTGCTGCAGGTCGATGACCCGCAGCAGCGTCTGGACGGGATTCAGGTGCTGCTCGACGAGATGCAGAGCGAGGCGCTGGGCGAAACCCTGATGTAGGCGTCGGGCTGCATCAATAGGTGTAACGCAGCAACTCGCGGGACAAGTCGTGCAGCATGAAAAAGCCATACAGTGCAACGATTGCCGGCAGGATCAGCCACCAGATTTTCTGCGGTATCGGCTGCAGCGGCATGTAGCGCTGGCTCAGCGCCAGGGCAAAAGCGTTGACCAGGATGGCGAGCAGGGCGCCGGCCATGATGTCGGTTGGCCAATGGGCCCCCAGATACACCCGCGACAGCGCCACGCTGATCGCCAGCAAGCAGCCCAGCAGGACCCAGGTAATGCGCATGCGCTGGGGTTGTTCGCGCCCGGCCAGAATCGCCAGGGCGATAAAAAACGCAAATGAGCCGGAGCTATGGCCGCTGGGCATGCTGTAGGTGGTCAGCGGATCCACCAGCACTTCGGGGCGCATGCGGGCAAAGAAGTGTTTGGTGGCGGTGTTGGCCAGGGCCGTAAACAGCGTCACCCCGCCAAAAAAGATCATCGCCCGCCACTGTTTGGTGACCAGCAGCAATCCGCAGAGCAGCGCCGCGGCCACAAACTGGGTGTGGAAGTTGCCTATTTGCGTGACCAGCACGGCGCCGAGATCCATCGCGCTGCTGCGGTGCTCCTGCAGCAGCGCACTGATGCCACGGTCAAAAGCGCCCATGTACGGATAGCCCGCGAACACCGCGATCAGCAGCGCCAGACCCAGGGCGCCGATCAATAACGTGGCTTTGGGTTGGCGGCGGATGCTGGCATTGATGCTCAGCCCCAGCAGTGCAGCCAGGCCCGCGGCGACGATGGCTGCTTGCGGCCAGAACCCTTCAGGCAACGGCAGGCGAATCGCGGCCCCTGTTGCCCAGCCCGGCACCAGATAGGCCACCGACCAGCCAGCCCCGGCCATCAGGCTGACAATGATGAAGCGCGGGACCGGCATGTCGCACATGCCTGCCACCATGGGCAGCATAGGACGCAGCGGGCCGATGAAGCGTCCGACCAGCAGGCTGGCAATCCCGTAGCGTTGAAAATAGCCTTCGGCGCGGTTTATCCATTCAGGATGGTGGCGCAGCAAGGGCAGGCGCCGGATGTTTTGGTGGAAACGTCTGCCCAGAACGTAGGACACAACGTCTCCGGTCAGACCACCGAGCAGCCCCAGCAACAATGTTTCACCCAGTGACATCGCGCCATTGCCTGCCAGAACGGCGATCGCGAACAGCAATATGGTGCCCGGAATGATAAAGCCGATGATCGCCAGGCATTCAAAGAACGTCACTAAAAATACGGCAAGGCCCAGCCATTGCGGGTTGGCCGTTAACCAGCCGGTCATGCTATCGAGCCATGGGCCCATGCTAAAACTTCCTTTTTAATCGTTGTTTCAATCGTCTGCAGATGCGAGCTCTGCGTTGCTGTGTTGAACAGCTTGCTCCTACAGAGGGGGCGGGTTTTCCAACACTATATAGTCGCGCCCCTCAACCTGGCCGCGGCGCAGTGGGTTGCGGGTGCAGTACGCGGTGTAGTCGGCATCGACAAATCGGTACAGCAAATGCTCGTCCCGGCCATGGGGTATGCCCAGGCGGGTGGTTTGAATGATCTGCGACGGCACCTCTGAGACGTCATCGACCCGTAAACGTTCGGGATCGAAACATTTTGCATCCCAGTCAGGTACTTTCAGCCCCAATGCTTTGCACAGCAGGGTTTGCCCCGCGCAGAGTTTCTGGTCCGGGCGTGGCCGGCCCTGGGTGTCCGGGTTGTTGAGTCGCATCCGGGCCAGGCTGGCCGGGCCGGACAACGGGTCCTGCCAGGGGTAGGCCGACTTGATCAGTACCGCGTTGCCGGGGCCCTGGGCACTGAAGTTCAGCGAGTCGCCGCCCCGTGCGTAGTACATATAGATGTGGCCACCATCGAAAAACAGCGCCTTGCGCTTTTCGGTGTAGCCCAGGGACGCGTGGCTGCCCTTGTCTGCGCAGTAATAGGCTTCGGTTTCGATGATCCGCGCGCTAAGCCACAAACCGTCAACCCGGTGACGAATGACTTTTCCCAACAGTTCGCGAGCGAGCAGCTGGGCGTCGCGATTGAAAAAAGTATCGGGCAACGTGATTGGCATCTTCAGGGCGGTCAGCAGATGGCTAAAAAGTCGCCAATCATAGCAAGGGATGCTTAATCGGGGCTGAACACTGTGTATTTACGGCCGATTTCGACCATCCGCCTGTCACCGCTGTGCGTGAGACGGCGCGACAGCTATAATCGGCCGCTTTCCTCCCTGCCAAGACCCTTGAGACCATGACTGAGTCCGTTCTTGACTACATGACCCGCCTGGGTCGCGCTGCTCGCGAAGCCTCCCGCGTGATCGGCCGCGCCAGCACGGCGCAGAAAAACCGTGCCCTGCACGGCGCTGCCGACGCCCTGGATGCGGCCCGTTCGGAGCTGGTTGCGGCCAACGAACTGGACCTGGCCGCCGGCCGGGCCAATGGCCTTGAGCCAGCCATGCTGGAGCGCCTGGCGCTGACCCCTGCCCGTATCGACAGCATGATTGTCGGTTTGCGTCAGGTGGCAAGCTTGCCGGACCCCGTCGGGGCCATTCGTGACATGAGCTATCGCCCCTCGGGTATCCAGGTGGGCAAGATGCGCGTGCCGCTGGGAGTAGTCGGAATCATCTACGAGTCGCGTCCGAACGTGACCATCGATGCCGCCAGCCTGTGTCTCAAGTCGGGCAATGCCACCATTCTGCGTGGCGGCTCCGAGGCGATTCACTCCAACCGTGCGATAGCCATCTGCATCCAGCGAGGTCTGGCCGAGGCCGGACTGCCGCCGGCAGTGGTACAGGTGGTTGAAACCACCGACCGGGCTGCGGTCGGCGCGCTGATCACTATGCCCGAGTACGTGGACGTGATTGTGCCCCGTGGCGGCAAAGGCCTGATCGAACGGGTCAGCCGTGATGCCAAGGTGCCGGTCATCAAGCACCTTGACGGCATTTGCCATGTCTATGTCAGTGCCCGCGCTGATCTGGCCAAGGCCCAGCGCATCGCGTTCAACGCCAAGACCTA
This sequence comes from Pseudomonas sp. PAMC 29040, assembly GCF_003994535.1. Taxonomy (NCBI): domain Bacteria; kingdom Pseudomonadati; phylum Pseudomonadota; class Gammaproteobacteria; order Pseudomonadales; family Pseudomonadaceae; genus Pseudomonas; species Pseudomonas sp. PAMC 29040. The sequence continues at coordinate 89,224 of NZ_RZAA01000014.1, forward strand.
CCGTTACGGGATCTGCGGGGCGATGGAAACCCTGCTGGTGGATCAGACCGTCGCTGCGCAGTTTTTGCCGGCAATGGCCGAACAGTTCCGCACCAAGGGCGTCGAGCTGCGCGGTTGCGAACGTACCCGGGCGTTGATCGACGTGCTGCCGGCCACCGAAGATGACTGGAGCACCGAGTATCTGGATGCGATTTTGTCGATCCTGATCGTCGACGGTCTGGACCAGGCGATTGAGCACATCAATCACTACGGCTCCCATCACACCGACTCGATCGTCACCGAACATCAGGGCGACGCCCGGCGTTTTATGGCCGAAGTCGACTCCAGTTCAGTGATGCTCAACACCCCGACCTGCTTCGCCGATGGATTTGAGTACGGATTGGGTGCGGAGATTGGCATTTCTACTGATAAGCTGCACGCCCGCGGCCCGGTGGGTCTCGAAGGTCTGACCTGCGAGAAGTACATTGTGGTCGGTGACGGTCAGCTGCGCGGCCAGGAGCCGGTCTGACTTGGTTGACCTCAGTCCGTTAGTGGTGGCCCCGGCCATCGGCCTGTTACCCCTGCGCATTGGCGTTCTGGGTGGCACCTTCGATCCGGTGCACATCGGGCATTTGCGCGGTGGCCTGGAAGTGGCCGAAATGATGCAGCTCGACGAGTTGCGTCTGACTCCCAACGCCAGGCCGCCACATCGCGATACGCCCCAGGTGTCGGCGCTCGACCGTTTGGCGATGGTTGAGTGTGCTGTCGCTGGAGTAGCTACGCTGGTAGTGGATTCCCGGGAGCTGCAACGGGACACGCCGTCCTACACCATTGATACCCTGGAACTGATGCGGGCCGAGCTGGCCGCTGATGACCAGTTGTTTTTACTGCTGGGCTGGGACGCTTTTTGCGGCCTGCCTACGTGGCACCGCTGGGAGGATTTACTCCAGCATTGCCATATCCTGGTGCTACAGCGCCCGGATGCCGACAGCGAACCGCCGGATGCCTTGCGCAACCTGCTGGCAGCGCGCTCGGTGAGCGACCCGCTGGCCCTGAAGGGGCCTGGCGGACAGATTGCATTCGTCTGGCAGACGCCGCTCGCGGTATCCGCCACCCAGATCCGTCAACTGCTGGCCAGCGGTAAGTCGGTACGTTATCTGGTGCCCGACGCGGTCCTGGCCTACATCGATGCGCACGGACTTTACCGTGCGTCGAACTGAAAAGGCGCGTTTCAAGGCACGATTCAACGTGTATTGAAACGCCCGAACACATGAGCAAAACGAGTTTTTATATGACGAACAAAGACGTAAGCAAAGTAAAGCGCACAGGCAAAGCCAAAAGCGCTCCGCTGCCAGTTGAAAAATTCACCGGTGAGCCACTCAAGGGCGAAAAACTGGTTGAAGTAGCCGTTGCCGCTCTGGAAGACGTTAAGGGTCAGGACATCCAGATCATCGACGTGCGTGACAAGCACAGCATCACCGATTTCATGATCATCGCTACCGGTACTTCGAACCGTCAGATCGGCGCGATGCTGGACAAGGTTCGTGAGGCCGTCAAAGCGCTGGGCGTGAAGCCATTGGGCGAAGAAGGCAAGGGCGACAGCGACTGGGTCCTGCTGGATATGGACGACGTGATCGTGCACATGATGACTGCCAGTGCCCGTCAGTTCTACGACCTGGAACGCCTGTGGTCCGGCGCAGAACAGAGCCGTGCCCTGAACGCTGCTCACCACAGCCCGGAAAACACCCACGAGCACTTCATCAAGCTCAACAAAGACCAGGAATAAGGGTTCGTTGTGCGCTTGCGTCTGATCGCTGTCGGTTCGCGTATGCCCAAGTGGGTGGAAGAGGGTTGGCATGAATATGCCAAGCGTCTGCCATCCGAGCTGGCGCTTGAACTGGTAGAAATACCGCTCAATACCCGCGGCAAGAATGCTGACGTGGCTCGTTTTATCCGTCAGGAAGGCGAGGCCATGCTGGCCAAGGTCGGCCCGGGGGAGCGAATCGTTACGTTGGAAGTCCACGGCAAGCCGTGGAGCACCGAGCAGCTGGCGGTTGAGCTCGACCGCTGGCGCCTGGACTCGCGCACGGTGAACTTCATGGTCGGCGGCCCCGAAGGGTTGGCGCCTGAAGTTTGCGCGCGCGCCGATCAGCGCTGGTCGTTGTCGCCCTTGACGTTGCCGCACCCGTTAGTACGGATTCTGATTGGTGAACAGTTGTATCGCGCCTGGACAGTGTTGTCCGGGCACCCTTATCACAAATAGTCAGCGTCCCGAATGTCTCAGCCGATACGCCTCAAAGACCACGAGAAAGACGCACGCCTGGTGCGCGGACGAGTCGTGGTCGGCGCAATTGCGGTGGTGGTACTGATTTGCGTCCTGCTTGCACGCCTGTATTTTCTGCAGGTGGTGCAGTACGAGTACCACTCGACCCTGTCGGAAAACAACCGGGTGCATGTGCAGCCGATTCCACCGACCCGCGGCCTGATCTTTGACCGCAATGGCGTAGTGATCGCGGACAACCGTCCCAGTTTCAGCCTGACCATGACCCGTGAGCGTTCGGGCGATTCGCAGCAGGTGCTCGACGTTATCGTTGAAGTCCTGCAGCTCACGCCGGAAGATCGTGCGTTGTTTGAAAAACGCATGAAGCAGGGGCGCCGGCCGTTTGAGCCAGTGCCCATTCTGTTTGAGCTGAACGAAGAGCAGATCGCCCGGATTGCCGTGAACCAGTTCCGCCTGCCCGGGGTTGAGGTGGTTGCGCAACTGGTACGGCATTACCCGCAAGGCGCGCACTTTGCGCACTCGGTGGGTTACATGGGGCGGATCAACGAGAAAGAGCTTAAAACCCTCGATCCGGTCAATTACAGCGGCACCCATCACATCGGCAAAACCGGTATCGAACGCTTCTATGAAGCCGAGCTGCACGGTCAGGTGGGTTACGAAGAAGTTGAAACCAACGCCCGGGGCCGGGTATTGCGGGTGTTAAAGCGCACCGACCCGATTCCCGGCAAAGACATCGTGCTCAGCCTCGATATCAAGCTGCAAGAGGCGGCCGAAGAAGCACTTGCCGGTCGGCGCGGGGCGGTAGTTGCCCTGAATCCGATGACCGGTGAAGTGCTGGCCATGGTCAGTCAGCCAAGCTTTGACCCCAACCTGTTTGTCACCGGCATCAGCTTCAAGGCCTATGCCGAGTTGCGCGATTCGATTGACCGCCCGCTGTTCAACCGCATCTTGCGCGGCCTGTACCCGCCGGGCTCGACCATCAAGCCGGCAGTAGCGATTGCCGGTCTGGACAGTGGCGTGATCAATGCTTCGACCCGGGTCTACGATCCGGGCTATTACCAGTTGCCCAATTACGATCACAAGTACCGTAACTGGAACCGCACCGGTGATGGCTATGTCGACCTGGACACCGCGATCATGCGGTCCAACGACACCTATTTCTATGATCTGGCCCACAAGCTGGGCATCGATCGTTTGTCGACCTACATGAACCAGTTCGGTATCGGCCAAAAAGTCTCCCTCGACATGTTCGAAGAGTCGGCTGGCCTGATGCCGTCCCGGGAGTGGAAGCGCGCGACCCGGCGTCAGGCCTGGTTCCCGGGCGAGACCCTGATTCTGGGGATTGGTCAGGGTTATATGCAGTCCACGCCTCTGCAGCTGGCGCAGGCGACTGCGCTGATTGCCAGCAAGGGCAAGTGGATTCGCCCGCACCTGGCCAAAACCATTGAGGGCGTGGCGCCGGTCGATCCTAACCCGATGCCCGATATCATTCTTCGCGACCCGTCCAGCTGGGCCAAGGTCAGTCACGGCATGCAGCAAGTGGTGCACGGTGCCCGCGGCACTGCGCGGGTTGCAGGCGTCGGGGCGCAATACCTGATTGCCGGCAAGAGTGGTACGGCGCAGGTCGTGGCGATCAAGCAGGGTGAGAAGTACGACCGCTCCAAGGTTCAGGAACGTCACCGTGACCACGCCTTGTTTGTCGGCTTTGCCCCGGCCAACAACCCGCAAATTACCGTCTCGGTCATGATTGAAAACGGTGAGGCGGGCAGTCGGGTTGCCTCGCCGGTGGTGCGTAAGGTCATGGATGCCTGGTTGCTGGATGCTGACGGCAAGCTCAAACCCGAATACGCCAGCCCTTTAAAGGCAGAGGTTACGGCCAATGATTAGTAATTTTGACCGCATCCTCTCCAGTGAGGACGTGATGCGTCGACGTGCCACGCTGCTGCAGCGTTTGCATATCGATGGTCCGCTGCTGATTCTGCTCCTGACCCTGGCTGCGGGCAGTCTGTTTGTACTCTATTCGGCCAGCGGTAAAAGCTGGGACTTGCTGAGCAAACAGGCAACATCCTTCGGCATCGGCCTGGTGTCGATGTTTATCATCGCCCAGCTCGAGCCCCGCTTTATGGCGCGCTGGGTGCCGGTGGGCTACCTGGTCGGGGTGATGTTGCTGGTGGTGGTGGATGTCATGGGCCACAACGCCATGGGCGCTACGCGCTGGATCAACATACCGGGGGTCATTCGCTTCCAGCCCTCGGAGTTCATGAAGATTCTGATGCCGGCGACCATCGCCTGGTATCTGTCCAAACGCACGCTACCGCCACAACTCAAACACGTGGCAGTCAGTTTGCTGCTGATCGGCATTCCCTTTGGTCTGATCGTGCGTCAGCCCGACCTCGGCACCGCGCTGCTGGTTCTGGCGGGCGGCGCGTTCGTGCTGTTTATGGGTGGTTTGCGCTGGCGCTGGATTATCAGCGTGTTGGCGGCGGCCGTGCCGGTGGCAATTGCCATGTGGTTTTTCATCATGCATGACTACCAGAAGCAGCGAATCCTGACCTTTCTCGATCCTGAGAGCGATCCGCTGGGCACGGGCTGGAACATTATCCAGTCCAAGGCTGCCATCGGTTCGGGCGGGGTATTCGGCAAGGGCTGGCTGCTGGGCACCCAGTCGCACCTGGATTTTCTGCCTGAGAGTCACACCGACTTCATCATTGCGGTGATGGGGGAGGAGTTCGGTCTGGTGGGTATCTGTGCGCTGTTGTTGATCTACCTGTTGTTGATTGGTCGGGGCCTGGTGATTACCGCCCAGGCACAGACGCTGTTCGGCAAATTGCTGGCGGGCAGCCTGACCATGACGTTTTTTGTTTATGTTTTCGTCAACATCGGTATGGTCAGTGGCCTGTTACCGGTGGTGGGCGTGCCATTGCCGTTCATTAGTTACGGCGGAACTTCGCTCGTGACGCTGCTGTCAGCGTTTGGGGTTTTGATGTCGATCCACACTCATCGCAAGTGGATCGCACAAGTTTGATTAAGGTGAAGAATTCAATGCAAGTAATGCGTGGCTGGGCCGCTCGATACGCGTCCTGGATGGGCCTGCTGGGTCTGTTCGGGGCAGCGCAGGGCGCGGTGGCCGGCGACTATGAAGGCTCGCCCCAGGTGGCTGAGTTTGTCGGTGAAATGACTCGCGATTACGGGTTTGCCGGCGAGCAGCTGATGGCCGTGTTCCGTGATGCCGAGCGCAAGCAAAGCATCCTCGATGCGATCTCGCGTCCGGCGGAGCGGGTCAAACAGTGGAAGGAATACCGCCCGATCTTTATCTCTGACGCCCGTGTGGCCCGGGGTGTGGATTTCTGGCGCGAGCACGAAGCCGTGCTGGCCCGTGCCGAGAAGGAGTATGGGGTTCCGGCCCAGGTCATTGTGTCGATTATCGGTGTCGAAACCTTTTACGGGCGCAACACCGGTAGCTATCGGGTGATTGATGCGCTGTCGACCCTGGGTTTTGACTACCCGCCGCGCGCCGAGTTTTTCCGCAAGGAGTTGCGTGAATTTCTGCTGCTGACCCGCGAAGAACAAGTCGATCCGCTGAGCCTCAAGGGCTCTTATGCCGGGGCCATGGGGTTGCCGCAGTTCATGCCGAGCAGCTTTCGTGCCTACGCAGTGGACTTCGACGGCGATGGCCACATTAATATCTGGAGCAATCCGGACGACGCCATCGGCAGTGTTGCCAGTTACTTCAAGCGTCACGGCTGGGTGGCCGGTGAACCGGTGGTGGTGCGTGCCGACGTACAGGGCGACAGGGCAGATGAAGGCTTGACCCAGGGCATCGAACCGGTCAAAACCGTCGGGGAGTTGCGAGCGCTGGGCTGGTCGGGTCATGATGCGCTGCCGGACGACCTGCCGGTCACGGCGTTCCGTCTTGAAGGCGTCAATGGCCCTGAATACTGGATGGGCCTGAAGAATTTTTATGCGATCACGCGCTATAACCGCAGCGTGATGTACGCCATGGCAGTGCATCAACTGTCCGACTTGCTGGTTCAAGCACGGGGCAACAAGTAATGCCGTTTCTAGCAATCCGCACACCTCTTAAACTCGCAACCTGCGCCGCTATTGCGCTGCTGGTGGTGAGCTGCACCAGCAGTCGTCCGAACAGCCCGCAAAAGCCGACGGCCGTTGTTTCCAAACCGGGGCTGGACATCAACCGTGCCCACAAGGACGGTGCGCCGTGGTGGGACGTCGATGTTTCGCGCATCCCGGACGCGACGCCGACCCTGCACTCCGGTCCTTACAAGGCCGCGCCGTACTCGGTGCTGGGCAAGACCTACTTCCCGATGCAAGAGTCCAAGACCTACGTGGCCTCGGGCACTGCGTCCTGGTACGGCACCAAGTTCCATGGCCAGAACACCGCCAATGGCGAGGTTTATGACCTGTACGGCATGAGCGCGGCGCACAAGACCCTGCCACTGCCCAGCTATGTCAAGGTAACCAACCTGGATAACGGCAAGGCCGTGGTATTGCGGGTCAACGACCGTGGCCCGTTTTATTCGGACCGCATCATCGACCTGTCCTACGCAGCCGCCAAGAAACTGGGCTATGCCGAAACCGGCACCGCACGGGTCAAGGTTGAAGGCATTGACCCGCAAGCCTGGTGGGCGCAACGTGGGCGCCCGGCGCCATTGATGCTCAATGAGCCGAAAGTGGCCCAGAACACCGCCCCGACAGTGACGACCGGCAAGGTCGAGCAATGGACGCCGCCAGCCCAGCAGCATGCCGCCGATGTCGTGCCGGTCAGCCCGATGGTCAAAGGCCAGGGCACGTATTTGCAGGTTGGCGCTTTTGCCAATCCGGATGCCGCCGAGTTGCTTCGTTCCAAACTCAGTGGCATGGTCAGCGCTCCCGTGTTCATCAGCTCGGTTGTGCGTAATCAACAAACCTTGCACCGCGTTCGCATGGGGCCGATTGCCTCGGTAAATGAAGTGCAGCAGACACAAAACAGCGTGCGACTGGCCAATTTGGGCCAGCCGAGCGTTGTGACCGATCAGTAACACCGGTTAAAGCGTTGTGCCTCCAGGCCTGGGGGCGCAAACGCAGTTGCAAGGGCCAAGAACAAAAGCCCTTCGAGGGGCAGGTTTGCAACTGAATACGCGACAGCCAGTCAAACGGCTGTCAGAACAGTTTTGCCCGCGAGGGTAAGTTTCCATTAACAATTTCGAGAGACGGATGAACATCACCACCTTTGCCAAACGCCTGTGCCTGCTTGTCCCGCTGATCATCACCCCGGCTGCCTGGGCAGTCGAGATGATGCCGTCGCCGCCACAACTGGCTGCCAAGGCCTATGTCCTGATGGATGCCAACAGCGGTAACGTGCTGGTTGAAAACAACGGCGACCAGCGTCTGCCGCCGGCCAGCCTGACCAAGCTGATGACCGCTTACATCGCGACCCTGGAAATCCGTCGCGGCCAGATCGGCGAGAACGATCCGGTAACTGTCAGCGAGAACGCCTGGCGCACCGGTGGTTCGCGGATGTTCATCAAGGTAGGTACCCAGGTTTCGGTCAGCGACCTGCTGCACGGGATCATCATCCAGTCGGGTAACGATGCCAGCGTAGCCCTGGCCGAGCACATTGCCGGCAGCGAAGATGCGTTCGCCGACATGATGAACAAGACCGCCGGTGAGTTGGGCATGACCAACAGCCACTTCATGAACCCGACCGGCCTGCCGAACCCGGATCACTATTCGTCTGCCCACGACATGTCGTTGCTGGCACGCGCGATCATCCACGAAGATCCGACTCACTACGCGATCTACTCGCAGAAAGAGTTCTTCTGGAACGGTATCAAGCAGCCTAACCGCAACCTGTTGCTGTGGCGCGACAAGACCGTTGATGGTCTGAAAACCGGTCACACCGACGAAGCCGGCTACTGCATGGTGTCTTCGGCTGTTCGCGATGGCATGCGTCTGATTGCTGTGGTATTCGGTACCAACAGCGAAGCGGCACGTGCTGCTGAAACCCAGAAGCTGCTGACCTACGGTTTCCGTTTCTTCGAAACCCAGACCTTCTACCAGAAGGGTGTTGAACTGGCTCAGGCTCCTGTCTGGAAAGGCACCACCAATCAGGTCAAAGCCGGTCTGGCTGAAGATTTGACCCTGACCCTGCCTAAAGGCCAATTGAAAAAGCTGGCTGCAAGCATGACCATGAATCCTCAGCTGATGGCGCCTATTGCCAAAGGCGACGTGATCGGCAAGGTTGAAGTCAAACTTGACGACAAGGTCGTGCACAGCGCTGACCTGATTGCACTTGAGCCTGTCGAGGAAGGTGGTATTTTCCGACGCGTATGGGACAGCATCCGTCTATTCTTTTACGGCTTGTTCAACTGATTGCACTCACCTGTATGACCCCGCGCTTACCCTGCGCGGGGCACGTATGTAGTTCTGGGCTTACGAGGCCGATACGCCATGACCGATACCGAAGTAAAGGCGCCAAAGATCGAATTTCCGAACGTTGATTATCCGGTTAAGGTGATCAGCGACACGGGTGTGGGCAATAAGGACAAGATCATCGATATCGTGAAAAAGCACGCGACGGTAAACGATGATCGTGTTGACGAGCGCCAGAGCACCAATGGCAAGTACACCACGATCCAGTTGCACATCGTTGCGACCGATCAGGACCAGCTGTACAACATCAACAGCGAACTGCGAGCCACCGGCTTCGTGCACATGGTGCTTTGATGTCGCAGGTGCTGGGTATTCGCGAGCTGGGTGTGGCCGACTATGAGTCCACCTGGCTGGCGATGAAGCACTTTACCGACGGTCGCGACAAGCACACGGCGGACGAAGTCTGGCTGGTGCAGCATCCGCCGGTATTTACCCAGGGGCAGGCAGGCAAGGCCGAACATCTGCTGCTGCCGGGGGATATCCCGGTGGTCAAGTCCGACCGCGGTGGCCAGGTGACCTACCACGGTCCCGGGCAGCTGGTCGCATACCTGATGCTCGACGTACGGCGCCTCGGTTTTGGCGTACGTGATCTGGTTACCCGGATCGAGCATTGCCTGATCGACCTGCTCGCCAGCTACGGCGTGACCGCCGCAGCCAAACCTGATGCGCCAGGGGTGTATGTTGAGGGGGCTAAAATCGCCTCCCTGGGCCTGCGAATTCGCAATGGCTGCTCTTTCCACGGCCTGGCACTGAATGTGGACATGGACCTGGAACCGTTTCGACGGATTAACCCCTGTGGCTATGCGGGGCTGGCGATGACCCAGTTGCGTGACCATGCAGGGCCGATTGAATTTGCCGAGGTAGGTGCCCGGCTGCGTACGCAGCTCGTCAAACACCTCGACTATGCTGAGCAGACGACCCTTACGGGCGGAATTGATTGATATGACTACTGCGCAAGACGCTGTTCAAACCCTGATCCCTACGCTGGATATCTCAGAACGTGTGGCCCGTGCGAACGAGGCCCGTTCCAAGGTCGAGACCGGCGTTAAATTGCGCGGTGCCGAGAAGGTTGCGCGTATCCCGGTAAAAATCATTCCGACCACCGAGCTGCCGAAGAAACCGGACTGGATTCGCGTGCGCATCCCGGTCTCGCCGGAGGTCGACCGCATCAAGGCGCTGCTGCGCAAGCACAAGCTGCACAGCGTATGCGAAGAAGCATCCTGCCCGAACCTGGGCGAATGCTTCTCGGGTGGTACCGCGACCTTCATGATCATGGGTGACATCTGCACCCGTCGCTGCCCGTTCTGCGACGTTGGCCACGGCCGGCCGAAGCCGCTGGACGTGAATGAACCGCAAAGCCTGGCGATTGCCATCGCTGACCTGGGCTTGAAGTACGTGGTGATCACCTCGGTGGACCGTGACGACCTGCGTGATGGCGGTGCCCAGCACTTTGCCGACTGCATCCGCGAAATCCGCAAGTTGTCGCCGAACGTGCTGCTCGAGACCCTGGTGCCCGATTACCGTGGCCGGATGGACGTGGCACTGGAAATCACTGCTGCCGAGCCGCCTGATGTGTTCAACCATAACCTCGAAACCGTGCCGCGCCTGTACAAGGCTGCACGTCCGGGTTCTGACTATCAGTGGTCGCTGACCTTGCTGCAGCGCTTCAAGCAAATGATGCCGCACATCCCGACCAAATCCGGCCTGATGCTGGGTCTGGGCGAGACGGACGAAGAAGTCATTGAAGTGATGAAGCGCATGCGCGAACACGACATCGACATGCTGACCCTGGGCCAGTACCTGCAACCGTCGCGCAGCCACTTGCCGGTACAGCGTTTCGTGCACCCGGACGTATTCGCCTGGTTTGCCGAAGAAGGCTACAAAATGGGCTTCAAAAACGTGGCGTCGGGCCCTCTGGTACGTTCGTCGTACCACGCCGACGAACAGGCCAAGCTGGTCAAGACCATGTTGGTAGGCGCCTGACTCCATGAATAGCCGGCTCACCGCGCAGGTGTCTTACAAGGCCCACAGCGCGGTGCCCGCGCTTCCCGCTGGCGGGGTGATCGCCCTGATCGCCCCGGCAGGTCCCGCCGAACTGGATCTCGAACTCGCCACCCAATGGATGGCCGCACGCGGCTATCAGCTTCGGGTATTGCCGGGGGTGTGGGAAAAGGATGGCTATCTTGCAGGTTCAGACGCTGTTCGCTTGCGTGATTTGCACGATGCGTTTGCGGATGAAAGTGTTGATGCCATTTTCTGTTTGCGCGGTGGCTATGGCAGCCCGCGCCTGCTGGCAGGTATCGATTTTGCGTTGCTGCGCCGCAACCCCAAGCCTTTTGTGGGGTACAGCGACATCACCGCGCTGCATCTGGCGATCACCCGTTATGCAGGCTTCGTGACCTTTCACGGGGCAATGCTGAACGCCGATTTGCTGGGTAACAAGCTGGAGCCGACCGAGTCCGGTTTATGGCAGATGTTGAGCGGACAGCAATCGCCCGTCCTGGAGCATCCGCCAGCCTTTGCCCTGACCACCCTGGCCCCGGGCAGTGCCAGCGGCCGCTTGCTGGGCGGCAACCTGTCGATGATCTGCGCCACCATCGGTTCAGCGTTTGAGCTGGATGATGAAGGCATCATTCTGTTTATCGAAGACGTCAACGAGCCTTTGTACCGGGTCGATCGCCTGCTTACGCACTTGCGTCTGGCAGGTAAGCTGAATCGGCTGCGTGGTGTTCTGGTGGGGGATTTCGCCGGGGTTGATAGCGTGGCGCTGCACCGGCTGCTCCAGCAGGAGCTGGGGCCTTTGGGCATACCGGTACTGGCTGGCTGGCGCAGCGGGCATTGCAATCCAAACCTGACGTTGCCACTGGGGGCTCAGGTCAGGCTGGATGCGGACCAACAGCAGCTGGTGCTCGAACAGCCAGTTGTAACCTGACCCTTACCCCTTCGCACCTACTGGCGCAAACTCTCCAGCAACTTGTGACTCGGGTAGCCGTCTGCCGGCCAGCCCAGGGCTTGCTGTGCGCTGCGGATTGCTTTGCGGGTGTTGGCACCAATGATGCCATCGGCATTGCCGGCATCGTAGTTGCGCTGGCTGAGCAGGGTTTGCAGCTCGACACGCTCGGAACGGCTCAGCGGTCGCTCATCTTTTGGCCACTCGCCCAAAATAACCCCGCCGCCGTTGAAGCGCTCGGACAACAGGCCCACGGCCAGTGCATAGGACGATGAGTTGTTGTAGCGCAGAATGGCGCGGAAGTTATCCAGCACCAGGAAGGCCGGGCCCCGGTAACCGGCAGGCAGTAGCAGGGTGGCACTCAGCTGTTCGGAGCCGGCAGGCAAGGTGGCGCTGCCTGTCAGTGAAACGCCCAGTTTCTGCCATTCGCCGACGCTTTTTCTGATCGCGCCATCAGCCAGTGCATAGTCGAAACCGGCGGGCAGTCTGACTTCAAAACCCCAGGGCTGGCCTTGCTTCCAGCCGGAGCTCTGCAAATAGTGGGCGGTCGATGCCAGGGCATCCGCCGAGCTGTTCCAGATATCCCGACGGCCGTCACCATCGAAATCCACTGCGTGGGTTTCATAGGTGGTCGGAATGAACTGGGTCTGGCCCATGGCACCGGCCCAGGAGCCGAGCATCTTGTCGGGGGTTACATCGCCTTCCTGGATGATCTTCAGTGCGGCGATCAGTTGGCTCTGCGCAAATTCCGGACGGCGCCCTTCGTAGGCCAGGGTGGCCAGTGAGCGAATCACTGACTTATTGCCCTGGAACGTACCGAAGTTGCTTTCCATGCCCCATACCGACACCAGGGCCTGGCGATCAACGCCATAACGCTGCTCGATCTGGCTCAGCAGTTCGGCGTTTTGTTCCAGCAGGCGCTGGCCATTACGCACGCGCAACGGCGATAGCGCGCCATCGAGGTATTCCCACACCGGACGGCTGAACTCGGGCTGGCTGCGGTCGGCCTTGATCACGCTCATGTCGGGGGTGAGGCCGCTAAAGGCGTTATCGAACACCTCGGGGCGGATCCCGGCCTTGAGTGCCTGCTCGCGGAAGTTGGCTTGCCACTCGCTGAAGCTTTGGGCAGGGGCAATGACGGGCATGTCGGCGATGGCCACACCAGGGGTCGCCACGGGAGCGGCGGGTGTGACAGGCAGAGGCTGAGCATCGGCTGCGGTGGGCTTTTCTGCGCAGGCGACTAGAAGAATGACGCTGGAAGCAGCGATCAGTTGGCGCATCGGCCAACCACGTTTATGACTTAGGGGCATGCGCAGGTCCAGGTAATGCAAAACAGATGCAGACCTTATCATCCCCGCCGTCAGGCAGCCAGAAAGTAAAAAGCCTCCCGGTCTCTCGACTGGAAGGCTTCGCGGCGGTAGCTGCCTTTGCCTTTGGCGGGGCGTTCCTGGCGGCTGCGGAACAAGGGTTGGGCGACGATGGATTTGGCCTTGTTGGGGCGCTTGCTCATGGCATTTGCTCTCGCTTGGTTTGAACAGACGCAAATCATCGGCCAGATTTTTTGCGTTGTCCAGTACCGTCAAAGCCAGCTGCCGCAGGATTATTCCGCAGGTAGATTCAGTCGTTGCCCACACATCAGCAGTGTTAATCGACTCAGGCTGCTCCAGGCGGACCCGCCTGCCTGCCCCTTGATTTGTGCGTCGATGCGTTGCGCGTCCATCAGCAGTTGTGCCCAGCGTTGCGCTGAATAGCGTTGCAGGGCTTTGCTCATCAACGGTTTGCGCTTGTCCCAGACGGGCGGTCGGGCCTGGCTGAAGGCTTTGTCCAGCGGGATGCCCTGGCTGTATTGCAGCGCAATATTGGCCAGCACCCGGAGTTCGCGGGCCAGTGCCCACAAGATGACCGGCGGCTCAACACCCTCGCCGCGCAGGCCTTCGAGCATGCGCAGGGCGTGGGCTGCCTCGCCATTGAGTACGGCATCGACCAGGCCAAACACATCAAACCGCGCGCTGTCAGCCACTGCAGCCTGTACGGTTTCGACGGTGATCTGGCCTTCTTCAGCCATCAGCTTGAGCTTTTCGACTTCTTGCGCGGCTGCCAGCAGGTTGCCTTCGACCCGTGCCGCAATCAGTTCGACAGCGTCCTGGCTGGCGGACAGGCCCGCCTGAGACAAGCGCTGGCGAATCCATTGCGGCAACTGACTGGCATCCACTGGCCAGATCTGTACGAACTGGGTTTGCGGGCCCTCGATCAGTGCTTTGCCCCATTTGGTCTTCTGTGCGCTGCCATCGAGCTTGGGCAGGCTGACGAGCAATAAAGTGTCTTCGGCAGGGCGCGAGCAGTATTCGATCAGGGCAGCTGCGCCTTTGTCTCCGGGCTTGCCTGAAGGCAGGCGCAGTTCCAGCAGACGCTTTTCGGCAAACAGCGACATGCTGGCGCCCGCTTGCAACAACGAACCCCAGTCAAAACTGGCGTCGGCGCTGAAAACCTGGCGCTCATCGAAACCTTGCTGGCGTGCAGCGCTGCGAATGGCATCGGCCGCTTCCTGGCACAGCAGCGGGTCATCGCCGCTGACGATGTAGACCGGGGCAAGGCTGCCTTGCAGGTGTTTGGCGAGTTGGGCGGGGGCGAGTTTCATAGGGGCTTGATAGATAGCGGGGCGCCTGAGCGCCCCGTATGCCTTACTGGTTTTGCAGTTCGAGTGGCGACTGTTGAGGGGTTGCCTCTTGAGCCTTGCGTGCAGCGTCGAGGGCTGCGGCCTCGGCCCGGGCCTTCTCGTCAGCGATCTTTTGCAGATCGGCCAGGCGTTCTGGTGTCAGTTGCTCAAGACGCAGGACCATTTGTTGCACGAGATCGCGGCGCATTTCCTTGCGAGCCATTGCCGCTTCCTGGGCGGAACCGGTGATGTTGCTCGGGTCCTGCAGGTAAATCTTGTGCACTTCTAGCTTGTTGTTGAGCAATGCCAGATTGTTATTACCCTGAATCTCGTAGTTAAGTACGTTCGTCAGTTCATATTCGACCGAGTTACCGGTACCGGCGTAGCTGGCTGCACGCTGGGATTCTTGTTCGTTGGTCAGTATCAGTTTGTAAGGTGCGCTGGCGGTGATTTTAACGCCGCTGTTTTCCAGCGTCTGGCGCAGCTCGCGCACAGTATCGCCGTAGGCGTTACGCGCGGTGAGATCAAGCTCGGTGATTGTCAGCTGATTGGTGCCGGTACCGCGCAGCTGGAAGCCGCAGGCACTCAACAGAACAGCGAGACCCATCACCAGCAAATTGCGTTTGATCATGTGTAGCTCCCCTTGAAACCAGATAGGCCGACTGAGCGGCCCTGAAGGTTTTATTGGGCGCCCGCACTGGGGGCGGGCGCCTGTTCCAATTTAGCTGGCGACGATATTGACCAGTTTGCCTGGCACAACGATCACTTTGCGGATCGTCAGGCCTTCGGTAAAGCGCAGCACGTTTTCGTTGGTGCGGGCAGCCGCCTCAACGTCTTCACGGCTGGCGCCGGCCGGCATCTCGATATGACCGCGCAATTTGCCATTGACCTGGATAACCAGCTGCAAGGTGTCTTGAACCAGTGCATTTTCGTCCAGCGTCGGCCATGGCGCGTCGATGACTGCTCCGGCGTGGCCCAGCTGGTTCCACAGCTCATGGCTGATGTGCGGCGTGATGGGGGCCAGCACCAATGCAACTGTCTCAAGGCCTTCCTGCAGCAAGGCGCGATCCTGTTCGGTGGCTTGCGGTGCTTTTTCGAGCACGTTCATCACGGTCATCACCTGGGCAACGGCAGTGTTGAATTTGTGATGCTGACCGACATCCAGGCTGGCTTGCTTGATGGCCTGGTGGATAGCGCGACGGATTACTTTTTGCCCGTCGTTCAGGGTAGCGATGTCCAGTGCTTGCGGCAGGCCCTGGCCAACGTGGGCGTGAGCCAGGCGCCATACGCGCTTGAGGAAACGGTGTGAACCTTCAACACCCGAATCCGACCACTCCAGGCTGGCGTCAGGCGGCGATGCAAACATCATGAACAGGCGGCAGGTATCGGCGCCGTATTGTTCGATCATGGATTGCGGGTCAACGCCGTTGTTCAGCGACTTGGACATCTTCTGCGTGCCGCCGATTTCCACCGGCAGACCGTCGCTCTTCAGCGTGGCGCCGATGATCTTGGCCTTGGCGTCACGTTCGATGACAACGTCGTCAGGGTTGAAGAAGTCCTTGCCGCCGTTGTCCAGCGTACGGAAGTAAGTGTCGGCGATCACCATGCCCTGGGTCAGCAGGTTCTTGAACGGCTCGTTGGAGCTCACCAGGCCTTCGTCGCGCATCAGCTTGTGGAAGAAGCGTGCATAAAGCAGGTGCAGGATGGCGTGTTCGATACCGCCAATGTACTGATCAACCGGTAGCCAGTGGTCAGCCGCCGACTTTTCAACCAGGCCGCCTTCATAGTGGGGTGAGGCGTAGCGGGCGTAGTACCACGACGACTCGACGAAGGTGTCCATCGTGTCGGTTTCGCGTTTGGCCGGTGCGCCGCATTTAGGGCAGCTGCACTCGTAGAACTCAGGCATGCGCGCCAATGGAGAGCCGGCGCCATCGGGCACGACGTCTTCCGGCAGCACTACAGGCAACTGGTCTTGTGGTACCGGAACGTCACCGCAGGTATCGCAGTGCACGATCGGGATCGGGCAGCCCCAGTAACGTTGGCGGCTGATGCCCCAGTCGCGCAGGCGGAACTGGGTGCGGGATTGACCCAGGCCTTTGGCGGTCAGGGCCGCTTCCATGGCGTCGAATGCAGCCTGGAAGTCCAGACCGTCGAATTCGCCGGAATTGATCAGGAGGCCGTGTTCGTTATAAGCCGCTTGCCACGGAGCCGGTGTCTCGTCGCCAGCGCTGGTGCGAACAACTGGCTTGATCGGCAAGTTGTACTTGGTGGCGAACTCGAAATCGCGCTCGTCATGTGCCGGAACAGCCATGACTGCGCCATCGCCGTAATGCATCAATACGTAGTTGGCGACCCATACCGGGAGCTTTTCACCGGTCAGCGGGTGCTTGACGAACAGCGGGGTTGGCAGGCCCTTTTTCTCCTGGGTCGCCATGTCGGCTTCGGCAACACTGCCGCCCTTGCATTCAGCGATGAACGCTTGCAGCTCGGGATTGCCTTGTGCAGCCTGGGTCGCCAGCGGGTGCTCGGCAGCCACGGCCACGTAAGTCGCGCCCATCAGGGTGTCTGGACGGGTGGTGAAAACTTTGAGCGTACCCGCTTCGCCGATGGAGTCGACGTCGTAGGGGAACTGCACTTCCATGCCGCGGGATTTGCCAATCCAGTTGCGCTGCATGGTTTTGACCTGCTCCGGCCAGCCGGGCATGTCATCGAGGCCTTCAAGCAGTTCATCTGCGTAGGCAGTGATCTTGAAGTAGTACATCGGGATTTCGCGCTTCTCGATCACCGCGCCGGAACGCCAGCCGCGGCCGTCGATCACTTGCTCGTTGGCCAGAACGGTCTGGTCAACCGGGTCCCAGTTCACGGTGCCGTTTTTACGATAGATCACGCCTTTTTCGAACAGGCGAGTGAACAGCCATTGTTCCCAGCGGTAGTAATCGGGCTTGCAGGTAGTGATTTCCCGGGACCAGTCCACAGCCAGGCCGAGACTGCGCAGCTGGGTTTTCATGTAGGCAATGTTTTCGTAGGTCCACTTGGCCGGCGCGACGTTGTTCTTCATCGCGGCGTTTTCGGCAGGCATGCCGAAGGCGTCCCAGCCCATGGGCTGCAGGACGTTTTTGCCAAGCATGCGCTGGTAACGGGAGATCACGTCACCGATGGTGTAGTTACGCACATGCCCCATGTGTAGCTTGCCGCTTGGGTACGGGAACATCGATAGGCAGTAGTAGGTTTCCTTGCCTAGATCTTCGCTGACTTCGAAGGACTTTTGGTTGTCCCAGAATGATTGGGCGGCGGCTTCTATTTCACGGGGCTGATATTGTTCGTGCATGGCTACTTGTACTAATAAAGGGTGGCCTAATCCTCTTCAACTTATACCGGCTATTGTGTTGCCCGGTCAGGTTGGAGCAGGGGTTACAGGAAGTCCCGTAGCATACATGACCCCACTCTATCGAGGGAAACCCTGATTGCCTCATCACTCCGTTGGTCGCAGCAGCACGCTGGTTTTTGAAGCGCAGCTAAACTCTGCGAGGGGAAGAACTATTTCCTTAATGAGGTGAACGGATGGCAGAGACGCAACGCAAAGCTATAAAAACGCAGGTGTATGAGCGGCTGATTGATCGTTTGAGTGTGGCTCTTGATTCAGCAAACACGGCAGTTCGATTACGAGACGAACGTCCTGTCGAGCTGGAACTGCGTGGTTTGAGTCGTGCCGAGTTGGAGTTGATCAACGTCTATTTGAACCGGATCGGGCGTGAGGCTGATGGACGCTCGCAAGGCAGCATGAACGAACGGGATACCCGCCCCAAGGCCAAGGTCATCTGGCTGAAGGACAGGGTACAGGGAGTATAGGGGCACTCGGCGTTTCGGCCGGCCCATGATGCAAACTGTGTCACGACACAGGTACCCTCGGTATGACGTAACAGGTGTTTGAGTTTTTGACCTGCCCTGTTGATGCGTCGCTTTAACCCCCTTAGGCTTCGGGCATCTGTGGAGATGCCCGATGCCTATTCGATATTTCGTTAAACAACTTCTTTTACCCCCCGGAATTCTCTTGCTGTTGCTGGTGCTCGCCTGGTGGCTACGTAGCACCCGTCCGCGGCTGGCCGCCGTGCTGTTTGCATTGGGGGTAGGCGGTTTGTGGCTGATGAGTTTGCCGGTGGTCGTGCAATGGGGCGCCCGCGCGATCGAGCGTGAGCCGGCATTGGCCCCCAGCGAATGGTCGACCCTGGCCGGGCGTGCGGATGCCATTGTGGTGCTCGGCTCCGGACGCGAGCGGGGTGACCCTGCATGGGGCAGCGACCAGCCCACGGCAATGGGCCTGGAGCGCCAGCGTTATGCCGCCCGGCTGGCCAAGGCTTCGGGTTTGCCGGTATTGACCACGGGTGGCCTGCATTACGGCACACCGCCCAGTGAGGCACAGATGATGGCGGACTCGTTGCGCGATGATTTCGGGGTGCAAGTACGCTGGAAGGAAGAGCAAAGCCGGACCACGTGGGAAAACGCACAGATGACGGCCGACATCCTTCTGGCGCAAGGCATCAGGCGGGTAGTGGTGGTCACCCAGGCCTGGCATATGCCGCGTTCGGTGTGGAGTTTTCAACAGGCAGGGTTTGAGGTAGTGCCGGCCCCGGTCGGTTTCCTCAGCGCTGATAGCGAGAGACCGCTGGGTGGCTGGATGCCAGAGTACAAATCGTTCTGGCAGTCCGGGCTGTTGCTTAATGAAGCGGTGGGGCAGATTGCCTACCCCTGGTTGTATCGCTGACTGCACAGTGCTTTTTTGCGGGAGCTGGCTTGGCAGCGTGCAGGAAGTTCGATTTATCCTGCCGGCTGTGGCGACTCCATCGCTGACAAGCCGGCTCCCACAATATTCCTTTTAGCTGTGCTTGCGCATCACACCGTCTTGGCAATCCGGCTGGTGATCAGTGCCCAGCCTAACAGCAGGCAGCACAAAATGATCAGTGGCCATGAGCGCCATTGCAGATAAGGCGTGAGGTTGTGCATCGGCACCACTTCGCCGTACATGATGCCGCGCTCGAATTGCGGAATTTGTGTGGTGATTTGCCCGTTCGGGTCAATCAGTGCAGTGACACCATTGTTGGTTGCCCGAATCATCCAGCGCCCGGCCTCAAGCGCGCGCATTTGCGCCATCTGCAGATGTTGTAGCGGACCAATCGAGGTGCCGAACCAGGTGTCGTTGCTGATGGTCAACAAAATATCGCTCTGGGCGGCAAGGCCGGCCACGAATTCCGGGTACACCACTTCATAGCAAATCAGCGGCGCGATCTGATAGCCCTTGGCTTGCAGCATGGCCTGGTCGGCCGGCCCGCGAGCAAAGTCGGACATCGGCAGATCAAAGAACGCAATGACCCCGCGCAGCACGTCCTGAAGCGGAACGTATTCGCCAAACGGCACCAGCTTCTGCTTCAGATAGCTGCCATCCCCCTCGCCAACGGCGGTGATACCATTGAAATAGCGCGATTCATGGCGCACTTCCTGGCGAATCGGCACGCCGGTAATCAGCGCTGAATTCCGCTCGGCAGCAAAGCGGCTCATCATGCTCAGGAAGCCTTCGGCGTTCTCCTTGAGCACCGGGACCGCTGTTTCTGGCCAGATAATCAGGTCGGCCCGTTTAGAGCTGAATGTCATGTCGCGGTACAGCGCCAGCTGTGCATCAAGCTGTGCCGGGTCCCATTTCATGCTTTGTTCGATGTTGCCCTGAATCGCCGCAACACTCAGCGGGTCACCCGAGGGGCTGGTCCAGGCGTGATGCTTGAGCGCCATGCCGATGCCCCACGGACCGATCAGCAGCGCGGCCCCGGCAACCACAAAGGCTTTGTTTTTGGCCTTGATCAGGCGTGGCAAGTTGCACAACAAGGCTGCGGTCAGTGCCAGAGTGAAGGAAATCAGCCACATGCCTCCCAGCGGGGCAAGCCCGGCCAGAGGTCCGTCAAGTTGGCTGTAACCCGAATAGAGCCAGGGGAAACCGGTGAGGAACCAGCCGCGAAAGGCTTCCTGGACCACCCACAGCGCCGCAAACGCCAGCGTGTCCGCCAGTGGAGCTTCATTGCGCCGGATCCAGCGTGCCCAGATCCAGGCTGGCAGGGCGAAGAACCAGGCAATTGCCGCCGTAAAGGCCAGCATCAACAGTCCCGCCAGCAGCACGGATGCGCCACCAAAGTGGTGAATGCTGTAGTAAATCCAGCTGGTGCCGGCGCCGAAGAGGCCAAAGCCATAACACCAGCCACGGCCCAGCGCCTGTTTTGGCGACAGGTCGCGCAGACCGAGATAGAACAAGGCCAGGGCTACCAGTGCCAGTGGCCAGATATCGAAGGGGGCCAACGCCAGGGTTGTCAGTGCGCCGGCCACCACGGCCAGCAAGTTACCGGGCCAGCCGGGGGGTGTTATCCAGCGCATTTCAATCCTTAGGGTTTGGGTTTAGCGGGCAATAGGCGTCAGACGAATCAAATGAATCCGGCGGCTGTCAGCATTCAGGATGCGGAAGCGGTAAGGACCTATTTCAGTGATTTCGTTGCGTTTTGGCAAGTGCCCGAATGCACTCATGACCAGGCCGCCCACGGTGTCGAATTCATCGTCGGAGAATTCGCTGTCGAAGAACTCGTTGAAGTTCTCGATGGGGGTCAGGGCCTTGATCAGGAAGTCGCCGCTGGGCAGCGGTTTGATATAGCTGTCTTCTTCAACATCGTGCTCGTCTTCGATATCGCCGACGATTTGCTCCAGCACGTCTTCAATCGTCACCAGACCGGCCACACCGCCGTATTCGTCAATCACGATGGCCATGTGGTTATGGTTGGCGCGGAACTCGCGCAACAGTACGTTAAGGCGCTTGGACTCAGGGACAAAGGTCGCCGGACGCAGCAAATCCTTGATGTTGTACTTGTCGCCGTTCTCTTGAAGGATCAGCGGCAGCAGGTCTTTGGCCAGGAGGACGCCCAGGACGTCGTCGTGACTTTCGCCGATCACCGGGTAGCGCGAGTGCGCCGCATCGATGATCGCCGGGAGAAACTCGCGGGGTGTCTGGGTCGCCTTGATGCTGATCATCTGCGAGCGCGGAACCATGATGTCCCGTACCTGCAGGTCAGCCACCTGGATGGCGCCTTCGACGATGGCCAGTGCTTCACTGTCCAGCAGTTTGTTCTGGTGTGCTTCGCGCAGCAGCTCAAGCAGCTCCTGGCGGTTTTTCGGCTCATGGGCAAAGGCCTGGGTCAGTTTACCTAACCATGACTTTTGCCCGTTGCTCGATCGGTCTTCGCTCATAGCGATTTACTCGTATCCCTTGGTAGTTTTAGTGGGTGTTAATCAGCTTCGTCGTCTGCATAGGGGTCAGGGTGACCCAGCTCTGCAAGCAACGTTCGTTCCAGCGCTTCCATCTCTTCGGCTTCTTCATCTTCTATATGGTCGTAACCCAGAAGATGCAAGCAGCCGTGAATCACCAGGTGAGCCCAGTGGGCGTCCAGCGCCTTGCCTTGCTCTGCCGCTTCGCGCTCAACCACCGCAACACAAATCACCAGATCACCGAGTAACGGAATATCCAGGAATTCGTCTGGCACGTCGGCCGGGAAGGACAGAACGTTGGTTGCGTAGTCTTTCTGGCGCCAGGTGCGATTGAGTTCACGGCCTTCGGCTTCGTCGACCAGGCGAATGGTCATTTCCGAGTCGGCAGTACGTTGGCGCAAAGCCAGTTCGCACCATTGGCGGAACCGGGCTTCGTCGGGGGCAGGCGCATCAGTGGCCCGTTGCAGGTCAAGCTCAAGCATCGCGGCGGTAATCCTTTGCAGCGGGCAGTGCGGCCAGCTTGTCTGCAGCTTCCTGTTCATAGCGCCCGTAGGCTTCTACGATGCGCTGCACCAGAGGATGGCGCACGACATCTTTGGACTGGAAGTGGGTGAAACTGATGCCCGGTACATCCTTGAGCACTTCGATGACATGGTTGAGCCCGGACTTGGTGCCTTTTGGCAGGTCAATCTGGGTAATGTCACCGGTGATCACGGCGGTAGAGCCGAAGCCGATACGGGTCAGGAACATTTTCATTTGCTCGACGGTGGTGTTCTGGCTTTCGTCGAGAATGATGAAGCTGTTGTTCAGCGTGCGACCGCGCATATAGGCCAGGGGCGCCACTTCAATGACCTGGCGTTCGATCAGCTTGGCCACATATTCAAAGCCCAGCATCTCGTACAGCGCGTCATACAGCGGGCGCAGATACGGGTCGATTTTTTGCGACAGGTCCCCGGGCAGGAAGCCGAGCTTTTCGCCCGCTTCGACCGCCGGGCGCACCAGCAGGATGCGGCGGATTTGCTCGCGCTCCAGAGCATCCACGGCACAGGCCACGGCCAGGTAGGTCTTGCCGGTACCGGCCGGGCCAATGCCGAAGTTGATGTCGTTACCCAGGATTTCTTTGACGTAGCGCTGCTGGTTGATGCCGCGAGGGCGAATCATGCCCTTTTTGGTGCGCAAAGCGATGCTGGCTTCAGCCACCGGGTTGCTGTCCAGGTCTTCTACTGCTGATTCTTGCAGGAACAGATGCACCATGTCCGGCGAAAGCTCGGAAGCCTTGGTTTCGCGGTACAGGCGGCGCAGCAGGTTTTCTGCGGAGGAGGTCAGTTTGGGGTCGCCGATCAATTCGAATTGATTGCCGCGATTGCGGATTTCGATCGTGAGACGTTGTTCGATCAAGCGCAAATGCTCGTCGAATTGTCCGCACAGATTGGCGAAGCGGCGAGCCTCAAAAGGCTCAAGGAGAAAACGATGTGGTTCGATGGGTGCGTTCAAGGTCGTATTTAGCCGCCCTTAGGCAATTGAGATGAGTTGAAGGATAACGCTAGCAGACCTCGTACGAAAGGACTTCGCTAAATGTTTGACCTTCACTGCAGGAGCGAGCTTGCTTGCGAGCTTTTGAAAGCCGGCAGCTCGCTCCTGCAATATGGAAGGGTTGCTTAATTCAGCAGCGAGCCCCGCAGCGAGTGCGGCTGGGCGGCATCGATGTGTACGTCGGCAAATTGCCCGATCAGTTGCGGGTTGTCGCAGCGGAAGTTGACGATACGGTTGTTCTCGGTTCGGCCTTGCAGTTCACCGGGGTCTTTCTTCGAGTAGTCGGTGACCAGGATCCGCTGGGTTGAACCCACCATCTGTCGGCTGATCTCGAAACCCTGCTGATTCAGGCGATGCTGCAGCGCGTTCAGACGCTCTTTTTTACGCTCCTCCGGCGTCTCGTCAGCCAGGTCAGCCGCCGGAGTGCCGGGGCGCTGGCTATAGACAAAGGAGTAAGAGAAGTCAAAGCCGACGTCTTCGATCAGCTTCATGGTCTGTTCGAAATCTTTTTCGGTTTCGCCGGGGAAGCCGACAATAAAGTCAGAGCTGATGCAGATGCCCGGTACCGCAGCGCGTAACTTGCGCAGCTTGGACTTGTACTCCAGCGCCGTATGGTTGCGCTTCATCGCAGAGAGAATGCGGTCCGATCCCGACTGCACCGGCAAGTGCAGGTGTTTCACCAGTTCCGGCACCTCGGCGTGGGCCTGGATCAGGCTGTCGGAGAACTCCAGCGGGTGCGAGGTGGTGTAACGAATGCGCTCGATGCCGTCGATCGCCGCCACTACGCGAATCAGTTCGGCAAGGTCCGCCAGGCGGCCGCCTTCGGTCAGGCCGCGATAGCCATTAACGTTCTGACCCAGCAGGGTCACTTCACGTACGCCGTTTTCAGCCAGGTGCAGGACTTCGGCCAGCACGTCGTCGAACGGGCGGCTGACTTCTTCGCCGCGGGTGTAGGGCACCACACAGAACGTGCAGTACTTGCTGCAGCCTTCCATCACCGAGACGTAGGCGCTCGGGCCGTCGATGCGGGGCTCCGGCAAGTGGTCAAACTTTTCTATTTCCGGGAACGAAACATCGACCTGCGGCAGCTTGGTGAGGCGTGCGGCGTCGATCATTTCAGGCAGGCGGTGCAAGGTCTGCGGGCCGAAAACCACGTCGACATAGGGCGCGCGATCACGGATCGCCGCGCCTTCCTGGCTGGCGACACAACCGCCCACGGCAATCACCATGTCGGGATTGGCCAGTTTCAACTCGCGCCAGCGGCCCAGCTGCGAATACACGCGGTCCTGGGCCCGTTCCCGGATCGAGCAGGTGTTAAGCAGGATGACATCAGCGTCTTCAGCGCGCGCTGTGACTTCCAGGGCCTGATGTTCACCCAGCAGGTCGACCATGCGCGAGCTGTCGTACTCATTCATCTGGCAACCGTGGGTTTCGATGTAAAGCTTCTTGGCCATGGGTGTTCATCAAGTGATTCAAAGAACCGCACATTATAGGGGGCATGGCCGCTGCTTCCTAGGGTGGCTATGCTATAGTTTGCGCCCTCTTTTTTATCCTTAGATGTTTACCCGCCCACCATGACCAAACGTGAAGCTCCAATCTACAAGGTGATTTTCCTCAACCAGGGCCAGGTGTTCGAAATGTACGCCAAGCAGATCTATCAAAGTGATCTGTGGGGTTTCCTGGAAGTAGAGGAATTCGTCTTCGGGGAGCGTACGCAAATGGTCGTCGATCCGAGCGAAGAAAAGCTCAAGGCTCAGTTTGAAGGTGTTGTGCGCAGCTTTGTGCCAATGCACTCGATTGTGCGCATCGACGAGGTTGAGCGCCTGGGTACGCCAAAGATCAGCGAAGCACGTGGCATGAGCAACGTGATGCCGTTTCCGTTTCCGATGCCGGAGAAGTAGGGCTCAGGAACCTGTGCCGGCCCTGGAGTGTTGCGGGCAGGTCAGGGTAGCGGTGAGAACGGCGAGCGTCCGTCGGCCGATTGCAGTTCCAGCAAGTACTTGCGGAAAATCTGTCCCAGCACCTGGGTCGCGGTTTCGAGTTGGTCGCGGGGCATTTGCTCCGCCACCAGGTCGGCAGTGTCCAGTGCATCTTCGGCGCCATTGACGGCCGCCATTTTCAGCACGATATACGCCTGAATGTTATTGGCCGGTACGCCTTCGCCCTTGTAGAACATGGTGCCGAGCTGGAACTGGGCCATGGCGTGGCCTTGCAGCGACGCTTGCTCGAAGTAGCTCAGAGCCTTGTTGAGGTCGCGCGGGGTGTTTTTACCGTCGTAATAGAACTCGCCTAACTCGTATTCGGCTTCTGCATCCCCGTCTTTTGCCGCAGCTTCGCATGCAGCCAATGCCTCAGCCAGGTCTTCTGGTTGAGTATTCAGGGTGCAGCGACCCATTGCTGGGATCAACAACGAGTTACCGCCTGCCTGGACAAGCAGCGGCTGTAGGAGCAACAGGCAGCCCAGAGCAAGGGCGCGGCCGGTGCGGTTCATGGGAATCGACGTACCTCTGAAAGGCGGGCAAGCCCGGCCATGGGATGTATAGGCGCGCATTATGAAATAAGCGGAGGCAACCTTACAAAGTCTTTACTCGTTTTTCTGCTGCCTGAGCGCGATATCCATTGATTTAAGACGATTTTGGACAGGCGGCATAAACGAATGAGCCATAACCGGGATAAAAAACCGGCAAGGGGCTAAACCCTGCCGGTTTTGCGGGTTACTTCAGCGCGGCAAATGCGCGTTCCGCAGCATCCAGTGTCAGTTGCAACTCGGCATCGCCATGGGCGATCGAGGTGAAACCTGCTTCAAAGGCACTGGGCGCCAGGTACACGCCACCTTCGAGCATCAGGTGGAAGAAGCGTTTGAACAGGTCGGCATCGCTGGCCATGACGTCTTCGAAGGTGACGATGTCATCGGCGCTGCTGAAGTACAGGCCAAACATGCCTCCGGCCTGGGTTGTAACAAATGGAATGCCGGCGGCATCGGCACGTTGCTGCAAGCCGTCGAGCAGGCGGGTGGTGTAGTCGCTCAGCTCGGCGTGGAAGCCCGGACGGCTGATCAGGCGCAGCGTGGTCAGGCCCGCAGCCATGGCCAGCGGGTTTCCGGACAGGGTACCGGCCTGGTACACCGGGCCCAGTGGCGCGATGTGCTGCATGATTTCGCGTTTGCCGCCGAAGCAGCCTACTGGCATGCCGCCACCAATGATTTTGCCAAAGGTGCTCAGGTCCGGGGTTACGCCGTAATGGGCTTGGGCACCGCCCAGGGCGACGCGGAAACCGGTCATCACTTCGTCAAAAATCAATACCACGCCGTGTTTGTCACACAGGCTGCGCAAACCTTGCAGGAAGCCCGGAGCAGGTGGCACGCAGTTCATGTTGCCGGCCACCGGCTCGACAATGATGCAGGCCACGGTGTCGCCGACTTCGCTCAGCAGCTGTTCAACCGCGTCGATATCGTTGAAGGCAGTGGTCAGGGTGTGTTTAGCGAAGTCTGCAGGAACCCCGGCCGAACTCGGTACGCCTTGGGTCAGTGCGCCGGAGCCGGCCTTGACCAGCAAGCTGTCCGAGTGCCCGTGATAGCAGCCTTCAAACTTGAGAATGTTGTCGCGACCGGTAAAGCCACGGGCCAGACGAATGGCGCTCATGGTGGCTTCGGTGCCGGAGCTGACCATGCGCACCATTTCCATCGACGGCACAATCGAGCACACCAGATCGGCCATTTCGGTTTCCATGGCCGTCGGAGCGCCGTAGGACAAACCGTGCTCCAGTTGCGCCCGTACCGCATCCAGCACGTCCGGGTGGCTGTGGCCCAGAATCATCGGGCCCCACGAGCCGACGTAATCCACGTAGCGCTTGTTGTCTTCGTCGGTGACGTAGGCGCCTTCGGCGTGCTTGAAGAACAACGGGGTGCCGCCCACGCTTTTGAATGCACGGACAGGCGAGTTAACGCCGCCCGGAATGTGTTTTTGGGCGTTGGCAAACAGGGTTTCGGAACGAGACATGATGGGCTCTCTCTGAATCAGGATTCGGTATTTAAATGCGTAGCAAAGTGTTGAAGGCGCGAGCGCGGCGGGTCACTTCCCGGGTGCTGTCAGCACCAAACAGGCCGTGTACCACTGCCAGCAAATCGGCGCCGTGTTCCACCAGTGGCGCTGCGTTATCCAGGGTGATGCCGCCAATCACACAAATCGGCAGGGCCAGTCGCGAGCGTGCCTGATCAAGCACGTCCAGGGTCGCGGTGGGAGCCCCGGGTTTGGTGCTGGAATTGAAGAAGCGGCCGAAGGCGACATAACTCGCGCCTTCCCCGGCGGCCTGCTCGGCCAGTTCAACCTGACTGTGGCAAGTGGCGCCAATGATCGCCTGTCGGCCCAGCAGGGCACGGGCGGGTGTCAGCGGGCCATCGGTCTGTCCGAGGTGCACGCCGACGCCAAGGCGCGCCGCCAGCTCGGCATCATCATTGATGACCAGGTGCGCCTTGTAGCGCTCACACAAAGTGCGCAAGGCCTCGGCTTCGCGAAGACGGCGGGCGTCGTCGCTGCTTTTGTCGCGATATTGCAACAGCGTCAGCCCGCCATCGAGGGCCGCCTCGACAAAAGGCAGCAGCTTGCCAGCCAGCAGCTGGCTGTCAGTGATTGCATACAGGCCGCGCAGGGTCATAGGTCGAGCCTCATGGTTACGAACAGAAGTCCAGCGGCAAGCGACGCGGGACAAACTGTCCCTGCCCCAGCTGCTCGGCATCACGCAACGTGCGCCACGTGTAATTGAGTGCGGTTTCTACTGCGCTGACCAGATTTTCGCCGATGGCCAGGCGCCCGGCCAGGGTGCTGGCCAGGGTGCAGCCCGAGCCGTGATAGCTGCCAGGTAAGCGATGGCAGGTAAAGGTGTGACGGCTGCCGTCGCGGCTGTAGAGGCGGTTATGGACTTCGTGTTCATCGCCGTGTCCGCCGGTGATGAGCAGGTGCTGGCAAAAGGGCAGCAGCTTTTCGGCGCATTCATCGGCGCTGCCGTCGGGCAGTTCGGCGAGGATGCGGGCTTCGGGGAGGTTCGGCGTGGCGATGGTGGCCAATGGCAGCAGACGCTCGCGCATGGCATAGCCCACTTCGTCCTTGCCCAGTCGTCCGCCACCGCCGGCCCGCAGCACCGGGTCACAGACCATCGGCAAGTGCGGGTGGGCCTGAAGCAGTTCGACCACGGTGTCGACCATTTCCAGTGAGCCGAGCATGCCCAGCTTGACGGCCGCAACCGTGGAGTCACTGAGCACGGCATTGGCCTGGGCCAGTACCCACTCGCGATCCAGCACGCGGAAATCGCTGACATTGACGGTATTCTGCACAGTCAGGGCGGTGACCACGGGAGCGGCATGACAACCTTGAACCAGCAGGGCTTCGATATCTGCCTGCAAGCCGGCACCCCCACTGGGGTCATGGCCGGAGAGACAGAGGACAACGGGGCGAGAACTGTAGATATTCATGGTGCGCGAGCTTACCACCAAACGCTTTTTTGGGGCGGCTTGCTCCGCGTCGGTCATCTGGCAGCCAGCAGATTTCATTTGCTGGTAAAAACATCCGGATAAATCGCGCCATGTCCTCTGTAATGGCCGTAATAGAGCCTTCTCTCATAATTTAACGGTGATGTGCATCTGCCACTAATGGCTATGCTAGAGTGACGTCAAATTAATAACAGGTCGTCGGGTCGACGTGCTCTCCAAGGGAACAGGAGCTTGCGCACGTCACCGGGGGCTACCGCTGGGGCTGTATGCGCTATTTGTTCGTGATGTTATTGGGCTGGCTACCGATGCTGGTCAGCGCAGTGGACTTCGATGAAACCACCCAGAGCCTGCCCTTGGGCCGGGTAATGCAAGTATTCGAAGACGTTGACGGTCAGGCGACGCTGGCAGATGTTATCGCCCGGGACGGTCTGTTCCGCAACCATGAGAAAGACTCGTTGAATGCGGGCTACTCGCACTCGGCTTTCTGGCTCAAGGTGGACTTGAGCTACCTGCCGCAGAACCCGAACATCCATCGCACCTGGCTGCTGGAACTGGCCTACCCGCCAATGGATCACATTGATCTGTATCTGGCCGACGCTTCAGGCAACTATCGCCTGGCCGAGCGCACCGGCGATGCACTGCCTTTCGACAGCCGCCAGATAAAAGAAAACAATTACCTCTTTGAGCTCAACTTCAGCCCGGGGCAAAGCCAGACCGTGTATTTGCGTCTGGCCAGCCAGGGCTCGGTCCAGGCGCCGCTGACGCTGTGGTCGGCGCAGGCATACCTCGAACAGCAGCCGGTACGGATTTATATCCTGGGCCTGATTTACGGCGTATTGCTGGGGATGCTGGTCTACAACCTGTTTATCTACCTCAGTGTGCGGGACACCAGCTACCTCTATTACATTTTCTATATCGCCTCGTTCGGTTTGTACCAACTGTCCGTCAACGGCGCGGCGGTGCAGTACTTCTGGCCGAACAATCCGTGGTGGGCCAATGCCGCCACGCCATTTTTGATTGGCTCGGCGGCATTTTTCGGTTGCCAGTTCGCCCGCACCTTTTTACACACCGCCTCCCACAGCCGCTGGCTGGACCGTGCCCTGATGTTGCTGATGGCCGTGGGCGTGCTGGTCATGGTGCTGGCCCTGACCACCAGCTATGCCGTGTCGTTGCGCCTGGCAACCGGCCTGGCCCTGGCATTCATCGTCACGATCTTTACCTCCGGCGTCGTGGCCTGGGTGCGCGGCTTGCGGGTGGCGCGCTACTTTGTGATCGCCTGGTCGGCCTTTTTGCTCGGCGGTCTGGTCAATACCCTGATGGTGCTGGGCTATCTGCCCAATGTATTCCTGACCATGTATGCCAGCCAGATCGGCTCGGCCATCGAGGTCGGCCTGTTGTCGCTGGCGCTCGCGGACCGGATCAATGCCATGCGTGACTTGCAGGCGCGGACGTTGCAAGAGTCCGGGCAGAAACTGGCCGCAATGAACCAGCAACTGGCCCACACCAACCAGCTTAAAGATGAGTTTCTGGCAACCGTCACCCATGAATTGCGCACGCCAATGAACGGTGTGATCGGCTCTCTGGAGTTGATCAAAACCCTGGACATGGGCCCTGAGCTTGAACTCTACACCCAGACTGCCGAGGGCTCGGCGCGAGAAATGATGCATATGGTCAATGGCATCCTGGCCCTCACAGAGCTGCAGGCCGGCCGGCTTGGCATGCGCGCGCAGTCCTTTGCTTTGAGCGAGCTGGTGCAGAGCCTGAGCGATCAGTACGGGCCGACTGCACGCAACAAGGGGCTGCAATTTTCCTATGAGATAGCGCGCAACCTGCCCGATCAATGGGTCGGCGATGTCGACAAGATTCGTCAGTGTCTGGAGTGCTTGCTGGATAACGCCATCAAGTTCACTCGCGTCGGCGGGGTGATTCTACGGGTCACCGGCAAAACCGCAGGGCCGGGACGCTGGGCGCTGGCCTTGAATGTGATCGACAGCGGAATCGGCTTTGTCCACATTGAAGAGGCCGAGCTGTACCAGAACTTCTTCCAGGTCGATGGCTCCATGACCCGCAGCTACGGTGGTCTGGGTATCGGTCTGGCGATCTGTCGGCGTTTGGTGGAACTGCTGGGCGGGCGCCTGACCCATCACTCGCAGCCGGGCCAAGGTTCGCAGTTCCAGCTGTTGCTGGAGCTTGAATCGCCGCTTGAGAGCACGCAGCAGGCTGAGGGCCTGAGCCGAACCCCGAACGAGTGTGTGGTCTTGCTGGTGGAGGACAGCAGCCCCGGCCAGGTAGTACTGCGCGGCATGCTGCTCAAGCTGGGTTATCGGGTGCTGAGTGTCGACAGTGGCGGGGAGGCAATCGATGTTCTGCGTCGCGAACGGGTAGATGTCGTGGTGCTGGGATGCCCGTTGAACCTGGTCTCGGGGACGTCGATGGGCGGCCAGCTGCTGACCCTGGCGGCCTGTGCGAAGCTGCCGGTACTGGCGCTGTTTGAATCTGAAACCGAGGCCCGGCAAGCGCTGCAGCAGGTCGATGGCATCACTGACTACCTGATCAAGCCCGTGCGTTATGAAGACGTACAGCACCTGATGTCAGAGTGGTTGCTGCAGGGGCCTGAGGGCAAAAGCGCCGGACTTTAGACGCTTATACCCCTTGTGATGATGGTCATGCGTGCTTCACTGGGTCCACCAGATTGATTCTTGGAGCCCGCACCATGAACCTGCATCAGTACGCCGAAACTCACCAGGTCACCAATCAGCCGCCCTCTCTGGACGGCGTCAACCTGTACCGCATCGACCTGCCGCTCCAGCACTGGGGCCGGCACTTCGGTGCGGGCTGGGCGCAATCGCGGATCGATGACTACGGCGCACTGGCAGGTGGCCCCTTGATGGCCGCGGGTTTTCTGGCCAATGAAAACAAACCGGTATTTGTCAGCCATGACCGTTTTGGCCATCGCATTGATCTGGTGGAGTTTCACCCTGCCTATCACGAGTTGATGCGAACCGCGATCGAGCACGGTTTGCCATCGTTGCCCTGGACCGACCCACAGCCCGGCGCCCATGTGGCACGGGCCTGCATGACCTACCTGCACAGCCAGGCCGAAGCCGGCAGCGGCTGCCCTCTGACCATGACCTTTGCCAGCGTTCCGGCCTTGCGCCTGCAGCCGGACATTGCGCAAATCTGGTTGCCGAAAATTCTCGCGACCCATTACGACCCGCGCAATGTCGATATCAGCCACAAAGCCGGTGTGACCATCGGTATGGCCATGACCGAGAAGCAGGGCGGGACCGACGTTCGCGCCAACACCACTCGCGCCTACCCCGTGGGCGCGGCCGGGCCGGGGGAGGCTTATGAACTGCTGGGGCACAAATGGTTTTGCTCGGCGCCAATGTGTGATGGTTTCTTGACCCTGGCGCAAACCGACAAGGGCCTGAGCTGTTTCTTGTTGCCGCGCCATCGCCCGGACGGCAGCCGCAACGAGTTCTATATCCAGCGTCTGAAAAACAAGCTGGGCAATAGCTCCAATGCCTCCAGCGAAGTCGAGTTTCGCGGCGCGCTGGCGTGGATGGTTGGCGAGGAAGGGCGCGGCGTACCGACGATTATTGAAATGGTTGCCATGACCCGCTTCGACTGCATGGTGGGCTCCAGTGCCTTGATGCGTCAGGCGCTGACCCAGGCCAGCCATCACTGTGCCCACCGGCTGGTGGGTGGCCGGGTGCTGGCCGAACAACCCTTGATGCAAAACGTCCTTGCGGACCTGGCCCTGGAAAGCGAGGCCGCCCTGGCCTTGAGCCTGCGCATGGGCCGCGCGCTGGATCACCTGGATGATGGGCAAGAAGCCAGATTCTCGCGTTTGGTAACGGCGGTGGGCAAATACTGGATCTGCAAGCGGGCCCCGGCCATGATCAACGAGGCCGCCGAATGTATGGGCGGTGCGGGGTATGTCGAAGACAGCATCCTGCCGCGTCTGTATCGCGAGGCACCGGTCAACTCAACCTGGGAGGGATCGGGCAACGTGCAGTGTCTGGACGTGCTGCGGGCCCTGTCCAAAGAGCCGGGGGTGCTGGATGCGCTGTTTGCCGAACTGGGGGACGGGCATGGCAGCGTGCATCTGGCGCAGCACATCGGGCAGTTGAAAAAAGCCTTCACGGACACCGATGACATTCAATACCGGGCGCGGCAACTGACAGAAGATATCGCCCTGGGCCTGCAGGCCAAATTACTGCTGGAGGCGGGTGACAGTGACGTCAGCGACGCATTTATCGCCAGTCGCCTGCAAGGCAGCGGCCGGGCCTACGGAACTATGCCCCGGGGCCTGAACGTCGCCGCGATTGTCGCCCGCTCAACTGCGCAGCTGTGACGCGCACCAATCTGGTAGTAGTTGCCGCAGGCTGCGATGGGCTGCGTAGTGGCCCTTAGCGCAGCCTGCACCCGCGACGACAAGGCCCTGTGCTTTGATCTGCGATGCAGGCAAGATAAAGGCCTGCCAGTTCAGAAGACAGGATGCTTATTGTGACCGAAGCTTTTATTGTCGTTTCAACCGCTGAAGAGGCCGTAGACCGGCTAGCGGCCCTGCACGAACGCGCAACCGTTGCGTTGAGCCAGGCACTCAAGCGTTACCTCAAGGATCGAGTCGAACCCAGCGCCGAAGAACGTGCCCTGTTCCGCTACCCGGAGCTGCGCCTGACCAACACCATTCATGGCGAAATCCCGACCATTACCCGGGCATACGCCAAGGTTCAACTGCCAGGCACTTACAGCATCACCGTGACCCATCCCGGGGCGTTCCGAAACTACTTGCTCGAGCAACTGGTGCCCTTGATGCGCGACTTCACGGTCGAAGTCGAAGTCGGGGTCAGCCAGCAAAATATTCCTTACCCGTATGTGGTCGAACAGGGCGATGAACTCGCCGGTTCCGGGGTGACTGCCGCCGCACTGGCGCGGGTATTCCCCAGTACCGACCTGTCTGCCGCGACCGATGCGATTGCCGACGGCCTGTACGACTGGGAAAACACCGATCCGCTGCCGCTGGCCCTGTTTGACGCCGCCCGAGTCGACTTCTCGCTGCGTCGCCTGGTGCACTACACCGGCAGTGACTGGCGCCACGTCCAGCCGTGGATCCTGCTGACCAACTACCATCGCTACGTTGACCAGTTCATCCTGCATGGCCTTGAGCAACTGCGCGACGACCCGCGGTTTGTGCGCATGGTGATGCCGGGCAACGTGATCATCGAAAAATCCATGGACTACGGCGAAGCCCAGGCCATTGCGGCAGGCGTGGTCTGGCATCGCTATCAAATGCCGGCATACCACCTGCAGGCCAATGACGGCCATGGCGTGACCCTGGTCAATATCGGCGTGGGCCCGTCCAACGCGAAAAACATCACCGATCACCTTGCGGTACTGCGACCGCATTGCTGGCTGATGATTGGTCACTGTGGCGGTCTGCGTCAGTCGCAAACCATAGGTGACTACGTGCTGGCACACGCCTATATGCGCCGCGACGGAATCCTTGACCGGGTGGTACCGCCCAATATTCCGATTCCGGCCCTGGCGGAAGTACAGCTGGCGCTGCAGGAAGCTGCGGCCCAGGTCACTGGCGAGCGCGGCGATGAACTGAAAAAACGTCTGCGTACCGGGACTGTCCTGACCTACGACGACCGTAACTGGGAACTGCGCTGGGCCCAGGAGCGTCCGCTGATCAACCTGTCCCGGGCCGTGGCGGTGGACATGGAAAGCGGCACCATTGCCGCCCAGGGTTATCGTTTGCGCGTGCCTTACGGCACCTTGCTCTGCGTCTCGGACAAGCCGCTGCACAGTGAAATCAAGTTGCCGGGCTCGGCCAATGCGTTCTATGAACGGGCTGTGAGCCAGCACTTGAAAATCGGTATCGCTGCCGTGGACTTGATGCGCTGCCAGCTCAACTCGCTGCACTCGCGCAAACTGCGCAGCTTCGACGAGCCACCGTTCCGCTAGTGGCGGCGGGTCATTTAGCGATCAGGGGCCAGGGCTGTTGCACTGAAGCGCCAACAGCCCCTAGCATTGTCTGCCCTGATCGCCAGATGTCCTGTTTGCCATGTCCCGTCCTGTTCGCCCCGCCCCACGCCGCCCGGCACAAAAAGGTTGTGCCCCTCAAGCTGCCAGTCGTCGTGTGGCCAAAGCGCCGCCGGCTGATCCCAAGCTGTATCTGTTCAACAAGCCGTTCGACGTGCTCACCCAGTTCAGTGATGAAGGCGGGCGGGCGACGCTCAAGGACTTTATCCCCATTCCCGGCATTTACCCGGCAGGGCGACTGGACCGGGACAGTGAAGGCTTGCTGCTGCTGACCAACGACGGCCAGTTGCAGGCGCGAATTGCCGACCCCAAACACAAACTGCCGAAAACCTACTGGGTGCAAGTGGAGGGCGAGGCCACGCCCGAACAGCTGCAACAGCTGCGTGACGGCGTGCAACTCAATGACGGCAAGACCTTGCCCGCCGAAGCACGGGCCCTTGAGGAACCGCAGCTATGGCCGCGCAACCCGCCCGTGCGGTTTCGCAAAAGCGTGCCGACTTCATGGCTGGAGCTGGTGATTCGCGAGGGTCGCAATCGTCAGGTGCGGCGCATGACGGCGGCAGTGGGTTTGCCGACCTTGCGCCTGGTGCGCGTGCGCATTGGTGACTGGACGATTGAAGGGCTGGACCAGGGGCAATACAAGGAAGTGCCGGCGCGGCTATAGCGCGCCCGACTCGATCAAACCGATAACCACGCTCTTGATGATGAACGCAGCAACGCCCAGGCCCAGCACGAAAAACAGGATAAATGAGCCGAAGCGCCCGGCTTTGGATTTCTTCGCCAGATCCCAGACGATAAAGGCCATGAAAATGATCAGGATGCTGACCAGAATCGTCATCATCCACTCTTCAAGCAGGGCAGGGTCCATCAGTGTTCTCCAGCGTCATCGGGGATAAAAACCGGGAACAGTATACGCCAGGGCATTGCAGCGGATATTGATCCAGGTGCAGACACTTGATCTGCTCCGGGAGCCGGCATGCCAGCTCCCGCAGGCTTTCAGGTGCGCAGGTGGGTCAACGGCAACTCAGTGCTGTTGAGCACTTGATTGAGCACAAAGCTCGAGCGCACGCTGGTCACGCCATCAATGCGGGTCAGGTGGCCCAGCAGCAGTTTTTGATAGTGGTCCATATCGGGCACCACCACTTTCAATTGATAGTCCGCGTCCATCCCGGTTACCAGGCTGCATTCCAGTACCTGGGGCAGGCTGCGGATCGACGCTTCAAAGTTCTCGAAACGCTCTGGCGTGTGCCGGTCCATGCCGATCAGCACGTAGGCAGTCAGGCTTAACCCGAGCTTTTTTCGATCCAGCAATGCGACCTGACGCGCGATATAGCCGTCATCCTCCAGTTGCTTGACCCGCCGCGAGCAGGGAGAGGGAGACAGGCCGATTCGCTCGGCCAACTCCTGGTTCGAGATGCGCGCATCGCGCTGTAATTCCGCCAAAATACTCAGATCGTACCGGTCGAGTTTGCTCACGAAGACACCCTTTCTCATAACTATTGCGTGAAAGTATCCGCTGTAAGTTAAAAATTGCGCAAGTCATGTTTTATTGAGCAATATTAGCAATCCTTTGCTGCGGTCGCGGGCCTATTCTTAACACCAGAATCACTGCCCGGACATACAGTCCACTGCGGCCCGCCGAATCAGGCCAGCCGCGGCCGCCAGCCCCACAGGGGTGTACCGGCCCCCGGGCTACGCACTGTCCAGAAGACGGCGCGAGGTGAGCCAACATCACGAGTGTTGAGCCAGGACAGAAAAATTCAAAGGGCGACCGACGGGTCGCCCTTTTTTATTGTCCGAAAAAAAGGCGCGCAACTGATAGTCTTTCGCAGAACCGGTTCGCGGTTTTCCAGTCTTATCTGTACGCCCTATCCCTCCGTGAGAAACAGCATGAAACCGCACATCTGGCGATTGGCTACAGTTGGCTTGCTTTGCGTGAGTATCAGCGGCCAGGTGTTGGCCGAAGAACAGCGAGGCGATGAAGGTTCTCAGCACGCCCGCCCCGGTAACGGGCAGCAACACGGACAGCCACACGGGCAACAGGGACAGCAGGGACAGGGCGGCAATAATCAGCCGCGCCCGGAACACTATCAGGGGCGACCCCAGGGCAATCAGCCGCGCCCCGAGCACAACCAGCCCCAGGGCGGGCAGTGGCAAAGCCGTCCGCATCAAGAGCCCAACGGTCCCGGCCGACCGGGCCAGCCCGGCCACAACCTGCCGATCCAGCCCCGGCCCGATGCCGTACACCAGAGCCAGGCGCCGAACCGTGGTGGCAATCAGAACTGGCAAGGCGGCGGGCATGGCTCACGGCCGGGTAACAATTTTGGCCCCGGCAACAATCATCCCAACGATCAACGCTGGGCAGGTCGGCCCAGCGGCCATGGCAATGGCTGGGGCGCCGGGCCGCAATACCGGCCGGGTTATATCGTCGACCGATTCCCGGGCCAGCACTGGCAGGTACCTTATCGCGGTCAGAACTACTTCTTTTCCGGTGGTTACTGGTATCGCCCACAAGGCCCGCGTTACATCGTGGTGCAACCGCCTTACGGGATTCGCGTAGGGTATTTGCCCGACTATGCGCGGGAACTATGGATCGGCAGCACCTTGATGTTCCTGGCGGCGGGGGCCTATTACCAGTATCAGCCTGCAACCCAGGACTACATCGTGGTTCAGCCGCCCGTGACACAGCCGCAACCGCAGCCGGTAAGCAATGGTTATGACGTGGTGGCCTACCCGGCGAACGGCCAGAGCCCTGCGCAAATCAACCAGGATCGCTACGACTGTTACCGTTGGGCTGTGCAACAAAGCGGCTTTGACCCGGCCCAGGTCACCTATGCGCCTTCACCGGCAGTGGTTCAAACCTACCGGCAGGCGCAAGGCAACTGTCTGAGCAGTCGCGGCTACCAGGTCAACTACTGAGGGGTTGCCCTGGGCTTGACCACTTCCTGGGGGTCGGCGTGCACCAGCACTTCGGCCCGCGGGTAGGCTTTTTCGATTGCCGCTGCCGCTCTGTCACTGATGGCGTGAGCCTCTGACAGGCTCAACTCTCCCGGCAATTCCAGGTGCAGCTGCACAAACCAGATACTGCCGGAAATTCGCGTGCGCAGATCGTGGGCGCCCAGTACCCCGGGCACGCTGCAGGCCAGCTTCAGCATGTTATCGCTGACGTCGGTCGGTAACTCCTGGTCCATCAACACCGCAAAACTCTCACGGGCGATCTGGATAGCGCTCCAGAGGATGTACACCGCAATCCCCAGACCAAACCAGGCATCAAGCTGCGGGAAACCGACGCTGGCCAGCACCAGTGCCACTAAAATACTGCCATTGAGCATCAGGTCGGAGCGGTAGTGCAGCGAGTCCGCCCGCACTGCATTGGAGCCCGTGGCCTTGATCACGCGGTGTTGCAGGATCAGCAGGGCCACGGTCATCACCAGGGAAAATATAATCACGCCAATCCCGATCCACGGCGCGCCCAACGGCTCCGGATTTTTCAGGCGCTCGAAGGCCTGAAAAGCGATCAGCACCGCACTCACCCCGATAAACAATGCCTGGGCCATGCCCGCCAGCGATTCGGCTTTACCGTGGCCATAGCGGTGATCGTCGTCAGCCGGGCGCAACGCGTAATGCACGGCGAGCAGGTTGAGAAACGAGGTCACGCCATCGAGGAGTGAGTCGGTCAACCCGGCGAGCATGCTGATCGAGCCACTGAGCCACCAGGCGATGGCCTTGGTCACGATCAGAAGACTCGCCACCGCCACCGAAGCGCGGG
The DNA here is from genome assembly GCF_003994535.1 of Pseudomonas sp. PAMC 29040. Lineage (NCBI taxonomy): Bacteria > Pseudomonadati > Pseudomonadota > Gammaproteobacteria > Pseudomonadales > Pseudomonadaceae > Pseudomonas > Pseudomonas sp. PAMC 29040. Next base: position 127,656 of record NZ_RZAA01000014.1, read on the forward strand.
TGGCCAGGCGTAACAGGCGAGCGTGTTCCGGGCTACTGGTCATGGGCCATCCTTATCTACGGGTTTCAGGCTGCGGGGATCAAACCGTACATGGCCAACTGTTGCACGCTGCCTTTGTGCTGGATCAGGCGCGGGTCGTCCAGCGGGAAGCTGCGGCCCAGTTCACTTTCGAGAATGGCCTGGAGCTTGCTGTTGTCCACTTTGCCATCTGCGCCTATGGCTTCGCGCAGTTTTTCCGGAGCAATTTGCGCGGTTTTACCCGGCGGGAAATAAATCGCTCCGGTGGCGAAGTCGACCCCGAAAGCGATCAGGCCCGGAATCACATAAAACAGCAGGCCCACGGCATCGAGCACGGCAATCATGGGATCGATCTTGCCGTCGATCTGGCCGCGTCTGTCAGGGAAGAAAATACTGCCGCAAGCAGTTAATTGGCTGAGCAGGGCTGCAACCACCACGCCGCCAATCACACGGGAAGACATACGCATACAAAAGACCTCGAAGAAGCTTGAAGAGTCGAAACCGGGATTAAGACCGTGCTTAATGCCGAACTGTTCGCCGTTATACTCGTCGCTCTGTTCTGGAGCCACCATGATTTCTCTGCCGATTGATGAAGTTTTACCCGCGCTGCGCCAGGCCTTGTGTGAACGCCACGAAGCGGTGCTCGAAGCACCCCCCGGCGCCGGTAAAACCACCCGTGTTCCGCTGGCCCTGTTAAACGAGCCCTGGCTCGCCGGGCAGAAGATTCTGATGCTCGAACCCCGGCGTCTCGCGGCCCGTGCGGCAGCTGAGCGTCTGGCCAGCGAACTGGGGGAAAAGGTCGGCGAAACCGTCGGATACCGGATCAGGTTAGACAGCAAGGTGGGGCCCGCCACCCGCATCGAAGTTGTCACCGAAGGCATCCTCACCCGCCGCTTGCAGCACGACCCGGCGCTGGAAGGCGTGGGCTTGCTGATCTTTGACGAGTTCCATGAGCGTAGTCTGGATGCCGACCTGGCCCTGGCTTTGAGCCTCAACGGCCGCGAGCTGTTTCGCGATGAACAGCCGCTGAAGATCCTGCTGATGTCCGCCACCCTTGACGGCGAGCGGCTGGCCAGTTTGCTGGACGACGCGCCGGTGCTGCGCAGCGAAGGGCGGATGTACCCGGTGGCTATGCGTTGGGGGCGGCCGTTTGTGCCCGGTGAGTTTATCGAGCCGCGGGTGGTGCAAACGGTGCTCGATGCAATCAATGATGACAGCGGCAGCCTGCTGGTGTTTTTGCCCGGTCAGGCCGAAATTCGTCGGGTCCATCAACAATTGGCTGACGCGCTGGCTTCGCGCAGCGACATCCTGCTCTGCCCGCTGCACGGTGAACTGGACCTGAACGCGCAACGTGCGGCGATCGAGCCCGCTCCCGGGGGCATGCGCAAAGTGGTGCTGGCGACCAACATTGCCGAGACCAGCCTGACCATCGATGGCGTGCGGGTCGTGATTGATGCCGGGCTGGCGCGGGTGCCGCGCTTTGATCCCGGCAGCGGCATGACCCGTCTCGACACCCAGCGCATCTCGCGGGCCAGCGCCACCCAGCGCGCCGGCCGGGCCGGGCGTCTGGAGCCCGGCGTCTGTTATCGCCTGTGGTCCGAAGACCAGCATGCACAATTGGCCGCCTATGGCAGTGCCGAAATTCTCCAGGCCGATCTGGCCGGGCTGGCGCTGCAACTGGCGCGCTGGGGGGTAAACCCGGAGCAACTGATCTGGCTTGATGGGCCACCCGCGGCAAGTTATGCACAGGCCCGGCAATTGCTGGAACGCCTGGACGCCTTGCGCGACGGGAAACTCACGCCCCACGGCGAAGCCATGGCCGAGCTGCCTGCGCATCCGCGCATTGCTCATTTGTTACTGCGCGGGCAAGACCTGGGGCTGGCCGACATGGCCTGCGATGTAGCGGCGCTGCTGGGCGAACGCGATATTTTGCGCGGCGCCGGGGCCGATGTGCATAGCCGGCTGACCTTGCTCTGGGGCGAAAGCCGCGCCGCGCGGGGCGGGCAGGGCGGTGTGCAGCGGGCCAAACAACTGGCCCGGCAGTATCGCGGCTACTTGCGCGGCAAAGCCACGCAACCGGTCGCAGATCCCGATCACCCACGCTGGCTGGGGGCCTTGCTGGCGCTGGCCTATCCCGACCGCGTCGCGCAACAACGCAAACCCGGGGGGGCGGAGTATCGGCTGGCCAATGGTCGGGCTGCGTTGTTCAGCGAGGTCGACGGCCTGATGAAGCAGCCCTGGCTGGTGATCGCCGACCTGGGCAGCCGTCAGGGGCAACGTGAAGAACGGATCTACCTGGCGGCCGAGTTTGATCCCGGGTTACTGGACAACGTGCTCAGCGAGCAGGTCAGCGTTGTCGACCAGCTCGACTGGGACGAGCGTGAAGGGGTGTTGCGTGCCGAACGCCAGCGCAAGGTCGGTGAGCTGGTGCTCAGCCGTGAGCCGTTAACCGGGCTGGACGCAACTGCGCGCACCCGGGCGCTGGTCAATCTGGTCCGGCGCAAGGGGCTGGAGTTGTTGCCCTGGAACCCTGAGCTGCGCCAGTGGCAGGCGCGGGTAATGCTGCTGCGCCAGCTGGATCTGAGCGCCCAAGGGCAAAGCGAATGGCCGGATGTGAGTGATGCAGCGCTGCTGGCTTCCCTTGAGGAATGGCTGGCGCCGTATCTGGAGCGCGTCTCGCGTCTGAGTCATTTCGCCAGCCTCGACCTGTCCAACATAGTGCATAACTTGCTCAAATGGCCCTTGCCCCAGCGGCTGGATGAGCTGGCGCCGCATCACATCAAAGTGCCGTCGGGGTCGTCGGTACGGCTGGACTACAGCGAACACCCGCCGATTCTGGCCGTGCGCCTGCAAGAACTGTTCGGCCTGGCAGATACTCCGCGCATTGCCGGTGGCCGGCAGGTAGTCAAGCTGCACCTGCTGTCGCCGGCGAGGCGTCCGGTGCAAGTGACTCAGGATCTGGCCAACTTCTGGCGCAGCACCTACATCGAAGTAAAAAAAGATTTGAAGGGGCGCTATCCGAAACACTACTGGCCCGACGACCCGTTGGTGGCCGAACCGACAGCCCGGATCAAACCGCGTAAACCTTGAAGCTCGGCCCCTGACCCCATAGACGCGAGCTGTTGTCTTTAAAAGCTCGCTCCTACAGATGCAGATATAGGGGCGCTCAATCAATCGGTAACAGAAGCCGTCCCAGCACCGGCAGGTGGTCGGAAATGGTCAGGGTATCTTCCTGGCGCACATAGCCTTCGATGCGTTGCAGTTTCGGGCTGTAGAACAGGTAGTCCAGGGTGCGGTCAGGGGCTTCGGCACGCGGGTCGTTGGGGAAATGGGTCAGCCACAGTTCACGGTCGATGCCGGTGGCTTCAGGGTTGCTGGGGATCATCGGGTACTTTTCCCACAGCAAGTGCAATTCACTGTCCGGCGAATAACCCGCTCGCAGTTCGGCGGGCAGGCGCAAAAACTGGCCAATCGGCAACAGGTTGAAATCACCGCCAATCAGCCAGGGCGTGCCCTGGCTTTCGAATTTGTCGAGCAACACACCGGTGGCCTGCATTTGAAGGAGCAGGTTGCTGTTGTCCAGGGTCGGGGCATCGAACTGGGTGTTGATGGCAACAATTTGCCCGCCGTCGTTAAGCGGCAGGTAGTTAACCAGCAGCGCAGGTTTTGGCTGGAACTGACGGCTGATGATATTGGCTTCGGCCACGGGCAGTTGCAGGCGCTCGGCGTGTTCGATCTGGTAACGGCTGAGGGTGACCAGTTTGCGCCCGACACTCCCCAGAATATGCCAGTCGGGGACGAAGTCGGCCTTCCAGGTAAAGGCCTGGGTGCTGCAGGGGTATAGATCGACCAGGCGCTCCTGCAGCAGCGCGAGCTGGTCTTGATAGTCACTGGCCTTGGCGTTTTCATCGAGCTCTTGGAGCAGTACCAGATCGGGCTGCTCATCGCGTATCACCCGCGACACTTCATCCAGGCTGAAAGCCATGTCTTCACGGGTCGGGCGCAGGTCCGGACCGCTGCCATCAACCAGGTTGTACCAGAACACATAACGTTTGCCTGCCAGGTACTGGACATTCCAGGTCATAACCTTGAGCGCCTGGCCCGGTACCAGCACCGGGGCTGTGGCCGGGCAGACGAGTGCCAGCACCTCTTTGGCATCGGGTCGCCACGTAACGCTGTAAATCAGACTCGCCAGCGCGGCTGCAAGCAGCAGCAAACCTGACAGGATGGGGCGTAATAAACGTGGCATGGGCTCGGCTTAAGACGTAGCGGGAATTGCCGAGGATACCGGACAGCAGTCCGACACCCAAGGAGAGGTATATAGCGAATCGTCCCTCTTACTTGTCGGATGGTTCGCCGATGAGCATAAACAAGCGATACAGCACGACAGACAAAAACAGCTGCAAAAAGCTGTTGGCACTTTCCAGGGCCAGAGCGAGCAACGGGTTATCGTCCTTTTGGAACAGCGAGAAGCTCAGCTCCTTGAGCATCATCAGCGGCCCGAGTACCGCCAGCAAGCAGACAAAAATCCGCCAGAAGTGCCCGCGGCTCATGGCGAAGCTCGATTTCAGGGCGGCCAGTGGTGGATCACCGCGCAATACCAGGCGGTATTCGGCAAACGCAAACACCACGGTCAGAAAAATCCCGGGAACGAAAAACATCGATAGCCCGAGCACAATCAGCAATGTGCTGATGGCCGCGAGCAGGGCGAATCTGGGCCACAGCGTCAGTGCCTGGGCCAGCAGCTCACGATTGCGCGGGCTTTCGCCACGGCTGCGGGCGTCGAGAAACAGAATCAGCGCGCCGGTGTACAGCGGATACAGAAGCAAACCCACGAGCAGGCCATAGCCGGGCGATGGGTCGGGGCCCACGGCGTTATCCACCATGAGCTGCAGCACGGCCTCAAGGATCACCAGCGGCAAGCACAGCGTCACGATTTGTCCCAGATTGCGCTGGAAGAAGTACAGGGAGTCGCGAATAACAGTCAGCGGATTCATTGTCAGGTATCAGCAGTCAAAAGCGGTGCGTCACTTTAACCGATGCCAGGCGATGGAGAGCAAATGTAAACGTTCTTGTTACGACCCGCCCGGTGTTTGTGAGCACGCCGGGCGGTTTATCCGCGCAAGTCCTCGACAGGCTGGCATACTGCGGCCTTGTTTTTCAGCAGCTGCCCGATTGCCTGGGCACCATGGGGTTTGCCGGTGAAAAGAATTGCGGTCTTCGCAGATGTGCAGAACCTCTATTACACAGTTCGCCAGGCTTATGGCTGCCACTTCAATTACGCGGCGTTGTGGGCTGACATCAGTCAGCGCGGTGAAATCGTCGAGGCCTATGCCTATGCGATCGACCGGGGTGACAGCAAACAGCAGCAGTTTCAGCAGATCCTGCGCAACCTCGGTTTCACGGTAAAACTCAAACCCTACATCCAGCGCAGCGATGGCTCGGCCAAGGGCGACTGGGACGTGGGTATCACCATCGACATCATGGATGTTGCGGCCAATGTCGATGAGGTGGTGCTGGCTTCGGGTGACGGTGATTTCGATCTGCTGCTCGAACGCATTGCCAGCAAGCACGGGGTTGAAACCGTGGCTTATGGGGTGCCTGGCCTTACCGCCAATTCATTGATTCGTGCTGCTGGCCGTTATGTACCGATAGAAGGCAGCTTGCTGCTCAAGTAATTTCCATTTTTTACAGGATTGACCCGGTTTGGAACGCATCGCCGTAATTGACTTTGAAACCACAGGTATCTCCCCGAGCAGCAGCTGCCGGGCGACCGAAATTGCGGTGGTGATTCTTGAACAGGGGCGCATTGTCGAGCGTTACCAGAGCCTGATGAACGCGGGTGTGCGGGTGCCGGGCTTCATCGAGCAACTGACCGGCATCAGCAACGCCATGTTGCGCACGGCGCCATCTGCGCAGCAGGTGATGAACGAGGTCAACGAGTTCGTCGGCACCACGCCTTTGCTGGCCCACAACGCCGCGTTCGACCAAAAATTCTGGGATTTCGAGATGGGGCTCATCAAGCGCACCCGCTTGCAGAACTTTGCCTGCTCGTTGCTGCTGGCCCGGCGTTTGATGCCGGCGGCGCCCAATCACAAGCTGGGTACCCTCACCACCTTCGCCCAGTTGCCCCATACCGGCCAGGCTCACCGGGCCATGGCCGATGCCGAAATGGCAGCCAACCTCACGACCCATCTGGCTGAGCAACTGCGTCAAAAGCACGGCCTGCGAGAGTTGAGCCACGATCTGTTGCGCAGCCTGCAAAAAATTCCTGCCGCCAAAATCAACGAACACCTCAAGCGCTGTCGCGGGTTCTGAAGACCAGGGCCTGTGTAGGCGCGAGCTTGCTCGCGAGCCTTTAGCAGCGGCCCTGTCGCGGCCAAAAGTGTACGGCCACTTTTGGCCGGTTCTGTAACTTAATATTGCCCCCGGCTTTGGCTAAACTCCTCCATCCCCTGCCTTTGCCTTCGAGCTGCCTCCATGCCTGCCGCACGTCGTTTCCCGCTACAACTGATCGGTGCCTTTTTTGCGTTGTATGTGATTTGGGGTTCGACCTATCTGGTCATCCGTATCGGCATCGAGTCCTGGCCGCCGCTGATGATGGCCGGGGTCCGCTTTCTGGTGGCAGGCAGCTTGATGTACGGTTTCATGCGCTGGCGCGGGGCGCCCGCACCGACCTTCGTGCAGTGGCGCGCAGCCGGCATGATCGGTTTTCTGTTACTGGCGTGCGGCAACGGCGGGGTGACGCTGGCGGAACACTCCGGGGTCGCTTCGGGCGTCGCGGCGCTGGCCGTGGCCACCGTGCCGTTGTTTACATTGCTGTTCGGCTATTTCTGGGGCGCCCGCAATACCCGTCTGGAATGGGCCGGGATTGCCCTGGGACTGATCGGTATCGGCATGCTCAACCTGGGTTCCAACCTGCAGGCCAGCCCGATAGGCGCCGCGATGATTTTGTTTGCCGCCGCCGCCTGGGCATTCGGTTCGGTGTGGAGCCGGCACTTGCCGCTGCCGGCCGGGCCCATGGCCAGTGCCGCCGAAATGCTGGTGGCGGGCGCCGTGCTCTTGATTGGCAGCCTGTTGAGTGGCGAGCGCATGACCCAGATGCCCACTGCCGCAGGCTGGGGCGCATTGCTCTATCTGGTGTTCTTCGGTTCGATCATTGCCTTCAGTGCCTACATGTACCTGCTGAAAAACGTACGCCCGGCGGCGGCCACCAGTTACGCCTACGTCAACCCGGCCGTGGCGGTGATGCTGGGCATCGCATTCGCCGGCGAGACCATAGGTTTCGAGGAGTGCCTGGCGATGGCGGTCATCATCAGCGCCGTGGTGTTGATCGGTTTGCCGCAGTGGCGCAAGCAGAAACCGGTCTGAATTAGGGTAAACTGCGCGCCATTGCAACTTATGCACCCCTGCGCTGACCTTTTTCGACGGTATCCCCATGACATTCGCCACCCTTGGCCTGATCGAACCCTTGCTGCGCGCTCTTGAGACGCTCGGCTACAAGACCCCAACCCCGGTTCAGGCCCAAGCGATCCCCGCAGTGCTGGCTGGCCGCGACCTGATGGCCGCCGCCCAGACCGGCACCGGCAAAACGGGCGGTTTCGCCCTGCCGCTGCTGCAGTCGCTGAGCATGGAAGGTCCGAAAGTTGCCAGTAACATGGTGCGCGCCCTGGTACTGGTGCCAACCCGCGAACTGGCCGAACAGGTTCACGAGAGCATCCGCCAGTACGCCGAGCATTTGCCGTTGAGCACCTATGCGGTCTACGGCGGCGTCAGCATCAACCCGCAAATGATGAAAATGCGCAAAGGGGTTGATGTCCTGGTGGCCACTCCGGGTCGTCTGCTCGATCTCTATCGGCAGAAGGCGATCAAGTTCACCCAGCTGCAAACCCTGATCCTCGATGAAGCGGATCGCATGCTCGACCTGGGCTTCTCCGAAGAGCTGCGGGATATCTACCGCGTATTGCCGAAAAAGCGCCAGACCCTGCTGTTTTCGGCGACCTTTTCTGATGCCATCCGCCTGTTGGCCGAGCAGATGCTCGACAACCCGCTGAGCATCGAAGTCAGCCCGCGCAACGTAGCGGCCAGCAGCGTCAAGCAATGGATCATTCCGGTCGACAAAAAGCGCAAGCCGGAGCTATTCCTGCATTTGCTGCGCACCCAGCAATGGAAGCAAGTGCTGGTGTTTGCCAAGACCCGTAACGGTGTCGATGAACTGGTGGGCAAGCTGCAAGGCCTGGGCATCAACGCCGACGGCATTCATGGCGACAAGCCGCAGGCCACGCGTCAGCGTGCGCTGGACCGGTTCAAGGCCAGCGAAGTGCAAATCCTGGTCGCGACCGATGTTGCCGCCCGTGGTCTGGATATTGAAGACCTGCCGCTGGTGATCAACTTCGACATGCCGATCGTGGCCGAAGACTACATCCACCGCATTGGCCGCACTGGCCGTGCCGGTCAGAAGGGCGAAGCGATTTCGTTTGTCTGCGCCGATGAAGTGAACATGTTGTCGGCGATCGAGATGCTGACCCGTCAGACCTTGCCGCGCCATGAACAACAGGACTTCGAGCCGGAGCACCGCGTGCCCGAGACTGATGCAACCGGTCAGGTGATCAAAAAGCCGAAGAAGCCGAAAAAACCGAAAACCTCAGGCGGTGGCGGCAAGCGCAACCTGGGTAAATGGGTCGACAGCGGCGAAGCTGCACCGGTTGAACCTTCGGTCAAACCCGTGCGTAAAGTCCCTGTGTTCAATACCGGCCCGCGCAAGCGCAAGCCGTAAGCCAAACCCGCTTGTCCGCGACGCCATCGCGGGCAAGCTCGCTCTCGCAAGCGTCAGGCTTTGAGCCAGCTCAAAAGCCCCAAACCTGCGGCCCTGCCACTGGCAAAACAGCCTGTTAGCAAATAGCCGCCGGTGGGGGCTTCCCAATCGAGCATTTCCCCTGCGCAGAACACCCCCGGGATGGCTTTAAGCATCAGGTTTTCATCCATCGCTTCAAACCGCACGCCTCCCGCGCTGCTGATGGCTTCGTCCAGTGGACGGGTTTTTATCAGGTTCAGCGCCAACCCCTTGATTGCCTGAGCCAGCCTCTGCGTGTCGGCAAAGCACTCGGCCGGCGTCAATTCGCGCAGCAGCGCGGCTTTCACCCCGTCTATCCCCAGTTGACTGTGCAGATGCTTGCTCATGGAGCGCGAGCCGCGAGGTTTGGCCAGTGCTGCGGCAACTTTATCCACAGGCTTGCCCGGCAGCAGATCGATCAGGATGGTGGCCACCCCCTGTTGATTGATCGCCTCACGAATCGGCGCCGACCAGGCGTAAATCAGGCTGCCTTCAATGCCGCTGGCGGTAATCACGCACTCACCCAGACGCGGGGTGCTGTTTTTCAGGGCAATCGCGATGTTCTTCAGGGGGGCTCCGGCAAACTTGCTGCGCAGCACTTCACTCCAGCCCGCCACATCAAACCCGCAGTTGCTCGGCTGCAGCGGCGCCAGTTCCACCCCGCGCCCGGCCAGAAGCGGCATCCACGCCCCGTCCGAGCCCAGGCGAGCCCAACTGCCGCCGCCCAGCGCCAGTAACACCGCATCAGGCTTGAGTTGCTGCTCACCTGTCGGGCTGTCGATCCTTAACTGGCCATCGGCATGCCAGCCCAGCCAGCGATGGCGGGTGTGGATAACTACCCCGGACTCGCGCAGACGCTTGAGCCAGGCGCGCAGCAATGGCGCGGCTTTCATATCGGTGGGAAATACCCGGCCTGAACTGCCGACAAAGGTTTCGATGCCCAGGTCGTGAATCCACTGGCACAAGGCCGTAGCATCGAAGGCCCGCAGCAGCGGAGCCATTTGCGGGGCGCGCTCGGCGTAACGTGACAGGAATGCCGGGTAGGCTTCGGAATGGGTGATGTTCATGCCGCCGACACCGGCCAGCAGGAATTTGCGTCCGACCGAGGGCATGGCGTCATACAGATCGACCCGCACCCCGGCCTGGCTCAGCACTTCAGCGGCCATCAGGCCTGCGGGCCCACCGCCGATAATGGCGACGTGGCGGGAAGGGGAGGTGGTGGGCTCTGTCATGGCGGGGCTGCAAATCGGCGAAATAAGTCGCGCATTCTACCTGACTAATCTCCATAAGCCCTGCAAGACCGCTGCCCCTGCAGGGGGTGGGTTGGCCTTGTGGGCGCTGGCTTGCCAGCGATGGCATCGATGCCAGGATAGAGCCAATTGCGTCGCCTGCATGGCTGGCAAGCCGGCGCCCACAGAAGATGGATGTTGTCTGTATGAAAAACATACAGCTCTCTGCAGCCCATAGACTACGTGGCCTGCAAGAGCTTTCACTCAGGTTATCCACAGGCAGTTCCACAGGCATTGTGGGTAATTAGTAGCAGCCGGAAGACAGCCAGACCTTTTGTGCACTGTGGTGCAGGATCCCGTGGCGTCGGGCCAGGGCTTTGCGATCTTTGCTGTAACCGCCGCCTATAACACCGACGACTGGAATATCCCGTCCCAGGCAGTGGCGCATCACGCTTTCATCGCGGGCGGCGACGCCGGCATCGGTCAGCTTCAAATAGCCCAGGGCATCGTCCTTGTGCACATCGACACCGGCGTCGTACAGCACCAGATCGGGCTGATACAGCGCCAGCAGGTAATTGAGCGCGTCATCCACCACTTGCAGATATTCGGTATCCCCCATGCCCATGGGCAGGCCAATGTCCCAATCGCTTTGTGCCTTGCGTGCCGGAAAATTCTTTTCGCAGTGCAGGGAAACGGTAATTGCATCCGGCGTATGTTCAAGAATCCGCGCCGTGCCATCGCCCTGGTGTACATCGCAATCGAAGATCAATACCCGGTTTACCCGGCCGCTTTCCAGTAGATAGCGGCTGATGACTGCCAGATCATTGAAGATGCAGAAGCCCGCGGGGTGGTCGTAGTGGGCGTGATGAGTGCCACCTGCCAGATGACAGGCCAGCCCGTGCTCAAGGGCCTGTTCGGCCGCCAGCAACGAGCCGCCGACCGCGCGGATGGTGCGGCGTGCCAGCGCTTCACTCCAGGGCAGGCCCAGGCGTCGCTGGTCCTCGCGGGCCAATTCACCGGCCATGTAACGCTCGATGTAGGCGCGGTCATGGGCGAGGGCGAGGATATCCACAGGGCACAGTTCGGGGCGCAGCAAATCGGCGTCGCGGGTCAGCCCGGACTGGACCAGGTGATCGCGCAGCAGGCGGAACTTGTCCATCGGGAAGCGATGCTCCGCCGGGAACTCAGGGCTGTAGTCATCGTGGTAAATCAGAGGTAAAGGCATGGGATTTCGCACCGAACGAGCGTTTGATATTAACAGCGCTGTACACTGCGAGGTATTCGAAAAGCCCGGTAACAAATCGGAGATAACAGATGGAGCAGATTAAAGAGCTCGAAAGTGCCCGTTTGCGGTTACGCCCGTGGCGTGACACAGATTTGCCCGAGTTCGCTGCGATGTCTGCCGACCCTCAGGTGATGCGCTATTTTCCTGCGCCCTTGAGCCGTCTGGAAAGTGCCGCGCTGATAGGCCGGATTCGTGGTCACTTTGCCGAATACGGCTACGGATTGTGGGCGCTGGAGCGCAAGGATACCGGGGCCTTCATCGGTTTCACCGGGTTGTCCAATGTCAATTTTGCCGCACCTTTCACGCCGGCCGTGGAAATTGGCTGGCGCCTGGCCCCGGAACACTGGGGCCTGGGCTATGCCAGCGAGGCGGCCTGGGCGGCGCTGCGCTGCGCCTTTGACCGATTGGCACTGGATCAGGTGGTGTCATTTACCAGCCAGTTGAACCTGCCGTCGCAAAAGGTCATGCAGGCGATCGGCATGCAGCACGATCCGGACGGTGACTTTGAACATCCCCGGCTGCCTGAAGGGCATCCGCTAAGGTCACATGTGCTGTATCGCATTACGCGGGCACAGTGGCTGGAAACCCTGCACGGCTAGGCAGGCCGAGAGCGGCGAAAGCCAGAATTTTGTTGTCCGGCGTAGCCAAGGCTACCCCGGTATTGCTCTGTGTGAGGAGAATCCGAATGAGCCAAGTGTTGGAAGATCTGGTCAATTTACTGACCCTGGAACCGATCGAAGAGAACCTCTTTCGCGGTAGCAGTCAGGACTTGGGCTTTCGCCAGTTGTTCGGCGGTCAAGTGCTCGGACAATCGTTGTCGGCCATGAGCCAGACAGTCGAAGATGCGCGGCACGTGCACTCGATGCACGGCTACTTTTTGCGCCCGGGGGATGCCGGGTTGCCGGTGGTCTATCAGGTGGACCGGGTGCGCGATGGCGGCAGTTTCAGCACGCGCCGGGTGACCGCGATCCAGAAGGGTCAGCCGATTTTCACCTGTAGCGCTTCATTCCAGTACGACGAAGGCGGCTTTGAGCACCAGACTCCGATGCCCGATGTGGTGGGCCCGGAAAACCTGCCTTCGGAACTCGAAATGATTCGTCAGCGTGCGCATCTGATCCCCGAATCGATGCGTGAAAAGTTGCTGTGCGCCAAACCCATCGAATTTCGTCCGGTGGTGGGCGAAGACCCGTTCAACCCCAAGATCACCGACCCGATCAAGTACGTCTGGTTTCGTGCCGATGGCGCACTGGCTGACTCGCCGGCGCTGCACAAATACCTGCTGGCCTATGCCTCGGACTTCGGTTTGCTGACCACCTCGCTGCTGCCCCATGGCAAAGGCGTGTGGCAAAAGGACATGCAGGTAGCCAGCCTTGATCACGCGCTGTGGTTCCACCAGGACCTGCGTGCCGACGACTGGTTGCTGTACGCCATGGACAGCCCGTGGGCGGGAAATTCACGCGGGTTTTCCCGGGGTAGCGTCTTTAACCGCGCCGGCCAGCTGGTTGCGTCTGTCACACAGGAAGGTTTGATTCGTCATCGTAAGGACTGGGCATGACACTCAAGGAAGTAAAACACTGGGTTTTTGATATGGACGGTACTTTGACCGTCGCGGTGCATGACTTTGACGCGATTCGTCGGGCGCTGGACATCCCTGTGCAAGTGGATATTTTGACCCACCTCAACGGCTTGCCTGCCCACGAGGCGCAAGCCAAGCACGCCTGGTTGCTGGAGCACGAGCGTGAACTGGCACTGGCCTCAACCCCGGCACCCGGGGCGGTAGAGTTGGTGCGCGAGCTGGCGGCCCGCGGTTGTCGCCTGGGAGTGCTGACCCGCAATGCCCGGGAGCTGGCGCATATCACCCTGGAGGCCATTGGTCTGGCCCCGCTTTTTGCGCCGCAGGATGTTCTGGGTCGCGACAATGCTGCGCACAAACCCGACCCCGACGGCCTGTTGCAACTGGCCCGGGCATGGGAGGTCGATCCGTCACAGATGGTGATGGTGGGGGATTATCGTTTTGACCTGGATTGTGGTCGTGCGGCGGGCAGTAAAACAGTACTGGTCAACGTGCCCGAAAATCCGTGGCCGGAACTGACCGACTGGCATGCGCGGGACTGTTTCGAACTGCGCAAGCTTATCGCCTGACCCTGTAGAAGCGAGCTCTTCGCGGCCTCGTTGAAAAGCTCGCGAGCAAGCTCGCTCCTACAGGTGCAATTGCAGCCACCTGCATGGGGTGCTTTCCGGTCTGGACGGTGAGGGCTGGGATCTGCCGCATGTTTGCACTGCACAACCCCTGTAGGAGCGAGCTTGTCTCGCGAGCTCTTCGTGGTTTGGTTGAAAAGCTCGCGAGACAAGCTCGCTCCTACAGGTGTAATTGCAGCCACTTGCATGTGGTGCTTTCCGGTCTGGACGGTGAGAGCTGCGATCTGCCGCATGTTTGCACTGCGCAACCCTTGTCTCGCGAGCTCTTCGCGGTTACAGGTTTATGGGGAGGAAGGTTGCTCGCCGAACAACACCTTCTGCCCCTCGGGGGAGGTGAACATCCGGTCGCCGTTGTGCCCGACCCCGGGCACTTCTATCAGTCGCTGATTGAGCCCCTGCGGATGGCGCTGGGTCAGATACTCGAAGTAATTCTTGCCCCGCACCAGCCTGAACGCGCCCTGGGCCTCGGCCTCGCAACCCTTGTCGAGAGCCGGGTGGTTGGGGTCGATGTCTTTGGCTCCGAGCAAGTAGGTAATGTCACGTCCGACATAGGCCTGTTCCAGTTGCGCCGGGCTTTCTCCCCGGGTGTAGGCTGGCAGGTGCTGGAGCCCGTATTTCCAGTTATTGAAACCCGGGCAACTGGCCGGATCGAAGGTGGGGATCGGTCGCTGCGCATTGAAATAGGCGTAGGACGAAGGGTTGGCAATCACATAGCGCAGCTTGATCCCGTGCTCCTGCAACGCTTTGCCAGCCCGGGTTGTCAGTGCGTAGCGCTGCACCACTTGCGCGCCTCCCGAGTGTCCGGCGACCACTATCTCGCGCAGGGCCGGATAGCGTTCACCATCAGCAAGACGCTCCAGGATCTGATCCAGCGCCGCATAAGAACTGAGGGGCGCAGGACTTGTGGCGGGTGCGCCGGCCATCCAGTCATTGGCGTGCCAGCGCAATATATCGGCGGGCAGGCTATGGCGGGCAGCGTCGCTTTCATTCAAAAACTGTGGGGCGATGATCAGGGTTGTGGATAACTGCCCGGCCCGGGTCGCCGCCTGTTCAACGCTGTGCAGGTAGGTCTGGGCATTGCGCAAACGGCCATGGATCACAATCAGGGCCCGCTGCACCTGGGGGAGCGGCTGTTGCCAGTCCTGGCTCAAGCCCAGCGCCAGTTGTGCGGTGCCGATTTGCAGATGCTCGGGGCTCAGTTCCCTGACCCCCTGTTCTGCAGCCCGTGCCGCCGTGCAGAACAGCAGCAGCCCGAGCATCGAAACCATCAGGCGCGAGCCCATTTACAGCCTTGCTGCCGAAAAGGTGTCGCACTGGTTGATATCACCTTGGGCGAAACCGGTCTTGAACCACTTCACCCGTTGCGCCGATGTGCCGTGGGTAAAGGAGTCCGGCACTACACGGCCCTGGCTTTGTTGCTGCAGGCGATCGTCGCCGATGGCATTGGCGGCGTTCAGGGCTTGCTCGACATCCCCCGGCTCCAGCCAGTTCAGGCGCTTTTGCGCATGGTTGGCCCAAACTCCCGCCAGGCAGTCGGCTTGCAGTTCCTGGCGCACCAGCAATCCACCTGCACCCTCCATGCGCTGGCCTTGTTGACGGGCCATTTGCATTTTTGACGAGATACCCAGCAGGGTCTGCACGTGATGGCCTACCTCGTGGGCGATCACATAGGCCTGGGCGAAGTCGCCACCGGCCTTGAAGCGCTGGGACATTTCCTGGAAGAAACTCATGTCCAGGTAAACCTTTTGGTCCGCCGGGCAGTAAAACGGCCCGGTGGCTGCCGAAGCAAAACCGCAGGCTGAATTCACCTGGCCGCGAAACAGCACGAGGGTCGGGTCTTTATAGGTACGGCCGGCCTGTTGAAAAATCTGACGCCAGGTGTCCTCGGTATCGCCCAGCACCGCGCGCACGAAGTCGGCCTGTTGATCATTGGCCGGCGGCGCATGCCCGGCTTGCTGGGTGACCTGGGGCGAGGATTGCTCGCTGAGCTGGCCACTGAGTTGCCCGAGGATTTGCATCGGGTCCTGGCCGGTCAACAAGCCGAACCCGACAATCACCACCACCGCCATCAGGCTCAGGCCTTTGCCGCCGCCAATGCGCATCCCGCCGCCCCCGGTGCTTTGATCGCGCACGTCTTCCACGTTGTCGCTGCGTCGGCCTTTTTTCCAAAGCATGGGGCAATCCTCTGATAAATCCTGTTGATAGTGTTGTTGCTGAGCCGGGGCTTCGCCAGACCGGTTGTCAGACGCCTTTCAAGAGCGCAAGGAGTATGGCAGTTACCGCGCCAGGCAAGGTAAAAGCAGGTGTCGGCACGGGTGACAGATTAGCCCGGCCCGGCAAAAAGACCGCCAGTGTCTGAATAGAGTTCCGGGCCCCGCGCTGAAGTGGTTGAATACCGCCTGTCCTCGCCCCGGAGTTGTCAGCCCTGTGAACATTGATACCCGCATCAAATACCGGCACCTGGTGTGCTTTCTGGAGATGGCACGTCAGGGCAGTCTGGCGCGGGCGGCGGATGTGCTGGCGGTGAGTCAGCCGGCCATGTCAAAAACCCTCAAGGAGCTGGAACAGCTACTGACGGTCAGCCTGTTTGTGCGCAGCAAAACCGGGGTCAGCCTGACCGAAGCCGGTGTGGCCTTCCTGCGCTATGCGACGCCCTCGGTGCAGGCCCTGCGCGAAGGGGTGAATGCCTTGCGCGGGGGCGAATATGCGGGCGGGACGGTACGCCTTGGCGTGTTGTCGACCGTTGAAAGCCTGCTGATACCCGAACTGGTGAGCCGCCTGCATGCGCGGCACTCGTCGCTGGTGGTGAGTGTGGTGACGGGGCCGAGTGCCTACCTGTTATCGCAATTGCGGGTGGGAGATGTCGATCTGGTGGTGGGGCGGATGACAGATAGTCCGGAAATTCAGGGGATGAATTTTGAACACCTTTACAGCGAATCCATGACCCTGGTGGTGCGCGCCGGTCATCCGCTGACGCAATTGCCGCTGGGTCGCAGTCGGCTGGAACACTATCCGCTGGTACTGCCGCTGGCCAATACCACCATCCGCGCCTTTGCCGACAGCCTGTTCGTACAGTGCGGTATCAGCCAGTCCCGTCAGCGTCTGGAGACCCTGTCGATTACCCTGAGCCGGCGTTATGTGCTGCATAACGATGCGGTCTGGATAGCGCCGCTGGATGCTGTGCGCCTGGATCTGGCGAGTGGTGAACTGCAAGAAGTCGACCTAGGCCAGCGCGAACCCGGGGGCTCGATCGGGATTTGCAGCAACGCCCATGTACCAATGTCGGTGGCGGCACAGGGCTGTGTCGAGGTGCTGCGGGAGCTGGGGCAGGCCTACTGCGAGGGTATTTATCCATAACCGTATGGTTATGGGTTGAGTCTGGCTTTTCAGTAGTCCTTGCCTGCCTGTTGTTTGAAAATGACCACTATATGCCTGCCCCCCGCCCTGGCTTTTGTCGGAGCGAGGGAGGGGCCTGGCCTTTATAAAAACAACAGGAGATCGACATGTCTGATGCAGACAGCCGGCGTTTTGTCATCCGTGACCGCAACTGGCACCCCAAAGCCCTGACCCCCGATTACAAAACCTCCATTGCCCGTTCGCCGCGGCAGGCGCTGGTGAGCATCCCGCAATCGGTCAGTGAAACCAGTGGCCCTGACTTTTCCCACCTGCAACTGGGCAAGTTCGACAATGACCTGCTGTTGAACTTCAACAACGGCGGTTTGCCGGTGGGCGAGCGGATTCTGCTGGCGGGTCGGGTATGCGACCAGTATGGCAAGCCGATTCCCCACACGCTGGTCGAGCTCTGGCAAGCCAACGCCGGTGGCCGTTATCGCCACAAGAATGACCGTTACCTGGCACCCCTTGACCCCAATTTTGGTGGCGTGGGTCGTACCCTCACCGACAGTCAGGGCTACTACAGCTTCCGCACCGTAAAACCGGGGCCCTATCCTTGGCGTAACGGCCCCAATGACTGGCGTCCGGCGCATATCCACGTTTCCATCAGTGGCCCTTCCATAGCTACGCGCCTGATTACCCAGCTGTATTTCGAGGGTGATCCGTTGATCCCGATGTGCCCGATCGTCAAGTCGATTGCCAATCCTGACGCCGTGCAAAGCCTGATTGCGCGGCTGGACATGGGCGCGGCCAATCCAATGGATTGCCTGGCGTATCGCTTTGATATCGTGCTGCGCGGTCAGCGCAAGACTCACTTCGAAAACTGCTGAGGAGCCCGTCATGCCTATCGAACTGCTGCAGGAAACCCCATCGCAAACGGCTGGCCCTTATGTGCATATCGGTTTGGCACTGGCCGCGGCCGGCAACCCGGCACGGCCCGTGGAAATCTGGAGCGAAATGGCCAAGCCCGGCGCCCCGGGCGAGCACATCTTGCTGCTGGGCAACGTGCACGACGGCAATGGCCACCTGGTGCGCGACTCCTTTCTGGAGCTGTGGCAAGCCAACCATGAAGGGGTCTACGACGAAGACTTTGACTCGGAAAAGGCCTTCAACAGTTTTGGCCGTACCGCCACCACCTTTGATGCCGGTGAGTGGACGCTGAACACCATCAAGCCGGGGGTGGTGAACAACGCAGCCGGCGTGCCCATGGCGCCGCACATCAACGTGTCGTTGTTTGCCCGGGGCATCAACATCCACCTGCAAACCCGCCTGTACTTCAGCGACGAGCCTGAAGCCAATGGCAAATGCCCGGTGCTCAACCTGATTGAGCAACCGCAACGTCGCGAAACCCTGATCGCCCGGCGCTGCGAAGTGGACGGCAAACCGGCCTACCGGTTTGATATCTACTTGCAGGGGCCAAACGAAACGGTGTTTTTCGACTTCTAAGGCCCGGTAAACAACACACTCCCTGCAGGAGCGAGCTCTTTAAAGCCCGCTCCTGCACAAGAGTGTTCAGGCCCGGGTGCGACGTTGCTGCAAGGCAGCTGCCAGACCGCTGATGCAGATAATAGCGATGCCGATACGGGTGGTGAAGTCTGGCGTGTGATCAAAAAGCAACCAGCCCAATATTCCGGAAAACACGATCTGGCAATAGCTGAATGGCGCCAGCAGTGCCGGGGCGGCGACTCGAAAAGACTGGGTCAACAGCAAGTGCGCGGTCATGCCGAATGCGCCCAGGGCAAGCATTTGCAGGCCGTGGGCCAGAGTCGGGGTATGCCAGAAGAACGGCACCAGCGCACTCATCACCAGCACATTGAATAGCCCGGCAAAGAAATTACTGGTGGTGGGGCTGTCGTACAGGCTGAGTTTGCGGGTGAGAATCTGATAGCAGCTGAAGCACAGCGCTGCCGCCATCGGTAATAACACCGCAGGGGTGAACAGCTCACCGCCTGGATGAATAATGATCACCACCCCGATAAACCCGCAAACCACGGCCAGCCATTGGCCGAGTGAAACTTTCTCCCCCAGCAGGGGCCCGGACAATGCTGCCACCAGCAGCGGCGCCAGAAAGTTGACCGCGGTGTTTTCGGCCAGTGGGATATACAGCAGGCCGTAGGTGAAAAACAGCCCTGAACCCAGCAGGCATATCGCCCTTAGAACCTGAAGCAAAGGGCGCTTGCTGCGTAAGACCCGCAGCCCCGACTGCGGCAGGAAAATCCCCGCCATCAGCAGGGTGTGCACCAGATAACGGGCCCACACCACCATCACTACCGGGTAAAAGCCACTGAGGTATTTGGACAGTGCATCGTGACTGGAGAACAGGGCCGTGGCCGCCACGATCAGCAAGATGCCTTTCAAAGGCTGGTTAACCCCTGAAAGGGGGGTGGGCATTGTCATCGAATACCTCAAGGTGGTGCTGGGTGTGGAGGTCTGGCCCGCTTTTTATACTTGTGGGATTTTTCGCGGAGCCATGAAGTACATCCACACTAACGCAATGAAGTACATCGCCGGAATCATAGTGAACAACAATGTGTAATTGTTGTTGGTGACGGTCAGTACATAGCCGACGAACTGGGTCATGAACATGCCGCCGATGGCGGCACACATCCCGCCAAAGCCGAACACTGTGCCCATCATGTGTTTCGGCGTGTAGTCCATCACCATGCTCCACACGTTGGCCGTCCAGGCCTGGTGTGCGCCGAGTGCCAGGGCAATCGCGCCGACAGCCACCCACAGCTGGCTGGAGCCTGCGGCCATCACCACGCCAATGATGGCGATCGCACATAACAGCATCGACACCAGGCGCGCCTTGACCGCCGCCATGCCGCGCTTGATCAACACCGAAGACAGAATCCCGCCACCGACGCTGCCGAAGTCAGCAGTGATGTAAATGATGATCAGCGGGATACCCATCTGCGTGACGCTGATCCCCAGGTTGTATTGCTGGTTCAGGAAGGGCGGCAGCCAGTACAGATAGAACCAGAACACCGGGGCCGTCATGGCGTAGGACAGGGCGAATGCCCAGGTGCCACGCATCTTGAGGATGGTGGCAAAAGAAACGGTGGTCTGTTCAGGCTCTTTTTCTTGCTGGATGTAGTTCAGTTCCTCTTTGGACACAGTCGGATGATCTTCAGGGTTGTAGTACTTCAACCCCCAGAAGATCAGCCAGATGCCACCCAGTGCGGCCATGCACAAAAAGGCCGCTTGCCAGCCCCATACATGCAATACCAGTGGCAGCATCATCGGGGTGAACATGGCGCCGACGTTGGTCCCGGCATTGAAAATGCCGCTGGCCACCGCCCGCTCGCTGGCCGGAAACCACAGGCGCGTGGTCTTGACGCAGGCCGGATAGTTGGCCGCTTCGGTCAAGCCGAGAATAAAGCGGCAGATCATGAAGCCGGCAGCCGAGGTGGCCAGGCCATGGGCGCCAGTGGCCAGGCTCCAGAGCAGTACCGCGCAGAAGAACACCCGCTTTACGCCCACCCGGTCAATCAGCCGGCCTTGCAGGACGAAGCCGATGGCGTAGCCCACCTGAAACCAGAAGTTGATGTTGGCGTAGTCCATCGCCGTCCAGCTCATTTCTTTGGCCAGAATCGGTTGCATCACACCCAGGGCGGCGCGGTCGATGAAGTTCAGGGTGGTGGCGAAAAACACCAGCGCGAGCATGCCCCAGCGGGTCTTGCCGATCGCCATGGTGCCGCGGATCTTGTCGCCGATACCCGCGTGTGGACCTTGGGCAGGCTTGGTACGTGCAGTCTGAGAAGGGACCATGGTTGTTTATCCGTTTCTTGGAATTGTTATGTGGTGAAGCTGGAGCAGCAGATTGATGGTGGCGACTGGACAAAAAGTCGTCAATTCGAGATAGGCCATAGTGTTCGATAATCGCCCGCAAAACTAACCGTTTAGTACACAGTGATTGCTCAATAATAGGGCGCCCTTAATAATCAGGCTATTAAGAAATGCTGTCGTTTGCAGGCTGTGCCAATTCAGGGAGTAAAAAATGAAGCGTTCGATTGCCACCGTTTCTTTGAGCGGCACCTTGCCGGAGAAACTGGACGCCATTGCGGCGGCAGGTTTTGACGGGGTCGAGATCTTTGAAAACGACCTGCTTTATTATGACGGCAGTCCGCGCGAGGTGCGCCAAATATGTGCCGACCTGGGCCTGGCCATCAGCCTGTTTCAACCCTTTCGTGACTTTGAAGGCTGCCGCCGCGATCGTCTGGCCCGCAACCTTGACCGCGCCGAACGCAAATTCGATTTGATGCAGGAACTGGGCACGGACCTGGTGCTGGTCTGCAGCAATGCCGCTGCTGACGCCCTGGGTGAGCGGCAGATTCTGCTGGATGACCTGAGCCTGCTCGCCGAACGTGCCGGCGCGCGCAATTTACGCATCGGCTACGAGGCCCTGGCCTGGGGCCGTCACGTCAATACCTGGCAACAGGTCTGGGACCTGGTACGGCAGATTGATCATCCGAACCTGGGGGTGCTGCTCGACAGCTTCCACACCCTGTCGCTCAAGGGCGATCCGAGTGCCATCGCGCAGATCCCGGGAGACAAGATCTTCTTCGTGCAGATGGCCGATGCGCCCGTGCTGGCGATGGACGTGCTGGAGTGGAGCCGGCATTTCCGCTGCTTCCCGGGGCAGGGCGAATTCGACCTGCCAGGCTTTTTGGCGCCGATCATTGAGAGTGGCTACACTGGTCCCTTGTCGCTGGAAATCTTCAACGACGGTTTTCGTGCCGCGCCTACCCGGGCCAATGCCGCCGACGGCTTTCGCTCGCTGCTGTATCTCGAAGAAAAAACCCGTGAGCGTCTGGCTCGCCAGGCCGAACCGGCAACTCTGCTGGAGCCGTTATTCGCGCCGCCAAAGGCGAGCGACTACGACGGCATCGAGTTTCTCGAATTTGCCGTGGATGACAGTCAGGGCGCCCAGTTGACGCAATGGCTTGAGCGTCTGGGGTTCTCCAGGGCCGGTCAGCACCGTTCGAAAAATGTGAGCTTGTTGCGCCAGGGCGATATCAATCTGATTCTCAACGCTGAGCCTTACTCCTTTGCCCACAACTTCTTCGAGGCCCACGGGCCGTCGTTGTGCGCCACGGCGATACGGGTACAGGACAGCACCAGCGCGCTGGCCCGGGCCGTGGCCTACAAAGGTCAGCCCTATCGCGGCCTGGTCGGCCCCAATGAGCTGGAGCTGGCGGCCGTACGGGCGCCGGATGGAAGCCTGATTTATCTGGTGGACCAGGACGCCGCCGGCAACCCCTTGTACCAGTCGGACTTCAACCTCACGCCTGCCCGGGCCGCGTCGGGCGGACTTAAACGCATTGACCACATGGCAATGGCGTTGCCTGCAGACAGCCTCGACAGCTGGGTGCTGTTCTATAAAAGCCTGCTGGACTTCGAAGCCGATGACGAAGTGGTACTGCCTGACCCCTATGGCCTGGTAAAAAGCCGGGCCTTGCGCAGCCGCTGCAGCTCCATTCGCTTGCCGCTGAATATTTCCGAGAACAGAAACACCGCTATCTCACATGCCTTGTCGAGCTATCGCGGTTCCGGCGTACATCACATTGCATTCGAGTGTGACGATCTGTTTGCCGAAGTCAGTCGTGCGAAAGACGCAGGGGTACCGCTGCTGGATATCCCGCTCAACTACTATGACGACCTGGCGGCGCGCTTTGATTTTGATGATGAGTTCTTGAGCGAACTGGCCTACTTCAACGTGCTGTACGACCGTGACGCCCAGGGCGGTGAGTTGTTCCACGTGTACACCGAGCCTTTTGCCGGGCGCTTTTTCTTTGAGCTGTTGCAACGTAAAAACGGCTATGCCGGTTATGGCGCAGCCAACGTTGCAGTTCGCCTGGCAGCGATGGCCAAATCCCGCAGTGGCGCGGCACGTCAGGCCAAGTTATAGGCCGGGCGACTTCCTTCGACGAACGGGGCAGCCCATAATCGCGGGCATTCCCTGATGGCCGTGAGCCTTTAATGACCCAGATTCCAGAAGTCGACAGCGGTGCCACGGCCCCGGCTGTCGAGCCGCGTAAAAGCCGTAAAAACAACCCGGAGAAGACCCGCGAGAATATTCTGCACGAAGCCCTTGCCGAGTTCGTGGAGCAGGGGTTGGCGGGGGCCCGGGTGGACGCGATCGCGGAGCGTACCAACACCTCCAAGCGCATGATCTATTACTACTTCAGCAGCAAGGAGCAGCTCTACGTCGAAGTGCTGGAGAAGCTCTACGGTGAGATCCGGCACATTGAGGGCCAGTTGCATCTCGAAGAGCTGGCGCCGGTGCCGGCGATTCGCAAACTGGTGGAATTTACCTTCGATCACCACGACCTGAACGCGGACTTTGTACGCATGGTCAGCGTCGAAAATATTCACAAGGGCGAGTACATCAAGCGCTCGTCAGGTATCAAGGCCTTGAACGACACAATCGTGCATGCGCTGGAGGATATCTTGCAGCGCGGGGTTGAGCAGAAAGTGTTCCGTGCGGGGCTCAATGCGCTCGACGTGCATTTGCTGGTGAGTTCTTTCTGTTTTTATCGGGTGTCGAATCGCTACACGCTGGGTGAGATTTTTCAGATCGATTTGTCTGACAGCCAGATAAAACAGCGCCAACGCGAAATGATTACTGACTCGATTTTGCGCTATCTGCAGGCGTGATCGCCGGGCATGCCCGGTAGACTATTGGTAGCCACTGCCGGGGGGGCAGGGGCTACCAATGAGTGATGCAGGCGGTTACCGGCGAACCAGCAATACGCCCGATTCCATGTGGTGGGTCCAGGGGAACTGGTCGAACACGGCGCAACGTTCGATACGGTGGGTATCGTGCAGCTGGGCGATGTTTTCCGCCAGGGTGGCCGGGTTGCAGGAGATGTACAGGATGTTGTCGAAGCGTCGGGTCAGCTCGCAGGTGTCCGGGTCCATGCCCGCACGTGGCGGGTCGACGAAGACGCTGCCGAACTCGTAGCTTTTCAGGTCGATGCCCTGCAAGCGGCGGAACGGACGTACTTCGTTCAGGGCCTCGGTCAGCTCTTCGGCCGACAGTCGCACCAGCGTCACGTTATCCACAGCGTTGTCGCGCAGATTGTTCAGCGCGGCATAGACCGAGGTCTTGCTGATTTCGGTAGCCAGCACCTTGCGCACGCGGGTGGCCAGCGGCAGGGTGAAGTTGCCGTTGCCGCAATACAGCTCCAGCAGATCATCCTGACGTTCGCCCAACGCTTCGTATGCCCAGTTGAGCATCTTCTGGTTGACCGTGCCGTTTGGCTGGGTGAACGCACCTTCGGGCTGTTGATAAGTGAAGGTACGGCCTGCCACTTCCAGCTGCTCGACCACGTGATCACGGCCGATCACAGCGCGTTTACCTTTGGAGCGGCCAATCACGCTGATATCCAGGTCTTTGGCCAACTGCTCGGCAGCGGTTTGCCAGTGCTCGTCCAACGGGCGGTGATAGCACAATGTGACCATCGCATCGCCGGACAGAGTGGTCTGGAACTCTACCTGGAACAGCTTGTGGCTCAAGGCCGAGCTGGCTTTCCAGGCGGCCTTGAGCTGCGGCATCAGTTGATTGATGCGCAGGCTGGCAATCGGGAAGTCTTCGATCAGGATCGGCGTGCGCTTGTCATCCGGCGCAAACATGGCGTAGTGACGTTCGCCCCCTTCGCGCCACAGGCGGAATTCGGCCCTCAGGCGAAAGTGCTTGAGGGGCGAGTCGAACACCTGGGGTTCAGGTGCATCGAAGGGCGCCAGCAGCTCGCGCAGGCGATTGGCCTTGGCTTCGAGCTCAATGGCGTAGGTAGCAGAATCGAACGGCAAAGCACTCATGCGTTAAACCAACCCAGCTTGATCACAAACAGAATCGACAGAATGATCAGCGGTGCATTGAGCTCGCGCGCGCGGCCCGACAGCAGCTTGATCACGGTCCAGGAAATAAAGCCGAAGGCGATGCCGTTGGCGATGGAATAGGTGAACGGCATCGCCAGCGCGGTGATCACCACCGGAGCGGCAACGGTGATGTCGTCCCAATCGATTTCGGCCAGGCCGCTCATCATCAATACGGCGACGAACATCAGCGCAGGGGCGGTAGCGAATGCCGGAACGCTGGCGGCCAGTGGCGAGAAGAACAGCGCCAGCAGGAACATGATGCCGACCACGATGGCGGTCAGACCGGTACGGCCGCCGGCGCTCACGCCTGCTGCCGATTCGATGTAGCTGGTGGTGGTCGAGGTACCCAGCAACGAACCGGCCATGGCCGCGGTGCTGTCGGCGATCAGGGCGCGGCCCATTTTCGGCATGTGCCCGTCTTTGCCCATCAGGCCGGCGCGCTTGGCAACGCCGATCAGGGTGCCGGAGTTGTCGAACAGATCAACGAACAGGAAGGCGAAGATCACGCTGATCAGACCGATGTCCAGTGCGCCTTTAATGTCCAGTTGCAGGAAGGTCGGGGCCAGGGATGGCGGCATCGACACTACGCCACCAAATTCGGTGACACCCAGTGCAATCGAAGCAATGGTCACGGCCAGAATGCCGATCAGTACCGCACCGCGCATTTTCAGGGCTTCAAGGCCTACGATCAGGGCAAAGCCCAGAGAGGCGAGAATCACTTTGGGCTGGCTCAGGTCGCCCATGCCCACCAGGGTGGCTTTGTTGGCGACGACGATACCGGCGTTACCCAGCGCAATCAGCGCCAGGAACAGGCCGATGCCGGCGGCAATGGCCGAGCGCAGCGGCAGCGGGATGCTGTTGATGATCCATTCGCGGATACGGAAGATCGACAACAGGAAGAACAGCACCGCCGAAATGAATACCGCCCCCAGCGCCACTTGCCAGGTGTGGCCCATGTGCAGGACCACGGTATAGGTGAAGAAGGCGTTCAGGCCCATGCCCGGTGCCAGGGCAATCGGGTAGTTGGCGATGATGCCCATGGTGGCCGAGCCGATGGCGGCTGCCAGACAGGTGGCGACAAATAACGCGCCTTTGTCCATTCCCGTTTCGCCGAGGATGCTCGGGTTCACGAAGAGGATGTAGGCCATCGCCAGGAAGGTGGTGATACCCGCAAGAATCTCGGTACGCACATTGGTGTCGTGTGCTTTGAGTTGAAACAGCCTTTCCAGCATGCCAGTCCCCGTGGCGCCAAATGCGCCGTGATTAAATCGTTTTCAACAGCAAAGCACAGATTAGGGATCTGTTGATCCTTGGCTGTCGTCCCCTCGGGGCGCGTGTCATGACCAAGCGTCAACAGACCCTGATAGCCTGAGAATTTCTGTCTGTCGGAAAAAGCCGCGCATCATACCAGCAGCTCGGACGTCTGGCTGCTTTGGATGCCCTGCGGCGTCATGTTTTGTTACCTCAAGTGCACAGGCATACTGCGTGCCAGTTATCGGGGGCAAGCCATGAAGTGCACGATCAAACCTGTTTTTGTCAGTTTTAGCCTGTTGCTCAGTGCTGCGTTGAACGCCGCACCGGCGATGCCCTTGAGCCGCGTCGAAATACTCAAGGTGGTATCCACTTCCTGCGCCGTAGAGGATGTGTCCGATGGTCGCGAACAGACCAAATGCGACCATCAGGCTCCCGGCATCAAGGTGTACGTGCTTGAACGCGGTTATGGCGGCCAGCCCAATGTGAGCCTGGACGGCCAGGAAGTGGATGGCGTTCGCACCCCGGTGTGCAATCAGGGTGAAGGGCTGGTGACCTGTAATGGTGCCGGTACTACGGTGGGCTACCTGTACAGCTTCGATCTGGGTAACCGGCAGGGCGGCTGGTTCCAGTTCAGCAATACCTCCCTGACGCCCCCGCACAATCGGCTTGGCGCCAGGCTGTATATAAAGTAGCCAGACCCATGGCGGCGAAGCTGACCTAAGCTGATAGCTCCTCTGTGCGAGAAAGCCTATGACCTATAGAGCCCTGATTCCTGTCGCTGAAGGTGTCGACGACCTGCAAACCGTGACTTTGATCGATGTTCTGCGCCGTGCCGAGGTCGAGGTGGTGGTGGCCAGTGTCGAGGGCCGGCGCATGTTGACCTGTGCCCGAGGCACGCGCCTGACAGCCGACGGCATGCTGGTTGACCTGCTGGCCCAGGCTTTCGACCTGATTGTGTTACCGGGTGGTGCGGTGGGCTGCGAGCACCTGGCGGCCCACCAGCCTTTAATGCAAATGCTGGCCGATCAGGCCCGGGCCG
Organism: Pseudomonas sp. PAMC 29040; assembly: GCF_003994535.1. Lineage (NCBI taxonomy): Bacteria > Pseudomonadati > Pseudomonadota > Gammaproteobacteria > Pseudomonadales > Pseudomonadaceae > Pseudomonas > Pseudomonas sp. PAMC 29040. Next base: position 154,790 of record NZ_RZAA01000014.1, read on the forward strand.
GCGGTTTTTACGCCGCCATTGCCGAGGCGCCTGCCCTGGTGCTGCAGCCTGCCGGGGTACTCAAGCAGCGGCGCATGACATGTCTGCCATCGGTCAGTGACCGGCTTTCGGGGTGCAACTTTATTGACCAGCCAGTGGTGGTGGATGGTAACTGCATAACCGCCCAGGGTTGCGGGGCGGCTTTGGTATTTGCTCTCGCGCTGGTCGAGCAGCTCTGCGGCAAGGCGCGATGCAATGCGCTGGCGGCCCGGATATAGGGGTGGCGCCCCAGGTATCAGGGCTGAGCAGGTGGTTTGTCTTCCACCATCCGGTCGCGGTTGGCCAGGCCGGGGAACAGTTTTATCCACAGCCCCGTGACGACCAGGGTGCCGACTCCGCCCAGCACCACCGCCGGCACGGTGCCCAGCCAGTGCGCTGTAGCCCCTGATTCAAATTCGCCCAACTGGTTGGACGCGCCAATAAACAAGCCATTGACGGCACTGACGCGCCCGCGCATTTCATCCGGGGTTTCCAGCTGCACGAACGAGGCACGGATCACCATGCTGATCATGTCGGCCGCGCCCAGTACCACCAGCACCAGCATCGAAAACCAGAACGAGGTCGACAGCCCGAACGCGATGGTGGCGACACCGAATACCCCCACGGCAGTAAACATGATGCGCCCCACCTTGCGCTCGACCGGGAACCTGGCCAGCCACAGTGACATCAGCAAGGCCCCGACCGCAGGCGCCGAACGCAACATGCCCAGGCCCCATGGGCCGGTGAGCAGGATGTCTTTGGCAAACACCGGCAGCAAGGCGGTGGCGCCGCCCAGCAACACCGCGAACAGGTCGAGGGAGATGGCGCCGAGGATGTCCGGGCGGCTGCGAATAAAACGAATGCCGGCCAACAGTGAGTCCAGGGTGGCCTTGCCTTTGTTCAGTGCAGTCTGGCGCGCGGGCAGGTTGCTCATCAACAGCGCTGCTATGAGGTACAGCACCACCGTGGGACCGTAGACCCAGACGCTGCCAAACGCATAGAGCAATCCGCCCAGCGCCGGTGCGACGATGGTGGCCGACTGCTGGGCTGCTTGAGCGGCCGCCACGGCCCTGGGGAACAGGGCGATAGGCACGATTGAGGGCAGCAATGCCTGGGTGGTGGGCATTTCAAATGAGCGGGCGCCCCCCAGTAGAAAGGCCAGGACAAAGATCAGCTCGCGGCTGATATGGTCGGTTGCACTGCTGATGGCCAGGGTCAGGGCAATCATGGCTTGCAGCGTCTGGCACAGGGCTGCCACCCGGCGCCGATCATAGCGATCGGCCACATGTCCGGTGTGCAGCATGAACATCACCCGCGGTGCGAACTCGATCAGCCCGACCCAGCCCAGATCCATCACATTGCCGGTGAGTTGGTAGACATTCCAGCCAATGGCCACGGTCAGCATTTGAAAGGCGCTGGCGGTGAAGATGCGGGCGAACCAGAAGGCCACAAATGGCCGGTGATGACGTAGCAGGAGCGTTTGACTGGTCATTGAAAGGGTCGGGGCAGAGGGCTGGGGAAATTGAGATTATCATCATTGTGTAACAAATAATGACTCGAATTGGCCTGGCGAAGGGGGCTTGAAACTCTGTTGTCCGGGGCTTTTTCGAGAAAACATTCAATTCCTGCAAGGGTGTATTACTGGCCCTGGGACATCATGTCACGCGGCAACAAACCACATTAGCGCCCTGATGGGAATGGACTACTCTTTCAGCAATGTTTGATCCAGGTCAAAACCCGTTGCGGTTTATCTGGATGGCCAGCCGGCCAGACCCCTTGCGTGGTGGATGAAAAAGCGGACACCGATTCGCTGAGGCCATTATCGGCAGGGAAGTTGGATACAGGCGCCGCTTCTGTGTCCTGAACCACCTGATACCTGATAGAGGAAGACTTATGTTCGGTTTGGAGGCTCTGGATCTCGCCCGAATTCAGTTCGCGTTTACCGTGTCGTTTCACATCATCTTTCCCGCCATTACCATCGGTCTTGCCAGTTATCTCATGGTGCTCGAAGGCATGTGGCTGAAAACCCGTGAGGACACCTACCGCGACCTGTACCATTTTTGGTCGAAGATATTTGCCGTCAACTTCGGGATGGGCGTGGTGTCCGGGCTGGTCATGGCCTATCAGTTCGGCACGAACTGGTCGAGGTTCTCTGACTTCGCCGGAGCCGTTACCGGCCCCTTGCTGACTTATGAAGTACTCACCGCATTCTTCCTTGAGGCCGGTTTTCTGGGGGTCATGCTTTTCGGCTGGAACCGGGTCGGTCGCGGCATGCATATGTTCTCCACGGTGATGGTGGCCCTGGGTACATTGGTTTCGACCTTCTGGATTCTGGCGTCCAACAGCTGGATGCAGACGCCGCAAGGCTTCGAAATCATTGATGGCCGGGTTATTCCGGTGGACTGGCTGGCAGTTATTTTCAACCCTTCCTTTCCTTACCGTCTGGCGCACATGGCCACGGCTGCCTTTTTGGCCACGGCGTTCTTTGTCGGCGCTTCGGCAGCCTGGCACCTGCTGCGCGGCCGAAACACCCCCGCCATTCGCCGCATGCTCTCGATGGCGATGTGGATGGCACTGGTGGTGGCACCGGTGCAAGCCTTTATCGGCGACGCCCACGGCCTGAATACCCTTGAGTATCAACCGGTAAAAATCGCTGCGATCGAAGGTCACTGGGAGAACAAACCCGGTGAAGCGTCGCCGCTGATCCTGTTTGGCATCCCGAACATGAAAACCGAGACTACGGACTACAAGATCGAAGTGCCGTACCTGGGCAGCCTGATCCTGACCCACAGTCTGGACAAACAGATCCCGGCAATGAAGGACTTCCCGGCCGCGGACCGTCCGAACTCGACCATTGTGTTCTTCACATTCCGGATCATGGTTGCGCTGGGCATGCTGATGATCTTTATCGGCTTGTGGAGCCTGTGGCTGCGCAAGACCGGGACACTGTACGAGAACCGCTGGTTCCTGCGTCTGGTGTTGTGGATGGGCCCGTCGGGTCTGGTGGCGATTCTGATGGGCTGGTTTACCACTGAGATCGGTCGCCAACCGTGGGTGGTGTACGGGCTCATGCGCACCGCCGACGCGTCGTCCAATCACAGCGTTACGCAAATGAGCATCACGCTGGTCCTGTTTGTGCTGGTGTACTTCGCGCTGTTCGGTGTGGGTCTGGGCTACATGATGCGTCTGGTACGCAAAGGCCCGATTACCCATGAAGGCGATACACACAACGAAGGTGGTCCAGGCCAGCCACGCACGCCTGCCCGTCCTCTGTCTGCTGCCCACGAGGGTACGGATGAAGGCCACAGCGACAGCCTGACTAAGGGGAATTGAGTCATGGGTATTGATCTGCCACTTATCTGGGCAATCATCATCATCTTCGGGATCATGATGTACGTGATCATGGATGGCTTCGATCTCGGGATCGGCATCCTCTTTCCCTTTATCAAGGGCGAAAGTGACCGCGATGTGATGATGAACACTGTTGCTCCCGTCTGGGACGGCAACGAAACCTGGCTGGTGCTGGGCGGCGCGGCATTGTTTGGCGCCTTCCCGCTGGCCTATGCGGTCGTATTGTCAGCCTTGTACCTGCCTTTGATCCTGATGCTGCTGGGCCTGATCTTTCGCGGTGTGGCCTTTGAGTTTCGTTTCAAGGCCAGGCCTGAGAAGCGTCATATCTGGGACAAGTCGTTCATTGGCGGTTCTCTGGTGGCTACGTTTTTCCAGGGGGTGGCACTGGGGGCCTTCATTGACGGCATACCGGTAGTCAACCGGGAGTACGCCGGGGGCGGCATGGACTGGCTCTCTCCTTTTACCGTGTTCTGCGGCCTTGCACTGATCGTGGCCTATGCCCTGCTGGGGTGTACCTGGCTAATCATGAAAACCCAGGGCGATCTGCAACAGCAGATGCACAAACTGGGGCGCCCGCTGGCCCTGGCAGTACTGGTGTTGATGGGCATCGTCAGCCTGTGGACACCCTTGGCACATTCTGAAATTGCTGCGCGCTGGTTCACCCTGCCAAATCTGTTCTGGTTCCTGCCGGTACCGATTCTGGTGTTGCTCACGATGTTCGGTTTGTTCAAAGCGATTGCCCGCAACGCCAACTACACGCCGTTTCTGTTGACCCTGGTGTTGATTTTCCTGGGCTACAGCGGTTTGGGCATCAGCCTGTGGCCGTACATCATCCCGCCATCAATCACGATCTGGGAAGCTGCCGCACCGCCGCAGAGCCAGGGCTTTATGCTGGTGGGCACCTTGTTCATCATCCCGTTCATTCTGGGTTACACCTTCTGGAGCTACTACGTGTTCCGCGGCAAGGTCACCCACGAAGACGGTTATCACTAGTTAGAAGTGCCGCTGCGGCCTGATGGTCGCAGCCTTTTTCCGAGAGGAGAGCGCAACATGGCTGGCAAGGACTATCTACATGAGGTGCAAGAGGCCGAGAAAAAGCCGTTATGGCAACGGGTCGGCTGGCTGCTGGTGATCTGGACCGCCAGTGTGGCGTCATTAGGCGTATTCGCCTGGCTGATCCGACTGTTCATGACCGCTGCGGGCATGAAAAGCCACTGATGGTCGCCACTCATAAAAAAACCCTCTACGGAGGGTTTTTTTGTTTGTGGGTAATTCTCTGGCCCGGCCCGGAGTAGGAGCGAGCTCTTTACCAGGCCCATATTGATCACAGAGTGAGCGCGGCCTTCTTGAACAGCGCGCGAGCAATCGAGTGTGGCCCGGCTGCTCCCGCTGGGGGCTGTGCTTACTTGCGCGCCTTGAGAATGACGAACTTGGGCGTAGCCGCCACTTGTTCAACACCGCGAAACAGTTTGGCCAGCTTGCTGTGATAACCCAGATGGCGATTGCCGACGATATACAGCGCGCCGCCGACGACCAGGGCTTCCCGGGCTTGTTGAAACATGCGCCAGGCCAGAAAGTCGCCCACCACTTGCTGCTGGTGAAAAGGCGGGTTGCACAGCACGACGTCCAGCGAATCAGGTTCTTGCCCTGCAAGGCCGTCTGCGGCACGTACTATTACCTCACGCTCCCCCAGCGCTGCCTGCCAGTTTTCGCGAGCGGACTGCACGGCCATAAACGACTCATCGACCAGCGTGTACTGCGCATCCGGGTTATTCAGGGCACTGGCGATGGCCAGCACGCCATTGCCGCAACCCAGATCTGCTACCCGGGCCGAGCCCAGGTTTTTGGGAAGGTGGGGCAGGAATGCACGGGTGCCGATGTCCAGCCCTTCACGGCAGAAGACGTTGGCATGGTTGAGCAGCTCGATGGCCGGTTCGTCCAGTAAGTAGCGCGAAGGGTAGGGCGAGGTAAACGGCTCTTTGGCTTCAGGGGTGGCCATCAGTAAGCGGGCTTTTTTCACGGCCAGCGAAGCCTGGACCGGGCCGATATAACGCTCCAGCAAATCACCTGCCGCGCGGGGCAAATGCTTGATCATCGCGCCGGCAATCACCTGTGCGCCCGGGGCCAGCTGGCCTTGCAACCGAATGAGTTGCTCTTCGAGCAGGGCCAGGGTTTTGGGTACGCGCACCAGCACACAATCGAAAGGGCCAACCAGAGGCTGGCTGGCGGGGATGACCGTGACGGCATCGAACGCCTGGCCATTGCGCACCAGATTTTTTTCCAGGGCCTGGATGGCGAGGAACGAGTCGCTGCTGCTGGTGACCTGCATATTGGCCACCAGACTGATCGCCAGGGCCCCGAAACTGTCATTGAGCACCAGAACCCGGCTGTTGGCGGGCAGACCCTGTTCGGCCAGATGGTTAAGCAAATACTCGTCCGCAGCGTCGAAAGCCTGTAGCGGCTCGTTTTGCTGTTCTGGTTGGCGGATCAAGCGGAGTTGGGCGAAAGGGCTTTCGAGCACAGGCATTTTTACAAACTCTGGGGAATCAACAGTGGCAACCGGGCCGCAGGGCCACTTCGCAGCACTGGCGTCCGTGGGTTTTACAGATGCAGGCGATTTTACTTTTTTTTGCCGGGGATTACCTGATGCGTTTACCCGGCGGGCAACATCCGCCTGGCAGTGGGTGCAAAGCCAGCACAAACCGTCGGTGTTCCTGTGTCTGTCTTTGCGCGACACTACTGCACTAGCCAATGGAGTGCGACATGACTGCCAGTGCAGAAAAATTTACCCGCCAGACGCTGCTTGAGGTTACCCCGCTGACCCCCGGTCTTTTCACGTTGCGTACCACCCGCGACCCGGGTTTTCGTTTCACTGCGGGTCAATTCGCCCGTCTGGGCGTGACCAAGGCCGATGGCAGCACGGTGTGGCGGGCCTATTCAATGGCGTCCTCACCCCATGACGAGTTCCTGGAGTTCTTCTCCATTGTGGTGCCGGGAGGCGAGTTCACCAGTGAGCTCAGTCGTCTGGAAGTTGGCGATACCCTGCTGGTCGAGCGCCAGGCCTATGGTTTTTTGACCCTGGACCGCTTTGTTGACGGGCAGAATCTGTGGATGCTGGCGACCGGGACCGGCATCGCGCCATTTCTGTCGATCCTGCAAGACTTTGAAGTATGGGAAAAGTTTGAGCATATCGTGCTGGTTTACAGTGCGCGGGAAACCAGGGAACTGGCCTATCAGGGCTTGATTGCCGGTCTGGTTGAGCGTGATTACTTGTCGGAATATGCACATAAATTTACCTATGTGCCGATTGTCACGCGCGAGCAGCATGAGGGGGCTTTAAGCGGGCGAGTTACCACATTGATTGAAAGTGGAGCACTTGAAGAGCGGGTAAAGATCAGCCTGACGCCCGAACATTCAAGGGTGATGTTGTGTGGCAATCCGCAAATGATCGATGACACCAGAAAGTTGCTCAAAGCGCGGGGGTTGCAACTAAGCCTGAGTCGCCGTCCCGGGCAAGTAGCGGTTGAAAACTACTGGTAACCGGCCGGCCATAAAAAACGGCGCCCGCAGGCGCCGTTTTTTTATCGGATCGTTAAGGTCGATCGTGTTGCGCCTTGAGCAGATCGCGAATTTCGCTCAGCAGCACTTCTTCGGCAGTCGGTACGGGCGGTGCGCTTGGAGCCACAGCCTCTTCACGCTTCAGGCGGTTGATCGCCTTGACGCCCATAAAGATGGCGAACGCGACGATGATGAAGTCGATCACGCTCTGGATGAACTTGCCATACGCCACAACCACGGCAGGTGCATCACCAACGGCGGCTTTGAGGGTAATGGCCAGGTCACTGAAGTCCACACCTCCGATCAACAGACCCAGAGGTGGCATGACTACATCGCCAACGAAGGATGAAACGATTTTGCCGAATGCCGCGCCGATAATGATACCGACGGCCATGTCGACCACATTCCCTTTGACCGCGAAGGCCTTGAACTCACTTATCACGCCCATAGGTTATTCCTTGTTACATATGAAGTTGGTGAGTGCAGTGTAAGTCAGCCTTGCTGATCTTGCCTGCTGTGATTCTTATTGGCTGTTTAATCGACCGGCTCAAGTGCCGATAGTTTTATAAAAAGCGCGGAAACTTGCGGTCGATACCCCCTCAGATGCCTTAATGCCAGACTTTTATTTCAATCAGGTAGTTGCGACCTTTCTATTTAGAATTTGCTCCCCGGCCCTCTAGCCTTTGGTCAGCGCCCCGATGCGCACCTAATAATCAGAGGACTTACCCATGACCATCCCCCTAGGCTCTGGAGCGTTTTCACAGCGTCGCCTGCTGTGTGTTTTGAGCGCCAGCCTGCTGTCGGTTTCAGTACAGGCCGCCACCTTGACTCGCGACAACGGTGCCGCAGTCGGCGATAACCAGAACTCGCAAACGGCAGGGGCAAACGGCCCGGTATTGCTGCAAGACGTGCAGTTGCTGCAAAAACTTCAGCGCTTTGACCGCGAACGCATCCCGGAGCGTGTGGTGCATGCCCGCGGCACCGGGGCTCACGGCACCTTTACCGTGACCAGTGACATGAGTGATCTGAGCAAAGCCAAAGTATTTGCCGCGGGTGAAACCACGCCGGTGTTTGTCCGTTTTTCGGCTGTGGTGCACGGCAACCATTCGCCGGAAACCCTGCGTGATCCACGGGGTTTCGCCACCAAATTTTACACCGCCGACGGTAACTGGGACCTGGTAGGCAACAACTTCCCGACCTTCTTTATCCGCGATGCGATCAAGTTTCCGGACATGGTGCATGCCTTCAAACCCGACCCGCGCACCAACCTTGACGACGACTCACGGCGCTTCGACTTCTTCTCCCATGTACCCGAAGCCACCCGCACCCTGACCGAGCTGTACTCCAACGCAGGTACGCCGGCCAGCTATCGCGAGATGGACGGTAATGGGGTACACGCCTACAAACTGGTGAACGCCAAAGGTGACGTGCGCTATGTGAAATTCCACTGGAAAAGCCTCCAGGGCCTCAATAATCTGGATCCCGCACAGGTCACCCGGGTTCAGGGCCGTGATTACAGCCACCTGACCAATGATCTGGTGGCCCATATCAACAAGGGCGATTTCCCCAAGTGGGATTTGTACGTGCAGGTACTCAAACCGCAAGATCTGAAAACCTTCGATTTTGACCCGCTGGATGCAACCAAAATCTGGCCGGGGGTACCTGAGCGCAAAGTCGGGCAGATGGTGTTGAACCGCAACCCGGCCAATGTGTTTCAGGAAACCGAGCAGGTCGCTATGGCCCCGGCCAATCTGGTGCCGGGTATCGAGCCTTCCGAAGACCGCCTGCTGCAAGGCCGGGTGTTCTCCTATGCTGATACGCAGATGTACCGCCTTGGTGCCAACGCCATGCAGTTGCCGATAAATGCCCCGCGCAATGGTGTCAACAATGGCAACCAGGACGGTGCGATGAACATCGGTCATACCGTCACCGGGGTGAATTATCAGCCGAGCCGCCTGATGCCGCGCGAAGAGCCGCAAGCTGCGCGTTACAGCGAAATGCCAGTGTCGGGCACCACCCAGCAAGCGAAGATTCAGCGTGAGCAAAACTTCAAACAGGCGGGGGATCTTTACCGTTCCTTCAGCAACAAAGAGCGTCAGGATCTGATTGAAAGTTTCGGTGAGTCTTTGGCGACAACAGACGATGAGAGCAAACACATCATGCTGTCGTTTCTGTACAAGGCCGACCCTGAATACGGCACCGGCGTGACCAAAGTGGCCAAGGGTGACCTGGGCCGGGTCAAGGCACTGGCCGCCAGACTGGTCGACTGACTTAGTTACCAATCCTGCAGGAGCGAGCTTGTTCGCGAGCACGCTCGCTCCCACAGGGCGGTTAAGGTATGAACCTATGAGAACGCTTTTATCCCTGACTCTGCTTATTGTCAGCGGGCTTGCCCTGGCCGCCGAACCCGATGTACAGGCCGAACTCCGGAACTATTACTTCGATGCGGCGCGCCGTGGTGACGTGGCCATGCTCGATACCTTTATCGAGTCCGGCTACAGCCTCAATGTGCAAGACAGCAAGGGTTATACCGCGCTCATCCTTGCGGCCTACAACGGTCAGGGCGAGGCGGTTGAGCACTTGCTGAAGGCTGGCGCAAACCCCTGTGCCCAAGACTTGCGCGGTAATACAGCCCTGATGGGCGCGATTTTCAAGGGCGAAGTCCGGATTGCCCGCCGTTTACTGGGCACTGATTGCAACCCCGATCAGCGCAACGGCGCGGGGCAGACCGCGGCCATGTATGCAGGCCTGTTTCAGCGGGCCGAATTGCTCAGGGATTTGTCGCGCAAGGGGGCGGACCTGAATGCCGAAGATGCACAGGGCAATAGTGCCGCCCGGCTGGCCGATGGCGAAATCCGTATGCCGCGATCGCACTAATACGGGTGTGCTGGGCTATCATCGCGGTTTTTCCGTGGAGTTCAGATGGCCAAGCCCAAGCGCATATACGGCTGCACCGAGTGCGGCGCAACTTTCCCCAAGTGGGCCGGGCAGTGCGGTGAGTGCGGCGTCTGGAACACCCTGGTCGAAACCATTGTTGAAAGTGGTGCTGCCGCGCCACCCAGCGGGCGCACCGGCTGGACCGGGCAACAAGCCCAGATCAAAACCCTGGCCGAGGTCAGCATTGCTGAAATCCCGCGCTTCTCCACCGCCTCGGGCGAGCTGGACCGGGTGCTCGGTGGCGGTCTGGTGGACGGCTCGGTGGTGCTGATCGGCGGCGATCCCGGTATCGGTAAATCGACCATTCTCCTGCAAACTTTGTGTCATATGGCCTCGCGCATGCCTGCGCTGTATGTCACCGGCGAGGAATCGCAGCAGCAAGTAGCCATGCGCGCCCGCCGTCTGGGCTTGCCCCAGGATCAGCTCAAGGTCATGACCGAGACCTGCATCGAAAGCATCATCGCCACCGCCAAGCTGGAAAAACCCAAGGTCATGGTGATCGACTCGATCCAGACCATCTTCACCGAGCAGCTGCAATCGGCCCCGGGTGGCGTGTCGCAAGTGCGTGAAAGTGCGGCATTGCTGGTGCGCTATGCCAAGTCCAGCGGCACCGCGATCTTCCTTGTGGGCCACGTCACCAAAGAGGGCGCGCTGGCCGGGCCCCGGGTGCTGGAGCACATGGTCGACACCGTGCTGTATTTCGAGGGCGAGTCCGACGGTCGTTTGCGTTTGTTGCGGGCGGTAAAAAACCGCTTCGGCGCAGTTAACGAACTGGGCGTGTTCGGCATGACCGACAAGGGCCTGAAAGAGGTCTCCAACCCGTCTGCGATTTTCCTCACCCGGGCCCAGGAAGAAGTGCCCGGCAGTGTGGTCATGGCCACTTGGGAAGGCACACGCCCGATGCTGGTAGAGGTGCAGGCATTGGTGGATGACAGCCACATGTCCAATCCGCGCCGGGTCACCCTGGGCCTGGATCAAAACCGCCTGGCCATGTTGCTGGCTGTCCTGCATCGCCACGGTGGAATTCCGACCCACGATCAGGATGTATTCCTCAACGTGGTGGGCGGGGTCAAGGTGCTGGAGACCGCGTCCGACCTCGCGCTGATGGCCGCCGTGATGTCCAGCCTGCGCAATAAACCGCTGCCCCACGATCTGCTGGTATTTGGCGAGGTGGGGTTGTCGGGAGAAGTACGACCAGTGCCCAGCGGTCAGGAACGCTTGAAAGAGGCGGCCAAGCACGGTTTCAAACGGGCCATCGTGCCTATGGGCAACGCCCCCAAAGAGTCGCCGCCGGGTCTGAAGGTAATTGGCGTGACCCGTCTGGAACAGGCGCTGGATGCATTGTTTGAGTAGCGCTTCAAACAGCGGCAAGCACCGCGCAGGCCTGACCGCGCAAACGGATCAATAGCCAAGCATAAAACCGTAAAAGAAGGCTCTAGACCAAGGTAAGGGGGTGGTCTTTAGAGCTGGGGGCGCTAAACTCCGGTGGCAGTCTTTCTTGTCCAACTGGCCGGAATATAAAAATGAATAATAAAAATAGCCTGCTACGCCACATCCCGTGGCTGGTGCTGGCAATTGTAGGAGCCTGCGCCCTTGGCGTAGTGGCCTTGCGCCGAGGCGAGGCGGTCAACGCCTTGTGGATCGTAGTGGCAGCCGTTGCCATCTACCTGGTCGCTTACCGTTATTACAGTTTGTTTATCGCCACCAAGGTGATGCAACTGGACCCACTGCGGGCGACACCGGCGGTGGTCAATAACGACGGTCTGGACTATGTCCCGACCAACAAACACATTCTTTTCGGTCACCACTTTGCAGCCATCGCCGGCGCCGGGCCTCTGGTCGGGCCGGTACTGGCCGCGCAAATGGGCTATCTGCCGGGCACGCTCTGGCTGATTGCCGGGGTAGTGCTGGCCGGTGCAGTACAGGACTTCATGGTCCTGTTCATGTCCGTTCGTCGCAACGGTCGCTCCCTGGGCGACATGGTGCGCGAAGAGATGGGCAAGGTGCCTGGCACCATCGCGCTGTTTGGCTGCTTCCTGATCATGATCATCATCCTCGCGGTGCTGGCGCTGATCGTGGTCAAAGCCCTGGCCGAGAGCCCGTGGGGCATGTTCACAGTAATGGCCACCATCCCGATCGCGATGTTCATGGGCATTTACATGCGCTACATCCGCCCGGGCCGTATCGGTGAAATCTCGATTGTCGGCGTGTTGCTGTTGCTGGGTTCCATCTGGCTGGGGGGCCAGATTGCGGCCAGCCCGGAGTGGGCGCCGATATTTACCTTCACCGGCACGCAAATCACCTGGATGCTGATCGGCTACGGCTTTGTGGCGGCGGTGCTGCCGGTGTGGCTGGTACTTGCGCCCCGTGACTACCTGTCCACCTTCCTTAAAATCGGCACCATCGTGGCCCTGGCGATCGGCATTCTGGTCACCATGCCCGAGCTGAAAATGCCGGCCCTGACCCAATTCGTCGACGGCACCGGTCCGGTGTGGAAAGGCGGTCTGTTCCCGTTCCTGTTCATCACAATTGCCTGCGGGGCGGTGTCGGGTTTCCACGCACTGATTGCCTCGGGTACCACGCCCAAACTGCTGGATAACGAATGCAACTCCCGTTATATCGGCTACGGCGCGATGCTGATGGAGTCATTCGTGGCCATCATGGCAATGGTTGCCGCGTCGGTCATCGAGCCTGGTGTGTACTTCGCCATGAACAGCCCGGCAGCCATTGTCGGCGGTGACGTGGTGACTGTGGCGCAAACGGTGAGCAGCTGGGGCTTTGCAATTACCCCGGACGCACTGACGGCACTGGCCCATGACATCGGTGAAACCACGGTTCTGGCCCGTGCCGGCGGCGCACCGACCCTGGCAGTGGGTATCGCGCAGATCCTGCACAACGTGCTGCCGGGCGAAAACACCATGGCGTTCTGGTATCACTTCGCCATTTTGTTTGAGGCGCTGTTCATTCTGACCGCGGTCGACGCGGGCACCCGTGCCGGTCGCTTCATGTTGCAGGACTTGCTTGGCAGCTTCGTGCCAGCCCTCAAGCGCACCGAGTCGTGGCCAGCCAACGTGCTGGCAACCGGTCTGTGTGTGGCGATGTGGGGTTACCTGCTGTACCAGGGCGTAATCGACCCGCTGGGCGGCATCAACACCCTGTGGCCGTTGTTCGGTATTTCCAACCAGATGCTGGCGGGGATTGCGCTGATGCTGGCCACCGTCGTGCTGATCAAAATGAAGCGCCAGCGCTACATTTGGGTAACCATGCTGCCAGCGGTCTGGCTGCTGATTTGCACCACCTACGCCGGTTTCATCAAGCTGTTCGACGCCAACCCGGCGGTCGGTTTCCTGGCCCTGGCGAAAAAATACAGCACCGCACTGGATGCCGGCCAAGTGATTGCCCCGGCGAAAAACATCGATCAGATGCAGCACGTGATCATCAATGCCTACACCAACGCCGGTCTGACCGTGCTGTTCCTGTTCGTGGTGTTCAGCATTCTGTTCTATGCCGTTAAAGTCGGTGCCGCGGCCTGGGGGCGTAAAGAACGTACGGATAAAGAAGCGCCGTACCACTCCCTACCGGATGCATGACAGAGGATTGCAAGCATGTTCAATGACCTGAGTCGCCTCGGTAAATACCTCGGTCAGGCCGCGCGCCTGATGGTCGGCATGCCCGACTACGACAATTACGTCGAGCATATGCAAACCAAACACCCGGACAAGCCGGTAATGACCTACGAAGCGTTCTTTCGGGAGCGCCAGGAGGCGCGTTACGGCGGCAAGGGCGGGCCCAAGTGCTGTTAATCCGCTAAGGGCGGGTTGTATCTGACTGTGGGAGCGGGTTTGTCCGCGAGGGCATCGACTGTCGATACCTTCGCGGGCAAGCCCGCTCCCACATTTTTTTGTGTTCAACAGGAGACCCGACATGACCTCTCCAATCCCCGTCACCATCCTCAGCGGATTTCTCGGTGCCGGTAAAACCACCTTGTTGCGTCATCTGCTCAAGGCCGAGCACGGGCTGAAAATCGCCGTCATTGAAAACGAATTCAGCGATGCCGGAATCGACACCCAGTTGTTGGGCGATGAGCCGGTGCAAGTCATGACCCTGTCCAATGGCTGTGTGTGCTGCACCATTTACACTGATCTGACCAAGGCGCTGTACCTGTTGCTTGAGCGTCTGGACAGCGGTGAAATCACCTTCGACCAGCTGGTCATCGAATGCACCGGCCTGGCTGATCCGGCGCCGGTGGCACAAACCTTCTTTATTGACGAAGAACTACGTGAGCGTTATCTGCTGGACGGCATCATCACGCTGGTGGATGCCGCCCACGCCGAGGTTCACCTGAGCCAGACCATCGCCCAGGCGCAAATCGGCTTTGCCGACCGGCTGTTGGTGAGCAAGCGTGATCTGGTGGATGACGCCACGTTTGATGCGCTGTGCCAGCGCCTGACCCGGATCAATCGCCGGGCGCCGATCCGGGTGGTGGAGCACGGCAAGATTGATCTGGCCGAGCTGCTGGATGTGCGCGGGTTCAACCTGAATGCAGATCCAGGTGGCGGTCTGAATTTGCGCCCGGTACAGCCTGCGGCTTCTGCGGACCGTATTTCCAGCATGGTGCTGCGCACCGAAAAACCGCTGGATATCGACAGCCTCAGCACCTTTATGAACGAGCTGCTGGAAGAGCACGGCAAACAGCTGCTGCGTTACAAGGGTGTATTGAATATTGCCGGTGAAGACCGGCGCCTGGTGTTTCAGGGTGTGCTCAAGCTCTACGGTTTTGATTGGGACACCGAGTGGGCCGAGGGCGAGCTGCGCGAAAGCGTGATGGTGTTTATTGCCGATGAATTGCCGGAGGCCACCATTCGCGAAGGGTTTGCACGGCTCTGATCCATCACCGCCTTATATCTGTAGGCGCGGGCTGTTTATGGTTTGAAGAAGCTCGCGAGCAAGCTCGCTCCTACAGGGCGTATCCGCAGAGCGCCCAGAAAAAAGCCCGGCTAGAAAGCCGGGCTTTTTTTCAGCTGTTTGTCCCGTCCTGAATAAGGTTTACACCTTCTGATCTATTTTCAGGAGGGCGTAATGGAGACAAGTAAAAGGCGTAGTCAGCGAGACTACACGCTGACCTTTAAATTGTCGGTCGTCGACCAAGTCGA
>NZ_RZAA01000015.1:0-98432 GCF_003994535.1 Pseudomonas sp. PAMC 29040
TTGCGCCGTCACTGGCGGCGGGCGCCATGATGTCGTTCGCCCTGTCCCTGGATGACCTGGTACTGGCCAGTTTCGTGTCCGGGCCGGGTTCCACCACCTTGCCGATGGAAGTGTTCTCGGCGGTACGACTGGGGGTCAAACCCGAGATCAACGCCGTGGCCAGCCTGATTCTGCTGGCGGTGTCGCTGGTGACCTTTCTGGTGTGGTTCTTCAGCCGCCGCGCCGAAGAACACCGCAAAAAGGCGATTCAGCAAGCCATCGACGAAGCCTCGGCCGAGTCCTGGAAACAACCTGATGTACGTCGTCCGAAATCGCTGACAGCGGTTTAAGCCAGCGCCATAAAAACCTCGCCTCCTGTGCACAGGAGGCGAGGTTTTTTTATGCCTGGCCAACGCTGCAATCAAACTGTCGGCGCAAGCTCCCCCCCGGCGGGGCTGATCCGGTATCACATGGGCATCAGGCTGTATCCCTGGTGCTCCAGGGTCGTAATGGTGGTCAGCGCCGAGAGCGCAGTGGTGACCGATTTGTCGACTTCGCTATAGGCAAAGTGGTGTTCGGCCACCGCCTGACCACACACCGCCACATCTACTCCGGCGTGCCGCAGAGCTGCGATCAGGGGCAAGTTGGGGTTGGCCGTATTGAATCGGGAGCGATAGGCCGCGTCGTCGAGCGCGAGCGCCGTTGCGTCACCGGAGGCAACGGCAACAAATTTCAATTGCGTCAGGGGCACACCCGCTGCCACATAGAGATTGACGGTGCGGGCTACGTGGTCCAGTGCCGGGTTGACGTCTGCGGGGGTTTTAGGCCCCTTGGTCAGGGCAAAAACCACCTTGTAGGTGGCGGTCTTGTCGGGCTGGTAGGCAGCATCTGCCAGCGGGTGGATCTTGCCATAACCCACAATGGTCGGCGTGGTCCAGAACCCGGGCGCGGTATCGGCCTGCTCGGCCAGCAACTGGCTGCTGGCCAGAGTCAGAAGTGTGAAAGAGACGATTTTGACAACATGGCGCATGGCAATATTCCTCTGTCCGGTTCGGTCTTGTTGTTGATAGCATCGCGCGCTTTAGTCAACGCCGCCAAGAGAATCGAACAACATGAATAGAGAGCAGGTTCGTACCGCCATTGGGTTCGCACTGATCACATCAGTGATTGCACTGCTTTCGGCGTACGCCCAGACCAATCCCTATAGCGCGGCAGGATGGTTGCTGGAGTCGAAGCTGCTGGCATCGCTCTGGCTTGAGGCATTGCCGCTCGCAGCCATTCTGGTGCTGATTCTTGCCACGCCCTGGTATCTGGTGAAGCTTTTCAGGCGTCTGCGCAGCAAATAACTGCGCCAACCCGGCCTGATCGATCATTGAGCCGAAGCAAACCGCCGCACAGCCGATATTGCGCGTTAAAGTCGTAGCGGTCAGCACCAACAGGAACCACCCATGTCAGACAAACCGCCCGCACAGACAGTCACCGCGGCAGATATAGAAAAATCGATCCAGGCCCTCAACAAAATGGCCGAGCGTCTGTGGGGGGATGGCAGAGAAGCCGAGGCCAAAGCCCTGCTCGATGCGCTGGATGCCCTGAACCGGGCTCTGGACAGGATCCGGATTGGTGAAAATCGGCGCACGCTGCACTGATGGGGCACGCAACCCTGGACAGCAAACAGGCGGGGCAGGATCACCCCCCCGCCGCTGCCGCTAATGACCTTTTTGCGCGTTCACTACATCCTGCAGGGCTTTGTTGGTGAGGTTGATGCACTTCTGGGTATCACCTGCAGCCTGCGCCTCTTGTGCCGCAACTCTCGCGTCATGGATCTGCCCGAGCAGTGGCTGGCCGATAGTGCCGGAGCTGGCTTTGTAATCGGCCAATTTCTGCAGGTTTATGGTGCACAAATCATCGGCTGCAAAAATCGGAGTGGCGACCAGGGCCGCCAGAACCAACAAAACTGAGCGTTTCATAAGACTCTCGATTATTTAAGGACTGGAGTTTGACTATAGACCCGGTTTGACCCGGGCATCGAGCTCCACCCAATGACAGGTTGAGCCCCTGCAAAGAGCCGAACCGGCGGTACTAAACGTGGCACCGCCATCGGGCCCGGTGTTTTAAACTGATATCATTGAGGAATGTACAAGCTGAGTAGAAAAGCATGAACCGTCGTAAAAAGATCAAGCAGTTGCTCAAAGCCCACGCAAAAAAGGCCAGTGCCAAACTGGCCCCGCAAAACAAGACCAAATACATTTGTAAAGCTGACCGTTTGAAGCTGGCTGCAGAGTCCGCCCATGACGACGTCACCACCTCTGAAAGCTGATCCATACAACCCCCGGCAAATTCCCCCGCCCCATCCTGATCAGCACTGGATCATGCTCGAGCCCGGTCGGTATCCCGCCAAGCCGGGCATGTCAGCCCTGCTTCGGTATCAATTTCGTCTCACTGCACTTGCGATCACACCGGACGGCGGCTGACAAAGGGCTCCAGCCTGTTCGAGCCGGGGCGCCAGAAGCCAGTTACAGAACAGAAGGTCAACTTCTCGGAGGAGGGGGTGTGCCGCCGCTCATCACACCCATGGGTGCCAGCGGGATCCGGCAAACTGCACCAATCAAAACGCCGCTTGAAAAGCGGCGTTTTGCGTATCGTGGAACGCGGGCGTGAGGCTCACCTGTTATTCAGGTGTCTCAGGCATTGCGATTCCAGGGACGATCACCATTCTCGTCCTTGATCCGGGTCGGCAGACCCATCACGTCCAGCGCGTTGAGGAACGGCTCGGCCGGCAGTTCTTCGACGTTGACCATGCGCTGCACGTCCCACTCGCCACGGGCGACCAGAAGCGCCGCGGCCACGGGCGGCACGCCAGCCGTATAGGAGATGCCCTGGCTGTCAGTTTCTGCGTAGGCGTCTTCATGATCGGCGACGTTGTAGATGAACACCTCGCGCGCCTGACCATCCTTGGTACCCTTGACCAGATCACCGATGCAGGTCTTGCCGGTGTATCCGGGAGCCAGCGAGCTCGGGTCAGGCAGTACGGCCTTGACCAGCTTCAACGGCACCACTTCCAGGCCCTCGGCGGTCTTGACCGGCTGCTCGGAGAGCAGGCCGAGGTTTTTCAGCACGGTGAACACGTTGATGTAGTGTTCGCCAAAGCTCATCCAGAACCTTACGTTGGGCACGTCAAGATTCTTCGACAGGGAATGAACTTCGTCATGGCCGGTCAGGTACAGGTTCTGCTCTCCGACAACCGGCAGGTCGTCGGTGCGCTTGACTTCGAACATGGTGTTGCTTGTCCACTGGCTGTTCTGCCAGCTCCACACCTGTCCGGTAAATTCACGGAAGTTGATTTCAGGGTCGAAATTGGTAGCGAAATACTTGCCATGTGAACCGGCATTGACATCAAGAATATCGATTGAATCAATGCGGTCGAAATACTGTTGCTTGGCCAGTGCTGCATAGGCGTTGACCACGCCCGGATCGAAACCTACACCGAGGATGGCGGTGATGTTTTTCTCTTTGCACTCCTCGAGATGGTTCCACTCGTAGTTGCCATACCAGGGCGGCGTCTCGCAGACTTTGCCCGGCTCTTCATGGATGGCGGTGTCCAGGTAAGCCACGCCGGTATCGATGCAGGCACGCAGCACCGACATGTTGAGAAACGCGGAACCGACGTTGATCACGATCTGCGATTCGGTTTCGAGAATAAGAGCCTTGGTCGCTTCCACGTCCAGGGCGTTTAGCGTGAAAGCCTTGATTTCGGCAGGCAGTTTGAGGCTGCCCTTGGCCTTGACGCTATCGATGATGGCCTGGCATTTGGAGATGTTGCGCGACGCGATAGCAATCCGACCGAGTTCGTCGTTGTGCTGCGCGCATTTGTGGGCCACCACCTTGGCGACACCTCCTGCACCAATGATAAGAACGTTCTTTTTCAATTGCTTTATCTCTCCTTTATCCGCCAGCTTACGAAAGGCTGGACAGGTAGTCTTCGTAACCAAATTCACGAACCACTTCGACTGTACCGTCGAGTTGTTTCACTACGATGGACGGCATTTTCAGGCCGTTGAACCAGTTTTTCTTGACCATGGTGTAGCCCGCGGTGTCGATGAACGACAGCCGATCGCCGATGGTCAACGGACGATCAAATTGGTATTCGCCAAAAATGTCCCCGGCCAGGCAGGATTTTCCGCACACCATGTAGGTGTGTTCGCCGTCGCTTGGCGCCAGCTTGGCGTTGAGGCGATAGATCAGCAGGTCCAGCAGGTGGGCTTCGATGGAGCTGTCTACCACGGCCAGGTGCTTGCCGTTGTAAAGGGTGTCGAGCACTGTGACTTCCAGCGAGGCGCTGTTGGTGATAGCGGCTTCGCCCGGCTCCAGGTAAACCTGCACGCCATACTTGTGCGAGAACGCTTTGAGGCGGGCGCAGAACGCGTCCAGGGCATAGCCTTCACCGGTAAAGTGAATGCCGCCACCGAGGCTGACCCACGTGACCTTGTGCAGCAGCTCGCCGAAGCGTTCTTCGATGGTGCACAGCATCTGGTCGAACAGCTCAAAGTCACCGTTCTCGCAGTTGTTGTGGAACATGAAACCGGAAATCTGGTCGATGACGCCTTCGATCTTCACCGGGTCCCATTCACCCAGGCGGCTGAACGGGCGCGCCGGATCGGCCAGCAGGTAGTCGGAGCTGCTGACTTGCGGGTTGACCCGCAGGCCGCGGATCTTGCCTTCGGAGCGCTCGGCAAAACGCTGCAGCTGACCAATGGAGTTGAAGATGATCTTGTCGCAGTTGGCGAGCATCTCTTCAATTTCATCATCGGCCCAGGCCACGCTATAGGCGTGGGCTTCGCCTTCGAACTTCTGGCGACCGAGCTTCAACTCGTACAGCGACGACGATGTGGTGCCGTCCATGTATTGCTGCATCAAGTCGAACACCGACCAGGTGGCAAAGCACTTGAGTGCCAGCAGGGCCTTGGCCCCGGACTGCTCGCGCACATAGGCGATCTTCTGCATGTTCTTGAGCAGTTTCTGTTTATCGATCAGGTAGTACGGCGTTTTGATCATTTCGAGGCGACTCCAGCAAGGCCAGCCAAAAAAGGATGCGCATTGTGCCTTCACTAACCGGATATCGAAAGAGCAAAAGCCCAGTTCCAAATGTCGCCCGCCCGAGCGGTACTGCAACCCTGTTGGCAAACCCCGGGCAATCCTGGTTGCTCAGAGGGTCGTAGCGCTGGATTCATATGATTGACGGTGCAGGGTTCAATCCGTTGATTGCATCCCGTATATGTCGTAGCCGATCTGTCACCGATATGTCCCCCTCAAGCTTCAACACAGTACAGGCAAGCCCGGACAGCCATTGCCGATGCCTGGCCAGGCTACGCCCCGGAACACTTCCTTGATCATACTGAGCTGCCCAGGCCAGAAACTCCGGCTTCGCCTCACCGAAGCGCTTTACCTCGCGACGTTTCAGCCTCTCTAATCTGAGTTCAACTGGAACATAAAGGAACACCACAAGATCAAATTCGCTCTCAAGGGGTTGACCCCAACCCATGACTGATCCCGCAACGACTGCACGGCCATGGCAGTGCATTTGTTGTAACAAGCGCTCTGCTCGTTGCGTCTTGTCTGCCAACTGCTGATAGGGCGGATTACCGGGCAGCCACAAAAAATCATCCGCTTCCAGGTGGGTCGTATTCAGTTCCTTTGCCAAAGCATCTGCCAGGGTCGTGGTGCCGCTACCAGCCGCGCCTGTAATCAAAATGTAACGTGGCGTATCTTTTGTCATTTCACTTTCAGCCTGTCTGAAACAAGTTTGCCAGCGCCTATACATCACCAGTGTCCAGACGATTTGACAGATTGGCGCAGATATTCTCGAGCCGCTGAGTTTCTGATTGATTTGTCCCCTGCCCATAAGTCAGGATTCCGCCCTTTTGATTGAGCGGGGAACACATATGGAGCGTCTATTCGTCTATGGGACCTTGGGGCCTGGAAGACCAAATGAGCACGTGATGTCAAACATTGGCGGCGTATGGGAGTCCGCCTCGCTCAAGGGACGCTTGGTACAGGCAGGCTGGGGAGCAGACCTGGGATTCCCTGGTCTGGTTATTGCCGAGGATGGCGATGATATTCATGGCCATCTCTTCTGCTCTGAAAATTTCGCCCGCCACTGGCCGGCACTGGACGATTTTGAAGGGGCCGAGTATCAACGTGTCCTGACCAGCGTGACTCTGGATAATGGTGCTCAAGTGAGTGCTTATGTCTATGCCCTGCGTTAACCATTGAAAGCCAGGGCGCTGCTGCATGACTGCTTTGCTGGCCAATAGCTGCGCTTTGGGCGCCTAAGCCCCGCTGGTCTTTTGCTCAAGCCATAAAGGATAAAGCAGCGCAAACCTCTGGCTCACCCAGTCGACAAATGCATGCACCTGCGGGGCAAGGTACGTTCTGCTGGGGTACAACACGGACACCGGGCGCGGTCTTGGCCGATAGTTCTCGAGTACTTCCACCAAAGAACCATCAGCCAGATACCGCTCCAGCGCGATCCCCGGCGCCTGAAGAATGCCAAAACCGGCCACACCACATTGCACATAGGTGCTGGACTCATTGACGACGATGCCACGGTGGCTGACGTAGCCCCTGTCGATGCCGCCATTGGAGAACTGCCAGGGGAGCGGTCGCTGGTTCTGACCGGACAGAAAACTGATGCAACGGTGAGAATCCAGCTCCTGCAGAGTATGCGGCGCGCCGAACTCCTGGATATATCCAGGCGCCGCGCACGTCACCATGGTTGCCATGCCGATACGCCGGGCCACCAGACTGGAGTCCGGCAACTCTCCGATCCTGAGCGCGCAATCCACTCCTTCGGCGACCAAATCCACGGTACGGTCGGTAACCCCCAATGCCATTTCGATTTGCGGATGACTGTTGCTGAACTCTCTCAGACTTGTGATGAATGCAGGCTGGGAAAGCGCCGATGGAATATCAACCCGCAGTTTTCCTCGAAGGGATGCCCCGGCAACATCGAACATCGACGTTGCCTGAGCGAGGCGCCCGAGAATATCCATGACCCGTTCGTAAAACTGCTCCCCCTCCGTCGTCAGTCGCACTTGTCGGGTTGTGCGCTGAAAAAGTCTCACGCCAAGAGATGCTTCCAGCTCCTGTATGGCCCGGGTGACCTGAGGGCGTCCCAATTGTGTGGCATCAGCGGCTTTGGTGAAGCTTCCAAGCTCGGCAACACGCACAAAAACTTGCATTGATTGCAGCAGTTCCATACACCCTCGCTCAGATTTTGTTGCTGCTTAAGGTATCAACCCTAGGCCATTGTTGCCGTTAGAGACAACAGTCTTGTCCTGGCTGAAGCATTTATTGCCACTGACTCAGGGGTAACAATGGCCGCACTCCACCAGATCTGACTGGTGCCCTTTAAGGAGAAACAATATGAAAGCCTGGCTTCTGAATGATTTTGGTCTCGACAATTTAGTCCTTGGTGACACCCCCACGCCGGAACCCAAGGCCGGAGAGTTGCTGGTCAAGGTTGGCGCCGTTTCCCTCAACTTCCGCGACAAAGCCATCGTCGACGGTATTTACGAACCACATAAAGTGCCCAAACCGCTGATTCCCGTGAGCGATGCAGCAGGAACCGTAGTCGCTATTGGTGAAGGTGTCAGCCGATTCAAACTTGGCGACCGGGTAAACTCGCATTTGTATTCACGCTGGATTGATGGCGCCCCTGCTTCGGACGAACCCGATTACTGCTTTGGCTCGCCCCTGCCTGGGGGGCTGGCCGAGTACATGATCATTCACGAGGATAGCGCTGTGCGCGCACCCGACAACATGTCGGACGAAGAAGCCTCGACACTGCCTATCGCCGCGCTGACTGCCTGGTATTCACTGGTGGACTACGGCCAGATCAAACCCGGAGAAACCGTACTCGTGCAGGGTACTGGCGGCGTGTCGATCTTCGCCGTTCAACTGGCTGCTGCGCTGGGTGCCAAAGTGATTGTCACGTCGAGCAATGACGCCAATCTGCAGGCTGCCATGCAACTGGGTGCAGTCAGCGGGGTGAACTACAGGACCCACCCGCAATGGCATGAGCAAGTGCTCAAGCTCACCGACGGCAAGGGGGTCGTTCTGCTTCTGGACGTTGCCGGTGGCAATGGCTTGAATCAGTCCATCGCAGCGACCAAGGCCGCAGGCAAGATCGCACAAATCGGCTTCCTGACAGGGCAGACCACCGAGCTTGGCCTGATGCCGTTGATTTTCCGGCAGACCACCATACGCGGCATTGCAGTCGCGCCGCGCTCGTCCTTCGACCGTATGAACGCCTTCCTCAACGAAAACCAAATCCGGCCAGTCATCGATAAGGTCTACCCCTTTGAAGAGGCACGCCAGGCGTATGAACACTTGGCGAGGGGCGCTTTCGGCAAGGTAGTGATCAAGATTGCTTGAGGGGGTGAATTGATATTGCCGGAGAGAAACCGGCGCACTTCCTTGCAGCCCTGAACCGGAAAAAAGCGACCGGGCTGCGCTCAGGTTTGTAGCCGGGCATGTCGCATGCCCGGCCTCCTCGCTACCTTCCGCTGGCCAGACATGCTTGCTTTCTGGGGAGGTCGCCAGATCTTTTAATTGCTACTGATTGCCCTGCAATTCAAGCTCCATGTGAATGATTTCTATGGGTTGCCCACCCACACCGTGACTGAAAACACCGTGCTTTTGTGTCACAAAGCCATGCTTTTTGTAGAAGCCTTGCGCATTCAAGGTCGACTCCACCTTTATAAAGCGGATGCCAGGCCCACGTGCATTATCAATACCTGTCTTGAGCAAATGCTCACCAAGCCCCTGGCTGGATGCCTCGCGAAGCAGGAATAGCCGCGTCACCTCTCCTGGCTCTGAATCGACAAAGCCAACGATCCTTCCCAGTTGCAGGGCCACGACCATCCGCCCTTGTTTTATCAGTTGCTCATAAAATTCCGGGGTTCTTTCGCCCATCCAGCCATTGAGTTGCTCCGGGGTATAGAGTCCGTTCGACAGCTCGGCTATCGACTGCCAGGTGACATGGAAAATAGCGTGGCCATCTCCAGGTTGTGCAGCCCGAAGGGTAAATTGCTTTTGCATGCCCGCTACTCCTTGTTGTCGGGATTCAGGGGGGCCTGGCTGGTTTGCCAGACACGCTTCATGACAGCGCCCATTTCCAACCAAAGCCCCCCCGGTGCCAGGCCTGCCCTCAGGCCTGAAGCCCGAACGGGTCGTCTACAGAATGGCTCGGCCGGGTAAACCAGCGCGGGCCAGTGGCTGTCATGTAGAAATGATCTTCCAGGCGAATGCCGAACTCGCCCGGGATGCAAATCATTGGCTCATTGGAGAAGCACATGCCCTCGGCCAGCGGCGTCAGGTCACCACGCACCAGGTAAGGCCCTTCGTGAATGTCCAGGCCGATGCCATGTCCGGTGCGGTGCGGCAAGCCGGGTAACTGGTAGTCCGGGCCGAGACCGGCGGCTTCCAGGGCAAGACGCGCGGCGGCATCCACCACCTGGCAGGGTTCACCCAGGCGTGCAGCGTCGAAGGCGGCCAGCTGGGCGGTTTTTTCCAGGTTCCACAGGGCGCGCTGGCGGTCGCTCGGGGTGCCGAACACGTAACTGCGAGTGATATCCGACTGATAGCCGTGGAGCAGGCAACCCGTGTCGATCAGCACCATGTCGCCGTCCTTGAGCACCTGCGCGTGCTTTACGCCGTGGGGAAAGGCACTGGCCTCGCCGAACAGCACGATGCAGAAGGTCGAACCCGGTGCGCCCACCTTGCGGTGCGCCTCACGGATGAACTCGGCAACCTCGGTGGTACTGATGCCTGCGCGCAGGATGCTGGCGGCAGCCTTTTGCACTTCCAGGGTCATGTCTTTGGCACGCTGCATCAGCGCCAGCTCGGTAGCGGACTTGTGATAGCGACACAGGTTCGTCACGCAAGAAGCGTCGACGAACTTTAAGTCCGATCCGAGGCGGCGGATGCCATCGAACATGAAAAATGCCAGGGACGGGCACAGGCCCACCACTGCATCGGCGGCGACCCCCATTGCAGCGAGCATATCGAGCAGCAGGCGGTAGGGACTCTCGTGCTCCTGCCAGCCATGAATAAACCCGTCCACCTCGCGGAAGTCGCGAATGGTGCCCTCCTCGAATGCCGGAGCGATATAGGCCAGCGCTCCGTTGGCGGGCAGCACGGCACCGACCATGCGTTCGCTCGGGCTCCACTTCACCCCGGTGAAGTAGTACAGGTTACTGCCAGCGTTCAGGTAGAGGGCGGCGATACCCTGCTCTCGCATCAGGCCCTGGGCCTTGGCAATGCGCGACTGGTATTCGTCGAGGCCGACAGGCTTCATGCCCTCGGTCATCTGCGCCAGGCCGGCCAGCGCCTGTTCCGGAGTTTTGCCACCTACACCCACTGTCATCTCGTTCTCCCGAATTATGCTGCAGTGGGCGAAATTTAAGCCTGACTTAAAAAACCGTCAATCCATATTTTTAGTGGTGCTTAATTCCAGTAAGGCGAAAAACGTTTTTCCAGTGCCCCGCCCGTTATACTGGCGCCTTTCAAAATACGAGCCACGCCAATGACCGTAGAACAGATCGGTGAACGGCTGCGCCGCTACCGCCGCGCCGCCAACAAGACCCTGAAACAAGTGGCCACTGAGTCAGGCCTGACAGCCAGCTTCTTGTCCCAGGCGGAGCGTAACCTCACTGGCGTGTCCATCTCCTCGCTGGCGCGAATCGCAAAATCCCTGGGCGTTGCGCTCAACACCCTGTTCGACCAGCCCGCCCAGCCCCAGCCCGACTCCCACCAGGGCCAGCGCGTACGCTATAGCATCGGTAGCCAGCCGCTGGTCTACGAGCGCCTGTCCAGCAACTTCCCCGGCAACCTGATCAACGCGATGAAGATGACTATGGCAGTGGGCTACCAGTCCGAGCTCATTTGCCACGAAGGCGCAGAGTTTACCTATGTGCTCTGCGGGCAAATCGTCTACGCCATAGATGGCCACAAATACCCGCTTGGCCCGGGCGGGTCGATACATTTCGACTCCACCAGGCCGCATTCCATTGCCAATGCGGGCGACGATGTTGCCGAAGTGCTGGTCGTCACCACCATGGGCGGGTTACTCGACGATCACCCCGCAGCCTGATCGGGCACACTTACAAAAAGTAAGTACCACTTAATTTAAGTTGAAATTAATTTTAGATTAACTTAAATTTTTTCTCGGCCGCTGTCGGCGCGAGTATCCCTCCCCCCCCTTCAGCGCTACCGCCCGAGCCAGGACACCTGCCTTCGGCTGCCTGTTCAAAAATGACGGGCAGCCCACAGCCCGTAAAGCCGCAGGATCAGGTGCATCCCCCAGAAACGGGCTACCTGATCTGCCGCCCTCAAAATAACAACAATGAGGTTCGCATGCGCAAAAAGACCACGCTCAAGACCATGATCGCCGCCGGCCTGATCCTCGGCTGCGGCTTGACCCATGCCGCCAGCAACCTGGTGTTCTGCTCCGAAGGCAGCCCGGCCGGCTTCGACCCGGGCCAATACACCACGGGGACCGACTTCGACGCCTCAGCCGAAACCGTCTTCAACCGGCTGGCGCAGTTCGAGCGTGGCGGCACCAAGGTCGTCCCCGGCCTGGCAACCCGCTGGGACGTTTCTCCCGATGGCCTGACCTACACCTTCCACCTGCGGGACGGGGTCAAGTTCCACACCACCGACTACTTCAAGCCGACCCGCGACTTCAACGCCGACGACGTGCTGTTCACCTTCAACCGCATGCTCGACAAGGACATGCCGTTCCGCAAGGCCTACCCCACCGAATTCCCCTACTTCACGGACATGGGGATGAACGAAAACATCACCGGGGTCGAAAAAGTCGACGACCATACCGTCAAGTTCACCCTCAGTACTGTGAACGCAGCCTTCATTCAGAACATGGCCATGAGTTTCGCCTCGATCCAGTCGGCCGAATACGCCGACCAGTTGCTCAAGCAAGGCAAGGCCAAGGACATCAACCAAAAGCCGATCGGCACTGGCCCGTTCGTGTTCAGCAAGTACCAGAAAGACGCGCAGATTCGCTACAAGGGCAACCAGAATTACTGGAAGCCTGAAGACGTGAAGATCGACAATCTGATCTTCGCCATCACCACCGACCCCTCGGTGCGCATGCAAAAACTGAAAAAGAACGAATGCCAGATCACTGCCTACCCGCGCCCGGCCGATATCAAGCCGCTGCAGCAAGACCAGAACCTGCAGATGCCCAGTCAACCAGGCTTCAACCTTGGCTATATCGCCTACAACTTCACCCGCAAGCCGTTCGACAAACTCGAAGTACGCCAGGCACTGGACATGGCGGTAAACAAGCAAGCCATCATCGACGCTGTTTACCAGGGTGCCGGCCAACTGGCCGTCAACGGGCTGCCGCCGACCCAGTGGTCCTACGACGAGACCATCAAGGACGTCGCCCACAACCCGCAGAAGGCCAGGGAGCTGCTGCAGGCGGCAGGTGTGAAAGAAGGCACAGAAATTACCCTCTGGGCCATGCCGGTGCAACGCCCCTACAACCCCAACGCCAAGCTGATGGCCGAAATGCTGCAGGCCGACTGGGCCAGAATTGGCATCAAGGCCAACATCGTCAGCTACGAATGGGGCGAGTACATCAAGCGCGCCCACGCCGGCGAGCACGACGTCATGCTGATCGGCTTTACTGGCGACAACGGTGACCCGGACAACTGGCTGGGCACCCTGTACAGCTGCAACTCGGTCAACGGCAACAACTTCTCTAAGTGGTGCAATGAGGACTACGAAAAACTGGTGAAGGCCGCCGAGGCCACCTCCGATGTGGAAAAGCGCACCGCGCTGTACAAAGAAGCACAGCATCTCCTGAAATCACAGGTGCCTATCACCCCGATCGCCCACTCCACGGTCTACCAGCCGATGCGCACCAGTGTGAAGGACTTCCTGATCAGCCCCTTCGGACTCAGCAGCTTCTACGGCGTGTCCAACCAACAGTGAATGACCGGGGCCGACCAGGCGGCCCCTTCACCGTCCTCGCACCGGCGAGGACTTTGTCATCCGCGACTTTGACTGAACCTCAGATAAACGCCAACGCTGCCCGCGCCCCACGCACTGCGGCCACACGCTGCTCGGCCTGGGGCAACAGGTAGCTGAAAAAGAATCCGGCGGTTTCCAGCTTGGCGGCGCGGAGCGGGTCATCTTCGGCAAGTTGTCGCGAGACCCGTGCCGCCCGGCCCCAGGCCAGCGCAAGCAGGATCAGGCCGAAAAGCTGGAGGAAGTCCCCGGCAGCTCGATACGGGTACTCTGCATCCTCGAGTGACAGCTCACGCACCTCGCTTACCAGCACTTCAAGGGTGCTGCACAGGCTCGCCAGCTGTTCAGCAAAGCCTGCGCACTCCGGTATATCGGCGCCAAGCCTGGACTCTTCGCGCAACTGCGCCAACAACAGCTCAAAAGCCTGACCCTGATCCCCCAGCACCTTACGCAGGAGCAGGTCGTTGGCCTGTATCTCGTTACTGCCCTCATAGATCATGGCGATGCGACTGTCGCGCAGGGTTTGTTCGATGGCAAATTCGGCGATGTAGCCGTACCCGCCAAACACCTGCAAGGCGTTGCTGGCCTGGCGAAACCCCTGCTCGGTGAAAAACGCCTTGATGATCGGCGTCAGTAACTGCGCCAGTTGTCCGGCTTGTTGCCGCGCCCTTGGCTCAGGCTCATGTTCCGCCTGGTCCAACAGATGCGCGACCCAATAACCGATAGCGCGCAGGCCTTCGCTGGTGGCGCGTAATTCAAGCAGGATGCGACGTATTGCCGGATGGTAATTGATCGGGTCGACAGCCTGCGCCACCACCCCGGCCGGCCTTGACGGTGCGCGCATCTGCTGGCGTTCGGCGCCATAGCTGCGGGCGTTCTGCCAAGCCGCTTCGCAGTGCCCCAGGCCTTGCAGGCCAACATGCAGACGTGCCGAATTCATCATCACGAACATCGCCTTCAGCCCGCGATTGACCTCACCAATCAACCAACCCTGGGCGGCATCGAACACCAGTGAACAAGTAGCGCTGCCCTTGATCCCCATCTTGTGCTCGATGCCATCGCAGAACACGCCGTTGGCCTGGCCGCCATCCAGCAACTTCGGCACCAGGAACAACGAAATTCCGTGGCTGCCGCTTGGTGCTCCCGGTACGCGAGCCAGCACCAGATGCAGGATGTTGCTGGTGAGGTCGTGCTCGCCGCCCGAGATAAACAACTTGTTGCCATCAAGCCGGTAACTACCGTCGCCCTGAGGCTCTGCGCGACAGCGTAGCAGGCCGACATCACTCCCCGCCTGGGGCTCGGTCAGGCACATGGTGGGCAAGCTTTCGCCGCTGATGATTGCGCGAAGATAGCGCTCCTGCAACCACGGGGCACCGTGGGTTTTCAAACACAGATAGGCGCCGTGGGCGATGCCGGTGTACATGGCCCAAGCGTGGTTAGTGGCGTAAAGCATCTCTTGCAGCGCCGCGTCGAGCACTTGCGGCAAACCCTGCCCGCCCAGCGCTTCGGCGCAAGCCAAGGCCGGCCAACCACCCTCAACATAGGCCCGATACGCGTCGCAAAATCCGTCCGGGGTGGTGACCCGGCCTTCGCTCAAGTGGCAACCCTGGCGATCGCCACGGCTGTTCAACGGCGCCAATACGCCACTGCTGAAGCGCCCGGCTTCTTTGAGTACCTGTACGGCCAGCGGTAAATCCAGCGCCTCGAACACCGGGCTGCGACGCCAGGCCTCGGGCGCCTGCAGCCAGTGTTCAAGAACAAATTGCATATCGCGCAAGGGCGCCTGATAGCTCCACATGGCAAACCTCATCCGGTAGAAAACAAGTCACACCCGCCGCTGCGGGCGGGTCGCTAAAACCTCAGGCGCACCAACCCGGGTTCTCGATCAACAAGGCCATGCCCTGCCCGCCGCCGACACAGGCCGCTGCAATCCCGTAGCGCAGGTTGTGCTCGCGCAGCTGACGGGCCAAGGTCAGCACCAGGCGCAAACCACTGGCAGCCAGCGGGTGACCCAGAGCCAGCGAACCGCCCTGAACGTTGAGACGCGAATGGTCCAGTTCCAATTCCTGTGCCACGGCCAGCACTTGCGCGGCCTGGGCTTCGTTGATTTCGTAGCGGCCAATTTGATTCAGCTCCAGGCCGCTGCGTTGCAATAGCAGGCGGATCGCCGGTGCCGGACCTATACCCATGAACTCAGGCGCCACCCCGACCACGGCGCTGGCCCGCAGCAGGGCCAATGGCGTATCCCGGCAGGCCGAAGTGCGGGCGACCAGCGCCGCCGCCGCGCCATCGACCACCGCACAGCTGTTGCCGGCGGTCTGCACCCCGCCTTGGTGCACCGCACGCAGTCGGGCCAAGGCCGCCAGCTCAGCAGGCCGTGGATGGCTGTCTTCACTCACAGTATCGACCCCACGTGGCAGGGTGATGCCGCGCGGCTGGTAACCGTCCAGGTCGAAAGTCTGATGACCTACGGCCACGATCTCCGGTGCCAGCCAGCCCGTTTGCTGCGCCGCCAGCGCCCGCCGATGGCTGTCGCAGGCGTAAGCATCCACAGTTTCACGGCTCAGGCCATAACGCCGCGCCAGATTGTCGGCCGTGGCGATCATGTCCAGCCCGGGGGCCGGATCAAACAGTGCTTCCCAGAGAAAATCCTTGAACTGCACGCTGGCACCGAGGCGAAAACCGCCACGATGGGTGTACGCCGCAATCGGATTGCGCGACATGGATTCGGCCGCTACGCACAGCGCCAGTTGCACGCCGTCATCCAACTGCCTGGCAGCCTGGTGCAGAAGTTCGAAACCGGTGGCGCAGATGCGCTGCACCCCCAATGCCGGTACCGATTGAGGCACGCCGCTGTAGAGGCCGATATGCCGTGGCAGCAGGTAAGCATCGAAACTGGCCTGGGCCATGGAGCCCGCCAGTACGCTGTCCACCCCTTGCGGATCGACCCCTGCGCGGGCCAACACTTCGCGCCCGACCTTGATTCCCAGGTCGATCGGCGACACCTCGGCCAGCGCACCATTGAAGTCGACCCAGGGTGTGCGCAGCGCATCGATGATGGCAGCGTCAGTGAAAACCGAGTACTGGCCGCCAGCGCTCACAGCCTGGCCCCCGCGCGTAGAATCGCCGGATCGAGCCCGCGATACAGGGCCTCGACCTGATCGGCACGCCACTGCAACACCGCTCGCTGATTGATCGAACCTTTGTCCGTAATTTCACCGCGGTCGATGGACGCCGGTTCGTCGAGCAATGCGATCCATTCAAGGCGACTGGCATTGCCGCTGGCTTCGCGATTGAGTCGCTGCAACCAGTCGGCGAACCATTCGCGCACTGGCGCGCTGGCCAGCACCTCGGTGTCGCTGGCACTGGCCGAAAGCCCCGACAGCTGTCGGCATTCATACATTCTCGGGAATACCAGCGCCCCCAGGCATTCACGATCCGGCGCGGTCACTACCAAGTCCTGGACATAGGGCGAACCTTCGAGCACAGCGCGACTGCGCAGAGGCCCGACACTGACAAAGACCCCGGAGGACAGTTTGAAATCTTCGGCGATGCGCCCGTCAAACATCAGCCCCAATTGCGGATCGCGGGGGTCGGCGAGTTTGAGTGCATCACCGGAACAGTAATAGCCCTGATCATCGAACACCTCGGCGGTCTGCTGCGGTGAGCGCCAGTAACCGGGCATGATGTGCGGGCCACGGAAGCGCCCTTCCAGTTTGCCGTCCGCAGGCACCAGACGCACCTCGCAACCCGGCGCCGGCAGGCCTATGTAACCGGCCATGGACAACGGCCCGGTGGTAAAGGTGCAGGATGGCGCGGCCTCGGTCATGCCCAGCCCGGCCATCATCCGGATACGTTCGCCGCAGTGCTGTTCGGCAACCCGGTCCAGACGGTCCCAGACGCTTTGCGACAAACCAGCGGCGGCGAAGAAAAACAGACTGATGCGTTTGAAAAAACATTCCCGCAGTTGCGCATCCTGTTCCAGCGCCGTGACCAGTTCTTCCCAGCCCTTGGGCACCGTCAGGTAAGCGGTGGGCGACAATTCCTTGAGGTTACGCAGCGTTTGCGCAAAACCCTGCGCCGTGGGTTTGCCGTCGTCCAGGTAAAAACTGCCGCCGTTGTAGAGCACGATGCCAATGTTGTGGCTGCCACCAAAGGTGTGGTTCCACGGCAACCAGTCCACCAGCACGGGCGGCTCTTCGCCGAACACCGGGAAGGTCTGCAACAGCATCTGCTGATTGGCGCAGAGCATGCGTTGGGTCGTGATCACCGCTTTGGGTAAACGAGTGGAACCGGAGGTGAAAAGAAACTTGGCAACGCTGTCCGGGCCCGTGCTGGCAAACGCGGCTTCGGCCTCGGCACCACCCGGCTGCTCAAGCAGGCTGGCGAAGCTCGCCTGGCGGCGCCCCGCAACCTGGCCACGCACCGAAATCATTGGCGTATCGGTTGGTATCACGGCATCGATGGCGCGCTGGTAGGCGGTGGCATCACTAACGAACACCAGGCCCGGTTGCAGCAGGTCGCAAACGTGGCGCAGCTTGGCAAAGTCCTGGGACAGCAGCGAATAGGCCGGCGACACCGGGCAGTAAGGGATGCCCGCGTACATGGCGCCGAAGGCGACCTGCAAATGTTCGAGGTCATTGCCCGAGAGCAGCACCAGAGGCTTGTCTGCCGACAGGCCGTAGCTCAACAGGCTTTGAGCGATGGCCCGGACACTGTCGAGCATCTGGGCGTAACTGATCCGGCGCCAATCACCGCTGGCCTGACGGGCGGCGATAAAGGTCTGCTCGGGACGCTCTTGGGCCCAGTGCACCAGCCGATCGAGCAGCCGCTTGGGCAACTCGGCCAACGGTTCCAGGGAGCGCATGTGCAATACGCCCTGCTGTTCTGTGACCTCGACCGCCGAACAGCCAATGGACACATGGCGATAGCGCGGTGCACCGGCTTGGTCATTGGATTGCGATCTGAATTCGGAACTCACGTGCTTGCTCTCCATCAAGGCACGCTGAAACCAAGCCACACACAGATGACTCGCGGATAGCGTGGCAGCCGTTGGCCGCAACCTTGTTATTGTTATTTCTGCCTTGCACGCGGGCGCTGCGCTTCCAGGGAAGTCGACGCCCGACGTGGCGACGCCTGTTCAGATCGGGTAGTGCCGCGGTCCATTCTGCAAGGTAACCCAACGCAGTTGGGTAAAATGCTCGATCGACGCTTTGCCGCCAAAACTGCCGTAACCGCTCGACTTGACCCCGCCGAAGGGCATATGCGCCTCGTCGTGCACGGTCGGGCCATTGATATGACAGATGCCCGACTCGACCCGTTGCGCCAGCGCCAGGGCACGCCCGGTGTCGCGACTGAATATCGCCGCCGACAAACCGAACTCGGAGTCGTTGGCCAGGCGCAGCAGCGCTTCATCGCCGTCACCGCGCAGCAACACGGCCACTGGGCCGAAGGATTCCTCGCGGTACAGACGCATGCTCTCATTGACGCCGTCGAGCAGGGTCGGCTGCAAAATGCTGCCGTCCAGTTGCCCGCCGACCACCAGCCGCGCGCCCTTGGCCACGGCATCATCGATCAACGCCTTGATGCGCGTCCCGGCAGCGGCATCCACCAGTGAGCCGAGTACTGAATCCGTGGCCGCTGGATCACCGGCCCGCAGGGTTGCAACCTTGGCCGCCAGCTTGGCGACGAACGCATCAGCGACTTTGGCGTCGACGATCAGACGCTCGGTGGACATGCAGATCTGCCCCTGATTGAAGTAGGCGCCAAAGGCAGCTGCCTCCACCGCCGCATCCAGGTCAGCGTCATCGAGCACCAAAAACGGCGCCTTGCCGCCCAGTTCCAGCAAAGCGGGTTTGAGGTGGCGCGCCGCGAGTTCACCGACAATGCGCCCGACATGGGTCGAGCCGGTGAAGTTGACCCGTCGCACAGCCGGGTTGGCGATCAACCGCTCGACAATCGCCGCCGCATCCGCCGGAGCGTTGCTGATGACATTGACCACCCCATCGCCCAAGCCTGCGTCTTGCAATACCTGACCGATCAAGCGGTGTGCTGCCGGGCTCAGTTCTGAGGCCTTGAGCACCACGGTGTTGCCACAGGCCAATGGCATGGCGATAGCGCGGGTGCCAAGAATGACCGGGGCGTTCCAGGGAGCGATT
This sequence comes from Pseudomonas sp. PAMC 29040, assembly GCF_003994535.1. NCBI lineage: Bacteria > Pseudomonadati > Pseudomonadota > Gammaproteobacteria > Pseudomonadales > Pseudomonadaceae > Pseudomonas > Pseudomonas sp. PAMC 29040. The sequence goes on from NZ_RZAA01000015.1 coordinate 19,191, forward strand.
CCCAGCACCACGCCGCAAGGCTGGCGCAGGGCCATGGCGAAACTGCCAGGCACATCCGAGGGGATGACTTCGCCGGTGATCTGGGTGGTCATCGACGCCGCCTCGCGCAGCATATTGGCCGCCAGCTTCACGTTGAATCCGTACCAGTTGGCCATGGCCCCGGTCTCGCCGGCAGCCGCGATGAACTCGGCGCTGCACGCCTGCAATTGCTCGGCCGCCTTGAGCAAACGGGAGCGACGCTCATTGGGCGCCAGTGCAGCCCACTCGGGGAACGCCTTCTGGGCCGCGGCCACTGCGGCGTCGGCATCTTCCAGGGTGGCGGCAGCAACCCGCGACACCAGCTCGCCAGTAACCGGGTTACGGCGTTCGAAGGTTCGACCGTCGCGGGCGGGGCACGACTGGCCGCCAATCAACAGGGGCACGTCCAGCATGGTGATTCCTCTTTATTGTCTTTATCGGGAATGCATTTGAGCGATCTAGACCCAGCACCCGGGCGCAACCGCCAGCAGCGGGATGCGCCCGGTAACTCGCCGCCGTGTCTCAGCGTTTGTAGGTTTGCAGGCCAGGCTTGATGCTCTTGTCGTCGAGGAATTGTTTCATGCCCTGCTCACGACCGCCTTCGGTGTCGAGCAGACGTGACTGATCGAGCTTGGCGTAGAGGTAATCTTCGTTCTGCTCCCACGTCAGTTCGCGACAGCGTTTGAAGCCATGCTTGGCCGCACGCAGAACCACCGGGTTTTTCTCCAGCAGGTTACGCGCCAGCTCTACCGTGACTTCACGCAGTTGCGCCAGGGGCACGCTTTCGTTGACCAGCCCCATCTCGGCGGCTTTCTGCCCACCAAAGGTCTTGCCGGTCATGATGTAGTACAGCGATTGACGATGGCCCACGGTGTCGGCCATGGCTTTGCTCACCAGGTTGCCCGGCGGGATGCCCCAGTTGATTTCCGAAAGGCCGAAGGTCGCTTCGTCGGCGCAGATCGCCAGGTCGCAGGCCACCAACGGACTGAAGCCACCACCAAAGCACCAGCCGTTGACCATGGCAATGGTCGGCTTGGCGTACATGCGCAGCAGTTTCCATTGCCATTGCGACGCTTCGCGACGGATTTTTTCCTGAAGTATCTCCGGGCCGGCGTCCACTTCGCGGAAGTACTCCTTGAGGTCCATGCCCGCAGTCCAGGCCTCGCCGGCGCCGGTCAGCACCAGCACGCCAGCGGCCGGGTCCTGTTCCAGGGTTTCCAGCACATCGATCATTTCCCGGTTCAGGGTCGGGCTCATCGCGTTGCGCTTTTCAGGGCGATTGAGGATGACCCAGGCAATGCCCTCCTCAATCTCGACTTTGACCGTTGTCCAGCGACCTTCGTAGTTGCTCATGATGATGCACTCTTGTTCTTGGCTTGAAGATAGCTAGAAATTAAAGCAGCAATTTAGTTATGTCAATTAACCATTAATAAAATTAACCATTTTTCTATCCCGCTGAAAGAACCTGCCGTAGCACCTGAAAACAACATTGACCATAGCTATCACTGGCCAACCCCGGCAAAATAGATAGCCTTGTTAACCTCCACTTTTTCAGGACTCACCCGCAATGGCCAAGCCTTCACCCCCCGCAGCCCCAAGCGAGTCCCTGCCGCCGCCCCAGATGCAAACCGCACTGGACTCGGCACTGGACGACCTGATCGGCTACGCCATGCGCCGCGCCCAGCTGAAATTATTCCAGAACCTGATTGGTCGCCTTTCGGCCCATGACCTGCGACCCGCGCAATTCTCGGCCCTGGCGATCATCGACCAGAACCCCGGATTGATGCAGGCCGACCTGGCTCGGGCACTGGCCATCGAGCCGCCCCAGGTGGTGCCCCTGCTCAACAAACTGGAAAGTCGCGCGCTGGCGGTACGGGTGCGCTGCAAACCGGACAAACGCTCTTACGGGATCTTCCTCAGCAAGACCGGCGAGACCCTGCTCAAGGAACTCAAGCAGATCGCCGTGCAAAGCGACCTTGACGCCACCGCGGCGCTCGATGGCGAGGAACGCGAAGAGCTGCTGCGCTTGTTGAAGAAGGTCTATCAGGACTGAACACAGACGCCGGCACGCCGCAAATGGGCGGCCGGCGGAAAATGCTGAGGGACTCGGGGTTACCAGATCTGCAAGGTATAGACCACCAGAAACCGGGTCTGGTTTTCATCGCGAAATGCCGCGCCGCCCGGGAAGTCATTGCGGTAGATCGACTTGCGCGCCAACAGCCCGACGTCTTTCAGCGGGCCGCTCTGCACCACATAGCCCAGCTCCATCTGGAACTCACGCTCTTTGCGGTCTTCAGCGTTGAAGGCTGCCAGCTCGATATTGTCGCCGCGCACATAACGCAACCGCCCCTTCAGACCGGGCACCCCGGACGCCACGAAGTCATAGTCATAGATGGCTTGCCAGGTGCGCTCCTTGGCACTGAGAAAGTCTGAACTCATGGTCAGTTCGCTCATGCCCATCAACTCTGTGCCGCTGATATAAGGGGTTGCCGTGTCTCCACTGGAATGCATGTAACCCAGGCCCAGGCGGTGCCCGCCGAAACGGTAGCTGAACAGTGCCGAGAGGTTGCGGTTGTCCACTGCGCCGGCCTTGGCACTGCCAGCTTCGCGGCTGAAAAAACTGCGCAGGTCGCTGGTGAGCACACCGTCACCCAGCGGCAGGTTATGCAGCAGCGCCAGGGTGTCCTGTTGGTACAGGTCGGCCACCTCGGCATGGTAAGCGCGCAGACTGAGATCCTGGTTGACCTGGTAATCGCCTCCCAGGTAGGCCATGTGTGAAGTGGTGGCGGCGCCGTTGAAACGCCCGTTCGGCGAGGCGATGGTCATGGCCTGATAGTCCGTGGAATCGCGCTTGTTGATGCGATCGATGTAGCCAGTGTTCAGGGTCAGGCCGTCGATGTCTCTGGAACTGATGGTGCTGCCGCGAAAGGTTTGGGGTAGCAGTCGCGAGGGGCTGGCAAAGGCGAACGGCAGGAAAATCGACACATCCCCGGATTTCAGTGTGGTTTTGGCAAATCGCAATTTGGCAGTCGGTGCCAGGCGCGAGTAATCATCCGCCGCACGCTTGTCGCCGGCCGACACCGGCAACAGTTCGGTGCCGCTGCGATCCGGCGCGGAATCGAGCTTGACGCCCAATAACCCCCGGACGTCCAGTCCAAAACCCAGCGGGCCCTCGGTAAACCCCGATTCCATGTTCATGATGAAACCCTGGGCCCACTCCTTGGCAGCGGTCTTGGCCCCGCCATCCTGGTATTCACGGTCCAGGTAGTAATTGCGCAGGGTCAAGATGCCATGGGCGTCGTCAATAAAGCCCTCGGCCCGAAGCTGGGTGGGCACAACGCTCAAGCCTAGCAGCATCAGCAATAACCTTGGGTAGATGCTGGACACACAGGCGGCTGACGCCGCCGCAACGGCGTTCGTAGGGATTTTTGGCATGTTCGATGTCCATTTTTTATTGTTGTTTTAGCTACCGGTGCGCGCAGTACAACCGGATTCGCGGACAGAGAATGGAAACAGTCGAAGGCAATCGTCAATCACCAGTGACCGATAATCGAACATTAATATTATTATCTATTTCTATGACACATATGAAACCAGACGCTTAGTTATTGTTTTATAGGGTTTATTTTTGATTTCTTGCGTTACCAAGGGCCAGCTTCATTTTTTAGTTATATTTGTTATCTTAATCGCAGCCGCCCTCTTCAGCGTGCCCACCACGACGGAACGGCTCGACTCCACAATAAAAACAACAATGAGGTTCACCCATGGACACTCCATCACGTCATTCGACGCTGACAATCGCTTTGTGCTTTATCGTTGCGCTGATCGAAGGTTTCGATCTGCAAGCCGCCGGCACTGCTGCCGCCGGGCTGCGTCAGAGTTTTGCCCTGGACCCGAAAATGCTGGGGTGGGTGTTCAGCGCCGGGATCCTCGGCCTGTTGCCCGGGGCATTTTTTGGCGGCTGGATCGCCGATCGCATCGGGCGCAAGAAAATCCTCATCACTGCCGTGCTGCTGTTTGGCCTGTTTTCCCTGTGCACAGCCTATGTGGAGAGCTACTCCAGCCTGTTGCTGGTGCGCTTCATGACCGGCCTGGGCCTGGGCGCCGCCCTGCCTAACCTGATCGCCCTGTGCGCCGAGGCCGTGAGTGAACGCAATCGCGGCACCGCCATCAGCTTCATGTACTGCGGCGTGCCTTTGGGCGGGGCACTTGCGGCGGCGGTGGCAATGTTCTCCAGTGAGCACTGGCAAACCACCTTTATCATCGGCGGCCTGGCGCCCTTGTTGGTCGTGCCGCTGATGGCCCTGCTGCTGCCCGAATCCACTGCCTTCCGCAAACAACACTCAGCAACGGACAACCTGCGACCATCCACTACCCAGGCACTGTTCGGTGAAGGCCGCGCACGCAACACCCTGGCCTTGTGGCTGAGCTACTTCTTCACCCTGACTGTGATGTACATGCTGCTCAACTGGCTGCCGTCATTACTGCTGGAACAGGGCTTCAGCAAATCTCAGGCGGGCATGGTGCAGATGCTGTTCAACATTGGCGGCGCCCTCGGTTCGCTGCTCGGTGGCCTGCTGCTGGATCGTTGCAACAAATTCAAAGTGGTGCTGTTCGTGTATGCCGGGTTACTGGTGGCGCTGGCCGGGGTCGGCCTGTCGATCGGTATCGTACCCATGTCGATTGCCGGGTTTGCCGCCGGGCTGTTTGTCATGGCTGCTCAACTGGTGCTCTACGCCCTGGCGCCACAGTCCTACCCGACCGCAGTGCGCGCCACCGGCGTCGGCGCGGCAGTGGCAATCGGTCGCCTGGGCTCAGTGGCGGGCCCCCTGGCCGCCGGGCAGATCCTTGCCGCCGGAGCCGGCACCAGTGGCGTGCTACTGGCAACCTCACCCGGGCTGGTGATCGCTGCCCTGTCGATCCTCACTGTGATCGCCCGCTCCCGATTGAGCGATAAAGCACAGGTGAAGGCAGCCTGCTGAAGCTGATCGAAAGCAGCCCTTCCGGGGGCCTGCTTTCAAACGCTAAAAATCGATACTAAAAAAGCTACCGCGCTCTTGAGCAAGTCGCCACTTTTGCCAGCACCTTTGGCGGTGCCGCATCAGCCAGAGCATGAGTCGCAGGGGCAATTGCTAAGACAACTTGCCGGTGGAGCCTGTATTTCGTAGCTTGAAAACCGGATGGATACCCCCAGTAGGTCATATGTCGGCTCAGCAGGCTCAACGGGGCATCAGCCATTACTTGATGCATCGCTACAACTGGATACGGCCTCATCAATTCAATGGCGGGCTAACGCCCGCGGAGGCCGAGAAAAACTAAAGTCGTGCCCGGAGTTAGTTGACCACTGCACCTGTCAAAATCCCCATGTCGCTCCCTTAAATATTTGGCGGGTCTTTAGCATCAGCAACGCTGTCATGGCAGAATGCCCCGCCAACAATAACGGAGCCTGTGATGAGAACCTTCGCAATAGCTGCACTAGTACTTCTTCTTACAGGGTGCGTGTCAAAAATCGTTGAGTACACTCCGTCCAGGATCAGCCCGGAACAGGCGCGTTCGGTAATTGAGCAGGTACTTATGGAGCAACCTCTCAAGACCAGGCCGGAGCAGGTCGTGTTTACTGATGAGTACATTGGTTATGGCAGCGGCATACTCTCGACCACCAGCGGCTTTGCCAGCGCAGTCCCTCTGGGTGGCGGAGCGATAGCCGCAGGCAATTCAAGAACATCGTCAAAAGCCGTTCAGACTCGTATTTACTACAACTCAATCGGCAGCGTGGCCCTCTACTCGAAACGCGGTCGATGGGTTGTGCAAACCCGGAGTACTGGCGGGAACGTCATGAACAGCTCACTTGTAGATACGCAGAAGAAAGCTGAGCGTTTCGTGGATGCGATGATTTCTCTGAAGCGCGGATAGAAGTGACCAAAAACCATAAGTCGCTCAAAACCAATAATGGGGACATTGGGTAATACCAGCGCAACGGTATAAACCGCTACGTTTTGCGTATCACTGTCGAAGACGGGTTAGTTACCCCATGGGATTCAAAGTCTCGCTAAACAATTGCCCGATCCATTACCTGCAAGCTCAAGCACCGGGGTCGTACCAATATGGGCGTGGATAACACAAGGAGAGCGATATGCCAGACCCCACCCTCACCTTCAAATGCCTTGGCCACACCAAACGAGACGACGGCTTGATTGGGCGCTATCACCTGGAAGTCACCGATAATCGGAGTGACAGGACTGTGACGGTCTCGGTCGAGCCCAGGCACCTTGCATCAGCCAGGAGCATGAAAACAATCCTGCTAGACCGGTGCATGTTCTACAGGGCAACACGCGCGGAGCACGACCAGATGCTACTTGAGATGACTCATCCACAACCAAAAGCAACCAAAGAATAGCGCGGGCCGGGCCTACGGGTCGGGATCAAGGTGTTTAGCCGATACGGCTGCTACATACTTTCCAGTTTCCAATATCCAAATCGACGAAACGCTGCAGACCGTTAGCGCGTAAGCACAAATTGATCAGATAGCCCCCAGGCCGATTATTCATTCACCATGGAGTTTGTGATGGCCCTGACCCAAATGCAGATTATTCAGTCACTGGGCGAAGCTATGGCCTGGTTTGAGCGGGAGCGTCAGTGGGGAGTACCACCGACCGAGCTTAGACATCTTTGCGGGCGCATCGGGGAGTTGTATGCGGCGCTGATAACCAATGGCCAAATGGCTGTATCCGTTAACCAGAAAGGTTATGACGTGGTCAGCGCACTGGGCGAAAAAGTGTCCGTTAAGACGACTGCAAAGATGGATCACGCAGGTCACATATCCTTCAATCCGCGGTCACTTTCCGAGGTAGACAGGGTGATTATTCTGCGAATCAATACCGATGACATGGAGGTTGAAACGCTGCTCGATGCGTCTACTGAGGATGCGCTGGTAATGATGGGCCCAGAGACCCAGGGAAAACGCTCCATCCCGTTGAGCCGGCTTTTGAAACGATCGAAACCTCAGAGCGAGCTGGTGACAGTCAACCAGGTGAGCTACTGCGGGTACGTCGTACGAGAGCTTGAGACCGGAACCATTGCTGTATTCCGGGAAGGCCAACCGATACAACCGACAAAACCGGCCCTCAGAGAGATGGCGATAAATCTGAACATCTCGCTTGTAAATTCAAACGGTAACCCATTCAACACCAGACAACTAGGTAGCCTAATAATCCAGAGCGTAAAGGCGCTCATGGAAAGCTTGCCGGCGCCTAGGGATTAATGGTGTTGGGCTTTGCGCCGGCAGTGCTGCGGCAAGCTCGCAATCGGCGCCAGAGGCCTTCGAACGGATCATCGCCGTCCACAGCATCCACTACCCAAAGCGAGCTAAGGCAGCACTACATGCGCCGCATAGCCCGCGTCCAGCAATGCAAACGACAAACCCTGCCGGCCAGCAGAATTAAAGAAAGGACCGGTCATGGCCAAGTCAGTAAAGATGTCGCCAATTAAGCCGCCTAGAAGCTCATGCCAGTATTACAACACCGCCAAATCTTGCTCCACGGGTTAGTCTTCTGGATTGTTATCAGAGAAGGATTTGTTCAGAAGACCCTCGATCACGCTGTCAGGGTTGCCCAGCAGCTGTTTGTTAAAGGCCTTCCCATCCTCTGAACGCGTAGCGAGAAGTCCCCAGGACTTTGTTCCATCGGCACTAAAAACAACACTGAGCTGATTGTCTGCACAGTCGTGTGGCTTGCACATATGCCCCACGGTGAAGCTTTTTCCTTCAGCCGAAACCTTCTCAACCGGCGACGCGACGCCCTGAGCTTTGCTGACCCAGCTCGGAAAGCTAAGCATCTCGGCATAGGCTTTTTTGTACGGACTCTTGCTGGCTAACTCGGGCAGATACTGCTCCGCTGAAGCTCCAGCCGCGATCAACATCATGCAAGATCCAGTCAGGATTGAGAGGCGTGTTTTTTTCATTTCAATAACTCCCTGTAAGCAACTTGGTGAGCGCATCACGCGATGCGGAACTCAATACGTCGGACTCAGCCTCGCCTGAGAAGTTTCGATAATCCGCCGCAGCAAACATTCTAGATCAGAGAGGTTGATCACGGCCGAGGAATAATCCGTGCTGCGTGTTCATAACCCGGCAGCAAAATGTTTACCTCGTCCAGCCAAACTGACATTTCAGTTTCGACACCTTTGATCCAGGCCTGCGCGGTCGCGTTGCGGTCGAACGTCTGGCTTTCCTGATAAACTGTCACATCCTTTTGCATGATGCGGATCTGCGCGGTGTAACTCGTCGATCCATCCTTGCGCTTGCGAACGGTGACAGTGCCCATGATTTTGCTGCGCGAAGGTTTTAAAACTCAGAGCATCTGTAAACATTATCTGGCTCCAATCTAATCCCTGTATAAATTTTGTACCACCATCCCATCCTTGAACGACCATTCGCGAAAGAAAGACCGTTTACATAAGCGGCAGCGAACGACCAAAAATAGGCACCCAGTTGTACTTATGGAACTCGAGGTCGTTCATTCCTGATTTTTATCAGGTATGACAGACTCTTCTTTTTTGCGGACGCTTTGTGAGAAAACCATGGAGATTCGACGGTTCAGAATCGGGGATGAGATTGCGTTGTTCGACGTCTTTTACTCTGCCATTCATGAAGTCGCGTCACGCGATTACACTCGCGATCAAGTCGAGGCCTGGGCTCCTGCTGATCTTGATCAGACGCTATGGGCGGAGCATCTTCGAAATCTCCGCCCATTCGTGGCTGAGGTAGACGGGAAAATTGTGGGCTATGCCGATATTCAACCGAACGGTTACATCGACCATTTTTTTGTGTCGGGTACTCATCCTCGGCAAGGAATAGGCACTTTACTCATGAACCGTATCCATGAAGAAGCCAGGTTACTTGGCATTGACGAACTGACTTCAGATGTCAGCAAGACCGCTGAAAGGTTCTTTGAATTGTACGGTTTTCATGTCGTGCGCCGAGGATTTCCGATCCGTCGGGGCGTAACACTTCAGAATGCACTGATGCAGAAAAACCTAAAATGAGGCTCATTAATGCCTCGGGTGGACCAGCTGCCACTTCGGGTAGGCTGCTGCCAATCACGCGAAATCCTCAGCCTTGTCAGTGATGGATGGTACGAGGCAATTCACTGCACGGGGATGCAGCCTTACAGATGCAGTATCACAACCCCACATCACCTAAAGCATAAGCACCAGGCGTGCCTAGCTACGACTTCATTCACCGGGAAACTTGTATCGAAAAAGGATAATTAATATACGATTTTCTGCAGGCTAATCGAGCAAGACTACAACCAAAAACAACTTCCAACCTCTCACAATCAGCATCGATTTCTTTAATAGCTACGATAGCAGTGAAAAAAACAGCACTCGAAAAATGACGCCAGCTCAGACTTTACATTTTTAGTCGGGCGAGGTTGATTGGCTAGCCATTGTTTTCTCCAGGCAAAAAAATACCCGCGCCTGGCGGGTTAGTTGAGTTGAAAGCTATCGCTGTAGTAATGCTGCCCATCTATTGAGCTGCCCTTTCCTGTCGGGCACACTCCGGAGTCCTCATTACCCGATAACAGGAGTTTACGGATGCCATTTCCACAGACGGAACATAATGCTTTGCTGGCCCTAAAAGGCGTTGGACCGACCGTTATCGCTCGCCTAGAGCAGATGGGCATTGACTCGCTTAATTTACTCAGCAAGGCGAGTGTCGACGACATCCTGGCTCAGGCATCAGCAGCAGTTGGATCGACTTGCTGGAAGAACAGTCCCCAAGCCCGGGCAGCTATTACCACTGCTGTTAGATTTGCCAAGGACTATCATGCGAACACAGTTGATTCATAAAACTGACTCGTACTCCCTCAATGCTTGTGGTTAGCCGTGTTGCCACTGATGTCGAAATTGCTCCGCCACCGTTGATATCCCCCGTGAGGCGCAGCCCGCGGTTGATCAGCACTTCGCCGTAAATGGTCACATCATCGAGCGCGATCGCCCCGGACGTCACCGCCACAGCGCTATCCGTAACGGTCGCCGCCGACCTTGATATCCACCAGGCCAGTCGGCAGCACAATGCTGTAACCGTGAGCCAGCGCTCGACGTGATCGCGGTTATCCGGGGCGAGCCCGGCATCGCCAAACAAGCCCGGCACATCGGCGGCCGGGCAGTCAGGTCCAGGGCGACTACATAGCACTCCTTGACCATGCCCGCGATCATGCGGTCGTGCTCGGAAAGGACGTGGCTCATGGGCCAACCTCACCGCCCACGCTGAACACCAGCGAGCCGGGCTTTTCGTCGGGCCAGTGCCATTTCCTTAACCATGGCGCCTACACGGTTTGCCCGCTCGATCGCGCCGGGTTGACCCAGCTCGGCTTCACGCTTGCAAACCCATGCCTGGGCGGCCTGTTTTCGGGCGAAGGTCTGGCTCTCTTGGTAGACTTGCGCCCCGTCACGAATCAGGCGTATCGGTGCCGTGTTACTAATGCTGCCGTCGGTGAGTTTGCCTGCTCTGATAGTGGCCATGGTCAACTGGTACAATTCGAAATCGGGTTGGTACTTCGTACCACTCACCACCTAAAACACGCCTAAAACACGTAGAGCAAAATGGTACAGAATTCAGCTACACCCCACGTAAACACAGGCTCTGCGGTGTCCAGACGCTTTAGCGTGGCCCCTATGATGGACTGGACCGATCGTCATTGCCGTTTCTTCCTGCGCCTGCTATCGAAAAACACCCTGCTCTACACCGAGATGGTGACCACTGGCGCACTGCTTAACGGTGATGCCGAGCGCTTTTTACGTCACGACGAGGCTGAGCATCCGCTGGCTCTGCAGTTGGGCGGCAGTGTTCCCGCCGATCTGGCAGGCTGCGCGCGCATGGCCCAGGCCGCCGGGTATGACGAGGTGAATCTGAATGTCGGCTGCCCGAGCGACCGGGTGCAGAACAATATGATTGGCGCATGCCTGATGGCTCATCCGGCGCTGGTTGCCGATTGTGTGAAGGCCATGCGTGACAGCGTTTCCATTCCGGTCACGGTCAAGCACCGCATTGGTATTAACGGACGCGATAGTTACGAGCAGCTGTGTGACTTTGTTGGCACCGTTCGGGATGCGGGTTGTACCAGTTTTACCGTGCATGCGCGTATTGCGATTCTTGAAGGGCTGTCGCCGAAAGAAAATCGCGATATTCCACCTTTGCGTTATGACGTTGCCGCGCAGCTGAAAGCTGATTTCCCTGAGCTGGAGATTATTCTCAACGGCGGGATCAAGACGCTTGAACAATGCCAGGAGCATTTGCAGGTGTTTGACGGGGTGATGCTCGGGCGTGAGGCTTATCACAACCCGTACATTCTGGCTGAAGTCGATCAGCAGCTTTTTGGCAGTACCGAACCGGTGATTTCACGGGCCCGGGCCCTGGCGCTGTTGCGCCCTTATATCGCGGCGCACATTGCTGCGGGCGGGGCAATGCACCATATCACCCGGCATATCCTGGGGCTGGGCCAGGGCTTTCCCGGTGCGCGGCGCTTCCGTCAGTTGCTGTCTGTGGACATCCACAAGGCCAAGGACCCACTGGCCTTGCTGGATCAAGCCGCAGAGCTGCTGGAAGGCCGCTGAATCGCAGGCAATTAAAAAGGGCCGTCCTGTACAGGACGGCCCTTTTTTATCGGTTGCCGCTCAAGGGTCAGTGACGCTCGAGTGCATTCACCAGATCATGGAACGCTTCACGGTTGGAGTCGTTGAGCCCCATCAGAATTTTGTGGGCTTCAAGCACTTTGACCCGGACCACTTCTTCAGACTGGTCCTGGGATGGCAGGTCTGTCAGGCACTCAGGGCACGGAATTGGCTTGCCGATGATGTTGAACACCTGATCGAAGCCCATCGACTGCAGAAGTCGCGTGATGTCTTCGTGGGTGGTGACAACTGTCGGCAACAGGCCGATTTTCTGGCGTGACAAAATCGACAGTTTCGCCAGCAAACCCAGGGTGGTGCTGTCGATGCTGCGGGTTTCGGTGAGGTCAATGACGATGGCGTTGAAATTCAGCGCCGTGAAAATCCTCTCGATTGTCGCATCCAGTGCCGAACACAGTGTCAGGCGCACTTCACCCACAAATTTCAGGACAAATGTACCGTCCTGTTCGGCGAACTGAATTCTACCGGTACTCATTTAAGATTCCTGCTTAACACCAACAAGGCGATATCATCCGGCATCTCCCCGAGCGTAGCTAATCCAAACTCTTGGCGCAGGCCATCCAGGCTGCCGCCAGCTGCTTTTACCAGTTGTGGCAAAGCTGCCTCTTTCTCTTTGAGCGTCTGCTCGGTCAAAAGGTCCAAAATTCCGTCCGACATCAGTGTAAGACTGAAAGCTTCCGGCAACTTCAGAACATGATCTTCATAGGTCGCTTCGTTAAACAGGCCAACCGGCAGCCCTCGCCCTTCCAGGTAGCCCACGCTGTCAGGCGTGTAAAGCACCGGCAATGGCAGGTGGCCGCCAATGCTGTAAGTCAGCACGCCGGTTTCTTCATCAATGACTCCGCCGACCATGGTCACGTGTTTGCCCAGCTTGCAGTTGATCAGGCCGCGGTTGATGTGCCCAAGCACTTCTGAAGGCTTGAACTCGGGCAGAGTCCCGTTGCGTTTGGACTCGAACAGCAAGCGCGTGGTCATGAACTTGAGCAGCACGGTTACAAACGCGGATGACGCACCGTGACCGGAAACGTCAGCCAGATAGAAGGCTACCCGTCGCTCATCGACCCTGAAGTAATCCACGAAATCGCCGGACAAATACAGGGAAGGAATAATTTGATGAGCAAAGTTGAAATCATCAATGGACCAGGGGCTGATGGGCAGCATGTTCATCTGCACCTGGCGCCCGGCATTCTGGTCTTCCTGCAAAAGATGCAGACTGGCTTCGAGCTCGCGGTTGGCAGACTCCAGCTTGTCGCGGTAGCGCTGGTTTTCCACCAGCAGCCGCGCGCGATCCAGCGCCCGATGTACTGAGTGCTCCAGAACGGCCAGATCTTCAAGCGGCTTGATCAGGTAGTCGGCAGCACCCAAGCGCAGCGCCTCGACCACATCGCTCATCACGCCCGCACCGGAAATCACGATCACCGGGGTTTGCGACGAGCGCTGCGCTACCTGCCGGATCAGCTCCAGGCCACTCATTTGGGGCATGCGCAAGTCACAGATCACTAAGTCTGGCTGCTCTTGCTCGAACACCTGAAGACCCTGCATGCCATTGCTGGCCTGGAGGACGCTGAAGCCGCTGTCTTCCAAGTAGGCTGCCAAACTGGCGCGTACTACTTCGTCGTCATCAATGATCAGCAGCGTGGCACTGGTTTTTTGCATGTGGGCAAATGGCGCCAGAATTGGGTTGGCGTAGGAGCTCGAACGGGTCGGGCTCAACGACTGAATTGGCTTATGAACATCCCTGATTCAAATCGATGGTATTGCTCGATCCTACAAAGGTGCCCGTGTAAGGCGCAGACGGTACTCCCATCCGCGGGGGGTTTCAAGCTCAGGCCGATGGTGGCCGCAGGTCTTCGTCAAGTTAAATTCCTGCGGGTTATAAGAACCTCGTGAACGGCAACTAAAACCAAGGTTCGAGCCCCGCCAAAAGTAACCTTCACCCCACCCCGACAATGCAAAAAACGGCCCTCAGGGCCGTTTTTTGCAGCAACAGCGCAAGAATCAAAAGTCGTCTTCAACCTGCCCGTCTTTGATCTTGAACTCGCGGTTCTGCAGATACGCATTGCGGATAAAGACGTACCTGTCACCCGTAATGAGCTTTTCAGCAGACAGCAAGCTGGCGCGGGTATCAATAACATCCATGCCGATTGCCATGTTACGGGCCGGGATATCATTCATGTAACGGTACGGTTCGGCGAAGGTGTCCGGATAAATGGCGACTGCGTCACGCACGGTGCTCGGACCCAGTACCGGCAACATCACGTAAGGACCACTAGGTACACCCCAGTACCCCAGGGTTTGCCCGAAGTCTTCAGCGTTGCGCTGCAGGCCCATTTTGGTGCCGACATCGAAGAAACCGGCCACACCGAGGGTGGTATTCATCAACAGACGGGCCGTGTCTACACCCGCAGCCTGGGGCTTGGCTTGCAATACATCGTTGGCCAGGTTGCGCACGTCGCCAATATTTCGATACATGTTATGGATGCCATCCTCCAGAAATTGCGGAGTGATGAACTGGTAGCCCTGGGCAAGGGGCTTCAAGGCATAGGTATCGAGCTTTTCGTTGAATTTGAAAATGACCCGGTTAACTCCTTCCCACGGGTCATCTTCGGTGGCGGCGTTGGCGGTGAATGGGACCATCGCAACACCGGCACAGACACATATTTGAGCAAGACGATCGGTCCAGCGCATAGCAAAGCTCCTAAAAAATACATAATACTTGGGCGCTACGCCCTGGGTCAGGCGCAGAGTATAACGGTAATTGGATTTTCGGCGCCCAAAGAAACACCTGCAACAGACTGGCCCATGCAGCAGTCGTTCCGAAAATAATTACATTTGTTATAAATTCCCGCATCTCGCCCCTCTCTGCCGGCAAAAGCCGCTATAGGGATTTTGATAGAGATCATGCATGCTTGGCCCGAGTGGATTAATCTAGAGGCCCGCTTACAGACCTTTTGTTCACGGCGAAGGTCTATACAGAGCCTATCAATAAAGGATGAATGCTATGCCTGCCGGCGATCTGCAAAAACAACTCGACTCCCTGCGCGAGCAACTTGATAAAAACCCGCCACTTTCCCTTGACGAGCGGGACGACCTCAACAAACTCGCCGAACAGATCGATGCCCAGATCAAAGTCGAAAACGCAACTCAGGACACCAGCCTGGTCGACAACGTTAATCTGGCGGTAGAACGCTTTGAGGTCGAGCACCCTACCCTGGCTGGCACCTTGCGCAATATCGTACAAACCCTGGGTAATATCGGGATCTGATTTCCCGTAACACCCCGGACACAAAAAAGCCCCGACTCAATCGAGTCGGGGCTTTTTTTATTGCTCAGGCTGTCAGAGCCCTGATTGACCACTCAACGCCAGGTCGAGCAGCTCACGGTTGGCTACCGCATACATTGCGTAGTCATTGCCGGTGGCGGCACGCAGATCCACCAGCATCGAGCGCCAGCGCTCAACCATCGAGTTGTTCTGCTC
Source organism: Pseudomonas sp. PAMC 29040 (assembly GCF_003994535.1). Lineage (NCBI taxonomy): Bacteria > Pseudomonadati > Pseudomonadota > Gammaproteobacteria > Pseudomonadales > Pseudomonadaceae > Pseudomonas > Pseudomonas sp. PAMC 29040. The sequence goes on from NZ_RZAA01000015.1 coordinate 34,378, forward strand.
AAGCCACAATGCCAGACGCGCTTCGATTTCAGTCGGGGCATCAGCCATTTGCAGTACCGAGACGGTAATTGCACGCTGCTGCCAGTCGATATCATCACGGAACGCTTCACGGGCCAGCGCCTGCCAGTTGTTCTCTACCGGCAGGTTGCTGATTTGCTGCAGGTACCAGGTCAGATCCAGCGCACTGCCGACGGCGAAGTACGCCTTGGCCACATCCGCAGCATTCTGGCCGGTCACATCCGAAGCCTCGATGATCGGCAGCAAGGTGTACAGGTGCGTAGTACCAGCCACCATCCGCGCCAGCAACTCCGGTACACCGGCTGCGACGTAAGCCTGGTAGCGGGTCTGCCAGCCCTCGCGGGTTGCACCTTCCAGCAGTTCGTCGAGCTTGAGCCCCAACGCCGCCAAATGCGGGCCGAAATGCGCCACGTCACGTGCCGCATCCAGTTCGTTGCGACGACTGCGCAGGAACCAGCGGGTGGCACGACGACCCAGACGCATCAACTCGTCCATCAGCGCCAGCTGGATTTCGGCCGGAACCTGGTAATCCAGAGCTTCGATCTGACGGAACCAGTGCGGGAGATGGAAGATGTCGCGCACGATCACATAAGCACCCGCCACATTGGCAGCACTCATGCCGGTCGACTCTTTCAGCCGCTCGACAAAGGTAATGCCCATGTGATTGACCAGATCGTTGGCGATCTGGGTGCTGACGATTTCACGCTTGAGGCGGTGACGACGCATGGCAGCGGCAAACTTGCTGACCAGCATCGGCGGGAACGCGGTTTCCATGTCACGGGTCAGGTAGTCGTCATCCGGTACCTGGGAGTTGAGCAAGGCTTCCTTGAGGTCGATCTTGCTGTACGAGATCAACACCGACAGCTCGGCACGGGTCAGGCCATGGCCCGCCGCTACGCGCTCGTTGAGTTGCTCTTCGGACGGCAGGAACTCAATGGCACGGTCCAGCTTGCCACGGGCTTCCAGATCGCTCATCAGACGCTTGTATTCAGCAATGCGCTCGTATGCACGGCGCGCCGCCAAAGAAATGGCCTGGGTCTGCTTGTAGTTGTTGCCCAACACCAGGCCGCCGACTTCATCAGTCATGCTGCCCAGCAGCTGATTACGCTGCTTCTCGGTCATATCGCCAGCCTGCACCACTTCGTTGAGCAGGATCTTGATATTCACTTCGTGGTCAGAGCAGTCCACGCCACCGGCGTTGTCGATGAAGTCGGTATTGGAACCGCCGCCATTGAGGTTGAATTCGACACGGCCCAACTGGGTCATGCCCAGGTTGCCGCCCTCGCCCACAACCTTGCAGCGCAACTCGTTGCCGTTTACCCGCAACGCGTCGTTGGCCTTGTCGCCTACATCGGCATGGCTTTCGCTGCTGGCTTTGACATAGGTACCGATACCGCCGTTCCACAACAGATCTACCGGCGCCTTGAGCAAGGCATTCAGCAGTTCGGTCGGGGTCAGCTTGTCGGCGGTAATTGCGAAACGCTCTTTCATCTCAGGGGAGATGGCGATGCTTTTCGCACTGCGCGAGAAGATCCCGCCGCCTGCCGACATGATGCTGGTGTCGTAATCCGACCAGGCCGAACGCGGCAGGTCAAACAGGCGCTGACGCTCGACGAAGCTATTGGCCGGCTCCGGGTTCGGATCGATGAAAATGTGCAGGTGGTTGAATGCCGCGACCAGTTGCAGCTTGTCGGACATCAACAGGCCGTTGCCGAACACGTCGCCGGCCATGTCACCGACGCCAACCACGCTGATGCTGTCTTGCTGAACGTTGATGCCACGCTCTTTAAAGTGGCGCTGCACGCCCACCCAGGCGCCTTTGGCGGTAATGCCCATTTTTTTATGGTCATAACCGGCCGAACCGCCCGAAGCAAACGCATCACCCAGCCAGAACCCGTAATCAATGGCAATGCCGTTGGCAATGTCGGAGAAGGTCGCGGTCCCTTTGTCGGCTGCTACCACCAGGTACGGGTCATCGTCATCGTGACGGACCACGTTCAATGGCGGTACCAACGCGCCGTCCTTGAGGTTGTCAGTGATGTCCAGCAGACCGGAAATGAAGATCCGGTAGCAGGCAATCGCCTCGGCCTGGATTTCGTCGCGTCCGCCGCCCAGTGGCAGACGACGTGGCACGAAACCGCCCTTGGCGCCCACCGGCACAATGACCGAGTTCTTCACCTGTTGAGCCTTTACCAGGCCCAGTACTTCGGTACGGAAGTCTTCTTCACGGTCGGACCAGCGCAAGCCACCGCGAGCAACGTTGCCGAAACGCAGGTGAACCCCTTCAACCCGTGGCGAGTAGACGAAGATTTCAAACTTCGGCACCGGCTTTGGCAGCTCGGGAATCAGGTGCGGATTGAACTTGAAGCTGAAGTACGAACGGTTCTGGCCATTGGCATCCGGCTGGTAGAAGTTGGTCCGCAGGGTTGCTTTGATCAGATCCAGATAGCGACGCAGGATGCGGTCTTCGTTGAGTACCTGAACGTCATCCAGAGCAGTCAGGATCGCTTGCTCCAGACGCAGCTGCTTGTCATCCAGATCTTCTGCGGTCAGCTTGCGCGCCAGATAGAAGCGGGTTTTGAACAACCGGGTCAACTCGCGGGCGATGTCGGTATGGTTGTTCAGGGTGCTGGCGATATAGCCAAGGTCGAAGCCCAGGCGAATCTGCTTCAGGTAGCGGGCGTAAGCACGCAGCAATGCCACATCACGCCACGGCAAACCGGCGGTCAGTACCAGGCGGTTGAAGGCATCGTTCTCGGCGTCACCCTTGACGATATGCACGAATGCATCCTGCAGGGTGTCGTTGAGTTGCTGGATATCCAGATTCAGGCCTTCGCCCGCGGTGAAGGCAAAATCATGGATCCAGAACTCACGGCCATTGGCATGCCGCAGGCGGTACGGGAACTCGCCCAGTACGCGCAAGCCCAGGTTCTCCAGGATCGGCAACACATCAGACAACGCCAGTGGCGTATCTGCGTGATACAGCTTGCAATGCAGTTCCTGGCCGGCGCTTTGACCCAACGGCTGGTAGAAGCTCATCACCAGCGGGTTTTTCTCGCTCAGGCTCATCAGGTGCTGCATGTCGACCACGGCCGAGTGCGCGGCAAAGCGCTCGCGGTAGCCGGCCGGGAAGCCTTTCGGGAAGTCCGACAGCACCTTGGTGCCATTGGCTTCGCCGAAGCTTTCAACCACCAGGCTTGCGTAATCGTCCTGCCAGCTGCGGCAAGCCTGGACCACTTCTTTTTCCAGCATCAGCGGGTCGATATCGATCCGGTTTTTGGGATCGACCCGCAGGATCAGTTGCACGCGGGCCAGTACCGACTCGGAGAAGAAGGTCCAGAACTCGCAGTCCGAAGCTTGCAGACGCTCCATCAGCACTTGCTGGATTTTCTGCCGCACTTCGGTGGAGTACACGTCCCGTGGCACATAGGCCAGGCAGTAGCAGAAACGGCCATACGGGTCTTTGCGCAGGAACACGCGAATCTTGTTGCGCTCCTGGATTTGTACAATCGACATCACCGTGGTGAACAACTCGTCGACCGGGGTCTGGAACAGATCGTCACGGGGCAGGACTTCCACCACCTGAGCCAGTTCCTTGCCCAGGTGAGCCTTGGGCTGGAAGCCGGAACGGCGTTCGATCTCGGCAACCTTGCGCCGGATATAAGGAATCACCCGCACGCTCTCGCCGTATACCGACGAGGTATACAGGCCCATGAAGCGGCATTCCTTGATCACCTTGCCGTCGGCATCGATTTGACGAATCGAGACATAGTCAGGGTAAGCCGGGCGATGTACGCGACTTGGGTGCGCAGCCTTGGCAAACGACAGCAGGGTCGGCTCGCGCAGGTAGCTGACGGCGTAATCTTCGATGCGCAGGTCTTCGGCAGTCAGGCCGGCCCGCAGCAGCTTGGTCAGACCGAGGAACGACTGCGGGTCATATTCGATATGACCGCCATCCGCCTCGTCACGTACCACAAACTCTTCATAGCCCAGGAAAGTGAAGTGGTTGCCCACCAGCCACTCCAGGAAGCTCTTGATTTCGGCTTTCTCATCGGCATCGACGACGTACTGGCAGCTGTCGATACCTGCCAGCAACTCCTGGACCTTGTCTTTCATTGGCTCGAAATCAGCCACGGCGACGCGCACTTCACCCAGAACCTGTTCCAGTTCCTTGCTCAGCACATTCAATTCAGCGGCATTGGAGCAGCGATCGATTTCCAGGTACATCAGCGACTCTTGCGAGACGCCTTCGCCACTGGTGCCCTTGGGCAGAATTTCCAGCAACTCGCCTTTGCTGCCGCGGCGAACACTCAACACCGTGGTCTGCAGGGTGTGGATGCTGTAACCGCGGCGGTTCAGCTCGGTACGTACCGAATCCACCAGAAACGGCAAATCGTGATGCAGTACTTCTACGGCGGTGTGGGTCGACTGCCAGCCATGGCGCTCGTAATCAGGGTTATAGACCCGCACTTGCGGCTGCGCCGGATCGAAGCGTTCCAGCAGACGCCAGGCTGACAGCGTACAGCCGGCCAGGTCGGACATTCGACGTTGCGTGAGTTCGTCCAGGGAAATGATGCCGAAGAATTGCTCGGCAAACAGGGCTACTTGTGGCAATGCCTGTTCACTGATGTGCTGGGCCAGAGCTGCTTGCAGTTGATGCTGGAAGTCGGCTTTGCTGGCTGCGGTGAAGAACGCCATCTGTGGTACTCCGCTTGGGCTTGTTATTGAGAGAAGCGTCGCGTGCTGTTCCCGCGTGGGGAGCTGCCAATACTGTGCAAGGGCATATCTTGGCAGTTTACCTTGAAAGCACAGCATGACAGGGTGGTGAAGCTGGCCGCGACCCAGGGGTCACATTCACGTTCCAGGATGGGTATCTGCAAAAACGACTGCCGGATGAACAGGCTGTGTTTTTAAAGATAGCTATCACCCGCGAAGCTTAACGATTGAGCCGCCCGGCCTGCTTGCGATGCGGCGACATATTCGGTCATTGGGACGCAACCTTGCGGCCTGATAATGAACAACCCTAGCATTCCAATGGGGAAAACATTCCGAAAAGCACCTGTAAATCCTTTGCCAGTCACAAAAATGACTCGTACGACGCAATCCGGACTCTTCGACACATTTTCAATCAGGCCAGCATAAATCTGTGCAGGCTGGCAAAATCAACTTTTATTCAGCCGATACATGCGCCCGCAGCGCCAGGATTCCCCCCATGCAAATCACCACCCCGCTCCTCATGGCCAACCCGTGCGACGACGAAGAAGACAACATGGCCATGCTGTGTTGCCACAGCGAACAGGGCGAAATGTTCCTGATGACCCGCTATCCGGACGAAGACGAACTGGAAATCACCTTCGGCGACGTTGACGGACCTTCGGTTCTGGAAGGGGTAAAAGCCACCCTGAGCCCTACCCGCCTGCTGATTGAAATCAGTCCGTCTGACGCTGACGCCCTCAATGGCGACGATCATATCGAGATCCTTCACAGCGCAGACCCAAGCGAGCTGGCCGAAATCGAACAAACCCTGCACAACATCCTCAAAGGCACCGGCACCTACGTCAGCGAACTGGGCTGAACCACCTGACCACAACAACTGCTTACCCCTGAAACGCAGGTAATGCCGCCATGCGCCCGATCTTCGATGCTCACTGCCATATCATCGACAGCGCCTATCCGCTGATCCCGAACAACGGCTATATGCCCGAGTTTTTCAGTGTCGATGATTACCAGGAACGTACCCGCCCCCTGGGCATCGTCGGCGGGGCCGTGGTCTCGGGATCTTTTCAGGGTTTCGATCAGACTTACCTGATCGCTGCACTGAACCGCCTGGGCCCGGGCTTCGTGGGGGTAACGCAACTGCCCGCCAGCGTCACCGATACCCAGTTGCAAACCCTGGACCGGCATGGTGTTCGCGCCTTGCGCTTCAATCTCAAGCGCGGCGGTTCCGAGCAACTGGACCAGCTCGAATCCCTGGCCAAAAGGGTGCATGACTGCGTGGGCTGGCATTCGGAGTTGTATATCGACTCGCGGGAACTGCCAGCCATTGAAACCCGGCTGCTGCGCTTGCCAGCCCTGAGCATCGATCACCTGGGGCTGAGCCATGAAGGCTTGCCCAGCCTGCTGCGCCTGGCCGGATACGGGGTTCGGGTCAAAGCCTGCGGTTTTGGCCGGGTAGATTTCGCGCTGCCCGGCGTACTGCAACAGATTCACAGCGCCAACCCCCATGCACTGATGTTTGGCAGCGACTTGCCGTCGACCCGCGCGCCCCGCCCCTTTGCAGACAGCGACATCGTCCTGTTGAGCGATGCCCTGGGTGAGGACGGCGCCGCGCGGGCCCTGTGGCACAACGCCCGGGAGTTTTATCGCTTGAGCTAAACAGGGTGTTTAGCCACTGACACGAGAACAGCATGCGTAAGGATTACCTGGCTTTTTTCATTTCGCTGTTTGTGTCGCGGCTTGCCGACCAGATCCTGTTATTTATCGTGCCGCTGATTGTGTTCCAGACCACCAATAGCGTGTCGTGGGCCGGACTGGCATTTTTTGTCGAGTCTTTGCCGCGCTATCTGGCGTTCCCGGTCTGCGGGGCACTCTGTGACAAATACCCCCCGGTACGCATCCTGCACATCAGCCAGGTCTATCGCGCGGTTGCCTGCGTCATCGCCGTAGGGCTTTACGCACTGTTCGAAGGTATTTACTGGGTGGTCATCCTGTCAGCACTGTGCGGGGTACTGACCACCCAGGGCGTCATGGCCCGGGAGGTGCTGATGCCGCACATCTTCAAGCACTACACCTACGGCAAAACCCTGTCCTACTCGCAGATCGCCGATCAGAACGGGTTGGTCCTGGGGCCGCTGGTAGCTGCATTGCTGCTCGAAATCTGGGCCTGGCACTGGGTGGTCATGGCCGTAGCCGGACTCTTTGTCCTGGCCGATCTGGCGATGCTGTTCTGGCAACGCAATACCAGGGTCAACCTGCCAACCTTCGAACAACACCAAGACCTCTGGCTACAGCCATTGCGCATCGCCTTCAGGCATATCCGCCAATTGGCAGAGTTGCAAAAAATCATCGTCCTGGCAGTCGGCGTCAATCTGCTGATCGGTGTCACCCTGGCCACCTCCGCGGCCATGGTCATCGGCCAATATGCGGCCGGCAAGCAGACCTATGCCGGCTTGCAGGCCGCAGGCGCGCTGACGACCATTGCCATTCTGTTTTACCTGGCGCGCTCGACCCTGTCTTTGAAAGTGCTGGGCAGCCTGTCCTACTCCATGATCGCGTGTGGCGCGCTGATCACCGCCCTGAGCCCGAATATCTGGGCCTACACCCTGGGCTTCTTGCTGATTACCGGCTTCGACAAGATGTTCAACATCTACTTTCGCAGTGTTCGCCAGAAAGTCATCCCGCCACAGGATTTTGGCAAAACCGTGGGTGTGGTCAGTTTGCTCAACAACCTGTCCCAACCCTTGGCCGGACTACTGATTGCCCTGCTGGCAGGTCCCTTGGGCACCCAGACGGTCATCCTGTGGCTGACCGGTTTGACCGCCTTGATTGGCGTCACCCTGGTGACAATGGCCAGACGCCGGTAATGGCGAGGCGCAGATGAGCACTGTTCTCAACAACTCCCTGGATTTCGGATTTTTCCTTAAATATCGGATTTTTCCTTAAAAAGCTCCCCCTGCGATTAGTCCGCGACCCCTCCAATGGATTAAAGTAACGGCCCCAGCCCCGGCGTAACTCTTGCGCCGTCGGTGTCCTTTTCAGGAACAGTCAACGATGGAACATCGTGAAGCGCTGCTTGCGCTGCGAACCTTTCTCTCAACGCAGATTCTCGGTCAGGAAAAACTCATCGACCGCCTGCTGATCGCGCTGCTGGCTGACGGCCACATGCTGGTCGAGGGTGCGCCCGGCCTTGCAAAAACCAAGGCCATCAAAGAATTGGCGGAAGGGATTGAAGCGCAGTTCCATCGAATTCAGTTCACCCCCGACCTGCTCCCCGCCGACATCACCGGGACTGAAATCTATCGTCCGGAGACCGGCAGTTTCGTCTTCCAGCAAGGGCCGATTTTCCACAATCTGGTGCTGGCGGATGAAATCAATCGCGCGCCGGCCAAGGTTCAGTCGGCATTGCTCGAAGCCATGGCCGAGCGCCAGGTCAGTGTCGGGCGCAGCACCTACGAACTGTCGCCGCTGTTCCTGGTGATGGCCACGCAAAACCCGATCGAGCAGGAAGGCACCTATCCGTTGCCCGAAGCCCAGCTCGACCGCTTCCTGATGCACGTCAAAATCGGCTTCCCCGATGCGGCTGTCGAACGGCGCATCCTGCAGCAGGCCCGCGGCGAAGCGCTCAACGGTGAAACCAAACCCGAGCGCCGGGTCAGCCAGCAAGCCATTTTTGCTGCACGCAAGGAAATCCTCGGCCTGTACATGGCCGATGCAGTAGAGGAATACCTGGTGCAACTGGTCATGGCCACCCGTACTCCGGGCAAGTTCGACCCGGAAATGGCCGACTGGATCGCCTATGGCGCAAGCCCCCGCGGCTCGATTGCCCTGGACCGCTGTGCCCGGGCGCATGCCTGGCTGGCCGGACGCGACTTCGTCAGCCCCGAAGACATTCAGGCCGTGTTGTTTGACGTTCTGCGTCACCGGATCATTTTGTCGTTCGAAGCTGAAGCCGCCGGTATCGACCAGGACCGTGTGGTGCAGCGCATCCTTGACGTCGTTGCCGTCGCCTGACCCATGAACAACCCCCTGCCCGCCGAGCCCGGCATTCGCGTCACCCTTGCCGAACTGATCGAGATGCGGCACCGGGTGCGCGAAGTACAACTGTTCGCCTCCCCTGGCCAGCGCAGCCCGATGGCGGGCCTGCACCATTCAAAATTGCGCGGCCGCGGCGTGGATTTCGATCAGGTACGGGTCTATCAGGCCGGTGACGATGTGCGCACCATCGACTGGCGCGTCACGGCTCGCACCCAGGAGCCGCACACCAAAATGTTCCATGAAGAGCGCGAACGGCCGATCTTCATTCTCGCCGAACAAAGCCGGCGGCTGTTCTTTGGCTCGGGCCTGATGTTCAAGTCGGTGCTTGCAGCCCAGGCTGCCAGTCTGATCGGCTGGGCGGCACTGGGGCACAACGACCGGGTGGGCGGACTGGTATTCGGCGACCACGAACATTACGAAATCAAACCCCGGCGCAGCAAGCAGAGCCTGCTGCAACTGCTTAACCGTCTGGTACGGGTCAACCAGTCGCTGCACACCGAAGTGCAGTCCGACCGCGATGCCCTGGGCATGGCGCTGATCCGGGCGCGGGAAGTGCTGCGCCCCGGCAGCCTGGTGATTGTGATTTGCGATGAGCGCGCGCTCACCGACGCCGCCGAGCAGCAACTGAGCCTGTTGGCCCGCCATTGCGACTTGATGCTGCTGCCGCTGTCCGACCCGCTGGACCACGCCCTGCCCGCTGCCGGACTGCTGCGCTTTGCCGAACGCGGAGCACAGCTGGAGCTGGACACCCTCAACTACGACTTGCGTCAGGCCTATCGCGCCCAGGGCGAAGCACGTATTGCGCGCTGGGCGTTGCTGGCACAAAAATTGAGCGTGATGCTGATGCCGTTGAGCACACAAAGTGAAATGATCGAGCAATTGCGTGAATACCTGAACGCCAAACGCCCCGGCAAACCATTATGAAAGACCTGGAACAGTTGCAGCCCCTGATCCAGCCGCCCGTGATCGGCTTCTGGCCGCCTGCGCCTGGCTGGTGGCTGCTGCTGACCCTCCTTGCGGCCCTGGCCTGGGGCCTGTGGTGGCTACGCCGATATCTGCCGGTCAAGCGCCAGCCGCGCAGGGCCGAGCAGCCTCTGGACCCGGTGCGGCTGGCGGCGCTTGAAGAGCTTGCAGGTTTCCCCAAACCCTATGACGGCGCACCGGCCGGAGCCTGGCTGCAACAACTCAACGGCCTGCTCAAACGCCTGTGCCGCAACCACTACCCCTACAGCCAGAGCCACACGCTCAATGGCCGCAAATGGCTGGCATTCCTCGACAACCGCTGTCCGGCGGCCGGTCTGACGCGCTGGATGGTGCTGGTTGAAGGGGCCTACAAGCCCGAATGCAAGCTTGATGACAAGGCGATTGCCGGCCTCAATCAAGCGGTTGAAACCTGGATTCGCAAACATGTTTGAGTTCGCCTGGCCCTGGCTGTTCGCCCTGTTGCCGCTGCCCTGGCTGATGCGCCTGGTGCTGCCGGCCGCCGACAGCGGCGAGGCCGCACTCAAAGTCAGTTTTCTGTCTGACCTGGAAGAGCTGGCCCGGCGCAAAGCCCGCGCAACAATGCCTTCATTGCGTCAGCAAATTCCGTTTTTGCTCTTATGGCTGCTGCTGCTGACCGCTGCCGCGCGGCCACAGTGGCTGGGTGAGCCACTGCCCATTGCCGCCAGCGGCCGGGATTTGCTGGTGGCGGTGGATGTTTCCGGCTCCATGGACTTCCCCGACATGCAATGGCACAACGAAGACATCAGTCGTCTCGATCTGGTCAAAAGCCTGCTCGGGGACTTCCTGGAAAACCGCGAAGGCGACCGCGTAGGCCTGATCCTGTTCGGCAGTCAGGCCTATCTGCAAGCGCCTTTGACCTTCGACCGCCACACCGTCCACACCTGGCTGGATGAAGCGCGAATCGGCATTGCCGGTAAAAACACCGCCATCGGCGACGCCATTGGCCTGGCCCTCAAGCGCTTGCGCCAGCGCCCGGCACAGAGTCGGGTGTTGATTCTGGTGACCGACGGGGCCAACAACGGCGGGCAGATCGACCCGCTGACTGCCGCCCGCCTTGCCGCCGAGGAAGGGGTCAGAATTTATCCGATCGGCATCGGCGCCGACCCTGCCCAAAGCAGTGCCAAGGGCATGTTCAGCATCAATCCCGGGGTGGATCTGGACGAACCGGCTCTGCAGGAAATTGCCAAAGTCACCGGCGGTCAGTACTTCCGGGCCCGCGATGGTCAGGAGCTGGCCGCCATCAAAGACACCCTCGACCGACTGGAGCCCGTCGCCCAGCAGCCGACCCAGGCCCGTCCGGTACAGGCACTTTACAGCTGGCCATTGGCCGGTGCCCTGCTGCTGAGCGTGTTGCTGGTGATACGGGAACTGTGGCCAAACAATCCACTGCAACGCTGGCTGAGCAAGGAACATTTTCTGCAACAACATCCTCACTGGCGTTCGCAGCTCAAACGTCTGCGTCTGCGGAGGCGCCGATGAGCACGCTCTGGCCCCACTGGTTCCGTCCCGAATGGCTGTTGCTCTTGCCGCTGCTGTGCTGGTTGCTGTGGAAACTCTGGCACCGACAAAAACGTGCGGGGCGCTGGCAGATGATTCTGCCGGTGGCCTTCCATCGCGTACTGCTCAGTGGCGGCAGCGGGCGTAACAGCAAACTGCCCTGGATCGCCCTGGGACTGGCCTGGCTGCTAGCCCTGCTGGCACTGCTGGGCCCAAGCTGGGAGCGGGTTGAGCAATCCACCCAAAAGCCTGCCGATCCGTTGGTGGTGATCTTGCAGCTCACTCCGGAGATGCTGGCCACGGACAAAAATCCAAACCGGCTGGAGCAGGCGCGACGCAAACTCTACGACCTGTTGCAAAGCCGCAGCGATGCGCAAACGGCCGTCATTGTCTACGCCGGCAGCGCCCATACCCTGGTGCCGCTGTCCGATGACCTGTCCACCAGCCGCAACCTGCTCGAAGCGCTCAAGCCCTCCATCATGCCGCAGCCGGGCCATCGCGCCGATCTGGCGGTGGCCAAAGCCCTCAAGCTGCTGGATCAGGGGGCCCTGGGCCAGGGCCGCTTGCTGCTTATCACCTCATCGCTCAGCGAACAGGAGCGCGAGGGCATCAGCCAGGTCTTGAAGGGCCATACCCCGCAGTTGCTGATGCTCGGCATCGGCAGTCGTGAGGGTGCGCCGGTGGTTGATGAAAACGGCCAGTTTCTCAAGGACGACCAGGGCGCCATCCTCATGCCCCGTCTCGACAGCGCGGCCCTGCGGGCCTTCGCCCTCGAAGTTGACGGCCGCTACCGCCAGGCGCGCCTGGACGACAACGACTTGCGCGGCCTGGGCCTGCTCGACGGGCCCCGGCAGTTACGCAATAACGGCCAGACCCTGCAGCTGGACACCTGGGCCGACCAGGGCTACTGGTTGCTGCTGCCACTGTTGCTGTTGGCAGCCTGCGCAGGCCGCCGCGGCTGGCTGCTGTGCCTGCCGTTGTTATTGATGCTGCCCCAGCCCGGTTACGCCATGAGCTTCACCGACCTGTGGCTGCGCCCCGACCAGCAAGGTCAGCGTTTACTGGAGCAGAAGAAACCGTTGCAAGCCGTCGAGCACTTCGAGGACGCGCAATGGCAAGGCGTTGCCCTGTATCAAGCGGGCGATTACGCCGCTGCGGCTCAGCGCTTTGCCGAGTCCAACACCGCCAGCGCCCACTATAATCGCGGCAATGCGCTGGCCAAGGGCGGTCAACTGGAAGCGGCCATCGACGCCTATGAACAAGCCCTGGAGTTGCAACCGGACTTGCAGGTAGCGGCACAGAACAAAGCCCTGATCGAAAAAGTGCTCGAACAAAAAAACGCCGAGGCCACTCCGCCGGCCGACAACAAACCCGAGACTGACTCAGAACCGGAACCGGCGCCTGCCATCAGCACCCGTAACAGCAGCGCCTCGGGTGACAGCGCGCAGCAGCAGGAAAACAGTTCGGCCACCGAGCCGGATGCTGCGGCAAACAACAACGATTCCCCGGAACCGCCTCCGCCAGCCAGCAATCCAGAGCCCGGCAGCGAATCCACCGACGATACGACCACCCGCCCCCCGGCGCCGACGTCAGACCACCTGGACGAGGAGCATCGCCAGGCACTGGAACAATGGCTCAGACAGATTCCCGACAACCCCAGCGAATTGTTGCGACGGAAATTTTGGTACGAACAGCAGCAACATCAGGACTCGCCCCAATGAACCGCATTTGCGCCTTGCTTCTCCTGCTCTGCTGCTGGACCGTGCCGGCCCATGCGCTCGGGCTGGTTGCCAGTGTTGATCGCAATCAACTCAACTCCGGCGAAACCGTCGAGCTGACCCTTCAATCAAACGACGCCACCCTGTTCGGCAAACCGGATCTGACACCGCTCCAGGCCCTGTTCGATGTCCGGGGTACGCGCCAGGTCAACCAACTGACCGACCTCAGCGAAGACAACAAGGCCAACACCCGCTGGATCATCACCTTGCAGCCCAAAAGCACCGGCACCGTGATTATTCCGCCGCTGCAGGTCGGTGCCTACCACAGCCTGCCCATCAGCCTGACGGTCACTCAAAGCATCCGCAGCGACAACGAGCTGGCGCCGGTATTTATCGAAGCCGTCCTCGACCAGCCAAGCGTCTACGTTCAGGCCCAGGCAATACTGACCCTGCGCATCTACCACTCGGTGGCCCTGTACGACGACAGCAGCCTGACCCCCTTGCACCTGACAGACGCCATTGTCGAACAACTGGGCGAGTCGCGGACCTACGAGAAATTGATCAATGGGGTACGCCACGGCGTGATTGAACTGCGCTACGGCATTTACCCGCAGAAAAGCGGCGAGCTGATCATCCCGGCCCAGACGTTCAGCGCTACCCAGGTTGACAGCCAGCAAGCCGCCGCCCCTGCCCCGCTGGGCCCCAAGCCTGGAAAAATGGTGCATGTGAGCACAGCCGACATCCCGCTGACGGTCAAACCCAAACCTGCGGACTATCCGGCCAACTCGCCCTGGCTGCCAGCACGCAGCCTTAGCGTCAGTGAGTCGTGGAACCCCGAGCCGGATCACTGCCAGGTCGGCGAATCATTGACCCGTACCCTCACCCTCAAGGCTGAAGGTCTGTCCAGCGCCCAGCTGCCGCCCCTGCCCGCCACCGATGTAAACGGATTGCGCCGCTACCCGGACCTGCCGCAACTGAGCAATCAGATCACCGAAAACGGCCTGGTGGGCAGCCGTGAAGAACGCGAGGCTCTGGTCCCCTCCCGGGTCGGCCAGGTTGAATTGCCTGCCGTCGAAGTGGTCTGGTGGAACACCCATGAAGACAGCCTGGAACGTAGTTACCTGCCTGCACGGACCTTACAGGTAGCCGCCAACCCGAATCTGGCGCTGGATACACCGGTCAGCACCCTGCCTGCGGCAATGAATGACGACTCCACATTGTGGCTCTGGCAACTGAGCACCTTTATCCTCGCCTGCACCACCCTCGCAGGTTTCGGCCTGTGGTGGCGCGCGCGCTGGCAGCCGGCCATTTTACGGGCCGCGCAAACCGGTCCCAGCCCCCGCACCCTGCTCGATGATCTCAAGCGTGCCTGCCTTGCCAACGACCCGCAGGCCACCCGCCAGGCACTCGATGCCTGGGCCCGGCAACAGCCGGAAACCCTGGCCGAAATGGCCGCGCGGTTTGTACTGCTGTCCGATGCCCTGGATGGTCTCAATGGCGCGCTCTACAGCGAAACCGGTCAGCACTGGCAGGGTGAAGAACTGTGGAAGGCCATTCGCAGCATTCCTGCCGCCGAACGTGAGCACGATGCGGGCAGCGAGCCGAGCAGCCTGCCACCGCTCTACCCCAAATAATTTCCAGCCGGCCCCGCGCCCGTGTGTGTACCGGGGCCGGTTTTGCGTCCAGCCTGCGCTGGACGAAGCCCATTTTTTACGGACTCTGTCATGCGCCTGTTTCACACTTCCGACTGGCACCTGGGGCAAAACCTCCATGGCCAGGAACGCGACTTCGAACACGCTTGCTTTCTGAGCTGGCTATTGAGCCAACTGGCCGATCAGCAACCGGACGTGCTGCTGATTGCCGGTGACATCTTCGACACCGTCAACCCGCCGGTCAAAGCCCAGGAACGGCTCTACGACTTTATCGTCAGCGCCCATGAGCAACAGCCCGGCCTGACCATCGTGATGATTGCCGGCAACCACGACTCCGGATCCCGGATTGAGCTGCCGGCGCCCTTGATGCGCCGCCTGCGGGCCCATGCCCTGGGCCGGGTGCTGTGGCTCGACGACGGGCGGCTGGACGCAGAACGCCTGCTGATCCCGCTCCCGGATGCCTCTGGCGAAATTGCCGGCTGGTGCCTGGCGCTGCCGTTTCTGCGGCCCGCCGAAGTCACCGGCGCCCATCTGGGGGATGACTACCTGCGCGGCATCGGCCAGGTCCATGAATGGCTGATCGCCGCCGCCAACGCCCGGCGCAAGCCAGGCCAGGCCCTGATCGCCATCAGCCATGCGCACATGGCCGGCGGTTCGGTCTCGCAAGACTCCGAGCGCAGCCTGATCATCGGCAACGCCGAAGCCCTGCCCGCCAGCCTGTTCGGCCCCAGCATCAGCTATGTCGCCCTGGGGCATTTGCATAAACCCCAGCGAGTGAATGGTGAAGAACGCATTCGCTACTGCGGATCTCCAATTCCGTTGTCATTCTCGGAAATCGGCTACCAACATCAAATCCTCGATGTGCAACTGGATGGCGAAACCCTGGTCAGTGTCGAACCGCGCCTGATCCCGCGGGCCGTCAACCTGCAGCGCATTGGCCCGGCCCCCTTGGCGCAAGTCCTTGAGCAACTGGCCGAACTGCCGGACATCGACTTGCTGGCCGATCCCCAGCGTCAGCCCTGGCTCGAAGTACGGGTCAAACTTGACGAGCCGCAACCCGATCTGCGCCAGCAAATTGAAACCGCGCTGCAGGGAAAATCGGTTCGCCTGGTGCGCATCGCTGCCGAGTACGCCGGCAGTGGTCGGCGCGCCGACGAGGATGACGCCAATGGCCTGATCGAACTCGATCAACTGACTCCCCGGGAACTGTTCAGCCGCGCCTGGCAGGAAAATTACGGCAGTGAAGCCGACGAGCAAACCCTCAACGACTTCGCGCTGTTGCTGCAAGAAGTACAGCTGGAAGGTGAACAACCATGAAAATCCTGGCCATTCGCCTGAAGAACCTCGCCTCGCTGGCCGGCCCCTTTGAGCTGGACTTCACCGCCGAGCCCCTGGCCAGTGCCGGACTGTTTGCCATAACCGGCCCCACCGGGGCCGGCAAAAGTACCTTGCTCGACGCATTGTGCCTGGCACTGTTTGGTGCCGTTCCGCGCCTGAGCAACACCGGGCGCGATGCCAAGGTGCCGGATGCCGATGGCGAAGTGGCCACCGGCGACCCTCGTACCCTGCTGCGTCGCGGCACCGGTGAAGGCTATGCCGAAGTCGACTTTGTCGGCATCGACGGCCGCCGTTACCGGGCCCGCTGGGAAGCCAACCGCGCCCGGGAGAAAGCCGCCGGCAAACTGCAGGCCAGCCGCCAAAGCCTGCGCGACCTCGACAGCGACCAACTGCTGGCCAGCCAGAAAGGCGATTACAAAGTGCAGCTCGAAGCGCGTCTGGGGCTCAACTTCGAGCAGTTCACCCGCGCCGTGATGCTGGCCCAGAGCGAGTTCAGCGCCTTTCTCAAAGCCGATGACAACGAGCGCAGCGAACTGCTGGAAAAACTTACCGACACCGCGCTCTACACCCGCCTGGGTAAACGGGCCTTCGACAAGGCCAAAGAAGCCCGGGACAACCACAAGCAGTTGCTGGACCAGGCCGTTGGTGTGACCCCCTTGACCCCTGAAGCCCGCGCCGAACTGGACCAGCAGTACGACGAAGCCCGGCAACAGCTGAAAAACCGGC
This sequence comes from Pseudomonas sp. PAMC 29040, assembly GCF_003994535.1. Taxonomy (NCBI): domain Bacteria; kingdom Pseudomonadati; phylum Pseudomonadota; class Gammaproteobacteria; order Pseudomonadales; family Pseudomonadaceae; genus Pseudomonas; species Pseudomonas sp. PAMC 29040. Next base: position 51,086 of record NZ_RZAA01000015.1, read on the forward strand.
AGAGCCAGCTCAAACAGCTGGAGCAACAGCACAGCTGGCTTAAAACCCTGCGCGAGCTGCAAGAGCAACAACAGAGTGCCGCCGAGCAACTGCAACAGGCGCAAACCCTGTGGCAGAGCCAGGCCGACCAGCGCCAGACCCTCAACCTGCTGGAGCAATTGGCACCGCAACGCCATCAATTTGCCCGACTGGCCGAGCTTGAGGCACAGCTCAGCCCGCTGGCCGCACACATTGCTGCTCATCTGCAGCAACAAACCGCACTCAACCAGCGCCAGGGGCAACTGCAACAAGCGCTACAAACAGCGCAACTGGAGGCCACCCAGGCTCAGGCCCGACAACGCGAGTGCGCACCCCGGGTGCAGCAGGCACATTTGGCCCAGGCCAACCTCAGTCGCCTGACGCAAGCCCTCGACGCCCAGCAAGTCCTCATGCAACAAGCGCAACAGGCCTGTGACGAGGGCCAGCAAGGGCTGGCCCGGATGGTCGAGCACCAGCAACAAGGTGCCGGGCGCATTGAGCACATCACCCGGCAACTGGAGCAAAGTGCTGAACTGACGCCATTGGCCAATGCCTGGGACGCCTATCGCCCGCGCCTGCAGCAACTGGTACGCCTGAGCAACAACCTCGGCACCGGTAATAAAGAACTGCCCGCCCTTGAACAACGGGCGCAGCTGGCGGCGCAACAACTCAACGAATTGCGCAACACTCTGGAAATACTGTTCCAGGAGGCCGAAGCCGAGCCGCAGGCCGTCAATGAGCAAATCCAGACCCTGGGCAGCCTGCTCTCCGACAACCATCAGCAACAACGCGCGTTCGAAGACTTGCAGCGCCTGTGCAGCAGCCAGCTTGCACTGGAGGCCCGCTTGCAGGGGTTACAACTCAAGCTGCAGACCCTGCAGACCGAACGCGAACAGCTGATCGAACAAGGCACCGCGACCAAGAAACAATTCGAGTCGGCCGAGCAGGCCCTGCTGGTCACCCAACAGCTACTGGAACGCCAGCGACTGGCTCGCAGCGCCAGCGTCGAAGAACTGCGCGCCCGGCTGCAGGATGACCAGCCGTGTCCGGTTTGCGGCAGTCATGAGCACCCCTATCACCAGCCAGAAGTACTGTTGCAGAGCCTTTCACGCTTTGACGAGGAAGAAGAGGCCAGCGCCCGCAAGGTGGTCGACGGCCTTAAAGAAACCTTGATTCAGTTGCGCGAAAAAGTCGGCGGGGTGAACGCCCAGCACCGCGAGTTCCTCCAGCAACATCAGCACATCCTCGACGAACAACAGGCCCTGGCTCCCGGCCTTGAGGCGCATCCGCTGTATCCGCAATGGCTGGCACAAGATCCGGCCAGGCGTGAGCAGTGGCTGACCCAGCGCCTGGGCCAGTTGCAACACAGCATCAACCAGGATCAACAGCGCCAGAACACCCTGCTGGCCCTGCAAAAAGAAGCCGCACAATTACAGCAGCAAGTGCAGCGCAGTACCGAGGCCAGCCAGATGGCCGCGCAACAGCTGGCCGAGCAACGCCTGCACCTGCAAGCCGACAAGCAGCGCCTTGGCGATGAGCTGGCGGAATTCGCCGGCCTGTTGCCCGAGGCGACTCTCGCAGCGCTGCGCGATAATCCGTCAGCCTGTTTTATGGCGCTTGACCAGCAAGTGGCCGATCGACTGGCGCAACTCGAGCAACTGCGCGATGAACAATCGGAGCAGGCGCAACGGGAGAGCCAAATCGAGCGGGCGCAGTATCAGCAAGCCAATATCACTAAAGAGCTCGAAACCCTGCAACGCAGCGTGCTCGAACTGACCGCGCAACAGCAGTCGGGCCACCAGGCCCTCCATGAGCTACTGGGCGATTACAGCAGTGCGCAACTATGGCAACACAGCCTGGAACAGGCAGTGGAACAGGCCCGTGTGGCCCAGACCGAAGCAGAGCAGGCCGTGCAGACCTGCGCCAACCAGTTGCTGCAACTGACCGCCGAGCTCAAGGCGCAACAGCAACACCAGCACGCACTGCAACAGGAACACAGCACCCTCAGTGCTCAGGTTGCGCAATGGCGTGCGCAGCACAGCGAACTGGATGACAGCCGTTTGCAACAGTTGCTGAGCATTGACGAAGCGCAATTGCGTCAGTTGCGCCTGCAACTGCAAAACAGCGAGAAGGCCGTAGAGCAAGCCCGCGTTCTGTTGCAGGAGCGCGACCAACGTCTGAATCAGCATCAGGCCCAGGCCAACGGCAACCTTGACGCCCAGGCACTGGACAGCGCCCTGAATGAGCTGCACGGCCTGATCAACACCAGCGAACAGCAATCTGCGGAGTTACGTGCCCGGCAAGCCGAAGACCAGCGCCGCCAGGAGGCCAACCAGGCACTGGCGCAACGCATCAGCCAGGCCTATGACGAATGGCAGCGCTGGGCACGGCTCAATACCCTGATCGGTTCCGCCACCGGCGACACCTTCCGCAAAATCGCCCAGGCCTACAACCTCGATTTGCTGGTGCACCACGCCAATGCACAGCTGCGCCAACTGGTGCGCCGCTATCGCCTCAAACGCGGCGGCAGCATGCTCGGCCTGCTGGTAATGGATACCGAAATGGGCGACGAACTGCGTTCAGTCCACTCGTTGTCCGGCGGTGAGACCTTCCTGGTGTCACTGGCTCTGGCCCTGGGTCTGGCGTCAATGGCGTCCAGCACGCTGAAAATCGAATCACTGTTTATCGACGAAGGCTTCGGCAGTCTCGATCCCGAGTCGCTGCAACTGGCAATGGATGCCCTCGATGGGCTGCAGGCCCAGGGCCGCAAAGTCGGAGTGATTTCCCATGTCCAGGAAATGCACGAGCGCATCCCCGTGCAAATTCAAGTGCGCCGTCAAGGCAACGGCCTGAGCACCGTGGAGGTCAAATGACCCTGCTTTATTCCTTCCGTCGCTGCCCCTATGCCATGCGGGCGCGCATGGCCTTGCACTACAGCGGCGTACCGGTGTCGATTGTGGAAGTCAGCCTCAAGGCCAAACCTGCCGAAATGCTGGCAGCCTCGCCAAAAGGCACAGTACCGGTACTGGTGTGTGCCGATGGCAGGGTCATCGAACAAAGCCTGGACATCATGCACTGGGCACTTGAGCAGCATGATCCGGAGCATTGGCGACAAGGGGCCTGGGGGGAGCTGATTGAAGAAAACGACAGCCGCTTCAAGGCCAGTCTGGATCGTTACAAATACGCCAACCGATATCCCGAATACCCGATGGAGTATTACCGGGGCCAGGGGGAAGCCTTTTTACAACGCCTGGAAGATTTGCTTGAACAGACGCCGTATCTCGCCGGGCCGCGATTGAGCCTGGCTGATGTGGCCCTTGCGCCATTTGTGCGGCAGTTTGCCCACGTCGATCGGGACTGGTTCGAGCAAGCCCCCTACCCGCGCCTGAGAGCGTGGCTGGAGCGGTTTCTGGCAAGCGAGTTATTCACCTCAATCATGGCCAGGTCCTGAACCCAAAACTGCAGGAGCGAGCTTTTCCTGGATCAAAAGCTCGCGAGGCAAGCTCGCTCCTACAAGGCTTCAAGGGCAACGTCAGTCCTTACCGCGCACCATGCTTTGCAGCACCCCGTCCCGGCGAATCCAGCCATGGAACAACGCCGCCGCCAAATGCAGCAATACGGTAAAAAACAGCAAATACGCCAGGTAGGTATGGGCCTTGCGCAAAAAGGCAAAGGTGCCGGGACTGGCCGGCACTATCCCGGGCAGCTGCAAGGAACTGCTGAGCATCACCGGATCACCCGCTGCCGAAATCATCGCCCAGCCCACAATCGGCAAGCAGAACATCAACCCGTACAGCAACAGGTGGGACATCCTGGCCGCCAATACCTGGACCGCCGGCAGATCCGCCGGCAACCCTGGCTGGCGGGTTGAAAAGCGCACAAACAGGCGTACGACTACCAGCAGCAGTATCGCAATGCCCAGAGGCTTGTGCAGATTCAACAGCCATTCATGGCGCTCGGACACCGATGCCGCCATGCCCGCACCAATAAACAACATGGCGATAACCATCACCGCCATCAACCAGTGCAGAAAACGCGCCACCGGGGCGAAATGTGAGACTGGAGCGCTCATGGCCGTTTCTCCTGGGAAAGCTGATCGACTTCACTGGTGCGCCGCAGATACGAACTGGCATAGGCCGCCGAACGTGCCGCCAGCAACGGGTCATCCGAAGGTTCAATGCCCCTTGGCAGGATCAGCGGGTCATAGTTGATATCGCGACATTCTCCCGAGTTCTGTTGCTCGGCCTGTTGCAACACCAGGGTGCCGGCGTTGATCACCTTGCGCCCGGCAGGCCAGGCCTTGCTGGCGTCATTGACCGGGTCACCGGCCTCGGCCAGGGTCAGGTTGAGCTGCCATTTCAGCGGCCCTGCGGCCAGGCGCCGGGTCAGATCCTGTTCCAGATAGTCAGCATCATCGGGCGCCGTGGCGCCCGGGGCATCCTGGCCTTCAGGTACTACGCCCCAGCGCACGGCCTGACGTTGCCCGGCAGCATTGACCAGATAAAACGCATTGATCCCGTTATAGCTTTCGGTGGCGAAGCTGGCTGATGGCTTCGCGGTTTTGACCCACTGCAGGAACGGGGCTGATTCAGGGTGCGCCGCAAAAAACCCGGGCATGGCCCCGGGCCGGGGTTTACCGGTTGCCGGATCCGGCGCGCCGGCTTGCAGCATCTGGTAGAACGCCTCGGGGGTGCCCACTGCAAACACCGGCATGCTGTTCATGCCCGTGCGCCATTGCTGGCCGTTGGCCTCGGTGAAGCGCAGCGCCAGGCTGCGTATCGGCACACTGCTGTCGGGCGCGTACGGATTGCCGCTGGGCAAGGCAAAGCGCCCCACCACCGGGGTGCGCCCGTCCTCGAAAACCTGGGCCCGGGACAAACCCTGGGCATTGCCGTTGCTCTGGAAATACCCCACCACACAGATACCCTTGGCATGGTTGCGTCGGTACCCCGGATACACACCGTTGTTGTGCTCCAGCGCATTGACCAGGGTTTTAGGGCGCAGGCGTTGGGAATCCAGCGTGCCGTTGACGTAATAAAACGCCCCGGCCATGACCACCACAACAACACCGATCCCGGCCAGACGCAGCATCACACTGGCCGGGCTCAACGGTGGCTTGGCAGGCCGCACGGGCGGCAATTGATCTACCATAAAAAACTCCAGGGCCACGGGGCCGTCAGGTGGATTGCCTATGAGACGAAGGCCGGACCGGCTTATTCCCGCGGTAGAGGAAAGTTTTTCAGGCATTTATTTTTGCTCCTCGGGAATAACCATCAATCCTGGTCGTCTGCATGCTGATGACCCCGACTAACAGACCAACGCCTTGCAGGTCCCAATGTCACCCTTTGACGAGCAACTGCGCGAACTGATCCCGCGCCTCAGGCGATTTGCCCTGTCGCTGACACGCCACTCCAGCAATGCCGACGATCTGGTGCAAACCTGCCTGGAACGGGCACTGGCCAGCGTGGCGAGCAAACGTCCCGAAGGCGATTTGCGGGCCTGGCTATTCACTATTTTGTATCGCCAGTTTGTCGACAACCATCGGCGCTCGCGGCGCTATGCCCGCATGCTCGAATTTTTTACCGGGCGCGATGACACTCAGCCCTCAACCGAACGCACAGTCATCGCGCAGTCGACGTTGCAGGCATTCGAACGCCTGGGCACCGAGCAACGGGCGCTGCTGCTGTGGGTATCGGTGGAGGGCATGAGTTACCAGCAAGTGGCCGACATTCTGGAGGTGCCGATTGGCACCGTGATGTCGCGTCTGTCACGCGCACGCCAGGCCTTGCGCCAACTCAGCGAAGGCGAAATCACCCGCCCTGCCCTGCGGAGATTGAAATGATCACCACCCCGCCCAGTGAGCGTGACCTGCACGCTTATGTCGATTACGCGCTCAGCGAAGCTGAACGCCACCAGGTTGAGCAGTATCTGCAGGCCAACCCTGAAGTCGCTGCCCGGGTGCAAGCCTGGCAGCGGGACGCTCAGGTGTTGCGTACGGCGTTGCAGCAAAGCCTGCAGCAGCCGGAAAATCCGGCACTCGACCCCGTAGCCATACGCCAGCGATTGCACCGCCAGTCACGTCGCCAGTGGGCAACAGCGGCAGTGCTGTTAATCGCCGTGAGCATCGGCGGCGTCGGCGGCTGGCAAGCCCGGCAAATCACTCAGGGCTCCGCTGGCTTGCCCATGACCGATGCACTGGCAGCCCATCGCATGTTTGCGCTGCAGGGCTTTCTGCCGGCCGACTACAAGGTGCAGCAAAGCAATGACATGCAGGGCTGGATAGATGGTTATTTCAATCAGGCCGAACGCTTGCCGGACCTGAGCGGTGCGGGCTTCCGGCCGGTCAGCGGGCGATTGCTGACCACCGATCAGGGCGGTGCGGCGATGGTGTTGTACGAGAATGGCCAGGGCCAGCACATCAGCTTCTACATCCGCCCGCCCGGCCCGCAAAACAACCTGTTACCACGGGGCAGCCGGCGCGATGGCGATTTGCAGGCGGACTACTGGTCCGGGCCCGGCTACAACTACGCCATGGTCGGCCCGGCAGACGGCCCAACCACAGAATTGCTCGAGACAGGACACAACCTGTAGCCGCGAATAAAAGCTCAATATTTATTGAGCCCCTGCAGGAGCGAGCTTGCCTCGCGAGCTCTTCCCGGCAAAGCTGAAAAGCTCGCGAGGCAAGCTCGCTCCTACAAGGGGGAGCAGCTCATTTCAGGCTACAACTACGCCATGGTCGGCCCGGCAGACGGCCCAACCACAGAATTGCTCGAAACAGGACACAACCTGTAGCCGCGAATAAAAGCTCAATATTTATTGAGCCCTGCAGGAGCGAGCTCTTCCCGGCAAAGCTGAAAAGCTCGCGAGGCAAGCTCGCTCCTACAAGGGGGGGCAGGTCTTTTCAGGATTGGGTTTTATGGTCCAGGGCGGCGTAGAAGTTAGCGCTTTGCTGCAGGTACTTCTGGGTATAGCTGGGGGATTTTTTGTCGCTCATGAGCACGCTGGCACTGGCAGGCAGGGCCACGGTGGCAGAGATGGCGGAAGCAGCAATCACGGAGAAAAGATTGAAATTCATGGCGGTAACCCTCGACGATTCAGTTGGCTTGCTTGCCTTTTCAGGCCGTGGAACCAACTTAACGCCAAGGGTCATCCCGCAGAAATTCATTGCAGCACTAGCCTCTATCAGCAGGATTAATAGAGGGCTGCAAGCCCCTGATTACGGGCGTTTGATGAATTTCAGATCTGAAGGCGCATCCATGGCCAGGGTTTGCAGGGTTTTACCCAGCTTGCCGGTCTGCGGGTCGCGCTCCAGCACCACGATGGCATTGCTCATCTGATTGGCGATCAACAGGAACTTGCCGTTGGGGCTCAGGGCAAACTCCCGGGGATGGTCTCCCTCCACCGAACGGCGTTGAATCTCGCTCAGCTCACCGTTCGCCGGATTGATTGCAAATACCAGAATTTCATTGGCCTTGCCGCGGTTGCTCACGTAAAGAAACTTGCCATCCGGCGACGCATGCACCGCACCTGCGGCACGATTTTGCGCTGGCTGGCCGTGGGCCAGTTCCAGTGCCTGGCGCTGCTTGAGCTGACCGTCGGCATAGTCGAACACAAACACCTGGGCACTCATTTCAGTGGTCAGGTACGCGTGCTTGCCGTCCTTGGAGAATAACAAGTGACGCGGACCGCTACCCGCCGGCAACTCGACATAGGCCGGGTCGGCAGCCACCAAAGGATGCTCTGGGTTGGCCGCCGGATCGTACTTGTAGACAAAAACCTTGTCGGCCCCCAGGTCACTGGCGAATACAAACTTGCCGTCCGGTGAAGACACCACCGAATGCACGTGTGCCGACATCTGGCGCTCAGGGTTTACCCGGCTGGCCGGATGGCTGCTCATCTGGGTCACAGACTGCAACTCGCCCCGGGCGTTTATCGGCACCACCGCCAGGCTGCCGCCCGGATCGGCGTGCACACCGTAGTTGGCAACAAACAGGTAGCGCTCGTCGCCGCTAAGGCTGGAATGGGTCGGCTCTTCGCCCAGGGTCTTGACCTGGTTGATCAGGTTCAGCTCATTGGTTTTCGGATCGATCGACAAACTGCTGACACGCCCCACCACATCGGCCTGGCCCTGCCCGTTTTCATTGACCACAAACAGGCGGCTTTGATCCCGAGATAAAGTCAGCCACGAAGGGTTGGTGGCCTTGAACACTTGCAGCGGCTCGGGGGTGAGCCGCCCGCTCTGACTGTCGAACTGTAAACGGTAAATCCCCTGGCTCTTGCCCTGGGTATAGGACCCTACCAGCAGCTCGACCTCAGACCCGAAGGCCGCCTGCGCCGACATGGCGCCAATGCTTGAAGCCATCAACAAGGGTAACCATTTAAACTTCATCAACCACCTCAGTGTCATCGTCGTCATTGCTCGCGCTAAATGCGCTGAGGCAAACCAGGCGGTGCTCACCCGAGTCGCCGGTCAGGGTCCAGCTTTTCAATGCTTCGTCAAACACGGCTGCATCCAGCTGTGCGAGAGTGAAGCTCCAACGCTTTTCGGCACGACCATCCATGCACTTGATGAGCAACTGCACATCGTCCAGAGAAAAATCCCAGGCATGCAGCCCGTCAATTTCCAGCATGTCACTGGTTTCAAGGGCTGCACGCAAGGTCTGGTTTGAATCGCTCATTAATCTATCACCTGTTGGAAAGGCGTAATGATAGGTCAAACCTGCGTACTAACCCATGGATGAATAGCTCTGGCGGCTGATTAATGATCGCTAGCCGGACGGGCACTGGCGGCAAACTCATCGGGCTTGAGCGCATGTTTGCGCTCCAGGGTGCGATACACCACCACCGTCAGCAACAGCCCGAACACCATCACCCCCGAAAGGAAGTACAGGCCCGACGCCAGGTTGCCGGTGTGTTCCTTGAGCGCACCTATCACGAACGGTCCTATATAGCCGCCCAGGTTGCCCACCGAGTTGATCAGGGCTATCCCGGCGGCAGCACTGGCACCGGCAAAAAAGCGCCCGGGCAAGGTCCAGAAAATCGCCGTGCAGGAGAACAACGAGAAAGCCACCAGGCACAGAGCCCCCAGTTGCAGTGCCGGAACCGTCAGCCATGCACTCAGGAACAGACCGATCGCCCCCAGCACATACAGGCCGCCCAGGTGACCGTAACGGTCATTCAGGCGATCCGAACTGCGGGGAATGATCAGCAAGCCGATGATGCCGAAGATGTAGGGCACCGAGGACACGAAGCCGGTTGTCAGATCGCTGCCACCAAACTGCTTGATCAGCGTCGGCAGCCACAGGCCCAGGCCGTAGATGCTCAGGGTGACGGGTAGATAGAACAGCGCCAGCAGCAACACCCGCTTGTCTTTCAAAGCATGCAGCGGATTACCGTGGCGGGTCTGGCCGTATTGCTGCAGGTCTTTTTCCAGCTCCCCCAGCAGCCAGCTCTTCTCGTCCCGGGTCATCCAGTTGACCTGTTGCGGGCCGTCCGGCAGGTAGCGCAGTACCGGCCAGGTCAACAGGATGGCCGGCATGCCGATGACAATGAACAACCATTGCCAGCCATGCAGCCCCAGCACCCCGTCCATGCCCAGCAGGCCGCCGGACACCGGGCCGGTGATCATCATGGCGATGGGTTGCGAGAGGATGAACAGGCCCAGGATCTTGCCGCGATGGCGCACCGGGAACCACTGGGTGATGTAGTACAGCACGCCAGGAAAGAAGCCTGCCTCGGCGACACCGAGCAAAAAGCGCATCACGTAGAAACTCTGCGGCCCCTGGACAAAGGCCATGCCGATGGTGATCGCGCCCCAGGTCAGCATGATCCGGGCGAACCAGCGCCGGGCGCCAAAGCGCTCCAGCATCAGGTTGCTGGGGATCTCCATCAAGAAGTAACCGATAAAGAACAACCCGGCACCCAGGCCGTAGGCCGCATCGCCTATGCCGATGTCTGCGCCCATATGCAGCTTGGCGAAGCCCACGGCAGAGCGGTCCACATAGGCAATCAGGTACAGCAGGATCAGAAACGGAATGAGTTTTAGCGTGATGCGGCGGATAAGCCCGGATTCCTGGCTCATGTGACGGTCTCCCATTGTTTTTGTTATGGCACCTCTGGAGTGGCCTCAGGCGGGAAAATGCCAGGATCAGCTCTCAGTTGAATCGGACTATATAGTAATACTATTTACCCAACAACACTTCCAAACAGAGCCATTTAGCGCTAAGTTCTGCCACAGAAAATAAATTAGTCATACAATAAGAGAGGCCGCAATGTCTGACAAAACCCCTCCACTGCGTTCCGCCCAATGGTTTGGCAGCGCAGATAAAAACGGTTTCATGTACCGCAGCTGGATGAAGAACCAGGGCATTGCCGACCATCAGTTCCAGGGCAAGCCGATCATCGGCATCTGTAACACCTGGTCAGAGCTGACCCCGTGCAACGCCCACTTCCGCACCATTGCCGAACACGTAAAACGCGGTGTGATCGAGGCCGGAGGGTTTCCGGTGGAGTTTCCGGTGTTTTCCAACGGTGAGTCGAACCTGCGCCCTACTGCCATGCTCACCCGCAACCTGGCCAGCATGGACGTGGAAGAAGCGATTCGCGGCAATCCGATTGATGGCGTAGTGCTGCTGACCGGCTGCGACAAAACCACCCCGGCCCTGTTGATGGGCGCAGCCAGTTGCGATGTGCCGGCCATCGTGGTCACCGGCGGGCCGATGCTCAATGGCAAGCACAAGGGCAAAGATATCGGCGCCGGCACCATCGTCTGGCAAATGCACGAGTCCTATAAGGCCGGCAATATCAGCCTTGACGAGTTCCTGTCCGCTGAAGCCGGCATGTCACGCTCGGCAGGCACCTGCAACACCATGGGCACCGCCTCCACCATGGCCTGCATGGCCGAAGCCCTGGGCACTTCGTTACCGCACAACGCGGCGATCCCTGCGGTGGATTCACGGCGCTATGTCCTGGCGCACATGTCCGGCATGCGCGCCGTGGCAATGGTTCGCGAGGACTTGCGCCTGTCCAAGGTGCTGACCAGAGAAGCCTTTGAGAATGCGATTCGGGTCAACGCCGCCATTGGCGGCTCGACTAACGCGGTGATCCACCTTAAAGCCATCGCCGGACGCATCGGCGTCGATCTGGAGCTGGACGACTGGACCCGCATCGGCCGCGGCACCCCGACCCTGGTTGATCTGCAGCCTTCCGGGCGCTTCTTGATGGAAGAGTTCTACTATGCCGGCGGCCTGCCTGCGGTACTGCGCCGACTGGGGGAAAACAACCTGATCCCGCACCCGGACGCCCTGACCGTCAATGGCAAGAGTCTGTGGGAAAACGTCAAGAACTCGCCGATTTATGGTGACGACGAAGTCATCCGTGCCATCGAAAACCCGCTGGTGGCCGATGGCGGTATCTGCGTGCTGCGCGGCAATCTGGCACCACTGGGGGCCGTGCTCAAACCATCGGCGGCGACCCCGGCGCTGATGAAGCATCGTGGTCAGGCCGTGGTGTTCGAGAACTTCGACATGTACAAGCAGCGCATCAACGATCCGGATCTGCAAGTCACTGCCGACTCGATCCTGGTGATGAAAAACTGCGGGCCCAAGGGTTATCCGGGCATGGCCGAAGTCGGCAACATGGGCTTGCCTGCCAAGCTGCTGGCCCAGGGAGTGACCGATATGGTGCGCATCTCCGATGCCCGCATGAGCGGCACCGCCTACGGCACCGTGGTCTTGCATGTGGCACCGGAAGCGGCAGCCGGAGGGCCTCTGGCGGCGGTTCAGGAAGGTGACTGGATCGAACTGGACTGCGCCGGCGGGCGCCTGCATCTGGATATCCCGGATGCAGAACTGGCGGCCCGTCTGGCCGATATTCCACTGCCACAGAAACTGCTGATCGGTGGTTACCGCCAGCTCTATATCGACCACGTGATGCAAGCCGATCAAGGTTGTGATTTTGACTTCCTGGTGGGTTGCCGCGGCTCCGAAGTGCCGCGCCACTCCCACTAACCCCGGCCCTGCAGGAGCGAGCTTTTCTCCAGCCAGCTGAAGAGCTCGCTCCTGCAGCTTGTTCGACCTTTGCCCATCAGGTTTTGTGCCACCTGTAAAACCTGCGCCTGCTATGATCGGCGCTTTTCAGCCACAGGACCGACCCGCGCCCAATGGATTATCGTCAGCCCTCCGAACGCAAAAGCATGCACGCGCGCATCGTTCAGGAACTCGGCATGCAGATTGTTTCCGGCCGATTGAAACCCGATGACAAGCTGCCCGCCGAAGCCTTGCTGTGCGAAGAATATGCCGTCAGCCGCCCGGTATTGCGTGAAGCCACGCGGGTGCTGGTGGCCAAGGGCCTGGTGTATTCCAGGCCGCGGGTGGGCACCGTGGTCAAGCCGCGCCGTGAATGGCATATGCTCGACCCCGATGTGCTGCACTGGCTGATGCAAAGCTCACCGCAAAACGAGTTTTTTGCCTTGCTGACCAGTGTGCGCAGCATTATCGAGCCCGCTGTTGCCGCCCTCGCCGCCCAGCATGCCACCGAAGATGAGATAGCCTCGATCCGCGAGGCTTATGAGCGCATGGAGCATGCTCAAACCCCCGAAGCCTTGCTGCAACCTGATCTGGATTTTCACAGCCGGATCGCCGACGCGACCCATAACGACCTGTTGTCCAACCTGTGCAACATGCTGTCGCTGGCCTTGCGTGAAGCGTTGAAGCACTCCAATCGCCGGCCTAACCTGCACGAACTGGCGTTGCCCAGGCACAAGGCGATTCTGACCGCGATAGAAAACCACGACGCCCTCGGCGCCCGGCATGCCACCCTGGTGCAGCTGGACGATGCGCGCACCGCGCTGGATGTGGTGTTGGGACAGACGCACTGACGCATCTTTGAACCTGTAGGAGCGAGCTGTTTAAAAAGCTCGCTCCTACAACCGAAGGCCGGATCAGGCCAGGCTTTTGCTGACCACTTCAAACACGTCGCTGGAAAGCTCGCCCGAGCTGCGGATGCGCTCCAGTTCGGCTTTCATCAACGCCTGACGGGCGCTGTCGTATTTGCGCCAGCGGGTCAGTGGCGCCAGTTGCCGCGAAGCAATCTGCGGATTGAAGCCATTGAGCTCAATCACCAGGTCCGCCAGGAAGCGATACCCCGAACCATCCGCCGCATGGAAGTTGATCAGGTTCTGCCCGGCAAAGGCACCGACCAGAGCCCGTACCTTGTTCGGGTTCTTGATGTTGAAGGCCGGGTGCTCCATCAACTGTTTAACCCGCTGCAGACCACCTGGCAAACCGCTGCCCGCCTGCACACTGAACCATTGGTCCATGACCAGCGGATTGTCCTTGAACTGATCGGCAAAGCTGGCCAGCGCCGCGGCCTTTTCAGCCTCGAACGGCGAATTGACCAGTACTGCCAGAGCCGTCAGGCGCTCGGTCATGTTGTCGCTGTGTTCGAACTGCTCCTGTGCCGCGGCCAGCACCTGGGGTTTACCGCTGAGCATCAGGTACGACAGCGCGATGTTTTGCAACGCGCGACGGGCAAAATGTTCGGCTTCGGCCACATACGGCGTGACTTTCGACACTTCACGGTTGCTCTGATAGCGCGCCCACAGGCCGTCAAACAGGCTATCGGCCAGTTGCTTGCGGGCAAACTCACGGGCCACGTGGATGGCTTCTACATCGGCCACTTCGCTGATTTCGGTGAGATAGGCTTCGCCCGGCAGCGACAGCATTTCGCCAATCATCGCCTGATCCAGTTGCTGGTTGCCCAGCACGGTGCGCAAGGCTTCAACCAGACGCTGATCCATGACCAGCGCTGCGCCACGCTGATGCTGGCCAATCAATTCCTGGAGTACCAGCACGGCCAGTTGCTGACCGGCATCCCAACGGTTAAAACCATCGCTGTCATGCTGCATCAGGAACATCAACTGGTCACGGCTGTATGGAAATTGCAGTTTGACCGGCGCCGAAAACTCGCGCAGCAGCGAAGGCAATGGCTGCTCATTGATGCCAACGAAGGTGAAGCTTTGCTCAGCCTCGGTTACGCATAGCACGCGGCTGGTGCCGCAAGCCGCCGGTTCACCCTTGAGTTGCAGCGCGATTTCTGCGCCCCGGGCATCCAGCAGGCCCAACTGCACCGGAATCACAAACGGCAGTTTCTCAACCTTGTCCGGAGTCGCCGGGCAGCTTTGGGCGAACGTCAGGCTGTAGGTTTTCTGTGCTGCGTCATAGTGCTCGCTGACCGCCAGGCGCGGGGTGCCTGCCTGGCTGTACCAGCGCTTGAACTGGCTCAGGTCGGCGCCGTTGGCGTCTTCCATGGCCTTGATAAAGTCATCGCAGGTCACGGCCTGGCCATCATGGCGTTCGAAGTACAGGTCGCTGCCTTTGCGAAAGCCTGCTTCGCCGAGCAGGGTATGGATCATGCGCACCACTTCAGAACCCTTCTCATACACGGTCAAGGTGTAGAAGTTGGAGATTTCGATAAAGCTCTCGGGGCGCACGGCGTGGGCCATGGGGCCGGCGTCTTCGGCAAACTGGTGTGTGCGCAGATACGCCACGTCCTGAATGCGTTTGACCACCCGCGAGTTCATGTCGGCCGAGAACTCGGAGTCACGGAATACCGTGAAGCCTTCCTTGAGCGACAGCTGGAACCAGTCACGGCAGGTCACGCGGTTGCCCGACCAGTTGTGGAAGTATTCGTGGGCAACAATCGCCTCGACCCGCTGATGCGCGGCGTCAGTGGCGGTTTCGGCACGGGCCAGCACGGCGCTGGAGTTAAAGATGTTGAGGCCCTTGTTCTCCATCGCGCCCATGTTGAAATCATTGACGGCCACGATCATGAAAATATCCAGATCGTATTCGCGGCCGTAGGTTTTTTCGTCCCACAGCATGGACTTCTTCAGGCTGGTCATGGCGTGCTGGCATTTGTCGATGTTTTCCGGCTCGACATAGATACGCAGCGCCACAGTGCGGTCGGTCATGGTGATGAAGTTGTCTTCAACGCACCACAGATCTCCGGCCACCAGAGCAAACAGGTAGGCCGGTTTCATGAACGGGTCTTCCCAGGTTGCCCAGTGCCGGCCGTCTTCGTCGGGACCGCTGGCAATCGGGTTGCCGTTGGACAGCAGAACCGGGTAGCTGTGCTGGTCGGCCACCACGGTGGTGGTGAACTTGCTCATCACATCCGGGCGGTCGAGGTAGTAGGTGATTTTGCGAAAGCCTTCGGCCTCGCACTGGGTGCAGAACATCGTGCCGGACTTGTACAGGCCTTCCAGCGCGGTATTGGATTCGGGGTGGATCTTGACGCTGGTATCGACTACGAAATGTTCGGTGCTCGGGTGCAAAATCAGGTGGCTGTCGGTGAGCTGGTAATCAGCCGCCGTCAGCTCGGCGTCGTCGAGCTTGACCGACAACAGCTGCAGTTGCTGACCGTCCAGTTCCAGTGCCGGGAAACCCGCACCACGTGCAGGGTTGCGGCGCATCACCAGTTGCGCATGGACCAGGCTGTGGTCCTCGAACAACTCGAAGGTCAGGTGCGTCTCGTCGATCAGATACTCGGGCGCCTGATAGTCCTTCAGGTAGATCATCTGCGGTTGTTCGGTGCGCATGCTGGAGTCCTTTTACTGATGCACGGCCAGCTGATAGGCCGTGTATTTGCGAATATTGATAACGCCGGTGTCGAAGATCAGGTACTGACCCTTGATCCCCATCAGCGTGCCTTCAACGATCGGATCTTTGTCCAGGTTGAAACTGACGATCTTGCTCGGATACTGCTCCACCGGGTAACGGATCTCAACGGGTTCTGCAGTCGCCAGGGGTTGGACCGCCTGTAACCCGAAACGCTCCTGCAAGGCCTGTATGCCTTCGGCGCAACTCTCGAATAACTGTTCGCGCACCGCCACCAGGTCCACCGGCTCGGCATCGCCCTTGAGCAGTGCGCGCCAGTTGGTACGGTCGCCCACTTGCGAGCGAAACAGGTCCTCGACAAAACCCGATTGCTGACGGGTGGCCACTCGCACAATCGGCAGCGCCTGGCTGGCGCCCTGATCGAGCCAGCGGGTCGGCAACTGGGTGGCACGGGTGATGCCGACCTTGATCCCCGAAGAATTGGCCAGATACACCACGTGGTCGGTCATGCAGAACTGCTCGCCCCACGACGGATCACGGCAGGTGCCTGCATCGTAATGGCAACGCTCCGGGCTCATGATGCACATGTCGCACTGCGCCAGCTTGGTCATGCACGGGTAGCAATAGCCCTGGCTGAAGCTCTTCTTGGTTTTGCGCCCGCAGTGAGTGCAGTTGATCTCACCCAGGTATTCCAGACGCAACCGGGTGCCGATCAAAGGATTGACCGGCAGCTCGGTATCGCCCAGACGAAACGCATATTGAACGGTCGGCGTCTCTAAACTTGCCGACATCTTGCTGATTGCACCGCGACCAATTTCAATCAATGGATAGCATCCGACTTGAACAGGATGTTGGGTACGGGTGCCGATTTCGAGCTGCACTCTTGCGGGCCCATGTAGCCGGTGCGCTGCTCTTCGGGCAGGTTGTTGACTTCCCAGGCGATCATCGCCTGCAGCGACAGCTCGCGCTGCTCGGCAGTGAGCTTGTTGCCGTCGGCCCATTTACCGATTTCAACGGCCAGTTTCAGGCTCTGATAGATCTCGGGAGTGATGTTTTGAATCATTTCGTTGAAAGAGGACATGGTTCTGTTTCCGCTCTTTGAAAATTAACTTTTAGCCGCAGGGCCAGCTTGCTCGCGAGCAAGCTTGCTCCTACAGGGTTTGAACAGCTTTGCGCCGGGCCCAAAGGCCGCCCAGCAGGCCGGTCAGGCAACCGATCAACAGGCCGCCGACATGGGCCGCGTTGGCGATCTGGCCAAAACCTATCATCGACACCAGCCCCGACATGCACAGCGCCAGCCACACCAGCATCATTACCAGCACTCCGCGAGGCAGGTGATACATCGGGTTGGGCGCCATCAACTGGTAAATCCAGACATGCCCCAGCAGGCCGTACAACACCCCCGACAACCCGCCAAACAGGCTCGGGCCGCCAAACAGGTATTGGGCGAAGTTGGAGACCAGGCTGAACAGCAGGCTCAGGCCGATCAGGTTGATGCTGCCCTGGCGCATTTCAATCCGTCGCCCCAGCTCCCAGTACCACATGCCGTTCATGGCAATGTGCAGAAAACCGAAGTGGATCAGCATCGGCGTGAACAATCTCCACCACTGCCCCGCTGCCAGGCTATCGGACAAAGGTGTGAACTGGATGTACTGCCCGTGAATGCTGAAATCGACAAACGTCAGCGCGCTCAGGGTCGACAGGTTGTCCCCCAGTTGCGTCACGGCAGCCACTATCACGCACAGCAAGAGAACGATGGCCGTTGCCGGGCTGTCGCGCACCTGCTGGACGAACCCCGGGCGGGCCATGGCCGGCGGACGCTCGACTATGGGCAGTTCATGCTCGGGGTCACCTGCCGGAAAACGCTGATACAGGCTGCGCACATCATCGGCAATGGTTTCGGGGGCCCACAACACCAGTTCCCCCGCCTCCTCACTGACCCTATGCGGCACTTGCATGCGCTTGAGCAAATGCACAAAACCGCTGAGATCGGTAGACAGCGGCAAACGTAAAACAGCAACAGCACTCATTGAATCGCCTCCGGGCGTTCCACATCTACCCACACGAACTTGTTCGGATCGAGCCGGGTTTCCTGATCAAGGCGATAAGCCACCAGCTTGCCGTATAGCACCGCGCTGTAATCCAGGCAGGCCAGGTTGGGGCGGATCGGTGCCGGATTACCACTGCGCCAGTAATGACCGACAAACAACAGCGGTTCATCGCTGCCGTAACGCAACAACGTATCCTTCTCAAGGCTGGACAGCGGCTTTTGCGCCACGCGCTCGGGCAGTGCATCAGGCTGGAACACAATGTCTCCGTAGGTTTTAGGGTCGTCTTCCCAGAACTTGGTGCGAAAGAACGCCCGCGTCAGACCATCGCCGCCAGTCAGCGTCATGCCGTCCGGCAAGCGCATGTCGGTACCGCGCAACAGCCGGTTGAAACTCAGGTTGGCGAAACTTTCAGGCATGGCTGCGGCCTGCAGAAACGGCTGGTCAATGCAGCCATCGGGAAATTCCCCGCGCAGGGTTGCAATCACCCGGGCATCCCAACAGGCATGCACTACCCGGAAACGACCGGCGTCGACAAACAGCGGCATGTCGTAAAACCACTGCACGAACTCGCGCCACTCGTCTGGATACGGGGCGAATTGTTCGAGGGTTTCGTGAATTAACCGGGCATGGCGCGGGGTATGTTCGCGCACATACAGCTTGCCACTGCCCGCAGGTGCCGGGGTACACCAGCCCAGCGCGTTGAATTCATGGTTGCCCATCAGGCACAGCGCCTGACCGGTCCTGACCATGTCATGCACAATATGCAGCGACTCGCGAATGCGCGGGCCGCGGTCAATGATGTCACCGAGAAACACCGCCATCCGTTGCGGGTGTCGCCAGATACCGGCGAGTTTGCGATAGCCCAGACGCTCCAGCAGGTGCTCAAGGGTATGAGCACAGCCATGCACGTCACCGATCAAATCGTAACTGCGCGCTGGATCTAGCATCAGTCAGCCCTGCCGCCCAAACGGCTGCCCCAGCCGAGTTTGGTCCTGCACACTTCGTAGTAGTTGTGGTCCAGCGGATGAATCAGGCGCAGTTTCTGCGCTTTTTTACTGACGGTGATGGTGTCACCCGGCGCGCAGGTGAAATGGTTCTGGCCGTCGCAGGACACTTGCGGGTAGATCTGCATGTCCTTGGCCACCACGATTTTCAACTCGCTGTTGCCGTCCACCACAATCGGACGGCTGCTGAGGGTGTGCGGGTACATCGGAACTATGACGATGGCATCCAGCTTGGGATGCATGATCGGGCCACCGGCCGACATGGCGTAGGCGGTTGAACCGGTGGGAGTGGCCACAATCAGGCCGTCGGCCTTCTGGCTGCAGACGAACTGGCCGTCGATATGCAGTTCGAATTCGATCATGCGCGTTGATTTGCCGGGGTGCAGTACCACGTCGTTCAGGGCATCGCCCTGGCCAATGGCTTCGCCGTGGCGGCGGACTTCAGCTTGCAGCAGAAAACGGTTTTCAACCAGATAGTGGCCATCGAGCACTTCGGCGACCTTGATTTCCAGCTCGTCGGGACGGATGTCGGTCAGGAAGCCCAGGCTGCCACGGTTGATCCCCAGTACCGGGACATTGTGCCGGGCCAGCGCCCGGGCCGCGCCCAGCAAACTGCCATCACCACCGACCACTATCACCATGTCGCACACTTCACCGAGCATTTTGCGCGATGAGGTTTGCAGGCCATGGCCGGGTAAAACCTCACCAATGGTGTCTTCGAGGATCACGTGCATGTGCCGCTCAAGCAGGAATTTTTTCAGTCGGCGAACCGTATCGAGCACCTGTGAACTGCCCAAACGACCAATGATGCCGATATTACGAAATTGCTCCATGAGGCTCCTGCAAGGTTCTAGGCGTGCGAAAACAGCGATTATGGGCGAAACGGGACGATAGACAAAACCCTTTCAGTCAGTGTGCAAACAGCTATGCTCGCACAATGATCCTCTTCCCCGACTTGCTCAACCTGCCCCGCCAATTGCGTCACCCCGAGGTGCGTGATCTGGCGTGGGTGATTCTCGCTCCGCCCATGCTTGAACAGACCCCCTGGCCACAGCGCCACCCCCTGGCCGGCAGCGCCTGGGTCCAGGCCCCCGAGCAGCTGGAACGCTGGCTGCGGGCTCTGGACAGCAACAGCGAGCCCTTGCAGCAATGGCTGGCACTGGCCACCACCCGCCGACTGGGCCGTTATTATGAGCGGCTGTGGCAGTTTGCCGTACAGCACGCGCCGGGAGTCGAACTGATCGCCGCCAACCTGCCGATCCGCCTGGGTGGGCATACCCTGGGCGAGCTGGACATGGTGCTGCGTGATCGCGACGGCGTACATCACCTGGAACTGGCGATCAAGCTCTACCTCGGTCCACAGCAAGGTGATGGCAGTGATCCTGCCCAGTGGCTGGGCCCCGGCAGCAATGACCGGCTGGACCGCAAGCTCAGGCATTTCAGCCAGCATCAATTACCCATGTCACAGCGCCCTGAAAGCCGCGAAATTCTCGCCGGGCTGGATGTACAGACCTTCAGCGCCCACATGTGGCTGGGGGGCTACCTGCTGTACCCGTGGCCGGGCCAGTCTCGGCCACCACTGGGCGCCAACCCGCAGCACTTGCGTGGCAGGTGGCTGCATCAAAGTGACTGGCCTGCGTTTATCGGGCAAAGCGCTGCCGGTTGCTGGCAGCCCTTGCCCCGGCATGCCTGGCTCGCCCCGGCGCACTATGGCCCGGAGGGCATCTGGAGCGGGCAACAGCTGCAGGTCTGGCTCGACGAACTGCACCCCCAGGCCCCGGCCCAGCTGCTGGTACGCCTCACAGAAAGCCCCCAAGGTGACTGGGAAGAAGCTGAGCGGCTGTTTCTGGTGGCCGATCTATGGCCAAATTTGCCCGGAACCCCTGAAAACTGACACATCTCAGGTGCAACCTGACACAACCCGTTTAAAGTGAAGCTACTCCGTCGAACAAGAGCGGAGGTTTTAGACCTGAATCGAGAGGAAACAGCATGTCCTGGAAAAGCACCGCCGATCAATACAGTCGAATGTCCATCGCCCTGCACTGGCTCATGGTGCTGTTGTTTGTACTGATTTATGCGGCCATCGAGTTTCGCGGGATATTCCCGAAGGACAGCGATGGGCGCAATCTGATGAAAGACGCGCACTTCATGCTCGGCCTGACGGTGTTTGTGCTGGTCTGGCTGCGGTTGCTGGCGCGAACCCTGGGCGCGGCACCAAAAATCACCCCGACCCCGCCGGCCTGGCAAACAGCCCTCGCCACCTTGATGCACTGGGCGCTGTACCTGTTCATGATCGCCATGCCGGTGCTGGGCTACCTGATCCTCAGCAACAATGACAAATCGGTGTTTTTCTATGGTTTCGACCTGCCGCCGCTCACCGCCAAGGACGTGGACTTCGCCAAGCAGATCAAAGGCTGGCACGAACTGGGGGGCACCATCGGTTACTGGCTGATAGGTTTGCACGCCGTGGCGGGCCTGGCGCATCACTACCTGATCAAGGACAACACCCTGTTGCGCATGCTGCCCCGCCGCCGATAAACCAGCGGTGAAATGTAGGAGCGAGCTTGCCTCGCGATCTATTCTCGCGATCCATTAATGACGAAGAGCTCGCGAGACAAGCTCGCTCCTACAGCAGGGCCTCAAACCCCCGGCGGCCCTGCAAACCGCCGGTGTGCACAAACACCAGGCGCTGACCGGCGGTAAACCGCCCCGCCTCGACCGCCTGTTTGAGCGC
The DNA here is from genome assembly GCF_003994535.1 of Pseudomonas sp. PAMC 29040. Taxonomy (NCBI): domain Bacteria; kingdom Pseudomonadati; phylum Pseudomonadota; class Gammaproteobacteria; order Pseudomonadales; family Pseudomonadaceae; genus Pseudomonas; species Pseudomonas sp. PAMC 29040. The sequence goes on from NZ_RZAA01000015.1 coordinate 72,510, forward strand.
CATTAACGCCTTGCCGGTGTACAAGGGCTCCAGCGGCAAGTCGCTGGCCGCTTCACTGTCGCGAATAAAGTCCAGCAACGCCCCGTCGACTTTGGCAAAACCACCGCGACTGGCATCAATCAGTTCATGATTGCCCGGCCCCCACCCTGCCTCCAGCAAAATCTGCTCCACCTGGGCCGCCACGCCATGGTCATCCGGCACCGCCAGCGCGCCATAAACCCTTCGCTGCGGGTCTTCGCCCAGTATCAGCCCGGCCAGCGTAGTCCCGGTGCCGGCTGCCAGCCACCAGCCGTGGTAATCGTCCCAGCCCAGGGTGCTCAACTGCTCACGTACCTGAACCACCAGCGGCATGCAGCCTGCAGCGCCCACCAGCCCGCCGCCGCCTTCAGGTACGTTATGCAACAGTGGATAGCGCTCCTGCCAGGGCTCCCAGAAACCCGGAGCATGGCGCGCCCGATACCCGGCAAAACCCAGCCAGTGCAACTGCATGCCGAACCGCTCCAGATCGAGGGTGGTCGGGGTTTGCTGTGGGTGCCCGCGCAGCAGGCCCACTGTCGCAAAGCCAAAGCGCTTGCCGGCCGCCGCCAGGGCATGCAAATGGTTGGAGTGGGCGCCGCCCAGACTGATCAGCCCATGGGCCCCGGCAGCGTGCGCCGCCTGCAAATGCCCGGTGAGCTTGAACCACTTGTTGCCGCTGATCAGCGGGTCAATCCGGTCCAGGCGCAGCACCGCCACTTCAACCCCGGCCCGCTGCAGCCAGGCAAAGTGCAGCGGCTGCAACGTGGCTCGGGGATGCCAGTCAATCAAGGGCAACATCATGGCGGCTTCCATTTAAAAGGAAGCCAGTTTAGCGCACCCGACAACAGGCGCAGCCTGTCGGTTTTCACACGCCAGTCGACCAATAAACCGACTCGATCACCGGCTTCTTGGTAAGGTGTGCGCCGACTTTCGTAGCCAGCTAACGACCTGCTGGCCGCTGCTTTGTGTTTACTGACGTGAGACGCCCCAGAAATGCCCGAGCCGATCCCTCTTAAAGATCACGAAACCGAGAAGCGTCTGGTCAATAAACGCCTGATTGCCTGCGCCCTGCTGGTGCTGACGGTCAGTTGCACCCTGATCGGCCGAATGTACTTTTTGCAAGTCACCGAATTTGACTACAACTCGACGGTGTCCGAGAACAACCGGGTGCATGTGTTGCCGATCCCGCCGGAACGCGGCTTCATTTACGACCGCAACGGCGTGCTGCTGGCCGACAACCAGCCCAGCTTCAACATGACCATCACCCGCGAACGTGCCGGTGATACCGCCAAAGTGCTGGATTCGGTCATGAGCATCCTGCACTTGCCGGAAGAAGACCGCGCCGTCTTCGCCAAATCAATGAAGCAGGCCCGCCACCCGTTTGACCCCTCGACCCTGCTGTATGAGCTGAGCGAAGAGCAGATCGCGCTGCTGGCGGTCAATCAGTTCCGTCTGCCGGGAATCGATGTAGAAGCCCAGTTTGTACGCCACTATCCCCAGGGCGATCATTTCGCCCACTCGGTGGGATACGTTGGCCGCATCAACGAGAAAGAAGCCAAACAGCTGGACCCCACTCAGTACCGGGGCACGCAATCGATCGGTAAAACCGGTATCGAACGCTTCTACGAGCCCGAACTGCACGGCAAGGTCGGCTTTGAAGAGGTCGAGACCAACGCCCAGGGCCGGGTGATGCGGGTGCTGCGCCACACCGACGCGGTGGCAGGCAAAAACATTGTGTTGAGCCTCGATATCAAACTCCAGGAAGCCGCTGAAGAAGCCCTGGGTGACCGTCGTGGCTCAATCATTGCCCTGGACCCGAAAACCGGCGAAGTGCTGGCGATGGTCAGCAAACCCAGCTTCGATCCGAACCTGTTCGTGACCGGTATCAGCTCCAGAGACTACTCGGCCCTGCGCGATTCCATCGACAAGCCGCTGTTCAACCGGGCCTTGCGTGGCCTGTATGCGCCGGGCTCGACCATCAAGCCTGAAGTGGCGATTGCCGGGCTCGACAGCGGCGTCATCTCGGCTTCGACCCGGGTGTTCGACCCCGGCTATTTCCAGTTGCCCAACGTCGACCACAAGTACCGCAACTGGAACCACAGCGGTGATGGCTGGGTGGACTTGAACGCGGCAATCATGCGCTCCAACGACACCTATTTTTATGACCTGGCATCCAAGCTGGGCATCGACCGCATGCACGACTACATGGCGATGTTCGGGCTGGGACAGAAGGTCTCGCTGGACATGTTTGAAGAGTCCTCGGGCCTGATGCCCTCCCGCGAATGGAAGCGCAGCACCCGTCGCCAGGCATGGTTCCCCGGCGAAACGGTGATTTTGGGGATTGGCCAGGGCTACATGCAGGTCACGCCGTTGCAACTGGCGCAAGCCACTGCACTGATTGCCAACAAGGGCGTGTGGAACCGTCCGCACCTGGCCAAAACCATCGACGGCACGCCGCCGGCTGACGACAACCCGATCGCCAATATCGTGCTGCGCGACCCCAGGGACTGGGAGCAGGTCAACCATGCGATGCAGCTGGTCATGCACGACCCTCGCGGCATTGCCCGGGCAGCTGCCCAGGGTGCGCAGTACCGGATTGCCGGCAAAAGCGGTACTGCACAGGTGGTGGCGATCAAGCAGGGCGAGCGCTACAACCGCTTGAAGACAGCCGAGCGCAACCGCGACAACGCCTTGTTTGTCGGATTCGCCCCGGCCGAAGACCCGCAGATCGTCATCTCGGTAATGATCGAAAACGGCGAAGCCGGCGGCCGCGTGGCAGGGCCGGTGGTGCGCAAGGTGATGGACGCCTGGTTGCTTGATAATCAGGGCGTGCTGAAACCCCAGTATGCCAGCCCGCAGGTCAAGGCCCATCCAAACCCGCATGTGTAATTGATTCATCTGCAGGAGCGAGCTTTTAAACAGCTTGCTCCTGCAGATAATCATTGGCTTCAGTAGCGGGCGTCCGCCGGTTTGCCGCCCTTTGGCCAGTCCCCGGCCTTGTCGGCAAAGTCCGGACGAGGCTGGTGCGAGAAGTACTCGGCCACGTCCACTGCATCCTGATCCGACAACCCGCCCTGCCCCAACGGGAATTTCTGGTGAAAGCCAATCGGCATATTGCGTTTGACGAATGCCGCCGCGGTATAGGTGCGTGCCATGCCCGCCCCGATATTGAACGACTCATCGCCCCACAACGGCGGGAACACAAAGCTGCCATCGGCATGCTTCAAGCCTTGCCCGTTATCACCGTGGCACACCGCACATTGCTGCACATACACCACCTTGCCGTTCTGTGAATCGGGCTTGATGCCCGGGTCCACCTTGCCCACACCACGACCCGCCACTTTATCGCCCGGGGCCGTGTTCATTTTCATCCAGTCGAAATACGCCACCATCGCCTGCATGTCAGCTGATGCCACAGGCAACGGCTGGCCATTCATCGAGCGCCGGAAACAGCCGTTGATCCGTTCCTCCAGCGTCACTTCCTTGCCCGCCCGGGGTGCATAGCCAGGGAAAAACGCCGACACCCCCACAAACGGCGAACCGTCGGCCACGGTGCCCGCGTTCAGGTGGCAACTGGTGCAATTAAGCGCATTCCCGACGTTGTCCGGCAGCAAAGCCTTGGTTTGCAGGTGCAACCGCATGCCGCGCAGCACCTGGTCAGCATTGGATGCGGACAACAGACCGGCCAGGCGCGGCGTCTCAAACGCCGTAGCGTCGATGGTTTGCGGGTTGAGCTGTTTACGCATTGCCGCCACTTGCGCAGGACTGATCGCTGACGCCTGGTTGCCCCAGCTGCTACGGACAAAACTGAGGATCTCGGCAATTTCCCCGTCACTCAACCGGGCAAAGCCGGGCATTCTGTAGACCCGCGGATGAGCCTCGGTCTGCGGGGTTGCCCAGCCCGTAAGGGTGATATGCAGCAAAGAGGCCGGGTTGGCAGCAATGATGCCCGGGTTGCCATTCAATGGCGGGAACATACCTTTGACTCCGCCACCGTCCGGGCGATGGCAATCGGCACAGAACTGGGTGTAGCCCAGACCGCCACGACTGCTGAACAGGGAGTCCGGGGCAATGGCTGGCTCACTGGCAACCATCGGCATTGGCAAGTCGTCCTTGCCCGCCGGCAACGACTTCAGATAGCTGGCGATCGCCGTCAGGTCCCCATCGGTGAAATGCTGGGTACTGTGATGAATCACTTCGGCCATGTTGCCCGAGACCGTGGCAAAGCGGTTTTGCCCGGTTTTAAGCAACTGCACCGTGTCTTCGACGGTCCACAGGTTGCGCAGGCCAATTGCCCGCCAGTCTTCCACGGTTTCCCCGGCCAGATAGTATTTACCGCTACTGCCCGCATCGCTCATGGCCTTTTCCTGAAAGGCTATCCCGCGGGGTGTGTGACACGACCCGCAATGCCCCAGGCCCTGTACCAGATAAGCACCGCGGTTCAGCTGCTCGCTGCGGCCCGGCTCGGGAACGAACCGCTGGTCATCGACAAACAGCAGATTCCACAGCGCCAGTCCCCAGCGCTGGTTAAACGGAAATCCCATGTCGGCTTCCAGGTTTGCCTGCCTGACCGGAGTCACACCCTGCATCAGATAAACGTACAGGGCGCGCATGTCCTCTTCACTCATCTTCGCGTAGGAAGGATACGGCATGGCCGGGTATAGATTCTGGCCGGTACGCGTAATGCCTTTACGCATCACCAGGTCAAACTCATCCAGGCTGTACTGACCAATCCCGGTATCGCGCTCAGGGGTGATGTTGCTGGAGTAAATCGTACCCATGGGTGTTTTCAGTTCCAGCCCGCCCGCCATCACCGCCCCGCCTTTGGCGGTATGACAGGCAATGCAGTCGCCGAGCCGGGCCACATACAGGCCGCGTTCGATCAAGGCATTCTGATGCAGCGGATCGGCGTCAGCGGCCGTTATCGACTCGCTGGCCTGGGCCTGAACCGTGCAAAACAGCGTCAGGCCCGCGAGCACCAGACGTGGAAGGGTAAAAAGCATGGGCTATTCCTTTAAAGCAACGGCCTGGGGTGATCCCCTCGGCCATGCTGTTTTTGTTATTGACTCCTCACAATCTGTTGTAGCCGGTTTTAAACAGACAGTGCTTGACCCGGGTCAGGCATGGGCCACGTTGCCCCTTGCAGCAACGCTCTAAGCTAGTTCCAAAACGGTATTTTCCCCTTTTATTTAAAGCACTTAGATTCAGCCCACCGGACCACCGGCCCTTTGCTTGAACCTCTCTTTCAGTCCATTACAACAAGGTCCGGTCCATGTCCCTGCGCACCCTTCTCGTTGCCCTTTCACTGGCAGGCCTGAGCCTTGGCGCCCAGGCCGCCGACCTGACCATCGGCTACATCACCGGTATCGATCCGACCAAACTGGCCCAGGCGGAAGGCAGCTACGACAAAGCCATTGGCCAGAAAATCGACTGGCGACGCTTCGACTCGGGCCCTTCGGTGGTCGCCGCGCTGGCCTCGGGCGACCTGCAGATCGGTAATCTGGGCTCAAGCCCGCTGGCAGCCGCCGCCTCGCGCAACGTACCGCTGGTGACCTTTATCGTCACCGCCCGGATCAAAGGCTCAGAAGCCCTGGTGGTACGTGATGGCAGCGGGATCAAGGAGCCCAGGGACCTGATCGGCAAAACCATTGCCACCCCCTTTGTCTCCACCTCCCACTACAGCCTGCTGGGGGCGCTGAAACACTGGGGGCTCACGCCGCAACAGGTGAAAGTGGTCAACCTCAGTCCGGCACAAATTACCGCAGCCTGGAAACGTGGCGATATCGACGGCGCCTTCACCTGGTCACCTGCACTGGGGGAAATCCGCAAAACCGGAACCATACTGACCGACGCGGGCCAGGTCAGCGAATGGGGCGCGCCAACCTTTGAAGTATGGGTAGCACGCAAGGACTTTGCCGAAAAACACCCGGAAATCGTCGCTGAATTCGCCAAAGTCAGCCTGGATGCCATTGCCGATTACAACGCCCATCAGGCCGCCTGGACGGCAGATTCGCAGCAGGTGCAGAAAATTGCCAAACTCACCGGGGCCAATGCAGCCGATATTCCGCAACTGCTGCAGGGCGCGCACTTCCCTTCGACTGCCGAGCAGAAATCCCCGCAACTGCTGGGCGGCGGCACCGCCAAAGACATCGCCCGGACGGCCCTGTTCCTCAAGGAGCAAGGCAAGATTGAAAGCGTTCTGCCGGACTATTCAGGCTATGTCAGCGATAAATATCTGCCTCAATAGCAAGCAGTGACTCACTGGCATAACAAATGCTTCCTTAGCCTCCAAGAGTACGGGTCATTGCAGGGGCTCAATGCGCTTGCCCTGAGCTAGACACGTCCCGGATCATAAGGAGGAATCTGAAGATGGCAACACCAGTAACAGCGTCACCGAGCAATCAGCCCACAGTGAAAACCGTGGGCTTTTTGGTGATACCAAACTTCACCACCATCGGTTTTGCCTCGGCCATCGAGACCCTGCGCATGGCCAATATGGCAGCCCGGCGCGAGCTGTTTCGCAGCGTGATCATTGCCCCCAACATGGACCCGGTCATTGCCAGCAACGGTATGCGCATCCTCCCCGACCATGCCGTTGGCGATGCACCAAAGCTGGATATTCTGCTGGTGGTGGGCTCCAACCCCATCGTCTCCCACCTCAGCAGCCGGCCCGTACTCAACTGGCTGCGCAAACTGGCCCATGAACAGGTGGCACTGGGGGGCATTTGCACCGGCAGTTACTGGCTGGCCCGTGCGGGTCTGCTCAAGGGGTATCGCTGCACCATCCACTGGGAAGACATCGAAACCCTCAAGGACCACTTTCCGGGGATCATCATTTCCAACCAGCTGTTCGAACTGGATCGTGATCGCTACACCTGCTCCGGCGGCGTGGCGTCCATGGACATGACCCTGCAGCTGATTGCCCGCGAACCGGGTGGCCGGGAGATTGCGGCCCATGCCGCCGAACTGCTGCTGTGTGATCGCGCCCGCGGAGCCCAGGAGCAGCAGCGTGTACCGCTGCGGCAAAAGCTCGGCACCTCGCAGCCCAAGCTCAGCCAGGTGGTGGCCATCATGGAAGCCAATCTCGAAGAGCCGGTGAGCCTTGAAGACCTGGCGCGCTTGAACGAAGTCTCGGTGCGCCAGCTGGAGCGCCTGTTTCACAAGCATCTGCAGCGCACCCCGAGCCAGTACTACCTCGAACTGCGTCTGGCCCGCGCCCGCAGCCTGTTGCTGCGCAGTGAATCCCAGGTCAGGGATATTGCCCTGGCTTGCGGCTTTGTCTCGGCGGCGCATTTTTCCAAGTGCTACAGCCGCCTGTTCGGGGTATCACCCATTGGCGAACGCAAGCAGGTGGCGGTGCATTAAAACGAAAACGAGCTTGCGGGCCATGGCCGCAAGCTCGCTGTTACAGCGCGCAGATGTCAGTCCGGCAGCGCCTTGTGCGCAGTCTCCCGGCTGGCCAGCATCGCCACCAGCGCCACCCCGGCCGCCGCCAGCAAGTACCAGGCCGGTGCCATCTTGTTGCCGGTCAGCTGAATCAGCCAGGTGGCAATGAACGGGGCAGTACCGCCGAACAAGGCATTGGCCAGGTTAAAACTGAAAGCAAAACCGCTGAACCGTACCCGGGTCGGGAAGATCTCGGCCAGGAAGCACGGCAAGGTACCGTCGTTCATTGCCAGGATGGCGCCAAAGGCAATCTGGATCATCAGAATTACCACCAGCGACGGGTTACCGAGCATACCGAACAGCGGAAAGGTCAGCAGCAAAAACAGCACCGATGCGCTCACCAGCATGGTCTTGCGGCCAAAGCGGTCAGACAGCTTGCCCATCAAAAAAATCAGACCGATATAGGTCGCCAGTGACACAGTGGACGCGATAAATGAATCGCTCTCATCCATGCCCATTTCCGTCGACAAGTAGGTGGGCATGTAACTGAGCAACAGATAAAAGGCCACGGCATTGAGACAGGTCACGCCGATTCCGATCATCACTGCCCGGCGGTGCACCGTCAGCAATTCACGAATCGGTGCATGGGTCGCGCACTCCTTGGCCTCCAGGCGTTGTTCCATCTCCAGGAATTTGGGCGAATCCTGCAAGCTCATGCGGATATAGCGCCCCACCAGACCAAAGGGTGCCGCCAGTAAAAACGGCAGGCGCCAGCCCCAGTCATGCAGGTTCTCGACGCTCATCAGGCTGTGCATGGCGGCAACGAACACTGCGCCAAACAGCAACCCGGCAGCCGTGCTCGCCGGTACGATGCTGGTATAAAACCCGCGCTTGCCGTCGGGGGCATATTCCGCCAGAAACGCCGAAGCCCCGGCATATTCACCGGAGGCCGAAAAACCCTGGACCAGACGAATCAACAGCAACAACGCCGGGGCCCACAGACCGATATGGTTGTAGCCCGGCAGCAGGCCGATGCAAAAGGTCGAGACGGTCATGATCAGGATCGACCACGACAAAGCGCTGCGACGCCCGTATTTGTCGCCGAAATGCCCCCAGACCAGGCCACCGACCGGCCGCACCAGAAACGACAGGGCGAACACCGCGAAAGTTGCCAGCAGGCCGGTTGCCGAATCGGTCTGGGGGAAGAACGTCAGCGCGATCACGGTCGCAAGATAGCCATAGGCGGCGTAGTCAAACCACTCCACAAAGTTGCCCATGAAGCTGGCTACGGCGGCGCGGCGCAGGGCCTTGCGCTCGCTCAGACGCTCAGTGTGTTGTGCTGCCGTCAGGGTAAGAGTTGCGCTCGGAGTACTCACAGGACACCTCCGAAGGCACAGGTGCAGGGATGAAAAACAGACAGCAAAGCCGGGACATGGGACATGACAAATACCCTCATTGTGTAGTTCTTGGCAGGGGTAATGGGTCAGAAAACGCTGCGTGTCTGGGTACGCATGCGTGGGTTCGTAGCAAAGGAGTCAGCGACTACACGTGGGGCAATCTGTAGTCGCTGGCGAAGGCTGCGAGCGGCTATTTCTTGATGATGTTGTGCTCCGGGCCATAGGGGAAACGGGTGATGTTTTCCCCGCCGTGTTCATTGACGATCAAGATATCGTGCTCACGATATCCACCCGCCCCCGGCCGGCCCTGGGGGATCATGATCATCGGTTCGATGGAAATCACCATGCCCGGTTCCAGCACGGTGTCGATGTCTTCACGCAACTCCAGCCCGGCTTCGCGGCCATAGTAGTGACTCAAGGTGCCAAATGAATGGCCATAACCAAAGGTCCGGTACTGCAGCAAGTCGTGCTCCAGGAAAATCTCGTTGAGTTGCAGGGCAATCTCGGAGCAGCGCATTCCCGGCTTGATCAGCTTTAACCCGGCCTCGTGCACCTTGACGTTGACCTCCCACAAGCGCAGGTGCTCGTCGGAGCAGTGATCCAGAAACAGCGTACGTTCAAGCGCCGTGTAATAACCGGCAATCATCGGGAAGCAATTGAGGCTCAGAATGTCGCCCTTGTTCACTTTGCGCGTGGTCACCGGGTTGTGTGCGCCGTCGGTATTGATCCCCGACTGGAACCAGGTCCAGGTGTCCATCAGCTCGGAGTCCGGAAAGGTGCGGGCAATTTCGCGCACCATCGCCCGGGTTGCATGCAGGGCCACTTCGTATTCCGGCACCTGGTCGCCCAAGGCTTCAATGACAGCAGCGCCGCCGATGTCTGCAATTCGCGCACCATGACGAATAATCGCGTGTTCCTCTGCTGACTTGATCATGCGCATACGCATGCACGGCGCGGCAATATCCACCAGTTCGGCCTGGGGGTAACGGCTGGCGAGCTTGTCGCGGTTGAGCAGGTTCAGATGGTCGAACTCGATGCCGATGCGCCCTGCTTTTGGTAGCGCTTGCTGGATCGCAACAAAGTAGTTATCGCGCTGCCAGTCGGTATACACAATATTGTCGGTACCCATGGTCCGGCGCCATGGCTGGCCACCGTCGATATTGGCACTGATGGTGACTGCACTGTCCTGGGTCACGACCAGCGCGTAATGCCTGCCGAACGAGCAGTACAGGAAATCACTGTAATAGTTGATGTTGTGATAAGAGGTAAACACCGCCGCATCAATATTGTTCTGTGCCATGTAGGCGCGCAGCCTGGACTGGCGATTGGCATATTCCCGGGCCGAGAAGGTTGGAGTGACTTTCTCACCGTTCTTGATCTCGATGGTTTTCGGCATTTGCATGTCAGTTACCCTGTTCTGTGATCGATCTTCGGAAGCCGCCGGCAGGCGGGTCGTTGAGGATCATTCGAACAGATAAAAAGCTGACTTTTTTGTGTGAATCCGACCTGTAGTTGGTCATACCCGCTGCCGGATCAGCGCTCCCTGCCTGTTGCCTATGGAAGGGATGTAGTCGCTGACCAGGGACGAGGCTGCGATGGGCTGCGCAGCAGGCTCTGATGGCTCTTATGCGTTAGCCCGGCAGTTGCCATTCGATATTTTCCTCGTTGACGGCAATTCTGTCGGCAAGCAAAAAGCGCGGCTCGCGGTGCTGCACCTTCAGGGTGGGCATGGTCTGGCTCTGCTCGAAACGGTGGATAACGCCTTTGCTCAAACTCGTGCCAGCATGGCGACTCAGGCGGACGGCAGCAGGTAAGACCCCTCCTGAAACAGCGGCATAATCCGCCTCTATGTGCTGCAAAATATTGCCAGCCCGCAACAAACTCCGGCATCCCTCCCAAGGATGATGTTAAAAAGCCAACCGGCGCAGCAGCCTCGCAAAGATTGCTGCAGTAAGTGCGTGCAGCTCCCCTCACCCCTGGACCCCACAGTGTTTGAAATCACCAGCTATCTCGGGCTGTTTCTGGCCGCCTTCGGTGCCGCGTCATTGCTGCCGATGCAATCTGAAGCCGTACTGGTGGCCATGCTGCTTTCCGGAAAATACCTGGCAAGCACCCTGCTGCTCGTTGCTACTTTGGGCAATGTACTGGGCTCGGTCCTGAACTGGCTGCTGGGGCGTTCGGTCGAGCGCTTGCGGCATAAACCCTGGTTCCCGGTCAGTGAGCAAAAGCTCGACAAGGCCCGGCAGTTCTATCTGCGCTACGGCCGCTGGTCATTGCTGCTGAGCTGGGTGCCGATCATCGGCGATCCACTGACCATGATCGCTGGCGTGATGGGCGAACCGCTGTGGCGCTTTGTGCTGATTGTCACATTGGCCAAAGGCGCACGTTATCTGGCACTGGCTGCGCTGACTCTGGGGTGGACCTAAACATCCCATAGGTAAAAATCCAATTGCCTACACAAGCTTCACGCAATTCCTAAAATCTCAGAGACACGCCCTACAGCCAACTTGAACACCGCCTTGCACACTTGCGTGACCAAAAATCCCTGACGTTCAATTGCGTCAGAACGACCGCAGCGCAAGGAAACGCGGATGTCACGTTCACTGCCCCGACATCGCTTCAACCTGTTATCCGCAGGCATCGGCGATGATCTTCAAGCCCCTCCTTTCAACAGTGCGCCCTGCGCGTTCGACCGGGAGCCGGCCGGTTGGCCCTCGGTATCGATGGCTACCGGCGAAGTCCTGCTGCGGCTCAGCGATGGTGTGCTCGACGGCCCGCTGGCCTTTGAGTGGACACGCCGGTATTGCAGTGGCGCCGTGGAAACCGCCAGTGAACTGGGATTTGGCTGGACCCACGCCCTGTGCCATCGCCTGCACTGCGACGGGCAAAGCCTGCTATGGACCGATCCTGAAAACCGTGAGACGCGTTTTCCCCGGCCTGTCGGGCAACGCCCGGACATCAGCGCCTGTGTGACCGGCCCGGCCATTTACCGCGGCGACAGCGACGGCGAACTGATCCTCGCCCCGGCCGCCAGGCCCCGGCATTTCTATCACTTTCAAGACCTCGAACTGTCAGGCATCAGCGATGCCTACGGCAATCGTCTGAGCATTACCTGGCACACCGCAAACCTTCGGCGCATCGACAACGGCGCAGGACGCGCCTTGTTGCTGCGCCATGCACATGGCCGGCTCTGCGCGGTGGACTATCAGCAATATGATGACAGTGGTGAACCCGGCGACACCCTGACCGGACACAATGCCGGCTGCCGCCCCGAGCGCTGGAGCACCCTGTTCACCCTCATGACTTATCAGTACAACGACAGCGGTCAACTGATCAGCGCCAGTAATGCCCTGCAAGAAACCGAGCACTATCGCTACGACGCCCGGCACGTGATCCAGGAGCGGCAACTGGCCGGCGGCGCAGTGTTGTTCTGGGAGTGGCAACACTGTGGCAAACACTCGCGCTGCATCCGCCACAGCACCAATTTCGGGCAGATGCAGATCCACTACGAACGGGATGGCCAGGGCGCTGTGACGGCCAAAAGCCAGGACGGCAGCCAACAAACCTGGGTGTACGACAACAACGGACGCCTCGTCAGTCAAACCGGCCCGGACGGTGCCCAACATCAGAAATCCTACGATGAGCAAGGCCGTTTGATTGCCGAAATTGACCCTCTGGGCGCCGTCATCCAATACCGTTACAACCCGGCCGGGCAGCTCTCGGCACTGATCCCGCCCCACGACGAACCTACGTTTTACAGTTACTGCAACGGCTACCTGCACTCAGTCCGGCAGGGACCGGCCTGCTGGAGATACGAGCGCAACGCCCAGGGTGATATAACCCGCCAAACCGACCCCGACGGCTGCGTCACCACCTGCAGCTACACCCCCAAGGGGCAAATCAGCAGCATTGTGCAAGCGGACGGCAGCGCTCACCGGCTCATCTGGAACGCCCTCGGCCAGTTGCTGGAGCACTCCCTGCCCGATGGCTCGCAACAGCGTTACAGCTATGATCTGCGGGGTCGAAAAACAGCCCGCCAGAATGCTCGCGGCGTCATCACCCGCTACCACTGGGACGCCGTGGGGCGCATGAGTCAGATCATCCAGCCCGACGGCAAAACCCGCGCCTGGAGCTATAACGCCTACGGCAAAGTGACCGCCGTGCGCGACGAGCGAGGGCACATTACCCGCTACGAATACCTCGACAACCTGCCCCTGCCCCGCCGCCGTATCAACCCCGACGCCAGCCAGGTCAATTACCGCTATGACAATGGCCGCCTGTTGCTCACCGGCATCGAAAACCAGCGCAACGAACACTACCAGCTCGACTATTACCCCAACGGCCTGCTCCGTCTGGAAATCGGCTTTGACGGCGGTACGACTGGCTATAAATACGATCTCAACGGCCAGTTGCTGGAAATAACCCAGTACCCGACACCCGATTACCCTGACCAGCCACGGCTGATCACTGCTTATCAGCGTGACAGCGCCGGGCGCCTGCTTCTGAAAACCCTGCCCGACGGCAGCCAGATCCGCTACAGCTACGACAGCCTGGGCCGCCTCACCCGGGTCCATGACGGCGACCGGCCCCTGATTTTCCAGTACGACCTGCAGGACCGCCTGATCACCGAACATCAGGGCCAGGCCACCCTGCGCTATCAATATGACGCTCAGGGCCGGCTCAGGGCCTGCCAGCTACCGGACGGCAACCGGCTGACCTACTACTATCGGCAAGGGGCCGGCCTGACAGCCATCGACCTCAACGGTGAATGCCTTACCAGCCACTGCTTCGACGACGGCCGCGAAACTGACCGTCAGCAGGGCGACTTGCTCAGCCACTACCAATACGACCGACAAGGACGAATGCAAGAGCATGTCGTCACCCCGATCAGCCACCACCATGGCTTCGCCGCCCAGGCGCTTTACCGGCGCACTTACCAGTACGACCCCGGCGGCAATCTGCGGCTGCTCAGCGACAGCCGCAAAGGCCAGCACAGTTTTGCCTACGACCCGCTGAACCGGCTGATCGCAATAAGGGGTCATGCTGAAGAGTATTTCGATCACGACCCGGCGGGTAACCTGCTACGCCAGAGCGCCAGTGGCAGAGGGCGCAGCAGCCTGGCCAACGTCAAGGCAAACCGCCTTCTGATACAGGGCGACTGCCATTTCGTGTACGACGCCTACGGCAACCTGATCCAGGAACGACGCGGCGCGGGCCAGCGCCTGGTGCGCCAATACCGCTACGACTGCCAGCACCGCCTGAGCGCCCTCACCCTGCCTGACGGCAATGAAATCAAATACCGTTATGATCCCTTCGGCCGCCGCATCGCCAAGCAGCTCAAGCACCAGAGCACAGAATTTATCTGGCAAGGGCAGCGCCTGATCGCCGAATGCACCCGGGTCTCAGACACCGCAGAAAGCTCCCGCTACCGCAGCTACCTCTACGAGCCAGGCACCGGCAAACCGCTGGCCATGCTCCAGGGCAAAGGCCTCCGCGGCGAAATTTTTTACTACCAGCTCGACCCGCTGGGTATGCCCCTGGAGCTCACCGGCCGCAAGGCTGATATCGTCTGGTCGGCGCACTACCGTGCCTACGGCAAGGTGCAGCAACTCGACATCGCCGACATCAGCAATCCCCTGCGTGTTCAGGGCCAGTATCACGACGAGGAAAGCGGCCTGCATTACCACCGCCATCGCTACTACAACCCCCATACGGGGCGCTACCTGACCCCCGACCCGGACAAACTGGCCGGGGGGCTCAACAGTTACCGCTATAAGCCCGACCCGAGACAAGACTGCAGCAGGGCAGATTCCCCGTGGGAACCGGGCCGCGCCAAGGCATCAACCGCGAGCATCAGCGACCCTGCGCTGCCTGTGCCGGGCACCGGGCCCGGGCAAAACCCCTAGCCGATGCCATCAAGGCCGCTGCGCCCCCGCCACCGCGACATGAATCATGTACAGCGAGGTATTGGCGGTGATGAACAACTGGTTACGCCGTGGCCCGCCGAAGGTCAGGTTGGCCACGGTTTCCGGCAGCAGGATTTTGCCCAGCATCACCCCGTTGGCATCAAAGCATTGCACGCCATCCCCGGCGCTGGTCCAGATGTTGCCCTGCACATCAACCCGCAAGCCGTCCGGGATGCCCGGTTCAATATGGGTCAGCACCCTTGATTCACCCAGGCGGCAGTTGTCGATGACGGTCATGGCGCGGATGTGGTGGGCCGCATCCGGGTCGTGGGAGCGGGCGGAGTCGGCGATGTAAAGGGTCTTGCCGTCCGGGGAAAAGGCCAGGCCGTTGGGTTGTTCAAAATCATCGGCAACACAGGTGATATGCAGCGTATCGGGGTCGATGCGAAACACGTTGCGCCCGCTCTGCTCGGGCTCGGCCTGGTAGCCCTCATAATCGCTGAGGATGCCGTAGGTGGGATCGGTGAACCAGATACTGCCATCGCGGTGCACCACTACGTCGTTGGGCGAGTTCAGGCGTTTGCCTTCAAACTGATCGGCCAGGGTGGTGATGCTGCCATCTGCTTCGGTGCGGGTGACGCTGCGCGTGCCGTGTTGGCAAGTGACAAGTCGCCCCTGCAGGTCGCGGGTGTTGCCATTGGCGAAATTGGACGCCGGACGAAATACCGAAACCCCCTGCTCCGGAGTCCAGCGCAGGATGCGCTGGTTGGGAATATCACTCCACAACAGGTAGCCGCCGTCGTTGAACCACACCGGGCCTTCTGCCCAGCGGCACTTGTCGTACAGACGTTCCAGCTGGGTATTGGGCAGGGTCAGGCGACGAAAACGCTGGTCGTGAAACTGGTAAATATCATCGTTCATGGTTCTGTCCTTTAAAGGCTGCGCAGCGTCTTGCGCCCGCTGACGGCGGCAATCACCGCGATTATGATGACGCCGGTGAGAATCAGCCGCACACCGGCGCTGGCGCCAAAGGTGTTGAGCATGCTCACCAGCAAGTAAAGAAACAGTGCCGCCCCCCACAGCCCCGGCACATTGGAAAACCCGCCCGCCACCGAAGTGCCGCCAATCACCACCACCGCAATCGATGCCAGCAGGTATTCCTCGCCCATGCTCAGGGACGCGCCGCCGGAAAACCCGGCCAGCAGTACCCCGCAGACACTGGCAAACACCGCACTCAACACATAGGTGGCCCAGCGCACCCGCTCCACCCGCACTCCGGCAAGCTCGGCAGCACGCATATTCTGGCCGATGGCCAGGGTCCAGCGCCCATAGCGGGTGCGCGTCAACAGGTAGCCGGCCAGAACCGTAAACAAGGCAACGGCCAGCGCCAGGTAAGGAATGCCCAGCCACCTGCCGGTAGAGAACTGATAGAACAGCTCCGGCGGCGCGATTCGCACGCTGCGGCCGTAGGCAATGGCCATGGACTGCAACAGAAAGCTCGCCGACAAGGTGGCGATAATCGGCGGGATGCGCAGCAGACGGATCAGCCCATAGTTGGCACACCCCACCAGCACGCCAATCCCCAGCACCCCGGCCAGCCCCAAAGCGATCAGGCTGTTCTGGCTGTCCATCAACTTCATGCCGACCGCTGCGCTGAGGGCGATATTGGCCGGAATCGACAGATCGATATTGCCGGGGCCGGTGGTGATGACGAACATCTGCCCCACGCCGACGATGACAAAAAATGCCGAGAACGACAGCGCACTGGACGTCAGTGCAGCGGCACCCTCACCGCCGGTAAACCCCAGGGTCGCCAGCCACACCAGCAACGCCGCCAGAAACGACCACAACCAGGGTTTGCTGCGAATACGGTTCAGAGCAATGGGCAGATTCATACCGGACGTACCTCCAGACGATTGACGGCAGTGCGCAGGGCCAGCACCAGGATCAAGATCGCGCCCTGGGCACCGATCTGCCAGTCGGGGGAAATGCGGATAAACGACAGTAGCGAGCCGGCCAGCACCAGGGTCAAAGCCCCCAGCACCGCACCGATGGGGGACACCCGGCCGCCGGTAAACTCACCACCGCCCAGAATCACTCCGGCGATCGACAGCAAGGTGTAACGCAGCGCCATATTGGCGTCGGCCGAGGTGGTCAGGCCCACCAGAAACAATCCGGACAGCACTCCGAAGCCACCCGCCAGGGCATACAGCGTGACCTTGATCCGCAACAGCGACCAGCCGGCCTTGGCCATCGCCAGCGGGTTCCCGCCAGCGCCACGCAAGACCACACCAAACCTGGAGCGCATCAAAAACAGATGCACCGCCACGGCCAGTACCACGCACACCACAATGGCAAACGGCAGCACCGGGGTCTTGATTTTGACCAGCGCCTGCAACCATTGCGGCGCACTGCCGCCGGGGGCGGGCAGCAACAGCACTGCGCCGCCGACCCAGATGAACGACATGCCCAGGGTCACCACAATCGCCGGTAACCGGCGACTGTGAATCAGCGCCCCGAGCAACGCGTAAACACCGATGCAGCCCAACAGCACCAGGCATCCCAGCAGCGGGTGATCGTTGAGCAAGGTAGCTGCCACACAGGCCACAAAGCTGATAAAGCTGCCCAGCGATAGATCAAGGTCGTTGACCGTGATGATCAGCATCTGCGCAATGGTGGCCAGGGCGATCGGCACCGCCAGGTTGAGCATCAGATTCATGCCCATGTAGCTCATGGCTCGCGGCTGCATGATAAAAATCGTCGCCAGCAGCACCACCAGGGAAATCCCAGGCAAGGCGTTACGCAACCAGCGGGCGCGGTTCACCCCCCCGGCTGCGCGGTCCACGGTGTTGGCCGCGGGCGGTTTTTTTAATGTCATGGGTTGAGGCGCGTTCATGCCACCTCCTCCTGAAAGGAACTGCGCAGGATTTGCGCTTCACTCAGTTCATTGCGCGGCAGATCCGCCACTGCCTGGCCGTTGCGGAACACGTAGATGTGATCGCAGTGATTGAGCTCTTCAAGCTCGGTGGAGTACCAGATAAAAGTCCGGCCGCGGGCCGCCTCTTCCTTGATGATGGCGTAGACCTCGCGCTTGGTGCCGACATCGACCCCGCGCATGGGGTCATCCATCAGAATCAGCTCGCTGTCACTGGCCAGGGCCCGGGCAAACAGGGCCTTTTGCTGGTTACCGCCGGAGAGCGACAGAATCGGATTATTCATGTCCGGGGTGCGGATGTTCATCCGCTGCTGCCACTTGGCCGCCATGGCCTGCTCTGCCTGCGGATCAATCAACAGGCCGTGCCTGAGTGCCGCCAGGGAGCTGATGCTGATGTTCTCGGCAATCGACCACAGGCTGAACACCCCGTCGGTCTGCCGGTCGCCGGCGACCATGGCTACTCGCTTCCCGCTGGCAATCCGTTCGCGCAGCAACTGCACCAGCAACTGGCTCTGGCCCTGCCCGGCCAGCCCCGCCAGACCGACGATTTCACCCGGCCAGGCGGCCACTGCCTGCCCGTTCTGCTGGCGTGCCGGCAACTGTTCGACTACCGGTGGCTGCCCGTCGCGTCTGGACACAAACACCCGGTCCTGATCCTGTGGCTTGCTCACCGTGCCCATGCACTCCACCAGCGAAGCATGGGTAAAAGCACTGGCACCCCGTACCTCCACCACACAGCCATCGCTCATCACCGCAATCCGGTCACAGGTGGCGAGCATCTCCCCCAGAATGTGGCTGATCAGCACCACGCAGCCGCCGCTTTCGACATAGCGCCGCACATGGTGCAGCAATTGCCCGGCGACCCGGGCGTCCAGCGACGAGGTGGGCTCATCGAGAATCACCAGCGCCAGATGCTCATCCACACAGGTAAAAGCACGGGCGATTTCCACCATCTGCCGCTGGGCGATCGGCAAGTCCGCCACCACCTCCCCGGGGCTGATCCTGTGGTCCGGGAAGATGCTGTCCAGGGTTGCCACAATCAATGCGCCGGCCTTGCGCCGCCAGCCAAAACCGCGCAGGCCGGGGCATGTCAGCCGGGTATTCTCGGCAACGGTCAGGTTGGGGCACAGCGACAGTTCCTGAAACACGCAGCGAATCCCGTGTTGCCGGGCCACCTGTACCGAGTAGCCGTTGCGCACATCGGCACCGCCCATCAGCACCGTGCCGCTGTCGGCACTCAGGGTCCCCGCCAGAATATGCATCAGGGTCGACTTGCCCGCGCCGTTGTGACCGATCAGCCCCAGACACTCACCGGGACGAAACGTCAGATCTACGTCATTAAGTGCGCGCACGGCGCCAAAACGCTTGCCGACCCCCTTGAGGTCAACCAGCGCTGCTTGAGTAACTGTCATTGCGCTCTCCTTCCCCGGCCAGGCTTATTGAGGTGCAGGGCTCTTCAGTTGGGCAACGTCGTCGACGCTGTACACCTGACTCACGATCCCGCCCTTCTCCAGGCCTTTGAGCGAGCTTTCGAGGGTGTCCTGGGTGACGCTGATCGCGGGCGACAGCAGGTCATGGGGCAACTGTTTGCCATCGAGCAACTGCTGGGCAACCCAGAACGACAGGCTGGAGATGCTCGGCGCGCTGGAGATCGAGAACGACTGGTAGCCGTTGGCGTCTTTCTGTTTTTTCCACCACGTCAGTTCTTCTTCGCGGTTACCGAAAATGATCACCGGCAATGGCCGGCCCGCTGCGGTAAAGGCCTGGGCCACCCCGAAGCCGTCATCGCCCTGGGTCACCACCGCATCGATTTTCGGCAAGCTGGGCAAGATCCCCGCCACGGCTTTTTGCGCCGCGGTCTGCGACCAGTTGCCATTGACCGAGCCTACGACCTTTAACTGCGGATGCTTGCTCGCGCCGGCGACGACCCCGGAGTGGATCATCCCGTCCACCGAGACCCCGGCCAGGCCGCGCACTTCCAGCACATTAGCCCCGTCCGGGAAGCGCTTGGCCAGATAGTCCATGCCATCCAGACCGCTTTGCTTGAAGTCCATGGAAATTCTGTAGGCACAGGGTTCAGTGACGATGCCGTCGAAAGACACCACGACAATTCCCGCATCGCAGGCCTGCTTGACTGCGCCGTTCAGTGCGGTGGGCGAAGCCGCATTGATCACGATGGCGTTGTAGCCCTGCAGGATCAGGTTCTGGATCTGCGCCGCC
Source organism: Pseudomonas sp. PAMC 29040 (assembly GCF_003994535.1). Classification (NCBI taxonomy): domain Bacteria; kingdom Pseudomonadati; phylum Pseudomonadota; class Gammaproteobacteria; order Pseudomonadales; family Pseudomonadaceae; genus Pseudomonas; species Pseudomonas sp. PAMC 29040. Next base: position 92,372 of record NZ_RZAA01000015.1, read on the forward strand.
TGTTCAGTGGCCTGGTTCTCCGCTGTGGTGAACGAGTCCGCCCCGGCAATGATCCCGTCCTTGACCGCCTGCTCAGTGGTCTGTTGCCAACTGTTGAGCATGCTCTGGCGCCAGGAGTTGCCGGCATAGTTATTGGACAGCGCGATGGTTTTGTCGGCCGTGTCGGCCTGGGCGTGCATGAAGGGGGTAATCAGCAATGCAGTGGACAGCAAGGCGCAACGCAGCGTGTGACGTTCCATGACATGACCCTTATTATTTTTGTGGGCTAATTGACACCCTCAGTCTGATCGGGCCACGGGGCTCTGTCTGGGGCGTTGATGCACACTTGATACCCTTTGCGCGCAAATAACCTGCGGGATCCCGCAAAAGAAACGCGCAAATATGCAGGGTTTTTGCCCCTGACCGCTGAGCGCTTTGGGTCATACTCGGATATCGGGCCGCCAGCGGGTGCGCCTCTGACGGATTGCAGGCCATGACCCAAAGAGTCCCCATCGCGGCAGAAAACGTGTTGCATCATTTTCTCGGGATTTCCCGCGCACTGGCCGGGCGCCTGGACTTTCAGTCGATGATCGAGGCGGTATCCGAAGAGATCCGTTTTATCCTGCCCCACGATCATCTTGACGTCAGCCTGCTGCTGGATGACGACAGTCACCTGTCGGCCTACGAAACGGGTCTGCACACTTCCTGGAGCGATTTTGCCTTTCATCCGCTGGCCATTACCCGAAGTCCGATTCGCGCGCTGTTGCTGGGGATGGAGCCCTATATCCTCAGCGACGATGCGATGAACGACCAGCGCTTCCAGTTCCCCGGCGCCCTCAACCACCCGATTTTCGATGCCAATTTACGCAGTCGCCTGCACGTCCCGCTGCGCGCCCGGGGTGAAGTGATCGGCGCCCTGAGTTGCTCCACCCACGCCGCCAACTTCTATACCCTGGATGATGTACGCCACACCCAGCATGTGGCTGATCTGCTGGCGTCCTATCTGTATGCCCTGCGCCAGACCGAACAGGCCAAACATATGGCAATCGCCGAGGCGCAGATCCGTGCCCGCGAAGAAGGCCTGCGCCTGGGGGCACTGCGCCTGACCGAAGAGCTGGAAAACGAGCGCCAGCGCATCGGCATGGACCTGCACGACCAGACACTGGCCGATATGACCCGTCTGCACCGGCGTATCGCCCGCCTGCAACTGCTGGAGCAGATCCCGGCAGCAGAACTGGCCCCGGTCGGCCAGGCCCTGCAAGAAAGCATGCAGGAATTGAGACTGATCATTGATGCGGTCAAACCCACCGTGTTGCAGCTGTTCGGGTTTGTCGAGGGGCTGGAGGACCTGCTGCTGCGCAGCGTGCGCAACAGTGGTCTGGAGATTGTCACCCGCCTGCGGGACAACACCGGCGGGCGGGCCAACGACCTGGCCGAACCCCAGCAGATCGCGCTGTTCCGCATCATTCAGGAAGCGGTCAATAATGCGATAAAGCACGCGGCACCCAATGTGATAATTGTCGAGATCACCGTCTCTGGCAGCCACTTGCAACTGACCATTGTCGACGACGGCCCCGGGCTGGACAGCCTCAATCGACTGGAAACCGGCGGTATCAAAAACATGCGCATACGCGCACAGCTGCTTGGCGCGCAGGTGCAGATCGAGAAAGGTCCCGACAACAAAGGCACCTGCGTCCAGGTCAGCCTGCCATTGCCGGACCGGGCCCAATAGGTAGAGAGAACACCATGCAAATCCTGTTGATCGAAGACGACCCGGTGCACCGTGCCTTTTTCAGGGAGGTGATCGAGGGGGCGCTGCCAGAATGCGAGCGCCTGCATGAAGCCGAGGATGGCCTGGTGGGCGAGCGGCTGGCCCATGAATTTGCCATCACCTCGGTGGTCATGGATCTGCAGATGCCAAAACGCACCGGGGTCGAAGCTGCACGGGCGATCTGGCGCGAGCGTCCCCACACCTCAATCATGTTCTGGTCCAACTACGCCGACGAAGCCTATGTGCGGGGTATCTCACGCATCGTTCCCGAGGGTGCGGCGTATGGTTATATCCTCAAGACAGCCTCCGAGGATCGCCTGCGGCTGGCACTGCGCAGCCTGTTTATCGAGCAGCAGTGCGTGATCGATCGTGAAGTGCGCGGAGTGCAGCAAAAGAGCCAGAATCACCTGCTTGGTCTGACCGATACCGAATACGAAGTATTGCAGGATATCGCCCTGGGCCTGACAGACCGGATCATCGCCCAACGTCGCAACCTGTCGTTGCGCAGCGTGCAAAACCGCCTGCAACAACTGTATGAAAAGCTCGGCGTGCGCCAGCCCGGCACCGACAGTGACAGCAGCCCGGCCTTTAACCTGCGTTCGAGGGCGGTCAACGTGGCACTGTTGCGCAAACTGCTGAACCGCACAGCCCTGGAACAGGCCGAACTTGAATTGCAGGAATGGCTCAAAGACCCGCGCTTCAACCCCCTGCGGCATTGAAACAGGCCTGGATCAAGCCACAGTAATGCCTCCAGCGAACCGCAACCTGTAGGGGCGAGCTTTTGATCTTGAAAAGCTCGCGAGACAAGCTCGCTCCTACAGAGGTAATCAGCCTGACGCGGCCACACAAAATCCTGCACCGCACGGTCCTGAAACAGGTCTGCATCAAATTACAGAAATGCCTCCTGCGACCCCCAACCTGTAGGAGCGAGCTTGCCTCGCGAGCTTTTGATCTTGAAAAATCTCGCGAGGCAAGCTCGCTCCTACAGGGGTAATCAGCCTGACGCGGCCACACAAAATCCTGCACCGCACGGCATTGAAACAGGTCTGCATCAAATTACAAAAATACTGCCTGCAAACCCCAACCTGTAGGAGCGAGCTTGTCTCGCGAGCTTTTGATCTTGAAAAAGCTCGCGAGGCAAGCTCGCTCCTACAGAGGTAATCAGCCTGGCGCGGCCACACAAAATCCTGCACCGCACGGTCCTGAAACAGGTCTGCATCAAATTACAGAAATGCCTCCTGCGAACCTCAACCTGTAGGAGCGAGCTTGTCTCGCGAGCTTTTGATCTTGAAAAAGCTCGCGAGGCAAGCTCGCTCCTACAGAGGCAATCAGCCTGGCGCGGCCGCGCAAAATCCTGCACCGCACGGCATTGAAACAGGTCTGCATCAAATTACAGAAATGCCTCCTGCGCCCCCCAACCTCGCTCCTGCAGAAGGCAAGGGCAATCAAGGATTTCACCTTTTTTTCACATGCAGCTGCTATCCTGCGCGCCTCTTTGGGGAGTAGCTGGCCGTCACGCTTGTGGCGGCGCTCTGGTCAACATTCTCGGCAACCTGCCGTGGCCATGGCATCCGTCTGGATTTGCGAGACCAACGACATACCTGTGCTGAAGTCGGGCGCACAGTGTTATGCCGTTGTCTTGAGCCCGACTGGATAACAAACATGAACCCGATTGCCCTGATTCTCCTCGCTTTCGCCATGTCGACAGATGCCTTCGCGGCAGCCATCGGCAAAGGCTCCAGTCTGCACAAACCGCGTTTCACAGAAGCCCTGCGCACCGGCCTTATCTTCGGCGTGATTGAAGCCATCACCCCCGTAATCGGCTGGGCCATCGGCAACGCCGCCAGCAGCTATGTCACCCAATGGGATCACTGGATCGCCTTCACCCTGTTGCTGGGTCTGGGTCTGTACATGATCTACAACGGGGTCAAGCCCGATGAGGAAGAAGCCGAAGAGAAACCGTCGCAGCACTCATTCTGGATTCTGGTGATCACCGCCATCGCCACCAGCATTGACGCGCTGGCGGTCGGGGTTGGCCTGGCATTTGTCGACGTGAATATCTGGATGGCCGCCGCGGCCATTGGTCTGGCCACCATGACCATGGTGATCATCGGCACCATGTTGGGGCGAGCACTCGGCAGTCTGGTGGGCAAGCGTGCGGAAATCGTCGGTGGCGTGGTGCTGATTATCGTGGGTGCAACGATCCTCTATGAACACCTGAGCGCCGTTTAAACCCTCACCGGTATCTGACGCAGGGGCTGCGTCAGATACCGGCATTGCTCAGCCCGGCGTGACCGAGCGGCTGATCCGATACAGTGACCAGCTGTACAACGCCAGCGCCAGGCCTGCCAGCGCACCGCCCACCAGGCCGATCCAGGCAAAGCCCAGATGGCCACCGACATAACTGCCCAGCAGCGCACCGCCACCGATACCGATGTTGTAAATTCCCGAAAACATCGCCATCGCCACGTCTGTCGCATCTGGCGCCAGGGTCAGCACCTTGGACTGCAACGCCAGACCGAAGCCCATGATCGCCATGCCCCAGAAAATGCTCAGCACTCCCAGGGACTCAATCCAGCCGCTGGCAGGCAGCAGCAGCAACAGGCAAAGCGTCAGTAAAGCCACAGCACCGAGCAAGAATCGCTGCGGGTTGTGCTTGTGGAACCAGCTGAAACACAGGGAGCCAATGATCCCTGCGCCACCGAACAGCAACAGGACCAACGTCACCATGCTGCCACTCATGCCCGCTACGCCCTGAACAAAGGGTTCGATGTAGCTATAGGCCGTGAACTGCGCAGTCACCACCACTGCCGTCAGCACATAGATCGCCACCAGCGCCGGACGCTTGAACAGAATCGGCAGGCTTCTGAGCGAGCCCGAGTTCTGGCTTGGCAGCAGGGGCAATGTGCGGGTCAACCACAACACCAGCAACCCGGCCAGCCCGGCAATCACGATAAACGTGGTGCGCCAGCCCATGGCCTCACCCAGCAAACGACCGAGGGGCACACCCAGCACCATTGCCAGCGAGGTACCGGTGGCCAGCAAACCCAGGGCCTGAACCTGCTTGCCCTCGGGTGCCAGACGAACGGCCAGGGAGGCGGTAATTGACCAGAACAGGGCGTGAGACAACGCTACCCCTATTCGGCTGAGTAATAAAATGCCGAAGTTGGTGGCCAGGCTCGACAGCACATGACTGAGGATAAACAGCCCGAACAGCACCAGCAGCAACTTGCGGCGTTCCACGTTGCGGGTCAGCAGCATGATCGGCAGCGAAGCCAGGGACACCACCCAGGCATAAATGGTAAGCATCAGCCCGACGCTGGCGGTGGTCATGTCGAAGCTGGCGCCAATTGCGCTCAGCAGCCCGACCGGGACAAATTCGGTGGTATTGAACACGAACGCGGCCAGAGCCAGTGCGATGACCGGTTGCCAGTTTGCGCGGGATGCAGAAGTGGGGTTGCTCATTTAAGGGGTGAACTACTCGCTAGCGATGGTATGACAGGTTCAGGATCCGGTCTTGCTGATGCTCCATGTTGTATGCACAACAGGTGCCATCTGAAAGCGTCGGGGCTGAACCAACAGGGCGGCATTCTATAGACTTCTGTGATGCCGGTTGGAGCACATTGAAATACCCCCCCGGGACATTTGGCCGCACCCCTAGGGGTGCGGCCACGTTCAAGATCAAGGTTAGGTGCTGGGGCCAGTTTTTGCTTTTTGCTTTTTGCTTTTTGCTTTTTGCTTTTAAAGCAGATGCCTCTGCCGCCACTCGATAGTCGGTGCAACGCAGACGCCCATCACAGAAGGCCGAACGCAGGTGCTGTTTTGGGGGTGGCGAGGCAGGACGCCGAGCCAGCCGTGCCGGGCCATGGATGGCCCGTCACGGCGTGCCCCCACAACAGCGCCGGAGTGAGGGCACCGGGCGAGCCTGGGCGAGCTCGGCCGTATGGTAGGGCGCAGACTTTTTGGGTATTTTTGGGATGGTCCGACACTCGGCGTTTGCCAAAAGTGCCTCGCCGTAAGGGCGAAACCGGTAAATCGCCGTTGCGCATTGAACGGATATGTACCTGGTTCAAGCAACTGGAGTACCGCGTACATATCCGTTTGATGTATCACGGCTCTCTACGGGTTCCGCCCTTACGGCGGCTCACTTTTGTCAAACAGCCACAAAAGTAAGCAAAAAGGCCTTGCCCCAGCGTACGGCCTTCGCTGCGCTCAGGTTCCCTCGCTCCGGTCCCGCTCCGTGGCCACGCCGTGACGGGCCATCCATGGCCCAACACGGCTCTCCCGGCATCCATGCCGGGAGGACCACTA